>NZ_AP014862.1:2473253-3091567 GCF_002355475.1 Pseudomonas furukawaii | reverse complement strand
CGCCGCCGAAGACGGCAAGAAGCTGATCGGCGAGATCGACAACCAGGCCTTCTTCTCCCTGCTCTCGGCCAAGCGCGGCGGGCATACCTTCTACCTCGGCTACCAGGCGATGTACGGCGACAGCGCCTTTCCCCGGGTCTTCGCCAACGTCAGCCCGCTGGGCAACGAGGTGCCCACCTTCGAGTTCGCCTCGCCGGACGAGCGTTCCTGGCAGGTGCGCTATGACTACGACTTCGCCGCCCTCGGCGTGCCCGGCCTGGTGGCCAGCACCCGCTACATCACCGGCGACAATGTGGACACCGGGCTGGGGTACGAAGGCAAGGACTGGGAGCGCGACCTGGACCTGAGCTACGTGGTCCAGGGCGGCGCCCTCAAGGGCCTGGGCGTGCGGGTGCGCAACGTCACCGCGCGCTCCAACTACCGCACCGACATCGACGAGAACCGGCTGATCCTGTCCTACACCTGGACGCTCTTCTAAGACCGACCGCCGTGGCCCGGCAGGGACACGGCCCGCTTTACCTGTGGGGGTGAGTGCATTGGCGAAACAGTCCGCAGGACTGTGTTGTTCAGGCCCAAGGGGCAGCTTCGCTGCCCTTCGCGAATGAATTCGCCCCCACAGATCTTTGTCTCCAGCCATGCCAGAAGGAAATCCATCCCATGCCCCGCAAGACCCTGGCCGCACTGCTTCTTGGCAGTGGCGGCCTTTCGTGCCTCTTGGCCTACCTGATCCTGAACCCCTGGCTGCTGGGCGTCGGCCTCGCGCTGATCGCCATGGGCGGGCTCGCCTACCAGGGGGCCGCGCCCCGGGAGGTGGAGGTCCGGGTGGAGGTGCCGGTGCTGGTGCCGGCATCCCCCGTCGAGGTTGCGGCACCCCCCGTGCCGACGGCGCAGCGGACCCCGCCGTTGCAGGGACCGCTGTGCGAACTGCTGGAGGCCATCCAGCACTGCGAAGCCGATATGCAGTACGCCAACCAGCTGGCCCGCGCGGCCGGGGAGAAGGTCCAGCTCGGCGCCGACAGCCTGCAGTCCACTGCGGCCGTCATCGCCGAGCTGGACGCCTACATGAGCCACGTCGGCCAGGTCTTCAATGAACTGGGCGCCCAGTCCATGCGCATCGGCGCCATCGTCGGCAGCATCCAGGACATCGCCCGCCAGACCAACCTCCTGGCGCTCAACGCCGCCATCGAAGCCGCGCGTGCCGGCAGCCATGGCCGGGGTTTCGCGGTGGTGGCGGACGAGGTGCGCAACCTCTCCCTGCGGGCCAACGAGTCCAGCGGACAGATCCGCCTGATCGCCGAGGGGTTGCAGAAGGCCGCCGAAGAGGCGAGGGCGGGGATGGAACAGGCCAACGGCTCCACCCGCGCAGGCCTGGAAAGGTCCGCCACGGCGCTCGCGGCCATGGGCGAGATGCGCGAGGGCGCGGCGGCGCGGGTGGAGATCGTCGAACGCATCGTGCAGCGGCTGGAAGGGCAGCGGCACCTGGCGCAGCGGATGGTGGAGCTGCTGTAGCCGGGGCGAGGCGAGGGGGCCGTTACCGAGGTACGAGGCAGGGCACCCTGGGCGAATCGGGCACTTCGTTAGCAGGCGACACATTCGTTCGATAATCGAACCAATAGTCGATTATCGGATTGTTTGCCGGGAATGGCGGGGGTACCTTCACATCACCCGGCGCACCCACGCCCTGGATAACAACACGAGATCGACCATGGCTGAAATCATTTCCCTCCGCGAGGCCGTCGAGCGCTTCATCAACGACGGCGACAAGGTAGCCCTCGAAGGCTTCACCCATCTGATTCCCACTGCCGCGTCCCACGAGATCATCCGCCAGGGCAAGAAAGACCTGCACCTGGTGCGCATGACGCCCGACCTGGTCTATGACCTGCTGATCGGTGCCGGTTGCGCCCGCAAGCTGACCTTCTCCTGGGGTGGCAACCCCGGCGTCGGCTCGCTGCACCGCCTGCGCGACGCCGTCGAGAAGCAGTGGCCGAACGCCCTGGAAATCGACGAACACAGCCACGCCGACATGGCCAACGCCTATGTCGCCGGCGCCTCGGGCCTGCCGTTCGCGCTGCTGCGCGCCTACGCCGGCTCCGACCTGCCGAAGGTCAACCCGAACATCAAGTTCATCGAGTGCCCCTTTACCGGTGAAAAGCTGGCGGCCGTTCCCTCGGTACGCCCGGATGTCACCGTGATCCACGCGCAGAAGGCCGACCGCAAGGGCAACGTGCTGCTCTGGGGCATCCTCGGCGTGCAGAAGGAAGCGGCCCTGGCGGCCAAGCGCTGCATCGTCACCGTGGAAGAGATCGTCGACGACATCAACGCGCCGATGAACGCCTGCGTCCTGCCGACCTGGGCCCTGACCGCGGTGTGCCACGTCCCCGGCGGCGCCAGCCCGTCCTACGCCCACGGCTACTACGAGCGCGACAACCGCTTCTACCAGGCCTGGGACCCCATCGCCCGTGACCGCGAGACCTTCACCGCCTGGATCGACGAATACATCCGTGGCACCGAGGATTTCGCCCAGTTCCAGCAGAAGATTGCGGAGGCCAAGTGATGAGCGCCCAGTACAGCACCAATGAAATGATGACCGTGGCGGCCGCCCGCCGCCTGAAGAACGGCGCCGTCTGCTTCGTCGGCATCGGCCTGCCGTCCAAGGCCGCCAACCTGGCCCGCCTGACCTCGTCCCCGGACGTGGTCCTGATCTACGAATCCGGCCCCATCGGCGCCAAGCCCAGCGTACTGCCGCTGTCCATCGGCGACGGCGAACTGGCCGAGACCGCCGACACCGTGGTCCCCACCGGCGAGATCTTCCGCTATTGGCTGCAGGGTGGCCGCATCGACGTGGGCTTCCTCGGTGCCGCCCAGGTGGACCGTTTCGGCAACATCAACACCACCGTGATCGGCGACTACCACAACCCGAAAGTTCGCCTGCCGGGTGCCGGCGGCGCGCCGGAAATCGCCGGCTCCGCCAAGGAAGTGCTGATCATCCTCAAGCAGTCCCATCGCACCTTCGTCGACAAGCTGGCCTTCATCACCTCCGTGGGCCACGGTGAAGGCGGCGACCACCGCCAGCAACTGGGCCTGCCCGGCAAGGGCCCGGTGGCCATCATCACCGACCTCTGCATCATGGAGCCGGAAGCCGGCACCAACGAGTTCATCGTCACCTCGCTGCACCCGGGCGTGACCCGCGAGCAGGTGGTGGCCAACACCGGCTGGGCCATCCGCTTCGCCGACCAGGTGGGCGAGACCCTTGCCCCCAACGAGGTGGAGCTGAGCGCCCTGCGTGCCCTGGAGGCCCGCACCGCCGCGGCCCACGGCCAGCAAGGGGGTGAGGAATGAGCCGCGACGTCTTCATCTGCGACGCCGTCCGCACGCCCATCGGTCGCTTCGGCGGCGGGCTGGCCCCGGTTCGCGCCGACGACCTGGCCGCCGTCCCGCTGAAAGCCCTGGTGGAACGCAACCCGCAGGTCAAATGGGACCAACTGGACGAAGTCTTCCTCGGCTGCGCCAACCAGGCCGGCGAGGACAACCGCAACGTGGCGCGCATGGCGCTGCTGCTGGCGGGCCTGCCGGACAGCATCCCGGGCGTGACCCTGAACCGTCTCTGCGCCTCGGGCATGGACGCGGTGGGCACCGCGTTCCGCGCCATCGCCTCGGGCGAGATGGAACTGGCCGTCGCCGGCGGCGTGGAATCCATGTCCCGCGCGCCCTATGTGATGGGCAAGGCCGACAGCGCCTTCGGCCGCACCCAGAAGATCGAAGACACCACCATCGGCTGGCGTTTCATCAACCCGCTGATGAAGGCCCAGTACGGCGTCGACGCCATGCCGCAGACCGCTGACAACGTGGCCGACGACTACCAGGTTTCCCGCGCCGACCAGGACCTGTTCGCCCTGCGCAGCCAGCAGCGCGCCGGTCGCGCCCAGGCCGAAGGCTTCTTCGCCGAGGAAATCGTCCCGGTGGTGATCAAGGGCAAGAAGGGTGAAACCGTGGTGGACCAGGACGAGCACCTGCGTCCGGACACCACCCTGGAAGCCCTGGCCAGGCTCAAGCCGGTCAACGGCGAGGGCAAGACCGTCACCGCCGGCAACGCCTCGGGCGTCAACGATGGTTCGGTCGCGCTGATCCTCGCTTCCGCCGAAGCCGTGAAGAAACATGGCCTGACCCCGCGCGCCAAGGTGCTCGGCATGGCCAGCGCCGGCGTCGCGCCGCGCGTCATGGGCATCGGCCCGGTGCCGGCGGTGCGCAAGCTGCTGGAGCGCCTGAACCTGGGCATCGACCAGTTCGACGTGATCGAGCTGAACGAAGCCTTTGCCGCCCAGGGCCTGGCCGTGATGCGTGAGCTGGGCCTGGCCGACGACAGCGACAAGGTCAACCCCAACGGCGGCGCCATCGCCCTCGGCCACCCCCTGGGTGCCAGCGGCGCGCGCCTGGTGCAGACCGCGCTGCACCAGCTGGAGAAATCCGGCGGCAAGCTGGGCCTGGCCACCATGTGCGTCGGGGTAGGTCAGGGACTGGCCCTCGCCATCGAGCGCGTCTGACTCCGCCTGGTGCGCACGGCACACCCTACGTAGGGTGCGCCGTGCGCACCGGCCATTCCGCGCAAAGGCTGGCCCCGAACGGCCGGCTGCTATAAAACGAATCACCATCCCGCATTCCGGAGCACTGGCTTGAACAGCCCGAGCAACCAACTCTTCGATACCTACTTCACCGCGCCGGCCATGCGCGCGATCTTCTGCGACCAGGGCCGGGTCCAGGGAATGCTGGATTTCGAGGCCGCCCTGGCCCGGGCCGAGGCGCGCGTGGGGCTGATCCCCCGCGAGGCCGTCGCGCCCATCGAGGCCGCCTGCCGCGCCGAGCTCTACGACTTTTCCGCCCTGGCGGTGGCCATCGCCACGGCGGGCAACTCCGCCATCCCGCTGGTCAAGGCCCTGGGCAAACGCATCGCGGCCGCCAGTCCCGAGGCCGAGCGTTACGTCCACCTGGGCGCCACCAGCCAGGACGCCATGGACAGTGGACTGGTATTGCAACTGCGTGCCGCCCTCAACCTGATCGAGGCCGACCTCGCGGCCCTGGGCGATGCCCTGGCGCTCCAGGCCGAGCGCCACGCCGACACCCCGCTGGCCGGCCGCACCTGGCTGCAGCAGGCCACGCCCGTGACCCTCGGCATGAAGCTGGCCGGCGTCCTGGGCGCGGTCACCCGCCATCGCCAGCGCCTCGCCGAACTCAAGCCGCGCCTGCTGTGCCTGCAGTTCGGCGGTGCCTCCGGCAGCCTCGCCGCCCTGGGCGAGCAGGCCTGGCCGGTGGCCGAGGCCCTGGCCATCGAGCTTCGACTGAACCTGCCCGACCAGCCCTGGCACACCCAGCGTGATCGCCTGGTGGAACTCGCCAGCCTGCTGGGGCTGATCGCCGGCTCCCTCGGCAAACTGGGGCGCGACCTCAGCCTGCTGATGCAGACCGAGGCCGGGGAGGTCTTCGAACCCGCCGCGCCGGGCAAGGGCGGCTCGTCCACCATGCCCCACAAGCGCAACCCGGTGAGCGCCGCCGTGCTCATCGGCGCCGCCACCCGCGCGCCGGGCCTGGTGTCCACCCTGTTCGCCGCCATGCCCCAGGAACACGAGCGCAGCCTCGGCCTCTGGCATGCCGAATGGGAAAGCCTGCCGGAACTCTGCTGCCTGGTCTCCGGTGCCCTGCAGCAGGCGCTGCTGGTGGTGCCTGGCCTGGAAGTGGACGCCCCGCGCATGCGCCGCAACCTGGAGCTGACCCAGGGCCTGGTGCTGGCCGAAGCGGTGAGCATCGAGCTGGCCCAGCGCATCGGTCGCGACGCCGCCCATCACCTGGTGGAGCAGTGCTGCCGCCAGGCCGTGAAGGAGGGCGCCCACCTGCGCGCGGTGCTCGGCGCCAACGCCGAAGTCACAGCGCAACTTTCCGCCGCCGAGCTGGACCGCCTGCTCGACCCGGCCCATTACCTGGGACAGGCCCGCCGCTGGGTGGACCGTGCCCTCGCCGAACACAAGAACCTTTCGCGCTAGGAGATCTGCATGCCTGCCGTACGTCTCGCCGATGGCGATCTGAACTACCTCCTCGAAGGCCCGGCCGGTGCGCCGGTCCTGGTCCTGTCCAACTCCCTGGGCACCGACCTGCACATGTGGGACGCGCAGATCCCGGCCTTCACCCGGCACTTCCAGGTGCTGCGCTACGACACCCGTGGCCACGGCCAGTCCCTGGTCAGCGAAGGCCCCTACAGCATCGAGCAACTGGGCGGCGACGTGCTGGCCCTGCTGGATGCCCTGGATATCCCGAAGGCGCACTTCTGTGGCCTGTCCATGGGTGGCCTGATCGGCCAGTGGCTGGCCATCAACGCCCCCGAGCGCATCCAGCGCCTGGTGCTGTGCAACACCGCCGCCAAGATCGGTACCCCGGAGGTCTGGAACCCGCGCATCGACACCGTGCTCGCCGGCGGCGCCCAGGCCATGCGCGACCTGCGTGATGCCTCCATTTCCCGCTGGTTCACCCCTGACTTCGCCGAGGCGCAGCCGGAGAAGGTAGAACCCATCGTCGGCATGCTGGCCCAGACCTCGCCCCAGGGCTACGCCGCCAACTGCGCCGCCGTGCGCGATGCCGACTACCGCGAGCAGCTCGGCCGCATCAGCGCCCCGACCCTGGTGGTCTGCGGCAGCGGCGACCCGGTAACCACGACCGAGCACGGCCGTTTCATGCAGGAACGTATCGCCGGCGCCGAACTGGTGGCGTTCCATGCGGCGCACCTGTCCAACGTGCAGGCCGGCGACGCCTTCAGCCAGCGCGTGCTGGACTTCCTCACTCAGTGAACTCGCTGGTGCGCGCGGCGCACCCTACCTCGCCGTAGGGTGCGCCATGCGCACCGCCCCCGATCCGGAGCCCGCAATGGACGAGAAAGAACGCTACGAAGCCGGCATGCAGGTCCGCCGCGCGGTGCTGGGCGACGCCCACGTGGACCGCAGCCTGCAGAACCTCACGCCCTTCAACGAAGAGTTCCAGGAAATGATCA
The DNA here is from genome assembly GCF_002355475.1 of Pseudomonas furukawaii. Classification (NCBI taxonomy): domain Bacteria; kingdom Pseudomonadati; phylum Pseudomonadota; class Gammaproteobacteria; order Pseudomonadales; family Pseudomonadaceae; genus Metapseudomonas; species Metapseudomonas furukawaii. The sequence goes on along the minus strand of NZ_AP014862.1, from coordinate 3,084,537 downwards.
CCCGCCATGCCTGGGGTGATATCTGGACCCGCCCGGGCCTGCCGCGCCATACCCGCAGCCTGATCACCATCGCCATGCTCATCGGCATGAACCGCGAAGGCGAGCTCAAGCTGCACCTGCGGGCCGCCAAGAACAACGGCGTGACCCGCGAGGAGATCAAGGAAGTCCTGATGCAGAGCGCCATCTACTGCGGCATTCCCGCCGCCAACGCCACCTTCCACCTGGCCGAGGCCGTGTGGGACGAGCTGGGCGTGGAATCGCTCCAGGGCTGACCCCCGAGCAACACCAGGACGCCGCCCGGACCACGCATCCGGGCGGCGTTTTTTGTCGGGGGGTCATCGTTGGGGGGCTTGTAATTGGATGGGTAGAGCCTGCGAAACCCATCGATATCGCTGATGGGTTTCGCTTCGCTCTACCCCATCCTACGGTTCCCGCTCCCTATCGCCTCGCTGTACGTCGCAGCCTTGTAGGATGGGTAGAGCCTGCGAAACCCATCGACATCGCTGATGGGTTTCGCTTCGCTCTACGCCATCCTACGGTTCCCGCCCCCTATCGCCTCGCTGTACGTCGCAGCCTTGTAGGATGGGTAGAGCCTGCGAAACCCATCGACACCGCTGCTGGGTTTCGCTTCGCTCTACACCATCCTACGGTTCCCACTCCCTATCGCCTCGCTGTACGTCGCAGCCTTGTAGGATGGGTAGAGCCTGCGAAACCCATCGATATCGCTGATGGGTTTCGCTTCGCTCTACACCATCCTACGGTTCCCACTCCCTATCGCCTCGCTGTACGTCGCAGCCTTGTAGGATGGGTAGAGCCTGCGAAACCCATCGACACCGCTGATGGGTTTCGCGTCGCTATGCGTCGCCGTGGACACCGGCGGCATGGCGGCCGGCGATGTAGCCGAAGGTCATGGCCGGGCCGAGGTTGATGCCGCCGGACGGGTAGTGGCCGCCCAGCGCGCTGGCCATGTCGGTGCCGGCGGCGTAGAGGCCGGGAATCGGCTGGCCCTGGTCATTCAGCACCCGCGCCTGGCCGTCGGTCCGCAGTCCGGCGAAGGTGCCGAAGCAGCCCGGCTGCACCTTCACGGCGTAGAAGGGCCCCCGCTCGATGGGCGCGACGCAGGGGTTGGGCCCCCGGTGCAGGGCATCGCCGCTGCGCCGGTTGAACGGGGTGCTGCCGCGGCCGAACTCGGGGTCTTCACCGCGACGGGCGTGGTGATTGAACGCGGCCACCGTGGTGGTGAGCCCCGCCGCATCGATGCCGCAGGCCTCGGCCAGCTCTACCAGGGTGCGGCCACGCTTGAGGTAGCCATTGCGCAGGTGTGGCCAGAGCGGCAGCGGCGCCGGCCGGGCGAACCCTAGGCCGTAGCGGCGCTGGAAACGGTGGTCGCAGATCAGCCAGGAACAGGCTTCCTCATCCTCGGGAACGGCGCGGAGCATGGCGTCGACGTAGTCGTAGTAGCCGCCGGCCTCGTTGACGAAGCGCCGGCCGTTCTTCAGCACGCCGATGATCCCCGGCTTGCCCCGGTCGATGATGTGGGGGAAGTGCCCGAAGCTGCCGTCGGACCAGGGCACCCGTGACACCGGGGCCCAGGCCACGGGCGAGCGCAGGTCCGTGGCGACCCGGCCACCGGCGGATTCGCCCAGGCGCAGGCCATCGCCGGAGCAGGACGCCGGCGGCAGGGCGAGGTTGTCCTGACCGCTGGCGTCCCGGGGGAAGAGCGCCTTGCGCCGCGCCGCGTCGTTGGGGAAGCCGCCGGCGGCGAGCACCACGGCTCCGGCGCGGATCTCCAGTTCCTCGCCATCGCGCAGCACCACGGCGCCACGCACCGCGCCGTCTTCCAGGAGCAGCCGCCGGGCCGGGCTGGACTCCATCAGGGTCACCCCCAGGTCGGCGGCGGAGCGGGCCAGCCGCGCCACCAGGGCGACACCATTGACCAGGTGCATGGCGCGACCGTGGCGGGCCAGGTGATAGAGGTGCGTGGCGAAGCGCCGCGTAACGTGAAGGAAGGCTTTCGGCGAGCGGGTCATGGACAGGAAGGCGGCGAGGTCGGCGCCCGCCATGATGGGCATTCCCAGGAAGGAGGTTTCGCGCATGGTCTTGCGCAGGCGGGGCAGCAGGTCCAGCACCAGGCGGCCGTCGCAGGGCGCGGCGATCACCTGATGGCCACCGGTGGCGGCGCCGGGTGTATCGCCATGCATATCGGGGATGCCATTGCCGTCGACGAAGCTGAGGGCAGTGTGCCGCTCGAAGAACTCCACCATCTGCGGGGCCTGTTCCAGGAAGGCATCCACCAGCTCCGGGCGATAGTGTTCGCCCAGCTCATGGCGCAGGTAGGTGCGCGGTTGCTCGATGTCCTCCCGGATACCGGCGCGACGGGCCAGGGGGTTGCGCGGCACCCACATCCAGCCGCCGGACCAGGCGGTCGCACCGCCGAACACCGGCTCTTTCTCCACCAGGATCACCCGTTGCCCGTGGTGGGCGGCGGTGACGGCGGCAGCCAGGCCGGCGGCGCCGGAGCCTATGACCAGCAGGTCGCATTCCAGAGGCGCGGGGGAGGGGGATGTGGCAGGCATCAGAGTGATCCTTAGAAAATGGAACTGTGTTCCGTATTCTATGTCTGGCGTCCGTGGGCACCAAGGCGTCGTGCCGGCAAGTGGCCGGTCAGCGAACGGAAATCACACCGCTGGCATTCCCGCCCCCATGAAAAAGCCCGCCATAAGGCGGGCTGAAGGGGTGGTCAAAGCACGCGGACCAAAGGATTAGAGGAGCGAGAGCGGGTAGCTGATGATCAGGCGATTCTCGTCGAAGCTGGTGTTGGCGCCCCAGTCGCGGCGCATGCTGGAGTTGCGCCATTTCACGCTGAGGGCCTTGAAGGCACCGGACTGGACCACATAGGCCAGCTCCGACTCCCGGCCCCATTCCTTGCCATCGGTGACTGCGCCGACATGCACGTTGTCGCCGCTGATGTAGCGGTTCATCAGGGTCAGGCCGGGGATGCCGACACCGGCGAAGTTGAAGTCGTGGCGCAGTTGCCAGGACTTCTCCTTGGCGTTGTCGTAGCTGGAGTTGTAACTGTCGTTGGCCAGGGTGCCGCCGCTGGTGCCGTTCACCCGCATCCAGGCGTCATCGCCGCTGACCTTCTGCAGGCCGACGTAGAAGGTGTTGCTGCCGTACCTGGCGGAGAACAGGCCGGACCAGGTGCGGTTGTCCAGGTCGCCGGCCAGCGCCGAGCCGTCTTCCTTGCCGTTGAAGAAGCCGAGGTTGGCGCCCAGGGTCCAGTCGCCCACCGGCTGGCTGTGCATCAGCTGCAGGTACTGCTGCTGGTAGATGTCTTCCAGCTCGGCGTACCAGAGGCCGACCAGGGTGCGGTTCTCGTTGAAGGCGTATTCGCCGCCAGCGAAGTTGAAGCGGTCGGAGGTGAAGGCCGCCTTGCCGTTCATGGACAGGTCTTCCAGGCTGGCGTCGTTGCGCGGACTGTTCTGGCGGAACTGGCCGCCGTAGAGGGTCAGGCCGTCGATCTCCTTCGAGGTGACCTGGCCGCCCTGGAAGGTCTGGGGCAGGGAGCGGCCGTCGTCGGCGCGCAGGATCGGCAGCACCGGCATCCATTCGCCCACCTTCAGTTCGGTCCTGGAGATGCGCATCTTGGCGGCGGCGGCCAGGCGGCCGAAGTCGTCGGCGGGACGGCCATCGTCATGCACGGGCAGCAACTGGGTGCCCCTGGTGCCCCTGCCGCCATCCAGCTTCACCGACAACAGGCCGAGGGCGTCGACACCGAAGCCGACCGGGCCCTGGGTGAATCCGGACCTGTAATCGAGGATGAAGCTCTGGGTCCATTCCTCGGCCTTGCCCTGGGTGGCGGAATCACCGACGAAGTTCCGGTTCAGGTAGAAGTTGCGCAGGTTCAGGGTGGCGGTGGAGTCCTCGAAGAATCCGGACTCCTCGGTGGCCTGGACGGGCAGGGCGCCCAGGGTGACGGCGGCGGCGAGGAGGCTGGGTACGAAGATGTGGCGGGTGCGGGTCATGCTCTGTCTTGCCTCTTGATTGTTTTTTCGGGTGCGCGGGCGCCCCTTCGCGGCGCGGGCGCGAATACGACTGAACGTCGGGATTACGGGCGGATCAGCGGACCGTGCGGCGCTCGATCAGGCGCTGGATGCAGCGATGCATGCGGCCGCACAGCGTTTCACCGCCGGCCAACTGGACCAGGGCGACGGAGGCGAAGGAGGACGCGCAATCGAAGACGAACCCTGAGGCGGGCGGGGAGGCATGGGCGTTGTTGGGCTGGAACATCGTGGTGGACCTTTATTGTATTTATGAAAAGTCGAGGCGCCGCTGGGGTCGCAGGCTGGTTGCGGCAGCGCCTCGAACATGGAGCCGATAGTGAGTGGCGCAGGCCCGTCATTCAATTCGCCAAGGACGCTTTCGTTCGATCATCGAACAAAAACTAACCGGTCCGTACATTATCGTCGTCACTCAGCCGCCTTCCGCCGAGGCTGTTCCAGGTTTCACGTCGATGGCCTTGTCTTCTAGAATCGCCGGAAACACGACAAGGACCCTTCCCCCATGGCCGGTAGCCAGATCGAACGTGCCTTCAACCTGCTGGAACGCCTCACCACCGACCCTCGCGGCCTGCCCATGCAGACCCTGGCGGACGAGCTGGACATTCCGAAAAGCGCGACCCATCGCATGCTCGCGGAGCTGATCCGCCTGGGGTACGTGCGCCAGAACCCCGAGAACAGCCGTTACCAGCTGTCCACCCGCCTGGTGGCCATGGCGTTCCGCTACCTGGCCAGCAGCGGCGCCGACATCGTGCAGCCGATCCTTGACCGCCTGGCCCAGGAGACCGGCGAACTGGTGCGCCTCGGCGTGATCGAGGGCGACAGCCTGACCTGGATCGTCAAGTCCCAGGGCGCACGGTCGGGCCTGCGCTACGACCCCGACATGGGCCGCGAGGCGCCCCTGTTCTACACCGCGTCCGGCCATGCCTGGCTGGCCTGCCTCAGTGACGCTGAAGCCCTCGGGCTGGTGGAGCGCCAGGGCATCGCCGACCCCGCCGACTTCGGTCCCAACGCGCCGCGCTCCAATATCGAGTTGCTGGAGCGCCTGCGCCTGGCCCGCGAACAGGGCTACGCCTGGGTGGTGGAAAGCTCCTCGGTGGGCATGTCGGCCCTGGCGGCGGCGGTGCGCGATCCCCGCAGCGGCAGGGCGATCGGCGTGCTCAGCGTGGCCGGCCCCACCGCACGCCTGCCCGAGTCCCGCATGCATGAGGTCGCGCCGCTGCTGCTGGCCGCCGTCGAGGAGCTGTCGGCCGCCAGCCAGGCGTCCGAATTCTTCGTCTGACTCCCCGAGCAAAGGGCTGAAGGAGCCCGCTTGCGGACGAACGACGGGAGGCTTCCTGCTCGCTTCCCCCTCAGGGTCCCCATGCCGAACGGCATGGCCGCCAGGCGGTCGCATTTTCTTCTTGCACAAAAACGGAACCATGTTCTAAATATCGCTAAACAGATTCTGGAACCTGATTCCGAGTAGCAGATGACCGAGCGAATCTTCTCCCTGGCCGCCTTGACCGTCCTCGAACTTTCCCCGCCCGAAATGGTGGAAGTGGCTGCGCGCACCGGCTACAGCCACGTGGGCCTGCGCCTGGTGCCGGCCACGCCCGAAGAGCACCACTTCCCGCTGGTGGCCGATGCCGCGCTGCGACGCCAGACCCTCGATCGCCTTCGCGACACCGGGGTGAAGGTGCTGGATATCGAGATCCTCCGGCTCAAGGCGGAGACCCGTGTCAGCGACTTCGAAGCGGTGCTGGAGGCCGGTGCGGCGTTCGGTGCCCGCGAGCTACTGGTGGCCGGCAATGACGCCGACGAAGCGCGCCTGACGGAGAATTTCGCGGCCCTGTGCGAGCTGGCGTCCCGTTTCGGCATCCACCCGAGCCTGGAGTTCATGCCCTGGACCGACGCCCGCGACCTCACCCAGGCCCGGCGCATCGTCGAGAACGCCGGCCATCCCGGCGGCGCCATCCTGGTGGACGCCTTCCATTTCAATCGCTCCGGCTCGCGGCTGGAGGACCTGGCGCAGGTGGCGCCGGCACGTCTGCGCTACGCGCAACTCTGCGACGTCGCCGGTCCGCGCCCCGACGACATGGAGGAAATCCTCCGCCAGGCGCGCAATGAACGCCGCTTTCCCGGCGATGGCGACTGCGACCTGGCGGGCCTGCTGCGAACGCTGCCGGCGCACGTCCCCTTGAGCCTGGAAATCCCGACCCGGCAACTGATGGAGCAGGGCGTCAGTGCCGAGGCGCGGGCCCGTACGGCGCTGGACAAGACCCGGGCACTGCTCCAGCGCATCTGACTCCCCCTTTCACGCGGCCGGCTGGGCCGCGCTTTTTCTTCAGGACGACCATGGCCGCCAGTACGCCGCTGTCCGGGGCCAACCAACCGTTGCGGGGCATCCTGCTGGTGGTGTTGGCCACTTTCCTCTTCGCCGGGCATGACGCCCTGTCCAAATACCTCGGCGGCCTCTACCCGGTCATCATGGTGGTCTGGGCGCGCTACCTGGTGCACACCCTGTTGATGGCCGGCATCTTCCTGCCCAGGGCCGGCCTGCGGGTCCTTCGCAGCCGGCGTCCGGGGCTGCAGGTGCTGCGGGCACTGAGTCTGCTGAGCACCAGCCTGCTGTTCACCGCCGGCCTGCAATTCATTCCCCTGGCGGAAGCCACGGCGGTCAACTTCCTCGCCCCCGTGCTGGTGACCGCGCTTTCGGTGCCGCTGCTGGGGGAGAGGGTCAGCCTGGTGCAGTGGCTGGCGGTGGTGATGGGCTTTATCGGGGTGCTGGTGATCGTCCATCCGGGCGGCGAGCTCTTTACCCCGGCCATCCTCTTTCCCCTCGGTTCGGCCCTGGGCTTCTGCTTCTATCAATTGCTCACCCGCAAGCTGGCGCCCCACGACAGCCCCACCACCAGCAATTTCTTCGCCGGGCTGTGCAACACCCTGGTGATGAGCGCCCTGGTGCCGTTCTTCTGGCAATTGCCGAACTGGGAAGGGTGGTTGTTGCTGCTGGCCCTGGGGGCCGCCGGAATGACCGCGCACCTGCTGCTGACCCAGGCCTTCCGTCACGCCGCCCCCGCGCTGCTGGCTCCCTTCGGTTATTGCCAGATCGTTTTCGCCGGCCTGCTGGGCTTCCTGGTCTTTTCCCACACGCCGGAGGCCAGCACCCTGGCCGGCATCGCCATCATCTGCCTCAGCGGCCTGGGCGCCGCCTGGATGCAACGCAAGGCATGAGCCAGGCGGTGCCGATCACGCCATCGAAAGTGCCGGACGGAAAAGCAGGAAGGCCCCGCGAGGGGCCTTCCTGGTGGATCGGTGGGATGGGATCAGTGGCTGACGGCGCGCATGCTGCTTTCGCGACTGGCGTCGTACTGGACCTTGTCCATCGGCTTGGCGTCGGGGTCGCCAAGGTCGTCCATGGCCAGGCGATGGGTTTCCGGAGCCAGGTAGGCGGCCAGGGCGCAGACGCAGGTGATGATGAAGGCCAGGCTGCCGATCACCACCGGGATGTTGTCCGAGCCGGGCGGGGCGACGGCGGCGAACAGGGCCGGGAGCATGGCGGTCAGCATGGTGCCGATGTTCTGCGCGATGGCCATGGCGGAAACGCGGTAGCGGGTCTGGAACAGCTCCGGGAAGAAGCTCGGGAATACCGCGTTGTAGCCCTGGTAGACCATGCCCCACATCAGGATCGACAAGCCGAAGGCCAGCGGTACGTTCTGGATGCTGATGGCGTAGAGGTAACCGAAGGCCAGCAGGCCGGACCCCAGGCAGCCGGCGATCATGGTCGGACGACGGCCGATCTTGTCGGAGAGGTTGCCGACGAAGGGGATCACCAGCACGGCGACGATGTTGCCCACCACCGGAATCCACAGGTAGACGCTCTTGTCGAAGCCGATGCCGTAGGCGGGCTGAACGGCGTAGGCGGCACCGAAGATGGTGGCGACCACCGGGATCACGTTCATCAGGGCCATGAACATCACCAGCACCATGTGCTTCCAGCTGTGGCGGAAGGCTTCGGACACCGGAGACTTGGCGACCTTGTGCTGGCTCTCTTCCTGGACGAAGGCCGGGGTTTCATGGACTTCGCGACGGATGATGAAGCCGGCCACCAGGACGAAGGCGCTCATCAGGAACGGAATCCGCCAGCCCCACTCGTTGAAGGCCTCACTGGGCATGAAGTAGGCCAGGGGCAGGAACACCGCCGCCGCCATCACCTGGCCGGCCTGCACGCCCTGGAGGGTGAAGCTCGCATAGTAGCCGCGTCGCCCGAAGGGGGCGTGCTCCATGATCATGGAGCTGGCACCGGAGATCTCGCCGGCCACGGCGAAGCCCTGAACCAGGCGCAGCAGTACCAGCAGGATGGGCGCGAGCATGCCGATGTCGTGGTAGGTCGGCAGCAGGCCCACCGCCATGGTGGAAATGCCCATCAGGAACATGCACAGCAGCAGGACGTTCTTGCGGCCACGGGTGTCGCCCCAGTGGCCAAGCACGAAGGCCCCCACCGGACGGGCCAGGTAGCCAACGCCGTAGGTCGCCAGGGAGGCGATGATGGCCATCTTGGGGTCGGTGTTGGGGAAGAAGATCTGCGGGAAGATCAGCGCTGCCGCCTGGGCATAGATGAAGAAATCGTAGTACTCGAGTGCGGACCCGATCCAACCGCTGGCGGTTGCTTTCTTGGCTTGTGAGGAGGAGGTAGCCATCGTTGTCTCCGTTGTTTTTGTTAGGTAGCCGGACACGCGTTCCCCTGGCGCCGGGCCGGGTGGGTACGCGAGCACGCTGGCGGTAGCGGGGCTCCGTGGGAGCGGCCCGGCGAACGCCGTCCGGGGTGTGTCAGGGAGTCAGGTCAGAGGGGCGACGTGGCTGTCGCACTCGATCTGGATGCCGAGGCAAGCCGGCGGGAGGGAGGGGTTTCGTTCAGGTAGCTGGTAGTGAGCATGAGCTGTTACCCGTTTCTTGAAATTGTTATGTCGTGACGCCTGGTTGTGATCGCAGGTCCGTTCGGGCGACTGGGCTGGCAGTGGGTCCACCCGGCGGTTTGGCTGCAACGTGGAAATCATGTTGCGCAGTGATCGAAAAAGCGTCAATTCGATAACCGGCCTTTTGTTCGTTAATCGAACACAAAACTAACTGGTTCGTACATATTGAATTGCTGGGCTGACTTTACGCGCGAATAATCGATCCAGCTACGAAAACAAGCCGTACGGTCCGCTTTCGTGGGAGTGGATTCAGTCGCGAACGAACTCGCTCCCACAGCCCTGCCGGGGGCGTCACCCATGCCCCCGGACCACCGAGCCGGCGCCCACCCACGAGGAGCTGAACATGCAGCGTTCCATTGCCACCGTCTCCCTGAGCGGTACCCTGCCGGAAAAGCTCGAGGCCATCGCCGCCGCCGGGTTCGACGGAGTCGAGATCTTCGAGAACGACCTCCTGTACTACGCCGGCAGCCCCCGGGAGATCCGCCAGATGTGCGCGGACCTGGGCATCGCCATCACCCTGTTCCAGCCGTTCCGCGACTTCGAGGGCTGCCGCCGCGACCGCCTGCAGAAGAACCTCGACCGCGCCGAGCGCAAGTTCGACCTGATGGAAGAACTGGGCACGGACCTGGTGCTGGTGTGCAGCAACGTCCAGGCCGACGCCCTGTCCGACGAGCGCATCCTGGTGGATGACCTGCGCCTGCTGGCCGAACGCGCCGGCGCGCGCAAGCTGCGGATCGGCTACGAAGCCCTGGCCTGGGGGCGCCACGTCAACAGCTGGCAGCAGGTCTGGAACCTGGTGCGCCAGGCCGACCACCCGGCCCTCGGCGTGCTGCTGGACAGCTTCCACACCCTCTCGATCAAGGGCGACCCCGCCGGTATCGCCGAGATTCCCGGCGACAAGATCTTCTTCGTGCAGATGGCCGATGCGCCGCTCCTGCAGATGGACGTGCTGGAATGGAGCCGGCACTTCCGCTGCTTCCCCGGCCAGGGCGAGTTCGACCTGCCGGGCTTCCTGGCCCCGATCCTGCGCAGCGGCTATCGCGGCCCGCTGTCCCTGGAGATCTTCAACGACGGCTTCCGCGCCGCGCCGCCCCGGGGCAACGCCGCCGACGGCCTGCGTTCGCTGCTCTACCTCGAAGAGAAGACCCGCGCGCTGCTGGAGCGCGACCCGACGCCGCCGGCGAACCTGGACATCCTCTTCTCGCCGCCGCCCGCCAGCCGCTACGACGGTGTGGAGTTCCTCGAATTCGCCGTGGACGAAGCCCAGGGCGCCAAGCTGGCCAGCTGGCTGGAGCGCCTGGGCTTCGCCCGCGCCGGCAAGCACCGTTCCAAGGACGTGAGCCTGCTGCGCCAGGGCGACATCAACATCGTCCTCAACGCCGAGCCCTATTCCTTCGCCCACGGGTACTTCGAATCCCACGGTCCGTCCCTCTGCGCCACCGCGCTGCGGGTGAGCGACAGCACCCGCGCGCTGGAACGCGCCCGGGAGTTCAAGGGCCAACCCTTCCGTGGCCTGGTCGGCCCCAACGAGCGGGAGATTCCCGCCGTGCGCGCCCCCGATGGCAGCCTGATCTACCTGGTGGAGCAGGCGCCGGCCGGGCAGACCATCTACGACAGCGACTTCATCCTCGATCCGGCGGCGGTACAGACCGGCGAGCTGGACCGCATCGACCACATGGCGCTGGCCCTGCCGGCCGATGGCCTGGACAGCTGGGTGCTGTTCTACAAGACCGTGCTGGACTTCGAGGCGGACGACGAAGTGGTCCTGCCCGACCCCTACGGACTGGTGAAGAGTCGCGCCCTGCGCAGCCGCTGCAGCAGCATCCGCCTGCCGCTGAACATCTCGGAGAACCGCAACACCGCCATCTCCCACGCCCTGTCCAGCTATCGGGGATCCGGCGCCCACCACATCGCCTTCTCCTGCGAGGACATCTTCGCCGAGGTCAGCCGCGCCAAGGAGGCGGGCGTGCCGCTGCTGGACATCCCGCTCAACTATTACGACGACCTGGCGGCGCGCTTCGACTTCGACGACGAATTCCTCAGCGAACTGGCCTACTACAACGTCCTCTACGACCGGGACGCCCAGGGCGGCGAGCTGTTCCACGTCTACACCGAGCCCTTCGAAGGCCGATTCTTCTTCGAGATCCTCCAGCGCAAGAATGGCTATGCAGGCTATGGCGCCGCCAACGTCGCGGTACGCCTGGCGGCCATGGCCAAGGCCCGCAGCGGCGCCATCCCCAAGGCCAGGCTGTAGGGCAGGGGAGGTCCGGCGCGCCCAGTGCGCCGGGCTTCCTTCGGGTTGCGCCCCAGCCCATAATCGACGCCAGTTTCTACTGGCCGTGAGCCGACGATGACAACAAGTACCGAACTCCCCGAACTGCCCGCCGAAGCCCCCCGAAAAGGGCGCAAGAACAACCCCGAGAAGACCCGCGAGAACATCCTCCAGGCGGCCATCGCCGAGTTCGTCCAGCAGGGCCTTTCCGGTGCCCGCGTGGACGCCATCGCCGAGCGCATGCACACCTCCAAGCGGATGATCTACTACTACTTCGGCAGCAAGGAGCAGCTCTACCTGGAAGTGCTGGAGAAGCTCTACGGCGATATCCGCAGCACCGAAGGCAAGCTGCACCTGGCCGAACTGGGCCCTCGCGAGGCCATCCAGCGGCTGGTGGAGTTCACCTTCGACCACCACGACCGCAACGTCGACTTCGTCCGCATCGTCTCCATCGAGAACATCCATTACGGCGAGTTCGTCCGGCAGTCCAAGACCATCCGCACCATGAGCACCAACATCCTCGACGCCATGGGCGAGATCCTTCAGCGCGGACAGGCCGAGGGGCTGTTCCGCCAGGGCATCGAGCCCCTGGACCTGCACCTGCTCATCAGTTCCTTCTGCTTCTACCGGGTGTCCAATCGCAACACCTTCGGCCAGATCTTCCAGATCGACCTCACCGACGAGGCGGTCAAGGCGCGGCACAAGGCGATGATCTGCGACTCGGTGCTGCGCTACCTCCAGGCCTGACCCGCGTCAGGCCGTGCCGGCACCTTGGGATAGCGCGGCGCGGGAAATGGCTGGCCCGGATTCCATCCGAACTGCGGGCTTGTAGGAGCGAGCTCGCTCGCGAACCTTCGCCGGCAAGCCGGCTCCTACGAATCCGGGGCCTCGATGGGTTTCGCTTCGCTCTACGCCATCCTACGAACGCAGCCGGTAGGAGCGAGCTCGCTCGCGAACGGGGCCGCGCCATTCGCCGGCAAGCCGGCTCCTACGAATCCGGGGCCTCGATGGGTTTCGCTTCGCTCTACGCCATCCTACGAACGCAGCCGGTAGGAGCGAGCTCGCTCGCGAACGGGGCCGCGCCATTCGCCGGCAAGCCGGCTCCTACGAAGCCGGGGCCTCGATGGGTTTCGCTTCGCTCTACGCCATCCTGCGAACGCAGCCTGTAGGAGCGAGCTTGCTCGCGAACGGGGCCGCGCCCTTCGCCGGCAAGCCGGCTCCTACAGGCGGAAGATGCCTCAAGCCCGGACTCCATCCGGGCTGCGGGGGCGGGCCTGACCCGTCAGGCGTTCATGCTGGCGAAGTGTTCCATCATGCGCTGGGCATCGGCGTTTCGCCCGCTGAAGAGCTCGAAAGCCTTCACCGCCTGGAACACCGCCATGGTGCTGCCGTCCAGGGTGCGGCAACCGATGGCGCGGGCATCGCGCAGCAACTCGGTTTCCAGCGGGAAGTAGATGATCTCCGCCACCCAGAGGTCGGCTCGCAGCAGTTCCGCCGGCACCGGGCTGCCCGGCAGCTTGGCCATCCCGATGGGCGTGGTGTTCACCAGGCCGTCGGCTTCGGCCATGGCGTTGGCCAGGTCGGTGCCCAGCGCGGCGCGGCCGGCGCCGAAGTGCTGGTTGAGGTTGTCCACCAACGCCTGGCCACGGGCGGCGTCCACCTCGAACAGGGTCAGGCGCTCGACGCCTTCGGCCAGCAGCGCGTGGGCCACGGCTGAGCCGGCGCCGCCGGCGCCCATCTGCACCACCTGGCGACGCTGGACATCCGGCAGGCCACGGCGGAAGCCTTCGCCAAAGCCCAGGCAATCGGTGTTGTGGCCGACGCGCTTGCCGTCCTTCAGCACCACGGTGTTCACCGCGCCGATACCGGCGGCCTCGGGGGACAGTTCATCCAGCAGCGGAATGATCGCCTGCTTGCAGGGGAAGGTGATGTTGAGGCCGGTGAACCCCATCCGCTCGGCGCCGCTCAGCAGGTCGGGGAGGGCGGTGCTGTCGAGCGCGAGGGCGTCCAGGTCGATCAGCCGATAGAGATAGCGCAGCCCCTGGGCGTCGCCTTCACGCTCGTGCAGGGTCGGGGTACGGGAGGCCTGGATGCCGGAGCCGATGAGGCCCGCCAGCACGGAATTCTGGTGGTTGGACATGGTGCTCACCCCTTGCTGAACAGTTGGCCGAAGTGCTGGAGGGCCAGGCTGTAGCCCTGGCTGCCAAGACCGCAGATGACGCCGACGGCGATGGCGGAGACGAAGGAGTGGTGACGGAACGCCTCGCGCTTGTGGACGTTGGACAGGTGCACTTCGATGACCGGCAGTTCGGCGGCCACCAGGGCGTCGCGGAGGGCGACGGAGGTGTGGGTCCAGGCGGCGGGATTGATCAGGATGCCGGCGCAGCGGCCGCGGGCCTGGTGGATCCAGTCGATCAGTTCGCCTTCATGGTTGGTCTGGCGGAAATCCACCTCGAAGCCGAGGCCGGCGGCGGTGCGAACGCACTGGTCGGCGATATCGGCGAGGGTTTCATGGCCATAGGTGGCGGGCTCACGGGTGCCGAGCATGTTGAGGTTCGGGCCGTTGAGCACCAGGACGGTGCGGGTCATTACAGCAGGTCTCCATTGTTGTTCTGGTCCGGATCGAGGCGCCGGACTGGATGACCTAGAAAATGTACTAACCAGTTAATTACGTCAATTTGCCACACCGGGTTCGGTGCGGTTATCGGACGGAATCACGGGCCGCTCCTCGGGATCGCCGACGGCGGCAGCGCTCCGAGCAGTGGCGCACCTCGTGCCAGCAGCGGGCCCACTTCTTCCTCCAGGTGAAGGGCAGGCCGCAGGTGGCGCACAACTTCTGCGGCAGCTCGGATTTCTTCACAGGGCCTCACCCGCGTCGAGCCGGGCGAGCAATGTCTCACCCCGCTGCCAAAGCGCCTGTTGCCTGGCTTCATCCATGCGCTCCAGATTTCGATAGACCATGCCCAGGCGATGGTTGCCGCGCAGTTGCGGGCGGTGGCGCATGAGGAAGTGCCAGTAGAGCGCATTGAAGGGGCAGGCACGCTCGCTGGTGCTCTCGCTGACCTTGTAGTGGCAGTCGCCGCAGTAGTCGGACATCCGCTTGATGTACTGGCCGCTGGCGCAATAGGGCTTGGAGCCCAGGTACCCGCCGTCGGCGTGCATCACCATGCCCAGGGTGTTGGGCAGTTCGACCCAGTCGAAGGCGTCCATGTACACCGCCAGGTACCAGTCGCAGATGTCCTTGGGCAGGATGCCCGCCAGCAGGGCGAAGTTGCCGGTCACCATCAGCCGCTGGATGTGGTGGGCATAGGCATGCTCCAGGGTCTGGCCGATCGCCTGGCGCATGCAGTTCATGCGGGTGTCGCCGGTCCAGTAGAACTCCGGCAGGCGCCGGCTGTTGCCGAAGGCGTTGCGCTCGGCGTAGTCCGGCATCTGCAGCCAGTAGATGCCCCGCACGTACTCGCGCCAACCGATGAGTTGCCGAATGAAGCCTTCCGCCGCGTTCAGTGGCACCTCGCCCCGGCGCCAGGCGCTCTCGACATCGGCGCAGAGCTGGCGCAGGTCCAGCAGGCCGATGTTCAGGGCCGCGCTGATGCGGGCGTGGAAGAGGAAGGGCTCGCCGCTGGCCATGGCGTCCTGATAGTCCCCGAAGGCCGCCAGGCCGAAGTCGAGGAAGTGCCGCCAGAGCGCGTCCGCCGCTTCAAAGGTCACCGGGTAGTCGAAGGCGCTGAGGGTGCCGTAGTGATGGGAGAAGCGGGCCTGGACCAGGTCCAGCACCTCGCGCGTAAGGGCGTCGGCCGGGAAGTGCGGCGGCATCGGCGCCTTCACCTTGCGCGGCAGCGGCTTGCGATTCTCCTCGTCATAGTTCCAGTCCCCACCGGCGGGCGTGCCGTCAGGCTCCATGAGCAGGCCGGTGCGCCGGCGCATCTCCCGATAGAACAGCTCCATGCGCAGCTGGCGGCGGCCACCGGCCCAGCGCGCGAAGTCGCGGCGGCTGCACAGGAAACGATCATCGTCGTACCAGACGATGGGCAGGCCGCTCTCCGCCAGGGCCCGCTCCACACGGTATTCGCCGCACTCGGTGAGGTGGATTTCGCCGACGTCCAGGCGCTCGCTCCAGCGACGCAGTTCGCCGGGCAGCGTGCCGCTGTTGTCCGGGTCGTCCAGGCGCACGTAATGCACCGTCCAGCCGCGCCCCCGCAGCGCCTCGGCGAAATGCCGCATGGCGGCGAAGATCAGGGCGATCTTCTGCGGGTGATGCGGCACGTAGCTGGCTTCCGCCATCACCTCCGCCATCAGCACCGGGTCACGCTCAGGATCGAGCGAGCGCAGGCTGGCCAGGTTGAATGACAGCTGGTCCCCCAGCACCAGGGCGAGGCGCTTCACCATGGCAGCGCTTCGCCGTTGTAGCTGAAGAAGCCGCCACTGGCGGAGGCCTCCAGACGGTCGATGACCTCCAGCAGGTCGGCGGCCGCATCGGCGGCCGGGCGGCCGATCCGTGCGCCGGAGAAGGGCCGGGACAAGCCGGAATCGACGGTGCCGGGATGCAGGGCCACGACACAGGTGTTGGGGCGCGTGCGGGCCAGCTCGATGGCGGCGGTTTTCACCAGCATGTTCAACGCCGCCTTGGACGCCCGGTAGCTGTACCAGCCGCCCAGGCGGTTGTCGCCGATGCTGCCGACCTTGGCCGAGAGCAGGGCCAGCACCGAGCGCTTGCGGTCCAGCAGCGGCGCGAAATGCCGCAGCACCAGCGCCGGCCCGAACGCATTGGCGCGGAAGGTGGCCAGGAGCTGTTCGTAGGCCAGATCGCCCAGTTTCTTCTCCGGCATGAAGCGCTCGCTGTGGAGAACCCCCGCGGCGTTGACGATGAGCTGGAAGGGCCCCGACGCGCTCAGTTGCCGGGCGGCCACGCCGATGCTGTCCTCCTGGTCGAAGTCGATCATCGGATCGCTGCGACGATTCAGGCCAATGGCCACGGCGCAGTCCGGGTCGGCCCGCAGGGCATCGAGCAGGGCACCCCCAATGGCGCCGGAGGAGCCGATTACCAGCGCGCGGTAACCGGCGGGAAAGGAGTCCAGCATCGGGCGGGGCCTCTCATCTTGTACAAGTAATGGACAAGATTAGGCCAGATAATTGTACGAATGAACATTACGTACAATTAAATCTGGAGGGCGACGTACTGGGATTTCTCAGGCGCGGGTAATCACCACTTCCAGGTACTCGCTGGGCAGGATCAGTGAATCCGGCCCGGCACGATTCAGGCGTTCGATCAACTCGATCAGGTCGTTCTCCAGCGCCTGGGCGGATTCGGCGGGCAGGGCGGCGAAGGCCTTGTGGATCGGGCCGTACCAGGTGCGGAAGACTTCGAGGAAATGCTCAGCCGACTGGTAGCGGAAGTTGAACAGCCGGGGCGTGGTGACGATCTCCGCCGCGCTGTCGCCGAAGAGCGCCCGCAGGTGGCTCTCCGTGCCCCAGAGCGACGGCGGACGCACGCCGGGTGGCGGCGGCAGGTGCCGGCCGAGTGTCTTGAACACCTGGCCGATGAAGCCCTCCGGGGTCCAGTTGGCCAGGCCGATGCGGCCACCCGGGCGGCAGACCCGCGCCAGTTCGGCGGCGGCCTTCTCCTGGTCCGGGGTGAACATCACGCCGAAGGTGGACAGCACCAGGTCGAAGCTGGCGTCGGCGAAAGGCAGGTTTTCGGCATCGGCGACATGGAACTCCACCTGCAGGTGCTCGGCACGGGCGCGCTCCTGGCCGCGCTCCAGCAGCGCCGGCACATAGTCGGTGGAGGTGACGCGGCCACCCCGGCGGGCGGCGGCGAGGGTGGCGTTGCCATTGCCAGCGGCGACGTCGAGCACGGACTCGCCATAACGGATGTCGCAGGCTTCGGCGAGCAGTTCGCCCACCAGTTGCAGGGTGGTGCCGATGACGGCGTAGTCGCCGCTGGCCCAGGCGGCCTGCTGGCGGGTCTTGAGGACACTGAAATCGGTTTCGCTGGACATGGATCGGACTCCCTGGCGCGGGTAGGGGGAAGGGCCGACTGACCACTATCCGCCCAACCCCGGATGCCGTCCCGCCCCAATCGTCCGAATCCGCACCGGTCGTCAGGTCGGCAGGAGGCCCCGGCGCGACTCAACGGGATGACAGGTTCGCGCGCAGCTTGCGCAAGGCGCTCGCCAGTGCGTCCACCTCGTCCTGGTCCAGCCCCTGAAGGGCTTCCGCATGGAGCCGGGCATCCGCCGCCCGGATATCGCCCAGGGCCCTTTCCGCGTCGTCACGCAGATAGACGCGATGCGCGCGACGGTCCTCCGGGTCGGGGCGGCGCTCCACCAGTTCGCTACGCTCCAGCTGGTCCAGCAGGCGGGCGAGGGTGATGGGCTTGATCTCCAGTTGCTCGGCCAGTTCCACCTGCCGACAGCCCTCCTGACGCGCCACCCGCGCCAGGGCACGGGCCTGGCTGAGGGTCAGGTCGCTGCCGGTGATCTTCTGCTCGAACGAGCGACGCATGAGGCGCGATACGTCGGCCAGCAGAAAGCCGATGCTTTCTTCGAAGGCGGCCATGATGAGGACTCCACATAATAAGCACCGCTTACGATAGGTGCGGAAAACCCGGACCGTCAAAGGCTGAGGGTGCCGGTATCGTGCGGGGCGGAGCTTGGGCGTCGGTGAGGAGCTGCCACCGCCCTCGGTCTCCGATCGCGGATGAACCCGCAATCGGGGTGGCCAAACCGGCAGGGGCAGCTCCAGCGGGGGACCTAAACCTTCGCGAGGGGGTAATCGAGGCCGGCGGCCTCGGCGTGCATGTAACGGGGCACCTCGATCCAGGGCATCCAGAGTTCCCCCTGCCAGTCCAGCAGCAGGAGCCGCTGGGATTGCCAGCTCAGCACTATCCGGCGCGGATGGCAGCAGTCGTCGTCATGGCGGTCACGGAGCAGCGGAATCGCCTCGCGGCTCAACCATTCCTCAAGCCCCTGGCACTCGGGATGGCCGAAGCGCACCAGCGCCTTGTACAGGCCCGCCTCGCTGATGACCTGCACGGCCTCCACGCCGCCTGAGGCGTTCATGAAGTTCACCCGCCGGGTATCGAAGGGCCTCAGTCGGCGGTGCAGGGCCTGGGGATGGTGCAGCCCCAGCAGGCGGGCGAAGTCGTAGGCGCTGAACCAGGGCTGGTTATCGATCAGCACGCCCCGCAGGGGACGGTTGTGACGAACGAAGTGTGTGGGGACATAAGCATCGTGCATGGTGGAACTCCGTGGTTGATTGAGGAGCTGCCACCGTCGTCGCTAATCGAAAGGGGTGGCAGACCGCAACGGGGTTAGCGAACCGGACCACGGGCCGGCAGACCCCGAAGGGTCTCCCCGCGCGGCCTGCCATAGGGGGCGTGCAGTGTAAGGAACCGCACACTGGAGCGGTTCCGCAGGAAACGTCCGTCGTTTCCCGCTGGAACCGTAGGCAGAACACACACGTGGTTGCAGGTCGCTAAACCCGGTCGCGGCTTGACCGCGACCGGGGCACCTTAGAAATGCGACTGTCCCCGAACAAGCCAGGCAAGTTGGTTTCGGAAACTTCCCCAAGTGATTCAGCCCAAGGGGTGCGCTTCGCGCAGCGTGCGCCTTGGTCGCAGGTTCGGCGGTGCTTCTGTTCGGCCGCGTAGGGTGCGCTGCGCGCACCTGGGGGAGTTACAAAAAAAATGTCAAAACCGGCCGGAATTATGATTTTCCTGGTTTCGTCAGGAAAAACTTGAACGTCATGAGCGCCTCAGCGAGCGGCAGGCGTTCCCGGCCGGAGAATTACCTGGCCTCGATTAGAGCCCGTGCCGCGCCCGGCTGGCCTGCACCACCCGCTGGGCGGGCACCCGCAGCTGCGCCAGCAGGTACTCGGCGAAGTCGGGGGAGAAGGGTTGCAGGGCGATGGCCCGGGCCATGCAGCCCAGCCAAGCCTCGCTGAGGGCCTCGTCCACCGGCCATTGGGCGTGGAAGGACGGGATGGAGATGGAGCCGTACTTCTCGCTGAACAGCCGGGGGCCGCCCAGCCAGCCGCTGAGGAAGCAGGCCAGCTTGTCCCGGGACTGCTCCAGGCTTTCCGGGTGCAGGCGACGCAGGTCGGCGGCCTCGGGCAGCTCGTCCATGAGCCGGTAGAAGTCGTCCACCAGGCGGCGCAGGCCATCGATGCCGCCGGCGGCCTGGTAGGAGGCATCGCCGGTGCCGAAGGGAGGGGATGGGTTCATGGTGGCTCCAGTCAGTGTTGCGACAGCACGGATCGCTCGGCGGCCTGCTCGTCGCGATCCTCCAGGAATTGGGTGGGCTCGCGGCCATCGGCGTTGAGCTGGTAGATGCGCGTCGGCCGGCCTCCCTCGTCGAAGAACACCTGGCCCAGGCCGGCGGAGTTCCACAGGCGCTCGCCAGCCTGGCTGTGTTCTGGCGTCAGCGGCGTCACCTTCATCGGCCGCCGCTGGGTGAACCAGTTGAGCGGCGAGCGCGGGGCGTAGAGCCAGCGGTTGAGGCGGTCGAACAGGTCCAGCAGGCGACGGGGGAATTCGTTCTTCACGCCGCTGCTGGTGACCTGCCAGAGGGTGGGCCCCTGCCGACGGTGGCGGATACGCACCTGGTAGACGAAGGAGTAGTGCACGTCGCCGGAGAGGATGGTGTAGCAGCCCGGCGTGCGGGAGTGACGGAAGATGTTCAGGATCACCTGGGCCGCGCCGCGATGGGCCATCCAGTTCTCCGCATCCACCAGCAGCGGATGGCCGAAGAAGCTGAAGATCCGCTGCACCGTTTCGATCAGCTTGACCCCGAACACCGGCGCCGGGGAGACGACGATGGCGGAGGGGTGGTCCAGCAGTTCCTGCTGCAACTCCGACAGGGCCTCCCAGTCCAGCAGGCCGGAGGGGCGCTTGAGGTCGATCTCACTGCGCCAGCGCCGCGTGCGGGTGTCCAGCACCACCAGGGCCGGCGTGCTGGGCAGCACGTACTGCCAGCGATTGAAGCTCAGCAGCCGGTCAATGAGGGCGTCGAGCAGGGCGCTGTCGAGCCGGCCGGCGGCGTCCCGTTCGGCACAGAGCTGGCCAAGGTCGTCCTGCAGCACGTCGAAGGCATCCGGGTCGTTGCCCCAGCCCTGGCAGAGCAGGTAGGCCAGCAGGGCATTGCCGATGATGCGCTTGGAGAAGGGATGGCCGTAGGCGGTCAGCTCCCACTGGGCGGAGAGGTTCCAGTCGTCGGTGATGTCGTGGTCGTCGAAGATCATCAGCGTCGGCAGGTGCGCCAGCACCCGGGCGACACCGGGCAGTCCCTCGCGGAAGCCGGCCAGGCGCTGCTCCTCCAACTGGTAGCGCGCGCGTTTATCCGCATCCAGTTCGGGCATCTCCGGGTCGACCAGGGCCCAGGGCAGCGGCGACCAGACCAGCAGGTACATGGCGATGACCTCGGCCAGGGTCACCAGGTGATTCTCGGCATTGCTGCTGGTGAAGATGGGCTTGCGGGCGCCGCCGAAGAAGCGCTCACGCAGGGATTCGTTGCTTTCCAGGGCCGGCAGGAGGTCGGCGCGGTGGTAATAGCCGGCCGGATGGCGGAAGAGCGCCTCGCTGTCGGCCACCACGGCGCCTTCCAGCTGCTCGCCGAACAGCCCCAGTCGCTCGATCAACTGGTGGATGGCTCGCAACATGGGGCCGGCCACGTCGTCGGCATAGACCTGGTCGCCGGTCAGCATCAGCAGCGCGGGACGCTGCTCGGGCGCGGGGCCCGCCGCCAGCAGGCGATCCGCGCAGAGCAGCCCGTCCGCCGCCGGGTGATGGGGCTTGCGGCACGAGCCGTGGAGCAACTGGTCGATGCGCGAACGCAGCACGAAGGCCGGCAGCCGCTCGTGGCCATAGAGCAGGTGCGGCGCCCAGTCGGCGATGCCCCGGCCGTCGATGAGCAGGTCGTAGGCGATTTCCTGGTCCAGCGGCAGCGGCTCGTCGAGCTTCAGGTCGATCAGGTGGACGAAGGCGTGCTGCCCCAAGGGCAGGATCCGACAGGCATCGCCGCCCAGCTGGAACTCCCGGTTCCGCTCCGCCGTCGTCAGCCGCAGCACCGGTTCCAACGCCGTCGACCCCACCAGCCAGAGCACCAGGCGCTGTGGCTCCAGCCGACGCAGGATGGGGCCGGCCAGGACGGCGGGAAGGGTTTCCGGGGAAGCGACTGCGGACATCGGGACAACGGACCTGATGGAAATGGGCGCAACAGGATAGCGCGGCGTGTCAGCTCCGAGGATGGCCGGGGTAGGAAAATTCAGCTCATTTTAAGGTGCGCCCGACGTCGTCGTGGCAGCGGACAGGTTCGCGGAGGCCGGCCCGGAAGGCGGCGAACTCTCGCTGCGGGTAGTCCATTGCACCACCAGCATGCCGGCGAGGATCAGCGCGACCCCGAGAATCCTCCCACCGTTGGCCTGCTTGACCGGTAAACCCATCAGGCCGAAATGGTCGATCAGCAGGGAGGCGAGCATTTGTCCGGCGATCACGCAGACGATGAAGTTTCCGGCTCCGACCCGGGGAGTCAGCAACAGCGCGGCAGTGATGTAGATGACCCCGGCGACGCCACCGAGCCAGGCCCAGGCGGGCAACTGGGCGGCAGGCCCCAGGAGCGGCGCCGGCACGCGCATGGCGAGGAGCACCGGCAGGACCACCAGCAGGCTCACCAGCAGGGATGTCACGGTCGCCCAGAGCGGGTGACCGAGGGCCCGACCGAGGGCTGCATTGCTGCCGGCCTGGAAGGGAACCAGGGCGCCGGCAACCAGGGCCGCGCAAGCCAATGCGAGGGCGGTAAGGGGGATCGGGGAGTTCATGGAGTCACCTCAGGCGTGTCCGTTCTGACTGAGGGAGTATTGGTGCATCAGAAATTCGAATGGAAATTCGTAATCGAGCAGCCTTAAATTCGTCAAATGAATAATCTTCGACGCATCGACCTGAACCTGCTGGTCACTCTCCATGCCCTGCTGGTGGAAAAGCACATCTCCCGCGCAGCCCTGCGCCTGCACCGGAGCCAGCCCGCCGTCAGCCACGCCCTGGCCCATCTGCGCAAGCTGTTCGATGACCCCTTGCTGGTTCGTCGTTCGGGCAAGCTGGAGCTGACCGCCAGGGCCCACGAACTGATGCAGCCGCTGACCGAAGCGCTCGGTCAACTCGGGGCGCTGCTGGAACCGCCACGGTTCGATCCGAGCCGGGCGGAGCGGACCTTCCGCCTGGCCATGTCGGACTACGGTGCGCGGGTCGTGCTGCCCGGCCTGGTGCGGACCCTGCGCCAGATGGCCCCTGGCGTCGAACTGGCAGTGAGCCAGGCGAGCCGCGAGGCGATGCTGGCTGACGTGATGGATGGCGAGACCGACCTGGCACTGGGGGTCTTTCCCGACCCTGGGCCCGCCTCATTGCGCAGCCAGACGCTGTTCACCGAAAGCTTCGCCTGCCTGGCGGACGCCTCGACCTTGCCCGAAAGCGGCGTGCTCAGTCGTGAAGCCTGGCTGGCCAGGCCCCACGTCCTGGTGGCCGTGCGGGCCGCCGCCGACGGGGAGATAGACCCGGTTCTGGCCCTTGAAGGACTGAGCCGGCGCGTCTCCGTACTGCTGCCCCACTGGAGCGTCGCCAATGAACTGATCGCGGGCACCGACCTCGTGCTGACCGTGGCGCGGCGCAACCTGGCGGGCATCGACGCCGACCCACGCCTGAAGGTGTTCGAGCCGCCCCTGGCGATCCCGCCCTTCGACTTCAGGATGGTCTGGCACCCGCGCCGCGATCCCGACCCCGCCCATGGCTGGCTCCGCCAGCTGGTCACGGACCTGGTGACCGAGAGCTGACAGGGCAGCACTCTCGACGGGCGATCCATCCGCAGATTGACGCTCATGGACCGCGCGCCCCTGCAGTTCGCCGCAACCTGACACCTCGGCAACCGCTGGTCCTGCCCGGGTAGCGCTGCGTCGCTTGGGCAGGCTTGCCACGCGGTGTTCACGCTGTCCCGACCTAAGCTTTGAAACACACCCAGAACGGGTTGTTGCCGGGTAGCTGTGGATGAAGAACCGTAATTCGATTCGTGGCCGAATGGTTGCTGCCTTTGTGCTCTTGGCGGCGATCATCGGTGGCGTGTTCGCGGGCTCGGCTTTCTTCGTGATTGAGCTAATCGAACACCAGTTGATCGACAAGCGTCTCACGCGCGTCGCCGAGTCCTGGACGTCAGGCTCGAACAGTGCGGCGCAGCTGCAGGCGAGCGACCTGAACCTCTACGTCGGCCAGCAGATCCCGCCGCCCTTGCAGCGGTTGACTCCGGGTGTCCACGAATTGCGTCTGAACGGTCGGACGCTGCACGCGTTGATCAGTGAGGCGGACGGCCAGCGCTATGCGGTAGTGGATGACGAAAGCGATTTCGAAGCGATTGAGGACCGTACCTATCTTGCCTTGAGCCTGGCGTTTCTGGGCGGCCTCGCATTGGCGTTGCTGATCGGACGGGCCAGTGCAAGCCGGGTGATTCTCCCCCTGACCGAACTGGCCTCCGCAGTACAGGACGAAGGGCGTGAGGTAGCGCTTCCCGGCCTTGATGCAGTCGACGAGATCGGTGTGTTGGCTCGCGCGATCGAGGACCGCACCCATCAGCTCAGCCATGCGCTCCAGCGTGAGCGCTGGTTCACCGCTGACATCAGTCATGAACTGCGTACACCACTGACGATCATGCTCGCCGCCTCGGAGGTGCTGGGACGGCGATTGAGGCGTCATCCCAGGTTGCTGACGATAACTGAGCATATTCGGCATAACGCGGCGGATATCACGCGGCAGATGACCGCCCTGTTGGAGCTGGCGCGGGTTCCCGAGAGTACGCACCCCCTCCGCATCGCCCTGCGCCCGCTGATCGAGCAGGAGCTGGAACGTTGGCAACCGTTGCTGGCGGGTAAACCCCTGGAGATCAGGTTGATCGCGACTGAGGACGTGCAGGTTCCCGCCATTCCGGAGTTGGTTGCCATCGCGCTGAACCACCTCCTGCGAAATGCCTGCCTGCACGCTGAAGGCGGCGTGATAGCCGTCCATCTGAACGCCAGCGGGATCGCCATCGAGCACAACGGAACCCGGGGACCGGACGCCCCCGAAAGAGGCCGATTCGATGGTCCGCCACGTGCTCATGACGACACCAACGAGCTCGGCTTGAGTTTGTCCATCGTCAAGCGCGTGGCCGATCACTTGGGTTGGACAGTGCGCCATACGTTCACGACGCCGGGAAGTAGCCGATACACCCTGGAGTTCAACCTCAAGCAGGGCCAAGCGCTGCCTACGGCGCGTACGGGATGAGAGCGTGACTGAGCACAGAGGCTGTGGCCGCAGTCTTCGACAGGCCGCTAGCCTTCCGATCACCGAGGTCGCAGCGGGGGCGATCAGGAAGCCATTCGCCGAAGGTGAGACTCGGACGCAAGTCACGTGGCTGTTCCTTCAGTTCGCGTATGGAAAACCGCAGAGCGTTTTCCACCATCGATCGTCCAGGCTGCCTCGATTGGTACACCACCTGGAGCACAACCAAGTGGTGTACTGCTGTTAACGAAGGCTCCCCGGATCGGCTAGTTCAGATCGCCTCGCTCGGCCCCTGGCCAGCCGGCCTGACGCAGGGCTTTCAACAGTGTGGCGGCGTCCAGTCCACGTGCCGTGTGGCCATTTCCTTCGGTGGTGGTGGCTGCCAACAGCGCATTGATGATGGCTTCCTCCACGGCCTCCGAGGCAGCGAGGAACAAGTCGCCGATATGGTCGTTGTTGACCATGCGCAGGCCGTCGCAGGTGAAGGCGCCCTTGCGCTCGTAAGCGGTTGCCTCAAGCTGCTGGTTGCCGGTGGAGAAGGCGACGAAGATATCGCCGCTGCAGTCTTCGTTACCTCCGCCGGTGCGGGCGATGCCGATGCTGGCGCGCTGGGCCAGGCGGGTGCACTGGTGCGGCAGCAGCGGCGCATCGGTGGCCAGGCAGACCACGATCGAGCCCATGCCGGGATGCGGCAGATCGGCACGGAGGAACGGCGAGGTGGCCTTTTCCATGTAGCGTCCCACCGGATAGCCATCGACGCGCAACTCGCGGCGCGTGCCGTGGTTGGCCTGGACTATGGCGCCGACTGTCCAGCCGCCCTGCGCGGCGCTCAGACGTCGCGAGGCGGTGCCGATGCCGCCCTTGTACTCGTGGCAGATCATGCCGCTGCCACCGCCGACCGCACCTTCGGCCACCGGGCCGCCGACGGCGCGGTCCAGGGCTTCGGCCACATGCTCGGCGCGTACGTGGAAGCCGTTGATGTCATTGAGCAGGCCGTCGAAGGTTTCCAGCACCACCGGCATGTTCCAGTACAGGCGCCCGTCATCGGGCCGATCCTGGCGGTCCAGGGCAACCAGCGCGTCGCGCACCACACCAACGCTGTGGGTGTTGGTGAAGGCGATCGGGCTGGTCAGCAGGCCGGCCTCGCGAATCCACTCCAGGCCCGTGGCATCGCCATTGCCGTTGAGGATGTGCACGCCAGCGAAACATGGCTGCTGGGTGGTGGAACCCGCACGTGGCTCTATCACAGTGACGCCGGTATTGATGTCGCGGCCGTTGGCTGTGCGCCCCCGCACATTGCTGTGACCGACGCGGACGCCGGGTACATCGGTGATGGCGTTGAGGGGGCCGGGTTGCAGTTGGCCGAATTGGATTTGCAGATCGCGGGCACGAGATTTCATGGTCTCTCTCATGGTCAGGTGGATTTCAGGAAATGTCCGGGTGGTTCACTGGCCGCTCTTCACCTTGCTCCAGACGCGGGTGCGGATGCGCTCGGTCTTCTTCGGCAGGGGCTCCAGGGTGAACAACCTGGCCATGGTCTCTGCCGACGGATAAACGGCCGGGTTGTTGCGGGTCTCGGCGCTGACCAGGGGCGTCGCGCTGCGGTTGCCGTTGGGGTAGCGCAGGTAGTCGGTAATCGGCGCGATGACTTCCGGGCGCATCAGGTAGTCGATGAAGGCCAGCCCCTGGGCGGGGTGGGGCGCCTGCTTGAGCAGTACCAGGGTGTCGAACCACAGCGGCGCGCCTTCCTTCGGCAGGCTGTATTCGATGCGCACGCCGTTACCGGCCTGCACGGCGTTGGCCTTGGCGTCCAGCATGCCGCCGGCCCAGCCCACCGCCACGCAGATATCGCCGTTGGACAGGTCGGTGATGAATTTGGACGAGTTGAAGTAGGCGATGTGCGGACGCAGCTTGAGCAGCAGCGCCTCGGCCTTCTGGTAATCGTCGGGGTTATTGCTGTTGGGTGGCAGCCCCAGGTACTGCAGGACGATGGGCAGTATCTCGGAGGGCGAGTCGAGCAAGGCGACGCCGCACTGGCTGAGCCTGGCCAGATTTTCCTCCTTGAACAGCAGATCCCAGGAGTCCACCGGGGCCTGCTCGCCGAGGGCGGCGCGGACCTTGTCGACGTTGTAGCCGATACCATTGGTGCCCCACATGTAAGGCACGGCATAGCGGTTGCCCGGATCGTTGCTGGCCAGCTTGGCCAGCAGCTCAGGGTCTATGTGCTTGAGGTTCGGGAGTTTGGCGGGATCCAGGGGCTCGAGGACGCCGGCCTTGATCAGCGTCGGCAGACTGAAGTTGCTGGCTACCACCACGTCGTAACCGCTACCGCCGGTGAGCAGCTTGCTCTCCAGGATTTCAGCGCTGTCGAAGGTGTCGTAGATGGGCATGATGCCCGTGTCGCGCTTGAAGTCTTTCAGGGTTGTGGGACCGATATAGTCATACCAGTTGTACACATGCACGCTAGGGGAATCCGCTGCGGCGGCCGCTATCCAGGCCGATAGGCAGGCACCCATTCCGAGGTTGAGATACGAGCGGTGACGACGCATGATGTGGCGCTCCTGGCCTGCTGTAGGCCGGTGAAGATCGGGAGGATGCAGCGTATCCGCAGGGGTGGTACTCACCCATTCCCATCATGGGTTACTCGAAAGGGGTAGTGCGTGGAAGCCTTGTTGAAAGAGTTGCCCATACACCAGAGCCTGGCGCGGGTATTCGGCGCCCTGGGCCAGGACGGATTCTGGCGCTGCCTGGTGGACACCCTGCGTCTGTTGGTGCCGCTGGACAATGCCCTGGTGACCCTGAACCAGCCAGGCCGGGTGCCGCATCTTCTGGCCGACTTCGAGTTCCGCGCCGGGGTGGACGAGCGAGAGGATCTGGCGGACTACTGCGCCGGCATGTACCTGCTCGATCCGTTCTACCAGGCCGCCTGCAGCGGCATCGCCGATGGCCTGCACAGCCTCGAGTCGGTAGCGCCCGACCAGTTCCAGCAGAGCGAGTACTACCTCAGCTACTTCCGCCCGGTGGTTGGCAGTGGTGAACTGCAGTTCATCTGCAAGCTCGAAGGCGCCGTGCTCGGTCTGTCTCTGGGGCGCTCCACCGCCTTCGGCCACGACGAGCAGGGCCGCCTGTTGTGCGTGCGCGACTGGGTGCTGGCCGCCATGCGTCGGCACTTGCAACTCTTGCCGCCGACGGGCCGGGTCGCCGCGGCTGCGACCGGCGATCTAGCGACCCTGCTGGACCGCTTGGACGCGCGCCTGTCCGCGCGCGAGCTGGAAACCGCCCAACTGATTCTGCAGGGGTTCTCCAGCAAGGCAATCGCCCAACGCCTGGGCATCTCCCCGGAAACGGTGAAGGTGCACCGACGCAATCTCTACCACAAGCTCAGCGTCAACGGTCACGCCGAGCTCTTCGGCCTGCTGCTACAGCCGCGTTGAGCAGCCGCTGAGCATCAGTCGGCCAATCGCTGGGGGCCAGGCCACGTCCTGCAAAGTCAGGCTCATGACTCCTACCCGTGGTGGGTTACCCCATCGACGTGATTACCTGCCGTTCTGCGGCTCGCCATACGTCGACTCGTCGCCTCATTTCGGTCGGCGCGTGGGCAGCCCCCATTCTGGTCATCCGCGCCGGGGTTCCTCGGGATTCCAGGCCCGGATCAGTTCCAGGTAGCGCCGTGCCGCCAACCCCGGCGGCCGGCTTTTCAGCCAGAGGATGTCCACCCAGAGACGCAGGCGGCTGGCCATGTTGTCGAAGCGCACCTCCGCCAGGGCACCAGAGGCCATCAGCGGCTGGACCAGGGGAGCGGGCAGGTAGGCCCAGCCAAGTCCGGCCTGCACCAGGTCCAGGGTCGCCAGGTAGCTGTCGGTGAGCCAGATTCGGTGGGACAGCACCATTTGCGGGTCGGAGCCGGTCGCTTCGCCGCTGGCGACGATGATCTGGCGGACCTCCGCACGCAGCCGCTCATCCAGCAGGCGGTTCCCCAGCACCGGGCTGGCCACCGCCACCAGCAACTGGCTGCCGGCTTCGAGGAAGCTTTCCCGTTCGTCGATGCCCGGGCGCTCGAACACCAGCGCCAATTGCACCTCGCCGTCGTGGAGCTGGCGTACCGCTTCCGCCTGGGTCGCGGATCGCAGCTCGATTTCCAGAGTGGGGAACTCGTCCGCGAGGGTCGCCAGCGGCCGGCTCCAGGGCCCGGCCTGAAGCTCAGGCGCCATGGCCAGGACCAGCCGGGGCTCCAACCCCTGGTGCAGTTGCAGGGCTTGGGCGTCGAGCAGGTTGAACTGCGCCGCCACCTGCCGGGCCTGGGGCTCCAGGGCGCGGGCGGCGGCGGTGGGGAGCGCATTGCGGCTGCTGCGATCGAAGAGGGTCAGGTCCAGCTCGGCTTCGAGCTGGGCGATGGCCATGCTGACGGCCGAAGGCACTCGGCCCAGGCGCCGCGCGGCGGCCGAGAAGGAGCCGCACTCCAGTACGGCGAGAAACATCTGCAGGGAATCACGGGAGAAGCTCATGGGCTGGTTTTCAATTTTTCTGATAGCTGTCGTCTTTTTCTATCAGCGATCAAGGTCTAGTTTCCACTCCATCGATGAACAACGGGGGGGTCAGTGGAAATGTCCAGCATGTCGTGGGAGGGCCAGGTGGCCCTGGTCAGCGGCGCCGGCAGCGAGGCGGGCATCGGCATGGCGATCGCGCGTCGCCTGGGCGCGAACGGCGTCAGGCTCATCGTCACCGCCAGCAGCGCGCGTATCACGGAACGGGTCGCGGAATTGCGCGCCATGGGTTTTGCAGCGGAGGGCAGGGCGGTCGACCTGACCGATGAGGCGCAGGTGCGCAGCTTCGCCGCCTGGGCCGAGTCGCTCTGGGGACGCGTCGACATCCTGGTGAACAACGCCGGCATGGCCATGCAGGGCAGTCCGGAGCCTTTCGCCGACGTGGCGGATATGGACCTGGCCACCTGGGAGCTGTCCATCGCCCGCAACCTGACCACCGCCTTCCTGCTCACCCGGGCACTGCTGCCCGGCATGAAGACGCGGGGCTATGGCCGCATCGTGCAGATCAGTTCCACCACCGGCACCCGAGGCGGCAACCCCGGGGAGGCGGCCTACAGCGCGGCCAAGGCGGGCATGGTGGGCCTGAACATGGGCCTGGCGCCGGAGGTGGCCAAGCAGGGCATCACCGTCAACTCGGTGGCGCCGGGCTGGATCGCCACCGGCTCCAGCACGCCGGAGGAAGTGGAAGCGGCGCGCTACGTGCCCGTCGGCCGGGCAGGGCGGCCGGAGGAGGTGGCCAGTGCCGTGGCCTTCCTCGCATCGCCGGAAGCCAGCTACATCACCGGCGAGTTGCTGGTGGTGGACGGTGGCAATTGCCTGGTGGAAAACAAGGCCCCCTGAGGCAAGGAGCAGGAGCATGAACGAATCCGTGGTACTGATCACCGGCGCCGCAGGTGGCCTGGGACGGGCGCTGGTGCGCCGCTTCAGCGAAGGGGGCTGGCGCGTCCTGGCCACCGATCTGGATGCCGCCGGACTGGCGGAGGTGCAGGCAATTCACCCCGCCTGCGCCATTTACGCCGGGGATATCCGCCAGCCCGCTACCTGCCGGGCGGCGGTGGCGGCGGCCGTCTCGGCCTACGGGCGCCTGGACGCCCTGGTCAACGCCGCAGGGGTCTGGCGCGAGGGGCCGGTGGAGCGCTTCAGCGAGGAGGATTTCGACCTGGTGCTGGGGGTGAACCTCAAGGCGGCCTTCTTCATGTGTTCCGCCGCCATCCCTCACCTGAAGGCCAGCGCGGGCGCCATCGTCAATATCTCCAGCGATGCGGGGCGCCAGGGCAACCGCAATGCGGCGGCCTATTGCGCGAGCAAGGGCGGGCTGGCCCTGCTGACCCGGACGCTGGCCCTGGACCTGGCCCCGGACGGGGTGCGCTGCAATGCCGTTTCCCCCGGCGATATCGAGACTCCGATGCTGAAGTTCCAGGCCGAGCGCTATGGCAACGGCGACCCGCAAGGCTACTACCGAGACCTGCTGGCGAAGTACCCGCAGCAGCAGCGCGCCCGCTTCATCCAGCCGGAAGAGGTGGCCGAACTGGCGTACTTCCTCTGCCAGCCGAGCGCCCGTTCCATCACCGGCGCGGACATGGCCATCGACTGCGGGCTGTCGGCGGGGATCTGAGCCGGCCGGCTTTGCGTGGGCACGGTGATGGGTTTCGCTGCGCTCTACGCCATCCTACGGGCGCTCGTCGGCACGCTATGGGTGGGTCACGCTTCACCGACCCACCATCGGGGCCGGGCGTGGGCACGGTGATGGGTTTCGCTGCGCGCTACGCCATCCTACGGGCGCGGGCTGGCTCTCGTAGCTTCACCGACCGATAGATGAATTCCCTGGTCCCCTACAGCGGGCCGACTTCCGCCTTGCCGTCGTGGCGCTCGTTCATCCAGCGCAGGACCTGCTCGCCGAACTCCGCTGGCGCCTTGCGCGAGACACGACGCACCAGGTCCAGCACCGTCTGCTGGGCCAGGGCCTCTTCCATGCGCTGCTGG
Source organism: Pseudomonas furukawaii (assembly GCF_002355475.1). Taxonomy (NCBI): domain Bacteria; kingdom Pseudomonadati; phylum Pseudomonadota; class Gammaproteobacteria; order Pseudomonadales; family Pseudomonadaceae; genus Metapseudomonas; species Metapseudomonas furukawaii. Next base: position 3,053,425 of record NZ_AP014862.1, on the reverse strand, counting down.
GCCTGGAGCATCACCGCGTGGATGGTGCAGGGGCCGAGCTTGCTCCAGTCCGGCTCCGGGCAGCCTTCCGCGAACAGGGCGCAGCGCTGGCGCACCTCTCGGCATTCGAAGATCTGCTTGTCGCCATCGATGGCGCGCACGATATCCAGCACCGAAATCTCATCGGCCGGACGCGCCAGGCGGAATCCTCCCCGAACACCTTCGGTGGCCGTCACCAGTCCGGCCTTGGCCAGGCGCGTGAAGACCTTGGCCAGCAGTTCCGGGGGAACGCCCTGGAGTTCGGCCAGATTACGCACGCTGGCCTCGCGCCCATCGCCTTTCTCGTCCGCCAGGTAGAGGAGGCAGTGGATTCCGTACTCAACGCCCGCGCTGTACAACGCCATCTTTAACTCCGACTATTAATGTCGCCATTACTTCAGAACCATTGGGGCTGCATTCCACACCATGGAGACGCCCTAACCTCGCTGGAGCCTATCCCCACAGTGCTTATGGTAGAAAGTCGACGCCCTCAATAACAGAGGCTGCGCGCCTTTGTGGGGATAATGGCGACGAGCGGCAGGGGGGAGCAAGCAAAAAAAGCTTGCCTCAAAATACTACGACAAATAAAGTCGCAGTTAGCCGGTTCAGTTCGAAACTACGAGTCTTCGGGTCCGGCACGACACTAGCGGGTGCCGTCACCCATCCCTCGCATCACGACTTTCTGGAGATAGACATGACTCAACGCATCCTGATCCTCGGCGCCGGTTTCGGTGGCATGTGGAGCGCCCTCAGCGCCACTCGACTGCTGGATCTGCACGATCGCTATAACGTTCAGGTGGCGGTGCTCGCCCCCCAGGCCGAACTGCGCATTCGCCCGCGCTTCTATGAACCGGACGTGCAGCGAATGACCGCACCGCTGGGCGAACTGTTCGCCGCCGTCGGCGTGACCTTCATCCAGGGCAGCGCCGAGCGCATCGACGTGGCGAACCGCGTCGTCGGCTACCGGAATGGCGCAGGAGAGCCCGGCGAGCTGTCCTATGACCGACTGATCCTGGCCACTGGAAGCCAGGTGGTGCGACCCTCAGCGGCGGGCATGGAGCACGCCTTCGATGTGGATCAACTGGAAGAAGCCGTGCGCCTGGAGCGTCATCTCCACGCCCTGGCCGAGCGCCCCGCGTCCGCTGGCCGCAACACCGTGGTGGTGGCGGGTGGCGGTTTCACCGGCATCGAGACCGCCACTGAAATGCCGGAGCGCCTGCGCGCCGTGCTCGGCCAGGATGCTCCGGTCCGGGTGATCGTGATCGACCGGGGCAGTGAGATCGGCGCTGCCCTGGGCGCGGGCCCGCGTGCCGCCATAGTCGAAGCCAGCCAGGAGCTGGGGGTGGAATGGCGCCTGAACAGCAGCGTGAGCGCGGTGGACGCCAGCGGCGTGATCCTGGCCAGCGGCGAGCGCATCGAGGCGGATACCGTGATCTGGACGGTCGGCGTGCGGGCCAGCGGCCTGGCCGGCCAGGTGCCCGGCGAGCGCGACGCCCACGGTCGCCTGCATGTGGACGACAACCTGCTGGTGCTGGGGCAGGACTCGGTGTTCGCCACCGGTGATACGGCCTACGCGAAGGTGGACGACGCGGGCAACCATGCGCTGATGTCCTGCCAGCACGCCATCGCCCTGGGACGGTCGGCGGGCAACAACGCGGCCGCGAGCCTGCTCGGCGTCGAGCCCATCCCGTACCGCCAGCCCAAGTACGTGACCTGTCTCGACCTCGGCGCCTGGGGCGCGGTGTTCACCGAGGGCTGGGACCGCCAGGTAAAGCTGGAGCGCGCCGAAGGCAAGGCCCTGAAGCAGCAGATCAACAGCGTCTGGATCTACCCGCCGGCCGCCGAGCGAGCCATTGCCCTGGCCGCCGCCGACCCGCTGATCCCCGTCGTCGCCTGATCCACCCTGCCGGGCCGGGCCCCTCGGGGCGCCGGCCCGGCCCAACGTCCGCCCTGGAGGCCGCCATGTCCCTCACGCTGCTGATCACCACCCGCCCCGTTGCCCAGGCGGTCATCGCCCGCTGTGTAGCGGAGTCGCTACCGGAGCATGGCTGGGCGCTAAGGCCCGGGACTGAAACCGAATGCGGCAGAGACTGGGCCCTGAATCTGCAACTGGCCCCCTGCGGCGAGCCGGTTCAGGGGCTGATCCAGGCGATGCTCGGGCGACGCTGGCTGGTGGCCCTGGACTTCACGGCGGACTGACCGCCTCGAAGGCCACCAATCACCCGGTCTGGCCGTGATCGCCGCCCGATCAGGGCTTAGTGTTCCGCCACCAACCGCTCCCGCACGAACGCCGTGAAGGCCTCGGCGGGCAGGGGAGGGGCGAAGAGGTGCCCCTGGTAGGCCAGGCAGCCATGGCTGGCCAGGAAGGATCGCTGGGCCTCCGTTTCGACGCCCTCGGCGATCACGGTGAGGCCGAGGATCTGGCCGAGGCTGATGATGGCGCAGGTGATGGCCGCGGCGTTGGGGTCGCGCAGCACGTCACGGACGAACGACTGGTCGATCTTCAACTGGTCCAGCGGCAGGCTCTTGAGATAGGACAGCGACGAGTAACCGGTGCCGAAGTCATCCAGGGAGAGGCCGATGCCGATCTCCTTCAGGCGGATCATCTTGGCGATGGTGCCTTCCATGTCCTCCACCAGCAGGCCTTCGGTGAGTTCGAGCTTGAGCCGCCCTGGATCGGCACCGGTGTACCTGAGCACGTCCAGCACTTCGTCGACGAAATCGTTGTGGTGGAACTGACGGGGACTGACGTTGACCGCCATCTCGAATCGCGCGGTCTGCGGGTGCCGGGCCCAGATCGCCAACTGGCTGCAGGCGCTTTGCAGCGCGAAGCGTCCCAGCGGCAGCACCAGGCCGCTTTCCTCCGCCACGGGCACGAAATCGGCCGGCAGCACCAGGCCCCGGTCAGGGTGACGCCAGCGGATCAGGGCCTCGGCGCCGACAATGCGCCCTTCGCTGTTGACCTGGGGCTGGTAGTAGAGCAGCAGCTCCTGGTGTTGCAGGCCCAGCCGCAGGTCCGCCTCCAGCCTGGCGCGGGCGGTGGCCACCGACTGCATCTCCGGGTCGAAGAAGCACAGGGTATTGCGACCGGCCGCCTTGGCCCGGTACATGGCCAGGTCGGCACGCTTGATGATGTCGTCCACGGAATTCAACTGCCCCTGGAACAGGGCGATGCCGAGGCTGGGGGTGCTGTGGTGGTCGTAACCATCCAGCTGGTAGGAAATGTTCAGCGCCGCCAGGATCTTCTCGCCGATGGCCTTGGCCTGGACGGCCGCCTCCGGCGGGTTTTCGCTGAGGTTCTCCAGGAGCACCACGAACTCGTCGCCGCCCAGCCGGGCAACGGTGTCGCTTTCGCGAGTGCAGCCTGACAGGCGCTGGGCCACCTGGCGCAGGAGCATGTCGCCGCGATCGTGGCCGAGGGTGTCGTTCAGCGCCTTGAAGTTGTCGAGGTCGATGAGGATCACGGCATGGGTGTTGAGGCTGCGGGAACTGCCCGCCAGCACATGCTGGAGACGGTCCAGCATCAGCCGGCGGTTGGCCAGTCCGGTCAGTTGGTCGTAGAAGGCGAGACGTTGCACCTCTTTCTCGGCGGCCTTGCGGTGGGTGATATCGGTGTCGATGGAGAGCACGGACTGCGGCCGGCCTTCCTCGTCCCGCACCAGGGTGCGGTGGCTCTCCAGGGTGAGGGTGCAGCCATCCTTGCGCCGGACATTCACCTCGCCGGCCCAGTCTCCGTTCTTGACCAGGCTGCGCACCACCAGGTCGAACGCCTTGTCGCCCTGGTAGAGCAGCTTCTTCGCCGACTGGCCCAAGGCCTCGGACCGGCACATGCCGTACAGTCGTTCAGCGCTCTTGTTCCAGTAGAGGATGCGGTAGTCCATGCCGTAGACCACGATGGCGTCCTGGGCCTTGTCCAGCAGGGAAGCCTGTTGGCGGAATTGCCGCTCACTCTCCCTGAGCACGCTGAGATAGCCTTCCTTTTCCGCCGCCTGGTGTTCCATTTCCCGTTTGATTCGCCGCCCATAGACCATCGCGGCACTGACCATCAGCAGGACGAACAGCATGATGGCGAACTCGACGCGACGCAGCTCTTCCACCGACTCCTGTTCCTCTTCCAGGAGCTTGCTCTGGATCAGGCCGACCCGCTCGCGCACCGTGGACAGCGATAACAGCAGGCGGGCGTACTTGCGGTCCATTGTGGCCATGCGTTTGCCGGCATTCTCCGATTGCCCATCACTGAAGAACGAGAAGATCAGCAGGGCTTCGTCGACCATCTCGATCATGGCCCTGTCGACCGCATTCACGTCGTCCCGCAGGTTCAGGGTCAGGGCGCGGATATCGGCGCTGTGCGCGGTCTGGTCGGCGATGCGCGCCTCCAGCTGTCGCTGGGTGCTGTCCAGGTGCGCGTCGAAAGCCTTCAGGGCGTTCGCCATGTTCTTCGACTCGGCATCGACGTCGAGCGTGTCGAACACGTTGTTGCCGGGGGCGTTGACGGCCGAGGCGAGGTTACCCAGCGTCGAGAAGCTGGACAGCTGCTGGACCCAGGACTGGTTGGCCTGGATGGAGCGGTGGTAGGTCTCGACGATCAGGTGGTTGAGCAGGACGCTGAGCACCACCACCAGGACGTCGAACCCGGCCAGGAAGAAATACATCCGGTGCCATTTGGCTGCGCGGGGCTTCCGTTCCTGTTTGCCCTTGTCCGGCCGGGCGTGGAGCTTGTCGTCGGGGACATCCATTTCGCGATCTCCGGCTACGGGCTTCACGGCGGTTCCTCCAGCAGCGAGGACCGACGCCCGGGTCAGGTTCACTGAAGCATAGCTGTCTCCGGGCCAGTATTCTGGCCGCCGAATGACTTGTCTTGGCCGGCCGTCCGGTGCCATGAACGGACCAGGGAATCGCTCTGGCCTGCACGCCCCAGCCGTCAGCGCTTGAGTTTCAGGCCCTTGACCGAGTGAGCGCGCTGTTCGTCGAGGGAGTTGTAGTAGGTGTTCTGGGTGGTGCTGAGGCTGTTGTGGCGCAGGTCGGCCTGGAGGTCCTTCATGTCGCGATGGGGTGCGTCGAAGGTCGCGGAGGTGTGTCGGAGCCAGTGCAGTGACGCCGAACGCAGCTGATCGATTTCGTCATCGCTCCAGCCTTCCTGGGCCATGCGCGTCAGGGTGATGTCGAACACCTCTTGCAGGAGCAACCGGATATGCCGGTCCGACAATCCACCTCGGCCTTTCAGGGTGCTGATCAGCGGCGTCTTCTCGTGGGCGGAGGGCAGGGGAGAGAGCTGCAGATGCTGGCGATAGCGAACCAGGTAGTTCTGGATATAGTCATCGCGGATGCTGATCTTCGCCGCCTTGTTGCCCTTGCCCACGACGTGAAACCACCAGTTGCCCATGCTGTCGCGGCGAATGTCGCCCATGGTCGGCGTCCAGTTGTCACGCCCAACCAGGTCGGAAACCCGCAGGTACATGGAGAACAGGGTGGCGACGATGAACAGCGTGCGCTCGTGTACCGGATCGTCGGCGGCCATCTGCTCGGCGGTCTCGATCACGTAGCTCCACTGCAACTGGGTCAGCGAGCGGGAGGCGACATCCAGCGTGTTGCGCTGCTTGTAGATGGATTTCTGCTTCACCGCACGGAAGGGATTCACTTCCGTCAGGCCTTCATCGATGGCGTGCTGGAAGAAGCTCCCGCACACCGCGAAGACCTGGGCCACCGAGCCCTGGGACATGCGATAGGGCCGGGAGGGAAGGGTGGTCACGGCTTCCTCGGCGATCTTGCGCTCACGCTTCGCCACCCTGTGGCTGAAGGGACGCCACTGCGCGTTGACGATGTAGCTGTCGGTGTCCAGCTTCTTGCGGCCGCCCACGCGCAGGAAGCGGGACTTCACGACAGGGCCGATCCAGTCGGCGGGCGGGTTGAGACAGAACTCCATGAAGGCCTCCGCATCCCGTCGACGCAGTTCGACCAGGGGTTTGCCCGCGACCAGCAGCGACCAGAGCAACAGCCGCTCGACATGGGTCCGGTAGGAATTGAAGGTGGCCTCATTGCCCGCGTAGGACTTGAGAAATCCCCGAACGGCGCGATAGCCCTCGACGGCCTGGATCTCATCGGCACAGCCTTCGAGGAACCCCCGAACCACTGGAAGCTCGCCATTGAGGTGCAGAAAGTTGAGTTCGTGGAAGCGATCAAAGGTCTCGAAAAGCGGCTGGGGATGCTGCGGCATGCGGGGATTCAACCTGGAGGAATGCGTCTAGATCGGTGCTTTCAGCGCAGTATAAAGCAATATCCGGGTCTGGTGATTATCGGATATTGAATCTCATTCGAAGCGGTCGCGCCCTGCTGGGGCACATCCCGCGAACCGGGTTCCAGCCGTGTTCTCGGTCTTGCCATGGTCAATCGAAAGAGCAGGCCGGAGTCAGCAGGCCCACTCCCGGGATCAACCGTGCATGCGCTGGCAATCCGCTCCCTGGACAAGGCCTCGAGGATAGTCCGCCCCCGGAACGCCCTGAAGGTTCCTTGCCGGACTGAAACCATTGCCGACTCGATGAGCTAACCGCTTCGAGGCCAGGGTGCCTTGCCGGCAGCCGAAGCAAACTCCAGTGGCGAACCTCAAGCTCATCCTGGTTGAAATCTGGTGATGATCACGGGCCCAGGTACTGCAGATTTCGCCTACGGACGCGCCAACGGCAGCCAGGCGATATCCGTTGCCACTCACCAGAGCGCAAACGTCACGTCACCGAGATGACGGTCTCCCATGACGCTGCACGCACCGAGCGCGGAAGTTGGTCGATGCACCCAGGCGATCTCCCAGCCAATCCGTATCCGGACGGCGTGAGCGAACAATGAATGGCTGCGGAAGCAAGGTGGCGAGTTCCGGCGACCAAGTAGTAAACCGGAGCGGCATCCGTGGCGATCTGAAGGACCGTGCTGATGCAGCATCCCGAATTGCCTTACCGATACTGGTCCTTCCTCTGACCAAGCCGTAGGAAATATCCCATAATGTATATTATGGTAAATGCTATATTCATTTTTCCCCTCCAAGTACTACTCGTACAGTACACCGAACTAAAAATAGAAAATTCCCAGCACTAATCTTCAAAAATGGAGAACGCTTTACCTGTTTTGTTCTTCAGCATCCGGAAGTGAAGATCCAAAAACCTGTGTCCCGCTGGCTCAGGCCTTCCCGCTAGGCATGCTGTTTGACCTGGGCTCCAACACCCACTTTGGGCTCGACTGAACGGCCAGCGAGGTCGGTCCTGTGCTAGCCCGCCGAGTGGGTACGGCGAATCCTATTAGCTTGTGAAACCCGCTTAAACGGAGCTACCAGTTGAGCCCGATACCCAGTCGGGTAGTCACCTTCTTGCAGTCCTACCTGGGCATCGCCGAGCTTTTCTGCCGCGTCATAGAAGGTTCTAAACAGGTGATCCCACAGCAGTAAGAACTCGCCGAAATTGACCTGGGCATCTTCGAACTCCCGTTTGTGGTGCCAGCGGTGTGTCTCCGCGACGCCAATCACATTGCGCATCCAGCCTAGCGAGTAGTCCAGGTTGGAATGTTGAAATGCGAGATGCACTGTCAGGATGCCAAACCAGGTTGCGACGAGAGCTGAAGGTGTCCCCATCGCGAAGAGCACCAAGAGTCCAGGGCCCGCCATGATCGCCGCGTGTAGTGGATGTCGACGCTCGCCATTCATCCAATAGAGGCGCTCTGCACTGTGATGGGGCTCATGTAAGCGCCATAGCCACGGCACATAGTGGCTGAGTCGGTGCATGGCATAGAGACTGAGATCCAAAACCATGGCTACGATGAGCAACTGGATCCAGAGCGGCCAAGTCGTTGGAAAGGTGCGAGCGGCATCAGGCACCCAATCGCCCAGTCGAGCCAGAATCGCAGCGGTGAACTGGATGACGGACAGATTCACGATCAGGTGAAGCAGATCGGTCAGTGTGTCGCCGTGGTCGGTAAGCCAGCTCTGACGGCACGGTTGTAGACGCTCCAGCATGGCGACCGGAATAATTCCGACTACTGCAATCAGGGCTGTGCTGGGCCAATATGGCACGCCCTCGTAAAGCTGCCAGATCATCCAGCCAGCCGTACCGCCAAATATGACGGGATAGCTGAACCAGCGGATCAGAAACCTGAAGCAATTGCTCATCATGCAGCCCCCTCTTCTTGATGCCCCTACGTTAGGCGGTCCCCAGGGTTCTGGCTTGAACAAAAAAGCTGACCTCAGCTGCTGAGACTGACCTGGCTCAGAGCTGACGAAGGATCGAGGCCAAATAGGCTGCGAAAGGTGCGGGAAAAGTGCGCGGAATCCGAGAATCCTGCAGCATGGGCGGCCCCTGTCAGACTTTGGCCAGCCGTAATGAGCTGTAACGCAGCGACTAGGCGAAGCCACTTACGGTAGCTGCGCAATGGCAAGCCAGTCTGTTCAACAAACCAATGAGAAAAACGAGTCGTCGACAGGTGCATCAGGTCTGCCAGTTCTTGTCTGCCATTGGCGGGCTCGTTCAAGGCTTCAAGGACAAGTTGCAGCCGTGGATCGATGATCGGCAGATCGGTGAGATTAAGAAATTGGCGAACCGCTCCCCGCATTTGCTGTGCGGTGATACAGGGAGTTGCCAACAGTCTCTGCAGAGACACAATGCTTTGCACATCGATAGGCAAGATGCTCGTAGAGGCATTGAATGCCCGTGCCTCCTCAGAAAGTGCATCAAGGTAAATCGAAATAACCTCAACTGCTTCGATTCGATGAGTGACGCCCGCGTGAATGCAAATGGCTCGGGCCGTGACGTGGCTGTCAGATGTAGTCACCGTCAAGTCGCGGTTGATACCAATGGTGATCTGGTGAGCCATGTGGCGATGCCAATCATGATTGCCTACCTGCCCTAAAAACACCCCGAAACCTGGAGATACCCAGGCTTTGCCGTGCCAGCTGGCACTCTGTGATGCAATCACCTGACAGTTCCTCTGCTTTTGGCACCCTACCCTGCATGACACTCTATTTGATCCAAATCAACGAAGTGCTGTTATCGCCAAAACGAGCGTTCATGCCCCGGGGCAATCTGCTATCGTCGCCCTATCGCCCCGCCTGGTGAATTGCTGTGCGTCGGATTGGATTGATCCTGGTAATGATTGCTAGCCTCGTGCTGCCGGCCTTCGGCGGTGTGGCTTTCAGCATGCCGGCACAACCTTGCCCGATGCAGAGCGCCGATCATCAGGGCCATGCAATGGCCGATGCTCCGTGCTGCGAGCAAATGGACAAGTCTGATGGGGTGGCCAAGAAGTCCCCTTGCAAACCCGGCCAGGAATGCAAGACCGGAGGACTTCTCCAGACCACCGTGATCAAGAGCATATCCCCTCTCCCCTCACGCCCCGAGATATTGCTGACCCAGTCGGTGATTAAGCGAGAGCCCGCAGGACTCTGGCGCCCTCCTCGTTTCGTCTAATGCAGTGATCATCCCGCGCCTTACAGTCAGGCGCATCGTCGCGGTCACGTTTCGTAGTCGCGACTTCGATCAATCGCATTGGAGGCGAAAGCATGTCCGCTTTCCTTTTTCCACGCCGTGGCTTTCTCGGTGTGTTGGCTGCCGCATTCTGGGCAGCTCCCTGGCTTGCCGCGCAGGCGCAGCCCCTAACTTTCGAACGAGCCCAAGCTCTGGCCGAGCAGAGTGCCCCTGAGAACCTCGCGCGCCAGGCGCAGGTGGCATCGGCACAGCAGGCTGTCGAGCCCGCAGACGCCCTGCCCGATCCCAAGCTGATTCTAGGCATCGACAACCTGCCGATCGAAGGCCCTGACCGTTACACGCTTAATCGTGACTCCATGACCATGCGCCGCATTGGGTTCATGCAGGAAGTCCCCAACAGTGACAAGCGTCAGGCTCGGCGCCAGTTGGCCGAGGCTTCAGTAGGCCGAGCCGAGGCCGAGCAGCGTGCCATGCAGTTGGAGATCAAGCGCCAGACGGCAGTGAGCTGGCTGGATGTGTACTACGCCGAACGCAGTGTTGGCCTCTTCGATCAACTGGACCGTCAGATCGAGATGCTCCGCTCGACCGTGCAATCGCTGATTGCCGGCGGTAGTGCTCAGCCTGGCGAGCTGTTGCAGGCCGACCAGGAAGCTTTGGCGTTACAAGATCGGCGAGATGAACTGAATCGCGATGTGGCAGTAGCTCGTGCCAAGCTGCGCCGCTGGATAGGCAACGAGGCTGACCAGCCTTTGCAAGGAGGTGTTCCCAGTCTGAACCTGGTGGCACCGCACCTGCAGCAACGCATTGCCTCACACCCTGAGTTGCGCGCTGCCTCCGCCCGAGTCGGCGAGGCTAGCGCCGAGCTGAACGAGGCCATCGCCGAGAAGACCCCCGACTGGGGTGTTGAGTTTGCCTACAACAATCGCGACAACCAGTTCGGCGATATGGTGATGGTGCAATTTACCTTCGACCTGCCGTTGTTCGTAGGCACACGTCAGGGGCCCAAGATCAACGCCAGACAACAAAGCGTGTCGCAGATGGAAGCCGAGCAGGAAGCATTACTGCGCGCCCATCAGGCTGAGCTGGAAGGCGGTATTGCCGAGCTTGAGCAACTGCGCAGGACCTTGTCACGCACCGAAAAAACCTTGATCCCGCTTGCAAGCAAACGTGCCGATCTCGAACTGGCCGCCTACCAAGCCGGTAACAGCCAGCTCACATCCGTTATTACTGCCCAGCGCGACCTGATTGATGCGCAACTGCGGCAGATTGAACAACAGCGCAAGTTGAGCCAGCTCTCCGCAAGCCTGTACTACGCCTATGTGGAGGGCCTGAAATGAAGATATCGACATTTGGTTTTGCGGTCGCCGTGCTGACCGTGGGCATTGGCGCGGCGGGCGGTGGCTACTGGCTGGCCCAGCGGCAAGCCAAACACGAGCTACTGCCTAGCTCCGCACCGACGGACGAGCGCAAGGTGCTCTATTGGTACGACCCGATGCAGCCTGAGCAGCGCTTCGATAAACCGGGCAAGTCACCTTTCATGGATATGGAGCTTGTCCCTAAATACGCAGGATCCGAGCAAGATCCGTCTGTCCTGAGCGTCCCCGCTCAAGCCGTGCAGAACCTCGGAATGCGGACCTCGACGGTGATCCGCGGTGTACTGCCCTCGGATATCGAGGTGGTCGGCTCCCTGGCCTATAACCAGCGAGAGGTAGCGAACCTCCAGGCCCGCGCTGGCGGATTCGTCGAGCGGGTTTACGGGCGTGCCCCTGGCGATGTACTGCCAGCTGGAACACCCCTGGTCGACCTGCTGATTCCCGAGTGGTCCGCCGCGCAGTTGGAGTTCCTCGCGGTACTGCGTACCGGTGACGCCCGCTTGATCACTGCGGCCCAAGAGCGCCTCCGCCTGCTCGGCATGCCACAAGCGTTGATAGAGCAGGTTCGCCGCAGCGGCAAACCGCGGGCAGTGCAAACCCTCACCACACCTATCAGCGGCGAGCTCCAAGCCTTGCAGGTACGCGCCGGGATGACCGTTGAAGCCGGGCAGGATCTGGCGTTGATCAACGGGCTGTCCAGTGTCTGGCTCGATGCGGCGATACCCGAGGCCATGGCCGGAAGTATCCAGGTCGGGGACGAGATCCGCGCCAACCTGACGGCCTTTCCTGATCGACCGCTGCTGGGCCGCGTCATAGCCTTGCTGCCGAGTGCCGATCCGCAAACGCGCACGCTCACGGTACGCAGCGAGCTACCCAACCCTGCCGGTAAGTTGCGCCCCGGCATGTTCGCCGCCGTACGCCTGAACAGTGCCGTCGAACAATCCACGCTTCTTGTGCCGAGTGAAGCCGTGATTCGCACCGGGAAGCGTGCATTGGTGATGCTGGCCGAAGGCGACGGACGCTACCGTCCCCAGGAAATCACCTTGGGCCGCGAGGCCGATGGGCGTCTGGAGGTGTTTTCCGGTCTTGAGGAAGGTCAGGCGGTCGTTACCTCCGGCCAGTTCCTCATCGATTCGGAAGCCAGCCTGCAGGGCATCCTGGCCGGCAATGCAGAACAGGACAGCACGGAGGGGCTGCATGTGTCTCACGGCGTTATTCGCGCACTGGACGGGAAACAAGTCACCCTGGAGCATGGCCCCTTCGAGAGCCTGAATATGCCAGGTATGACCATGGCTTTTCCTCTGGTCAGCTCCGAAGTAGCTGTGGGACTTAAGCCAGGAGATCACGTACGCATCGCCGCACGTCAGACAAACTCCGGCCTGCTGATCGAGCAGCTCCGCAAGGAAGGAGACCAGCCATGATCGCGCGCCTGATCCATTGGTCGATCGGCAACCGCTTCCTGGTACTGCTGGCCACCCTGTTCATCACCGCCCTGGGCCTCTGGTCGCTGCGCAACACGCCGTTGGATGCACTGCCGGACCTATCTGACACCCAGGTCATCATCAGAACCAGCTTTCCCGGACAGGCACCGCAGATCGTCGAGAACCAGGTGACCTACCCACTGGCCACAACCATGCTCTCGGTACCGGGGGCGAAGACGGTGCGCGGCTACTCGTTCTTCGGCGACTCCTTCGTCTACGTGCTGTTCGAGGACGACACCGACCTCTACTGGGCGCGCTCGCGGGTGCTGGAGTACCTCAACCAGGCGCAGGAACGCCTGCCCGAGGGTGTTACCACCACCCTTGGGCCGGATGCCACCGGCGTGGGCTGGATCTACCAGTACGCCTTGGTCGACCGCAGCGGCCAGCATGATCTTGCCCAGCTGCGGGCACTGCAGGACTGGTTCCTCAAGTACGAACTCAAGAGCCTGCCCAACGTAGCCGAAGTGGCCACCCTCGGCGGCATGGTCAAGCAATACCAAGTGCTGCTCGATCCGCAGAAGCTGGTGGCTTATGGGGTAACTCAGCAGGAGGTCGAAGCGGCGCTGAAGAGCGCCAATCAGGAAACCGGCGGCGCCATCCTGGAGCTGGCAGAGCGCGAGTACATGGTGCGGGCTTCAGGCTATCTAGAGAGCCTGGCGGATTTCCGCAATGTGCCGCTGCGGGCTTCGGCCAGCGGAGTTCCGGTGCTGCTGGGTCAGGTGGCCACCATTCAGCTGGGGCCAGAGATGCGTCGTGGCATTGCCGAGCTGGATGGCCAGGGTGAAGTGGTAGGCGGCGTGGTCATCTTGCGCTCCGGAAAGAATGCCCGCGATACCATCGCCGCGGTGAAGACCAAGCTGGACAGCCTGAAGGGCAGCTTGCCGGCCGGCGTCGAGGTGGTCACCACCTATGACCGTTCGCAATTGATCGACCGCGCCATCGATAACCTCAGCTACAAGCTGCTGGAAGAGTTCGCGGTGGTTGCCCTGGTTTGCCTGATCTTCCTCTGGCACCTGCGCTCGTCGCTGGTCGCGATCATCACCCTGCCCCTGGGCATCCTGATGGCCTTCATCGTCATGCGCTACCAGGGCGTCAATGCCAACATCATGTCGCTCGGCGGGATCGCAATCGCCATCGGCGCCATGGTCGATGCCGCCGTGGTGATGATCGAGAACGCGCACAAGCACATCGAGGCCTGGAAGGCTCGACACCCCGGTGAACCGCTTCAGGGCGAGGCGCACTGGCGGGTGATCGGCGAAGCTGCGGCCGAGGTCGGGCCGGCGCTGTTCTTCAGCCTTTTGATCATCACCCTGTCTTTCCTCCCGGTCTTCACCCTGGAGGCCCAGGAGGGTCGCCTGTTTGGCCCGCTGGCATTCACCAAGACCTATGCCATGGCTGCCGCCGCTGGCCTCTCGATCACCTTGGTACCGGTGCTGATGGGCTATTGGATTCGTGGGCATATCCCCAGCGAACAACAGAACCCCTTGAATCGTTGGCTGATCGGTGCATACCGGCCGGTGCTGGAGTGGGTGCTGGCTTGGCCTAAGGTGACCCTAGCGCTGGCCTTGCTAGTGTTTTTGTCCAGTCTCTGGCCCCTCAGCAGACTCGGAGGAGAGTTTCTACCGCCGATGGACGAGGGCGACTTGTTGTACATGCCATCAGCCCTGCCCGGCTTGCCGGCCAGCAAGGCCACCCAGCTGCTGCAGCAAACCAACCGGATGATCCTCACGGTGCCCGAAGTGGCACGGGTATTCGGCAAGGCCGGGCGAGCAGAGACCGCCACCGATCCAGCACCGCTGGAAATGTTCGAGACCACGGTGCAGTTCAAACCACGCGATCAATGGCGCGCGGGGATGACACCCGAAAAGCTGATCGAGGAACTGGATCGCGCGGTAAAAGTTCCGGGGCTGTCCAATATCTGGGTGCCGCCCATCCGCAACCGCATCGACATGCTGGCGACGGGGATCAAGAGCCCCATTGGGGTGAAAGTATCCGGAACCTCCTTGGTCGACATCGAGCGCATAACGCGCGATATCGAGGCCGTGGCCAAAGAGGTGCCTGGGGTGAGTTCGGCCTTGGCAGAACGCCTTACTGGCGGCCGTTACGTGGACATCCAGATCGATCGACTGGCCGCGGCGCGCTATGGCCTGAGCATCGCCGATGTGCAGGCGGTGGTATCGGGCGCCATCGGCGGCAGCAATATTGGTGAGACGGTTGAAGGACTGGCCCGCTTCCCGATCAACCTGCGCTATCCCAAGGAGTGGCGAGACAGTCCGCAGGCACTACGGCGTATGCCGATCCTCACGCAAGCCGGCCAGCAGATCACCTTGGGCACCGTCGCCCAGGTTAGTCTGACCGAAGGGCCGCCAATGCTGCGCAGCGAGAACGGGCGTCTGTCCGGTTGGGTCTATGTCGATGTCCGTGGGCGCGACCTGGCATCGACCGTGCGCGAGTTGCAGCAACGCGTAGCTGAGCAGGTACAACTCGATGCTGGCATGACCGTCTCCTACTCCGGTCAGTTCGAGTTCCTGGAGCGCGCCAATGCACGGCTGGCCTGGGTGGTACCGGCGACCTTGTTGATCATCTTCGTGCTGCTTTACCTGACCTTCAGCCGCTTCGGTGAGGCCCTACTGATCATGGCAACCCTGCCCTTCGCCCTATCGGGCGGCATCTGGCTGCTCTACTGGTTCGGCTTCAACCTGTCGGTTGCCACTGGGGTCGGCTTTATCGCCTTGGCCGGCGTCTCGGCGGAATTTGGGGTGATCATGCTGCTGTACCTGAAGAATGCCTGGCATGCACGTATGGATGCCGGGCGCAGCGGTGACCCGGCACTACTGGAGGCAATTCGTGAAGGCGCAGTGCTGCGCGTGCGGCCCAAGGTGATGACGGTGGCCGTGATCATCGCCGGCCTGTTGCCAATCCTCTGGGGCGGAGGTGCCGGATCTGAAGTGATGAAGCGCATCGCCGCGCCCATGGTCGGCGGCATGATTACCGCGCCGCTGATGTCCATGTTGGTTTTGCCGGCCGCGTACTGGCTGATGCGAAGGCAGCGTACACAGAAGGTTCGCGCACCGCAGGAGCTATAGCTTTACAAACCCGGGCAAGCCACGCGCCAAGCTGACTCGCCCGGGTAACGCGGCAGGAAGCATTACGGCGATGTAACTTTGACTTCATTTTTATGACAGGTTGAGCGGATATATTTTAATCACCACCTTGAAGGAGTGATTAAACATGAAAAGCCTCAAAGTTATTGCAGCCCTTGCCGCTATGGTTGTTTCCTCTGCCACTCTGGCAGAAGGCGGCGCTGATCGTGTTTATGGTCGGATGATTCAGGCCAATGAGCAGGCCATGCAAGAGTATGCTGCCGCTAACGGAAAGAATCCGCCTGAAGTTATTCATTACCGCTACGGCATGAAGCTCGATATCGCCAGGGTCGTGGCCACTACCTCAACGGACTCTAGCTGCAATGTGATGCCAGCCCAGATGACCTACGAGGACTCCAACGGCGATCTGAATATTCTTGAATACCGTGCAGCCGGAACAGGTTGCCGGAACCAAAACTAATAAATGACATCGCGCTGACTGAAAAGTAATTTTCAAGTCACCCTGACGTTATTTGGCATGTGGAAATATGGCCAAGGCGCGCCTGGTTATGCACGGCGCGCTTGGCACATATATGCGACCACACAATGACAACTGCCAATAACATCAGGAGCATTTATGAATAACAGAACCCTGTTAGGACTTTCTCTACTCGCTCTGAGCATCAGTACCGGGCAAGCTGCAATGGCCGCCGACGAGAAAGGCGAGGGATTTATCGAAGGCAGCAGCCTGACCATCCTCAATCGAAATCTCTACTTCAACCGTGACTTCCGCAAAGGCCAGTCCAGCAGCTCGGGTAATGGCTATTCGGAAGAGTGGGCGCATGGCGTGATAGGCCGATTCGAGTCTGGCTTCACCGAGGGCACCATAGGCTTCGGTGTCGATGCCTTTGCCATGCTAGGACTCAAACTTGACACCGGCGACGGCCGTTCAGGAGCCGGTGGCTCAGTCGATGTGCTGCCTTACAACAGCCTCGGGCAGGCTGAGGATAACTACTCCAAACTGGGTGGCGCGGTGAAAGCTCGGTTCATGGATACCGAGATCAAGGTAGGCGACGTCTTTCCTGTCAGCCCTGTCGTCCAATACGGTGATGCGCGGCTTTTACCGGAGAGTTTCCGAGGTATCACCGTGCTCAACAGCAGCGTGGAAGGACTGTCGCTTCAAGGTGGTCGCCTCCACTCGATGAGCCAACCCAATACCAGCAGCATGCGCGACGGCTTCGCTACCTTCTACGCAGGCGAAGTGGACTCGCCATGGATCGCCTATTTCGGTGGTGATTACACGCTTAATGACAACGTCGGCTTTAGTCTCTACACCAGCCGCCTCAAGGATGCCTGGAATCAATATTACGCGGGCACCACGCTGAGCTACCCGCTTGCGGACGATGTCGCCTTGATCGGCGGGCTGAACTACTACAAGGCGGTCGATGAAGGGAAGCAGCTCCTCGGGAGCTTCGATAACAACATCTGGAGCGGCAAGGTCGGCATCCAATTCGGCGCTCACACAGTGCTGGTGGGTCTCCAGCGCAACAATGGCGATGATGACTTCGACTACTTGCGCCAATCGGACTCCATCTACCTCGACAACTCCATCCAGTACAGCGACTTCAACTCGCCGAAGGAGAAGTCATGGCAAGTGCGCTATGACCTGGATATGGAGCCTTTCGGTGTGCCTGGGTTGAGCTTCATGACTCGATATGCCCAAGGCTGGGATGCCGACTACAGCAAGGCCAACGAAGTCTATATGCGCCGTGATGACAACGGCGATCCGTTGACCAACCAGAAGCGCTGGGAGCGGGACATCGAGGCCAAGTACGTTGTGCAGACTGGATCACTGAAGGATATGTCTTTCCGTGTTCGCCAAATGACCACTCGCGCGACCGATTACGAGTCGGATCTGGATGAAGTCCGCCTGATTGTCGAGTACCCGCTGGAAGTTCTCTAACCCTGGCAAGCGGGCGGGTTGATTGCCCGCTCGCGCCTTGGTCCTGCTGTCCCCTCGTAGTGCTCCTTTGGTTTGGAGACAGCCCTTGGCGCCCTCGGGCGCCTTTTTTACTTAGGTTAAAGGGCGTATGAAAAAGAGTCGGCCACTACACACAAGCGGCCGTGCTGGCAGGCAGTACTACTGAGCGGGATATTCTGCAACGACCTGATCAGACCCCGCCTTGGTCAAGCCAATGACCTGGTAGGCATGCTGTACGCCATCGACTTCCATACCGGGGGAGCCCGCCGGCATCCCGGGAACAGCGATGCCCACGAGATCATCGCGCTTGGTGAGCTCGATGACCTGAGCCGCCGGCACATGACCTTCGACGAACTTGCCGTCAATCACCGCGGTGTGACAAGACGCCAACCGCGGCGCAACGCCCAGACTTTGCTTCACTGCCGACATGTTGCTTTCGACATGGTCGACGACTTTGAAGCCATTCGCTTCGAGGTGTGAAATCCACTTCTTGCAACATCCGCAATTGGCATCACGATGGACATCAATCGTCAGGGCATCAGCTGCTTGAACTGCAGATGTGACGGAGAGAGCGGCCAGCAAGGCCAGATATTTAGCTTTCATGCACGTGCTCTTTGCCATCGGCGTGGGTGTGGGTCTTGGGCGAGGCGTTCGGAGCCTGCTCGGCGTGATGATCACCTCCGTTGGACGACGCCTCATCCCCAGCATGGTGGTCATCGCCACTCATATCCGAATGGTGACCTGCCTTAGGTGCGGAGCCACCCTCGCTATCCGTAGCCGCGGCATCGTGATGACCAGGCTCTCCAGCATCACCTGATCCATGATGGTCATCGCCACCGCCACTATTGTCATGATGGCCAGGCTTGTTGTCGCCGTGCTGTCCTTCATGGTTATGCATCTGCGTTTCCCCACCACCGTGCTGATGGCCGCCACTGGATGCGACGAGTGTTTGGTATTGCTTGGCATCCATCGTCGGCAGTTGGTTGAGGAAGGCAACCATGCCCCAGATGTACTCGTCTCCCATGCTCTTGCCCCACGCAGGCATACCCGTTGCCTTGATGCCATGCTTGATCACCCAGAACGCTGCTGACGGATTGCCATCGACACCGATCTTGGCGAGGTTGGGGGGCGCAGGATAAAGCGATTGGCTTAGCTCGGTCTCCGCCACACCTGGCGCCAAATGACAGCCGATACACATGGAGTTGTAGTTGCCCGCACCGGCGCGAATAAGAGCTTGATCATCCAGGTTGGGAACCTCGATGTCCCGCGAACGGACTTCGATAGAGCGGTCACGGGCCATCGTGAGAAACGCATGCACTGCAGGAAAATGGGGATCGTCGGCCCCCACGTTGACCACGCCAAAGTAGGCGCCGGCCAGGACAGCTGTGCTACCGACCACGCCGGCCGCCACCAAAGTTTTAATTGTTCTTTTCATGTCAGGTTCTCAAAACCACATCCGGATACCGGCGACAAAACGCGCCTCGTCTACATCACCGCCCTCGTCGCGCACCATGTCTGCCGTGTTGCCATAGGAGCGGCTCCAGGAAACCCCGATATAGGGGGCAAACTGCCTGACAATCTCGTAACGCAGACGCAAGCCGAGCTCGGTATTTGCCAACCCAGACCCCACACCTCGCTCAGGATCGTTCTTGCCGTAGAAGTTCATTTCGGCAGTTGGCTGGAGAATCAGCCGGTTGGTCAGCAGAATGTCGTACTCGCCCTCCAGTCGGGCAGCAGTTTGGCCATTCTCGCCGACGAAGGCCGTGGCTTCGGCCTCAAAGGCGTAAAGCGCCATGCCCTGGATACCGAAGGCGGCCCAAGTCTGCGGCGACTCCGGTTTGAAGTCCTGGCGAACGCCCGCGACGACATCCCACCAAGGGCCGATCGAGCGGCCGTACAGCAGCTGTAATTCAGCATCCTCGGTCACGCCGTTGGTACGCTCGCCTTCGGAGCGGAACCAGACCCGGTTGATATCACCGCCTACCCAGCCCGACGCATCCCAGGCCAGGGTGCTGCCCTCATCTGCGTCCTGGTATTCGAGCTGATCGAGCAGGAAAAAACTGTTGATGGCGCTGTCGTGAACCTTGTGGCCAGGTAATGGCGGGAAAGCCGCTTGGCGATCAGCATCCGTCAGAACGGGAATCGGCGTACGGCTGGTGGTTCTCGGGGCTTCAGCGGAGCCATGGTTCATCTTTGAATGATCCATGCCCTCCATCTGTCCTTGCATGGCGCCATGCCCCATCTTGCTGTGATCCATAGCCTGGGCCTTCTCTTGGCTCTGGCCGTGGCCCATCTGGCTATGATCCATGCTGCCCGAAGCACCCTGCATGGCGCCGTGATCCATCTTGCTGTGGTCCATGGCTGGAGCCTTTTCTTGGCTCTGGCTCTGGCTGTGGCCCATCTGGCTATGATCCATGCTGCCCGAAGCACCCTGCATGGCACCATGGTCCATCTTGCTGTGATCCATGCCCTCCATCTGCGCTTTGGTAGCGCCGTGGCTCATCTGGCTATGGTCCATCGACATGGTGCCGTGCCCCATTGCCGAATGATCCATTTCTTCCGCAGCCAAAGTAACGCCGCCGCTGAACGCACTCAGCGACACAGCCAGCGCCAAGAGAGATGGACGTGAAAACCTAGTGGTCATGGTTCGAACCTGCTTCGGCTTCGGTGCCGCCATGCTTATCCATCATGTTTTCGTGATTCATGCCGTCATGCTTCATGTCTCCGTGATCCATGGCGCCATGATCCATATGCTGGCCAGCCGCCTTATCCTTCGACTGATCTGCGTGATTGCCACTGGCGGTCTTGGGCACAGCCGACTCGGCAGCATGTTGTTCGTGCTCACTGTGCCCCTCACCTGCCAACGAAACCGGTGCGTGCAGGGCAGCCAATAGGCTGAACATGACTGCGCTGCCAGCCAGGGCATTTCGCTTCATAAAAGTGCTCATCAGAAATCTCCTTTACTCATCCACACGAACTTCACGGAACATGCCCATTTCCATGTGGAGCAACAGGTGGCAGTGATAGGCCCAACGACCCAACGCATCGGCAGTCACTCGATAGCTGCGCTTGGAACCTGGCGGCATGTCGATGGTGTGTTTACGCACCAGGAAATTGCCGTTCGCATCCTCCAGGTCGCTCCACATGCCATGAAGATGGATCGGATGAGTCATCATGGTGTCGTTGACCAGCGTGATGCGAACACGCTCGCCGTACTTGAGGCGCAGAGGCTCGGCGTCAGAGAACTTGATGCCATCGAAGGACCAGGAGAATTTCTCCATGTGCCCGGTAAGGTGCAGCTCGATGGTGCGACTTGGTTCGCGACCATCCGGGTCGAGGAAGGTGCTGCGCAGGTCAGAGTACGTGAGGACGCGTCGGCCGTTGTCTCGCAAACCAATACCTGGGTCGTCCAACTTATGCGTTGGTGTCATGGTTTGCATATCGACCAGCGGGTTGTTGGTCTCTGAGGCTGGGTGTGCCTGCATGGCACCTGCCATGCCTGCCATGCCTGCCATGCCCGAATGATCCATTCCAGCCATCTGGCTGTGATCCATGCCGGCCATGCCACCCTGCATGCTGCCATGATCCATTCCCGCCATATTGCCCTGATCCATCCCGGCCATGTTCCCGTGATCCATACCGCCCATGCTGCCGTGATCCATACCCATGTCGCCCATGGCAATCAGCGGACGCGGGTCGGGGCTGGGTACTGGTGCACTCAACCCCTCCTGTACAGCAAGGGTGCCGCGCGCATAGCCAGTGCGATCCATGGATTGTGCAAACACGGTATACGCCTGTTCGCTGTCTGGTTCGACGATCACGTCGTAGGTCTCGGCCACGGCGATACGGAACTCGTCGACGCTGACCGGTTTGACGTGCAGACCATCGGCCGCAACCACAGTCATCTTCAGGCCCGGGATGCGCACATCGAAATAGGTCATCGCCGAGGCGTTGATGAAGCGCAGGCGGATCTTTTCGCCTGGTTTGAATATGCCGGTCCAGTTGCCATTGGGTGCCTGGCCATTCATCAGGTAGGTGTAGGTGTAGCCACTGACGTCAGCGAGATCCGTCGGGCTCATCTTCATCTCGGCCCACATCTTGCGATCGGCTACGGCGGCGGACCAACCCATCTCGCTTACGTCATCGATGAAGTCACCAACGGTGCGTTTGTGCTGGTTGTAGTAGTCCGACTGTTTCTTGAGCTTGGCCAGTACCCGCGTTGGATTTTCATCCGTCCAGTCGCTCAGCAACACGACGTAATCACGGTCGTAACTGAAGGGCTCGGGCTCCTTGGCATCGATGACCAGCGCGCCGTATACGCCGACCTGCTCCTGCAGCCCCGAGTGACTGTGATACCAGTAGGTACCGTTCTGGTTGACCTTGAACTTGTACTCATACATGCCGTCAGGGGCGATGCCATGGAAGCTCAGGCCAGGAACACCATCCATGTTCGCCGGCAGGATGATGCCGTGCCAATGGATGGAGGTGTCCTCCTTGAGGCGGTTGCGCACGCGCAATGTGACGGTATCGCCTTCGCGCCAACGAAGAATCGGCCCAGGGAGCGAGCCGTTGATGGTCATGGCCGTGCGCGCTGCGCCGGTGATGTTCACCGGGGTTTCACCGATGAATAGGTCGAATTCGTTACCAGTCAGTACGTTGGGCTGGCCGGGGCTGTTCACCGCCCAGACCGGCGTGCGCCACAGGCCAAGTCCGCCGATAATACCGGTGGCTGCCAGGCCTTTGACGAAGGTGCGCCTTGTGGTTTTGCTTTGCATGCCGTTTTGTCCAATCCGTCAAATGAGCCGGTGATGGTGTGCCCGGTCTCGGGTTCATGGCTGCTTCAATGTCGGGGATTTACCCCTCAACTTTCCACGTCGGTGCATTGCACAAGCCTTACCGACGATGAGCAGTATGAAACTGCCATATCCCAACCATCCGGGTGATTACATTTCTGTAAGGTAGATGACTTCAGCAGTTGGTGTGCTCTGCTTGCTCGGTTGGACTGCTGGCTACAGGAGCCTCAACTTTCTGCTGCTGGGCCACCCGGTAGGCCTCCAGAGACGTCTGGCGTGCCTGCTCCATGCGCGCGAAGGTTCGGTCAGCACCACCTTCAGCCATTGCCAAGCTGGAGATGCTCAGAGCAGTAACTACAAGCAGAGCTTTGATCGATTTCATTTTGGGTATTCCTCGTAAGTTAAGTGGTCCCTGCAACTGCAGAGGCCGAGCTTTAGGCTCGATGTCACGTTAACTAAGAGGGCCTGTCAGCAACCTGAGCCGAACATTACAGTTCTGTCAGGTTGCTATTTCTTTCTTGTAGCCCATCCAGAAGGCTCGGTACTGTCTTTCATGCCCTCATAAAGCCTTGCGAATTTCTTGAGAGGGCATGCTCGGCAGCGATGCCTAAGCTACTCAGGGTCATTCGCACCCGCGGATAAGACCACCAACAATTAAGAGAGATTGTCACTATGTCGAATAAATCCAACGTCGCTACCGGTGCCGCTCTGGCTCTCGTGGCCGCCAGCCTGTTTGCTACCCTGCCTGTCCAGGCCGCCCAGGACACCAAAGCAGCTGAAGTGAAGTGCTTCGGCGTCAACGGTTGCAAGGGCCAGAACGACTGCATGACCGCCAAAAATGCCTGCAAAGGCCAGGGAGAATGCAAAGGCCAGGGCTTCAAGCTGATGACTCAGGCCAAGTGCGATGAGGCCGGTGGCAAGACCAGCGAATAATGCCGTTGCGGGGAGTGCCTGCCACTCCCCTGCTGGAGTCTTGAATGAGTAAGCGCAAAACACTGGGTTTCGGTCTTGGCCTTCGCAGTGAGTATTACCAGCAGATTCTTGAACAGCGACCTGCGGTCGACTGGTTTGAGATCATTTCCGAGAATTACCTGGTGGGCGGTGGCAAGGCCCTCTACTTTCTCGATGCGATTGGCGAGCAATACCCGTTGGTGATGCACGGAGTATCGCTGTCGATCGGCGGTTCGCATAACCTGGACATGGGCTACCTACGACAGCTCAAGCAACTGGCGGACCGGATACAGCCCCAGTGGGTTTCCGACCACTTGTGCTGGAGTCGCGGCAACGCCCATCAACTCCACGACCTGCTGCCGCTGCCGTTTACCCAAGAAAGCCTGCTGCATGTCGCCGCGCGGGTGCGTCTAGTGCAGGATGTTCTGGAACGTCCCATTGTGCTGGAGAACGTTTCTTCTTACGTGCAGTGGAAGACGTCCAGCATGAGCGAATCGCAGTTTCTCTCGGAACTGAGTTTCCTGACCGGTTGCGAATTGCTCCTTGACGTGAACAACGTCTACGTCAGCGCACGAAATCAGGATTTCGACCCATGGCAGTTCATCTTGGAATTGCCGCACGAGCGGATTCGTCAAATTCATCTGGCCGGGCACAGCGATTACGGGCAGTACCTCATCGACACCCATGACCAGCCCATCGCTGATCCGGTTTGGTCTCTCTACAGCAAGACTTTGAGCTACTTGGGCCCGACATCGACCTTGATCGAGCGGGATGACCAGTTTCCGCCGCTGGAAGAGCTGTTGTCCGAATTAGCACATGCCCGTGCTATCGCCAAATCTGTGATATCGGGGGCCACCCCTTGAGCCTGATCGCCCTACAGACTGCATTTGAAACTTACCTGACAGGTGACAGTGCCCTGCCCTCCAACGAGCTTTTGGAGCAGATCCGAGGTAGCACAGCGCTGAGTGCTCTCGAAGGCCTGCAGATCTACCACAACGCTTACCGTTCGCGCCTGCTTGCGGTCTTGCGAGAAGACTTCCCTGCCCTGCTTCACTGGATCGGCAACGAATCATTCGAGCAGCTCGCACTGGCCTACTTGGCCGCCTGGCCACCACGACATTTCAGCATTCGCTGGCTGGGCGAGAAGCTGCCCGAGTTCATTAGCAGCTACGTCGAAGAACCCCAACTATCGCCGATGCGCGAACTCGCGGAGCTTGAGTGGGCTTTTACACTGGCTTTCGATGCTCAGGACGTCGAAGTGCTTTCACTGCAGGCCATCAGTGATTTTTCGGCTGAAGACTGGATTTCACTCAGGGTTTCCCTGACTGCATCTGCCCGGTGGTTGCAGCTGCAGTACAACACGCTGGAGTTGTGGAAAGCCGCCAAGTCCGGCAGCTTGCTGCCTGATATTACCCGCCTGCCAACGAACCTAGCCTGTCTTGTTTGGCGTCATGAACTCGTCTGCCAGTACCGGAGCCTGGAGCCAGCGGAGGCTTCGGCATTGCAGTTTCTCATCGAGGGCGGATCGTTCGCTGAACTCTGCGAGTCGTTGAGCGCCACGCATGGCGAGCAAGCTCCCTTGCAAGCCGCGACCTGGTTGAAGTTGTGGGTCAACGACGGTTTGCTAAAGCGCGGCCAGCTATTACACGAATGACCCGGAACCTTTAGGCTAGCGCTCTCTCTTTGGCCACTCCGAGCGCTTCTATGACTCACCGCATCATTCATTTCAAACAGCAAGCCTTGCTTGACCCGGAGACCTATCAGGCAATGCTGGCCGACGGCGTTGGTCACTGGGAGCGGCTTGCAGGAGAAGTCGTCGGCATAGAAGACGAAAAAAGCCACGAGTTCGCTGCATTGAAAAGCCTGTTCAAGCGCAAGCGGTACTCCTATGACACGCTGGAAATGCGCGAGCCAGGCGATCACTCAAACTGGCTTCGCGGCCGAGATGGTTCAGAAGGTATGACCAACGAGGTCACCAGTATCCCAGGGCTAAAAGAGCTCTCAGAACTGGATATTTAGTGGGATAGCAGGTCAGCGCTCAAGCGCTGACCTGGGCCGAATAGCCAAGCTCCTGGATGAGTTCGCGGATCGATTCGGCACTTTCTGTGCTCTCAACGGTGACCTTGCCGGCCGCTCGATCCACTTCTACTCGTGCATCCTGATCCAGAGCTTGAATGGCCTTCGTGATTTTGCTCACGCAACTGCCACAGCCCATCCCCGCAACACTCAGACTAAACATGTCTTTCACCTCATTTCGTCCGCGGCTCAAGTTACCGCACGGACAGCATCGACCTTGACACGATGGCAAGGTCAAGCCCGTAAGCGCTACAAAAGGATCAGCCGTTTACCACGGGCGTAAGGATGGGGGTTGGTGAACACACCACGACATGCCTTGCGCCCCTCGTCAGTGCGACGTATAGATTCTGGGGGGTCATAAGCTCAGGATGCAGGACAACCGAGACATCCGCCTCGAGCCCCTTGAGAAGTAATGTGCTGCCTACAGAGCGTCTTGCGATCGGTCGGGCAAGGTGTCTATTGCGCTCTCGCGCTTGAATGGCTGCACTCAGAAAGTCGGCAGCACCTCCCACCACCGCTTGCATTGCAGACCGGCAGCAGTACAGAACCTCCGGTCGGTATACACGTGCCCCGTGCTGCTCAGCGAGCGTATCGATCACACGGAGCGCTTGCCCCAATGTTGGCGCTGCTACGAAATCGATCGCCGCAGCCTCGGCCGCGGTCGGAGGCGTTCGGGCCCTTCCTGCACGCAGCGACTCCACGCGCGTTCGCAGGTTTGCTGCACCTACCCCCGTCATTACGCTGGAAGCAAACTCCACAAGTTGTGCCAGAGCATTGGCACCCTGCAAGTCAAAGTTCCTGGCGAAGTTGACGAGATCTCTCAGGTCGACGGCTTCTACGGCCATGGCACCGGGTGTCTGGCTCGTGAGCTGATGGCGACCTTGCACGTTGATGGAGTCCCCGATGATGAGGACGCTACCCTGAGCGTTGGGAGCTTCGGTTCTCGCGGCCACCAGTCGCTGCTGAACTTCGGTTCCGGCGTTTAGCTGCACCCAACGCACTTCTGCTGGAGCCGTGCGCAGATCCACCGGCTGACCAGCTTGAAGTTGTTGCCTTATGGCGAGCAGCCACTGCCCGAGGTTCTCAGCTCCAGCCAGCCGCCAGCGCCACGGTATCCTCAACTCTCCCGCTGCGGGAAACAGGGGTTGCACCTCATTCGCCCAATGCACCAGTCGATTGCCACGAAAGTCGAAGATGGCTTGCATCGGGTCACCGAGCACGCAGGTCGGAAGCACCTGGGCCAAACCAGACACGATGGCGTGCTGGACGACGTTGCAGTCTTGGTACTCGTCGACAAGCAACCGTGCATAGGTGGCGCGAAGGGGCTGAGCGAGGTGACCGGCCTGCAACAACTGCATGGCGGCCTCCCGAATTGCCGGGTAGTCAGTATTGGGTTGATGCAGCTGTAGGATCTGCGGGTTATGGCCGCTTCGCGCTGGGAACTTAGCGATCAGGCGCATCGAGAATCCGTCAATGGTGGAGACTCGATATGCGGAGTTAGGAACACCGGCTCGTCTCAGGCGCGCCCGTATGGCCGCAACGCCGGCGTTCGTATGTGTCAAGACGAGGATGGGTTTGCTCTGCCTATGCGCGATGAGCGTCTCGGCAATCAATTGCGTTTTTCCACAACCTGCGGGGGCCGTTATGGAGCCACGCTCGATAGCGAAAAGATCAATCTCAGGGGGCACTTGTAAACGTCCAGAGCTGATTCGTGACTGCCATGAAGCCCGGTTCGGCGTTCTGTAAAGACGGACCGACGATGTCCCTTGCAACCTCCTGATAGGTTGTCAGCGACTTGAACCAGCCGCTGTTGCGGATACGGGATGCGGTTCCCAGCAGCTCTCGTCTCTCAGGTGAGTACCCATCCACGAGTCGCTCGGCTCGGATATCGTTCAGCGTCACGCGGCCTTGGGACTTCGTCTGAATGTGTGCGTTCATCAGCTCTGCACCCACTATTGTTTCGGCTTTCGCCAGAAGTGCATCGAGTGCTTGGTCACTGAGATGGCGGAAGATCTCGTCCTCCAGAGTGAGACCTGGTCGCCATGTAAGAATTTGCCCGCCGGCGGCCAAGAATGCTTCAGCGAGCCCCGCGGTCGAAGGCTTGTCGGCATCTACAAAAACCATCACGCGGTAACCCAAGTTCAGAAGTGCTGTTCCCCGGATAAGACTGTTATCGGGGCTTCCCCCGCCGGCGTCCACATACGCGCCGCCATGGGCCAGGAATGAGGTAGCGCCAAGACTGACCCACCATTGGTCAAGGCCACGCGCGAAGCCAACCTCGCTGGCCCCCTCGCAAACGATGATGGATTTGGCGAGGAATGCTTCGGGGTCCTTCCGAAGGGTACTTTGTACCTCGTTGGCTTCCCCAGCTGGCATAACACTGTGGCGCTGAGGTGCTGACCGAACAACGAATAACTGGCTGCCGGACAGCTCGCGCAGCGCGACCGGCGAGTGCGTCGTCATGAACACTTGCAACGGAGCGGCAGCGTCCTTTGCACCCAGCGAGTCCAGGAATCGCATGAGCCGATGAGGTTCAAGCCCGTATTCCACCTCATCAACCAGGGCAATTGGCGCGGCGCTGGCCGCAGCCCTTTGAAGCCCTGCCACTAGCAAGCGTGACGAGCCCGTGCCAAGGGAGCGCAGCGGAATACCTGTTTCACTGTGCAGCGCGATCGCCCCCTCGCCAATCGACACAGAATGTGCGTCAAGGAGCGCCTGAGGCATAGCCCCGACCGAAACGCCAAGATGCTGTGCTGTGCGTTGCACGACCTCAAGCGTCTGGGTCAGATGTTCGGCTGCTTGATTGCCAAAGTTCGCTCTTGCTTGCCTAGCGGCGCGCGCCAGTTCAGCACCAAGCTCGGCGCGCTCATCGGTAAGTCGATTGAGCACTGAGCCACGACTCCACGACAGGTTCGAGCTCGCAAAGCTGCCGATACGGGCGGGCGCTAGTGCCGCTCGTTCTTTCCAGGGAAGAGTGCGTTCAAGTTGCTGCTGCTCCGCGCGCTCGGAGAAAAGTGTCCAAACAGGCTCCAAATCGGCACCAACTTGCAGACGCAAGGTGATGACGGTCTCCAGCCCCGCTCGCGGTTCGTCTTCGACTTCCCCCGTACCGGGATGGAATCCACGCAAGAACTCGCCGTAGACATCGATATCCATCAGCGATACCGGCAAATCGCCAAGCGCCACGCTGATGGTGATGGGTACATCGACGTTTAATGCGAAGAAGTCCATGTCGCCGAACGTGCCGCCTCGGCGGGCGCCGACGCAAAGGTCAATCGCGTCCAGGATGCTGGACTTCCCACTGTCACCCGGACCAATGAGGCAGTTAATTCCGGGGGCCGGCACCCAGTCGAGCGCCTGGATAGACCGGAAGTTGCTAATTTGCAGTCGGCGAATGCGGGCCACGGAGAATCCTCATGGGGTAACGACTGTCAGTCTCCTACTTGTAACGGCTTGCAAACGAAAACGTCCCGACCTGCAATCAATACGATTTTCGACCGGAATTAACTGCGACTGACCGGCCCGGCAAACCAGTATTAGCTGCGAATGAACCTGCATTTATCCGCGCTGACCTGCATTCCATGGCTACCAACCAGCATTAATTGCAAATGACGGGGCTTATAGGTAGTGAATCGATTGCCTCGTTAGAGCGCATGTCTGCTTGGCATGCGGGAACATCTAGTCTCTTCCGCCCACGAGCCAGATCATTCCAGGCAAACACATGGGGCCTACAGCTTTGAGGCCCACTACGCTATGTGCGGGCTCGGTCTCGCCCAAAGGGTTCGGTCAACTGACCAAGGTAACCCTTGGGATAGTCCCTCTCACGCAAGCCGACATTGGCGTCGCCCTGCTTTCCTGTACTGTCGTAGAACGTCCCGAATAGCCGATCCCACACCATCAGAAATTCGCCGAAGTTCACCTGGGCATCTTCGAAGTCGCGCTTGTGGTGCCAACGATGAATTTCAGCCACCCCGATGACATGGCGCAGCCAACCCAGCCGGTAATCCAGGTTCGAGTGCTGAAAGCCCAAGTGAACGGTCAGAATGCCGAACCAGGTGGCAACCACTGCCGAAGGCGCGCCGGATGCAAACAGCAGCACCAATCCCGGGCCAGCCATGAGCATCGCATGTAGGGGATGCCGGCGCTCCCCATTCATCCAGTACAAGCGCTCGGCGCTGTGGTGAATCATGTGAAAACGCCACAGCCAGGGTACGTGGTGGCTGATGCGGTGCATGGCATACAGGCTCAGATCGAGCACGACGGCGACCAGCAGCAGCTGAACCCAAAGTGGACTCTCGACTGGGAAGAGACGAACTGTAGCCGGCACTGCATCGCCCAGCCTGGCCAGGATTTCGGCGGTGAACTGGATGACGGAAAGATTCACCAGCATATGCACCAGGTCGGTCAGGGTGTCCTGGTGATCCTCCAGCCAGCCCTCCCGGAAAGGCTGGATACGCTCCAGCCCCGCGACGGCCAATAGACCGACTGCGGCTACCAAGGGTGTGCTGGGCCAGTACGGCACCCCGGCGTACAAGGCCCAGACCATGAAGGCGGCGCTGCCACCAAACACGAGCGGATAGCTCAACCAGCGTAGGGCGAATCGAAGAGAAGTGGACATCGCTCAGCTCCTATGTAGAGAGCCTTCACGGTAGGTGCAGAGGACGACGTTCGACTTGAACGAAAGAGCTATGACTTCTGGAGATCGACCGCAGCCAGGGCGGAGGACGGATCGATGCCCAGCAGCGCCCTGAATGTCCGGGAGAAATGCGCCGAGTCGGAAAAACCCGCCGCATGCGCGGCTTCGGTCAGCCGTCCCCCTTTGGCCAGGTGTTGCAGGGCTTGGGTGAGGCGCAGCCATTTGACATAGCTGCGCAACGGCAGGCCGGTTTGCTCCACGAACCAATGGGAAAAACGCGTGGGTGACAAATGCACCAACGCGGCCATTGCCTCACGCCCCATTTGGCCTTCGCGCAGCGCTGCGGTGACCTTGGTCAAGCGCGGATCAGGGATTGGTGGATCGGCAAGCCGCAACAGCCGACGTACCTGCGCCTGCAACTGGACAGGCGAATGCCCCGACGCCCTCAGTGCCTCGACCATCGCAGCAATATCGGCCGCTACGATCTCCATCAGCCTCACGGCTCCGCTCACCCGCAAGGCACGCGCCTCATCGGACAGCACATCCAGGTAGATCGACAGGACCTGCCCAGCACTGAGCCGGTGCTTCAAGCCTGCCGGAATCAAGATGGCAGCCCCAGATTGCCCACCCAACGGCGTTTCAACCGTTATCGCGGCGTCGAGCCCCACTGCAATTTGATGTGCTTGATGATGGTGCCAATCCTGGTGGGCGGCATGGCCGAGAAAGACGCCGATACCGGGGCCGACCCAGGCATGGCCTGACCAGCGAGCCACTTCTGCGGCATCCGAGCTTCGCATTATCTGCCCCGGTCCAGTTCCGCGCTGGGACTCAGCACACTGCTCAGGAGCAACATGGCGGCACCGCCCACGATGCCGATGTCCGCCAAGTTGAATGCAGGCCAATGCCAGGATTGCCAGAAAAAATCCAGATAGTCGATCACATGGCCTCGGAAGCTGCGATCGATCAGATTCCCCACTGCCCCTCCCAGTATGAGGCTATAGCCCAGCGCTTCGAGCTTGGCCCTGGGCTTACGCAAGAGCAACGCGAGCCCAATCGAAACAACCAGTGCGAGGAGAATGAAGAAGTAGCGCTGCCAACCGCCCGCGTCAGCTAGGAAGCTGAACGCTGCGCCGGTATTCCAGAAATGGACCAGATTGAAGACTGGGGTCAGAGGAACCACGGCGCCGACCGAGAGCGAACCCTCAATTACATATTTGATCGCCTGGTCGGCCAGGGCAACGGCTAGCGATAGCGTCCACCAGAGCCCGGGAGTGATACGGTGCGCCATTCCAAGTGGCGATTTCATTGTTTCGCTCCCTGAAACAGTCGCTGCAATCCGGGTGAGACGGGCATCGGCGCGAATGCACTGATCCTCGCGCGTCCGGTATTGCCGAGCGGTACCCAGATCTTCGAGAACAACACGGCAGCGATGATCCGTGGTGCTTGGCCGAACATTTCCCGGTAGTCGCGCAACTGCCAGCCAGCCCTTAGCATCAACCAATGGCTCCGCGCATGCAGGACGGGCATGTGCTGGCTCAAGATGTGGGCGCGCTCGAGCCAGGGGAATGCCTCGGTTGGCGCCTTTTCACGGAGTGCTGTCCTTGCCTGGAAAAAGGCTTCATCGATGGCATTGCGGAGGGCGGTATTCATCTGGAACTCACTTGCGCAGCAGTTGGAAGGCCATGATTCTGGGCCGATCGTGCAAGTGAACACCCTGTAGCCGCTATAGGGTCAAGCTCTACGCTTTGAGCAGAAGCGAATGGCACTTTTCTAGCGCGCCTTATGGAAGCCGTTTGCCTCCCTCCACTAGACCCGAAAGTATTCCGCAGTCCAGGCTTTGTCGTTCGTCATCGCAGCAGCTGCGTAACGTCACCAACTGGTTTTCCAGGGCTTGCAAGGATGCGATCTGGGCCCTGACCTGGGCGATATGGCTATCAAGCAGCGTATTGACCGCCGCGCACGGTTGCTGCGGCTGTGCTTGAACGCTCTGCAAAACACCAATTTCGTCCAACGACATGCCAAAGGACCGGCAACGGCGGATGAACAGCAGTTTCTCCACATGATCCGCTTCGTAGGCTCGGTAGCCATTTGCCTGGCGATTGGGCGATGCAAGCAGGCCCTGGCGCTCATAGAAACGAATGGTCTGAATGTCCGCTCCCGTCAGCTGTGCAAGTTGACCAATGCGCATAGGCTGCTCCTCGATAAACAGCCAGTATATCCAGGCTTGACCCTATACCTGCTATATGGTTTTCAATTGCCAGAATTGAACCTGATAGGAGAGGCGGATCATGAGCTCGTGTGAAAAATCCTGTGGCTGCGGTTCAGTGTCAGCGCCTGCTGAAGCAGCGAGCGCGCCCTCGACCGAAGGAGCCTGGGTCAGCCATTTTTCTGTACCCAAGATGGATTGCCCTTCGGAAGAGCGAATGATTCGGCTCGCGCTGAATAGCTTGCCTGAGCTTCGTTCGTTGTCCTTTGATCTGAGCAGCAGGCAGGTACTCGCTTTCCATGACGGGGCGGTTGACCCAATCACTACCAAGCTGGAGTCCCTGGGTCTAGGGGCAGCGCTACTGGGGACTCAACCAGCTAGTCAGGAAGCAGCCTCGACCAATCGCGCTGATGAGGAATTAGCGGCGTCGAAAGAGGCGAGCACCCTGAAAATTTTGCTCGGCATCAACGCTGCCATGTTTGTTATCGAGATGGGCGCAGGGTTGATCGCTCAGTCGACGGGCCTTATTGCCGACTCGCTGGACATGTTTGCGGATGCTGCCGTCTATGGCTTGGCTCTCTTTGCCGTCGGCCGCAGTGCACAGCTGCAAGTTCGCGCTGCGCACCTGGCGGGTTTCTTTCAGATCCTGTTGGCACTGGGCGTACTCGTGGAGGTGGCTAGACGCTTCCACTATGGCAGCGAACCTGAGTCGATGCTGATGATGGGGATTGGCTTAGTTGCACTCGTCGCAAACGCCAGCTGTCTCTTGATGATCTATGGCCATCGCGAAGGCGGTGCACACATGAAAGCGAGCTGGATTTTTTCGGCCAACGATGTGCTCGCGAACATTGGCGTTATCGTCGCCGGCGCGCTGGTTGCGTGGACGGGCTCTCCCTACCCAGACTTGGTGATTGGTACGGTCGTTGGCCTCATCGTATTGAACGGTGCGCGCCGAATCCTGGCATTGAAAGCCTGACCAACCGATCCTGTATTCCATCGCGATGGGCTCACTTTCTACAAGTGAACATCAATGGTACGGACAGTCCAATAAACCTTGGTTTATTGGACGGTCTGAGCGAGGGGCGTTCAGTTGCAGAAAGCGTGAGCCCATTGAGATTAAATGCAAGCCGGCGCGGCTGAATGCAAGCTCGCTCGCAGCTAATGTGAGCCCGAGGGCTTCGTCAGCCGCAGTTAATCTGAGCTGGAAATTGCATCGATTGCGAGCCCGGCCGTTTTCAAACGCGAGCCGTTACAACTAGCCAACGTCCGTTGCTTTCAACCTAAGCGCATTGAAAACCACCGAGGCTGAACTGACGCTCATTGCCAGAGCAGCGATCAAGGGCGACAGAAGATGCCCTGTCAGCGGATACAGCAGCCCGGCCGCTAGCGGGATACCCATCGCGTTGTAGAGGAATGCAAAGGCAAGGTTCTGCCTCATGTTCTTCACCGTGGCCACCGACAAGGTGCGCGCTCGCAGGATGCCCATCAGGTCTCCCTTGACCAGGGTCACTTGGGCGCTGTTCATCGCCACGTCGGTGCCCGTGCCCATGGCGATGCCTACGTCGGCCCTGGCCAAGGCCGGCGCATCGTTGATGCCGTCGCCTGCCATGGCAACACGCCGGCTATAGCTCTGCAGTTCGGCGACTAATTTCTCCTTGTCCTGCGGTTTCACCTCGCCATGCACCTCCTCGATGCCTAACTGCTTCGCCACGGCTCTTGCTGTGGTGAGACCGTCGCCAGTGGCCATGATGACCTTCACGTCAGAGTTCTGGAGTTGAGCAACAGCCTGTTGGGAGGTCGGTTTGATTGGATCGGAAACGGCCAGGAGACCCGCCAGGCGACCATCGACGGCCAGATAGATGATGCTGATGCCCTCCAGGCGCAGTTGCTCTGCACGGTTACGCAGCGGTGTAATATCGACACCCGCCTCCTCCATCAGCGCTGTGTTCCCAAGCTGCAGTTGATGGCCATCGACCTGTCCGCGCACACCAATACCTGAGCCAGACTCGAAGGTCTCCGGTTTCACCAAGGCAAGGCCCTGTTCACGCGCATGATCGACAATGGCATGCGCCAGCGGATGCTCGCTGCCCTGGTCGAGGCTTGCGGCCAAGCGCAGAACCTCGACCGAGTCGAACGGCCCGGTTCCCTCTGCACTATGAAAGGCCGGCCGCCCCTGGGTCAGTGTCCCGGTCTTGTCGACGATCAAGGTGTCGATTTTGCAGAGGTTCTCGATAGCGCTGGCATCGCGGAATAGCACACCGCTGCTGGCGGCCTTGCCGGTCGCGACCATGACCGACATCGGCGTTGCCAAGCCCAGGGCGCATGGGCAGGCAATGATCAGTACGGCCACAGCGTTGATCAGGCCAAATACCCAACCTGATTCCGGCCCGAACAACCCCCAGCCAAAAAATGTCAGGATCGCGATCAGGATCACCCCCACCACGAAATACCCTGCCACGGCATCGGCCATACGCTGCATGGGCGCCTTGGAACGCTGGGCCTTAGCCACCATCTGGACGATCTGCGACAACATGGTTTCGGCGCCCACCTTCTGCGCTTCCATCACCAGGCTGCCGTGGGTGTTCAGGGTGGCACCGATAAGGGTATCCCCTGCCAGCTTGGTGACGGGCACCGGCTCGCCGGTGAGCATCGACTCGTCGACAGCGCTCTCGCCCTCCAGCACGGTGCCATCCACCGGGACTTTTTCGCCCGGCCGGACACGCAAGTGGTCACCCTGATGGACGTGGGTCAGCGGAATATCTTCTTCCTGGCCGTCAGGCCTGATGCGCCGGGCAGTCTTGGGGGCCAATCCCAGGAGTGACTTAATGGCGGCAGAGGTCTGCGAGCGGGCTTTGAGTTCGAGCATCTGGCCCAACAGCGTGAGCGAGATGATCACCGCGGCGGCCTCAAAGTAGACGCCGATGCGTCCATCCTGAACGAAGGCCGCCGGGAACCACTGCGGCACCAGGGTGGCTGCCACGCTGTAGAGGTAGGCGGCTGCAGTTCCTAATCCGATCAGGGTCCACATATTAGGGCTGCGTTGCCGGATGGAGTCTATTCCGCGAGTGAAAAATACCCAGCCACCCCAAAGCGTCACGGGCGTTGCCAGAACCAGCTCAACCCAGTTCTGGGATGTTCCATGGAACAGCTGCAAGGAATGACCAGCCATCGCCAGCACGGTCACGATGACGGTCAATGGCAGGGTCCACCAGAACCGTCGCGAAAAGTCTTTCAGCTCCGGATTTTCTTCGTCCTCCAGCTCTGGAATGACGGGTTCGAGCGTCATCCCACAGATCGGGCAGTTGCCAGGGCTCGGTTGGCGAATCTCGGGATGCATCGGGCAGGTGTATTCAGCCCCCAGTCCTGCCTGAGTTGAGTACTCTGGCCGAGCGGCATGCTGGTGGTGCCCGGCATGCGATTGATGGCTCATGTACTGATGAGGGGCTGCCTGGAACTTCTCCTGGCATTTTGTACTGCAGAACCGATAGGCCCTTCCCTCAAAGTTCTCCTGGTAAGGACTATCAGATTTGACCTCCATGCCACACACCGGATCGCGTGGGCTCTCTGGATGGCCGTGCGAGTGATGTGCATGGCCCTGGTCATGATGGCAGGAGGTCTTTTGCATTCGAGTTATTTCCTATCCTCGTCCTTGGAAACTGCGGCTCCGCTGGAGTGGGAGTGCCCGCCATGATTGTGGCCAAACAGATGCATCAGCGGGCATAGCAGCAGGATGAGGTATGGCAAAGCCTGCGAAAGATGACCGTAATGCTCGCGCGCGACATAGAAGATGCCGATTACGGCCAGCATGATCAGTGCGATGCCAATCTTGCTCTTCCAAAAAGGTGGTTCCGTAGTGCCAGTGTGGTGCGTGTGATCCATGACAATAGCCTCGGTTCAATGACCATAGAATCAGCATAGGTTGCTCAGGCCAGGCAGAGTTGACGCGTATCAATGGAGTTCAGCGTACGGTCACCTTACCGACCATTCCCGACTGATAATGTCCAGGAACATTGCAGGCGAATTCCAGATCAGTAGCCCTGGAGAAGGTCCAGATCAGCTCTTCGCGTGCACCTGGCTCGACCAGAACGCTGTTGGGATCGTTGTGCTCCATGCCGACCATCTTCATACCGCCCATGGCGTGGTCCATTTTGCTCATGTCATGCGCCGCAGTCGGGGACAGCGTGCCGTTCTGAAACATCGCAGCCATCTCTTTCTGATGCGCAGCATGGGATGCCGCTTTGCCAAGGTTGAACTCGTGCAGCAGGGCTCCCTCGTTCAGCAGTACGAAGCGAACCGTCTCGCCCGCCTTGATTTCCATTGCCTTGGGTTCAAAGAAGATGTCGCCCATCCGTACCTCAATGGTGCGATCTACTGCCTGACTATCTCCCGGCTGGCCGATGCTGTCTTTGTTGTGGCCCGGGCTGGCCATCGCGTTGGCTGCGCTGAGCAGCAAACCCACGGTGGTGATCAAAGAAAGGGATTTGAGTTTCATGGTATGCCTCTGGGGTAGTTAGGAGGTATGCGCCCCTATGCTGATTAAGTGCAGCTGCCGGCACGCTGACGCGAAAACTACATTGCAGTAAGGTTTGTCAGATCGGTGCCACCCAGCCCTCGGCCAATGGGTAGCACCGGTGCCGATCTAACGCAGGGCGAAGTCACCTACCATTCCCGCCTGGTAATGCCCAGGCAACGTGCAGGCAAAACTCAAGGTCCCGGCCTGGGGGAATGTCCAAACGAACTCTTTGGTCGTGCCGGGCTCAACGAGAATGGCGTTCGCGTCTTCATGCTTGGCTTTGATGACTTCCGGATACCCGGGAGGATTGGAGTCTCCCGTGCCATAACGCTCATGCCAGACAATGCTTTCGGCCATACCGGTCGGTGTCAGCGTGCCGTCCTTGAACAAGGCTGCCATCTTGCGCTGGTGTTCCAGTTGGAACGCTGCGTGCCCGATGTTGAACTCGTGCATCAATGCGCCCTCGTTCTTCAGAACGAAGCGCACGGTCTCGCCGGGCTTTACGTTGATCGTCTTCTGGCTGTAGTTGATGTCGTCCATCTTCACCAAGATGGTACGAGTCGCCGGCGTCGCCTGGGCTTGTTGCCCAAAGTCACTTCCACTGGGCTCGGCAATTGCCGGAATAGCAGTGCTGATGAACAGCGTGCTGATCAGCAGCTTAAGGGGGATGCGTTTCATGGTGAGACCTCGCTAGGTAGGCTGGAAATCTCATGCTATTCCACGCTTGCTGCCAGGCCGCTGACCCCAAAACTACAATTGCGTCAGCTGGAAAAAAGCACGGCGCCATTGAGGCGCCGCTAGGCCAAAGGAGCAATCACGGAAGGCCTGGAAGATGGGGAAACTCTTACTTATGGCACTCTTTGTCGGCCATCATCAGTTTGTGCTCGCGAATCATTTGACCCAGCACGTCGTCTACCAGCTTGTCATGCTTTTCCATCCAGGCCAGATGCTCTTCGGTCGACATACCCGGAGCAGGATGTTCGTCGTGCAGCTGACTCATAATGTTTTCGAGCATTTTCATGTGCTCCTGCATGTGCACATGCCGCTCGCTGGCTGGGGCCTTCTCCGCCTGGATCAGCACAGCTTCTGCTTTGTCGCGCATCTGCTGGATGCGCTCGAATACTCGATCGCTGCCCCCTTCGGCCCAAGCCATAGAAGACAGCAGTAGCGAACCAACCAGAAGCAAAGGTTTCAGCGATTTCATGGGGCAGTCTCCATCATTGCAAACTGAGGCCGGCACCTCTGCTTTTGGTCTGTCGAGGGCCGAGAGCACAACCTAGTGCTCATGCTTGCACCCTAGACAAGCCACCCTGTCAGCGACCTGAAACCAGGATTACATTTTCGTAAGCTTCTGGTTGGTGCCGCTGTTTGCCTGCAAACTCAGGCCACCCGTTTTTTGGAGTCTGCTCGCATGAAACTACTGGTAGCTGAAGATGAACCCAAAACCGGTGCATATCTGCAGCAAGGCCTCACCGAAGCGGGATTCAATGTCGACCGGGTTATGACAGGTACGGATGCCCTGCAGCACGCGCTGAGCGAGCCCTATGACCTGCTGATCCTGGATGTGATGATGCCGGGGCTGGACGGCTGGGAAGTGCTGCGCATGGTGCGCGCCGCCGGAAAAGACGTCCCAGTGCTGTTCCTGACCGCACGCGATGGTGTGGAGGATCGCGTTAAAGGGTTGGAACTGGGCGCGGATGACTACCTGATCAAGCCATTTGCTTTCTCAGAGCTTCTGGCCAGGGTCAGAACGCTGCTGCGCCGAGGCAATGGCTCACCCACGCAAACCACCATGAAAATTGCCGATCTCGAAGTCGATCTGATGAAGCGGCGCGCGGTCCGGGGTGGGAAAAGGATTGACCTGACGGCGAAGGAGTTTTCACTGCTGGAACTGCTACTGCGCCGGCGCGGCGAAGTGCTCCCGAAATCGCTGATTGCTTCGCAGGTTTGGGACATGAACTTCGACAGCGACACCAACGTCATTGAGGTCGCTGTACGTCGGCTGCGCGCCAAGATCGATGACGATTTCGATCTCAAGCTGATCCATACCGCCCGCGGCATGGGGTACATGATGGATGCGCCGGAGTGAATATGAAGCACCTCTCGCTGACCGCCCGCATGAGCTTGATGTTCATGTCCGCGGTGATTGCCGTCCTGACAGTAGCGGGGCTGAGCTTCAACATGCTCAGCCAGCACCACTTCAAGATGCTGGACCGGCAGGCCCTGGTGGAAAAACTCGAATCAGCCAAACATATTCTCAACAACGCTCGCAGCGGAGCTAGCCTCTCCGAGGAGTTACCGCAGTTGCGAGCCTTGCTGGGAGCGCATCAGGATCTGGCCGCAACCATCCTGGCCAGCGACGGCGCAGTGCTCTTTTCCGACCCCAGAGCAGTCGAAGTGCCGGAACGCTTCAGGCGTGCCGATGAGCAGAGCATGTGGGAGTGGCAGAAAGACGAGCACATGTACCGGGGCATGACGGCTCAAATCTCTGTGACTGACCAACCCGAACCGCTTACAGCTCTGCTGATTCTCGATGTTACCAATCACACACACTTTTTCGACACGCTGCAGCGATGGTTCTGGATTGGATTGGTCATCAGTGCCTTGGTCAGTGCAGCGCTTGGCTGGGTGGTTGCTCGCAGTGGCCTCAGGCCGCTGCGACAGGTCACTCGTGTGGCCACCGGGATGTCCGCCCGTTCATTGCAGGAACGGATTCCTCTTGAGCCGGTGCCACAGGAACTTCAGCAGTTGGTACTGTCCTTCAACGCGATGCTGGCCCGACTTGAAGAGGCCTTCATTCGACTCTCCAATTTCTCCGCTGACATCGCACACGAACTGCGCACCCCCGTCAGCAACCTGATGACCCACACTGAAGTGGTGCTAAGCAAGAAGCGCGATATCAATGCCTACGAGGAGAATCTGTACTCGAACCTGGAGGAATTGAAGCGCATGTCTCGCATGATCGATGACATGCTGTTCTTGGCCAAGGCTGATAATGGCCTGATCATCCCAGAGCAGGCCAGGATCGAACTGGCTGACGTAGTCTTCAAACTGTTTGACTACTACCACCTCCTGGCCGAAGAGCGCGGCATTGAACTATCGCTCACAGGCAAAGGCCAAGTGCTAGGAGATCGGCTGATGCTTGATCGAGCGCTGTCCAACTTGCTGTCCAATGCGCTGCGTTACACGCCGGCGGGAAAGACAATTTCGGTCCTGATCCGCCAGACAGCGGACTCAACTACCTTCAGCATCGAGAACCCTGGGAACACAATCAGTTCGGAGCATCTAGAGAAACTCTTCGACCGCTTTTACCGGGTAGATCCTGCTCGACGCGAAGGTAGCCCGAGCAATGCCGGGCTCGGGCTTGCCATCACCCGATCCATAATCGAGGCTCACAAAGGCCGCATTTGGTGTACTTCAGCGGCTGGCCTCACGGGCTTTCACATTGAATTCCCCCATTCCAGCTGATGTCGGTCTGCCGGTAAGCAGACTACAGCTGACAGCTAGCCCAGCATGACAAAGCGAGCTCAGGTGCAATTCGACCGAGCGCAGATGGCTTTCGCCATCCAGGCAGGCAACGAGAGGTGAGCTGACACTAGAGCCCGCCATTCGCTCTCGGGTAGTAGTTTATGAAGCTTTGAAACGGCATCACCTACGCTTGCCTTGCCCAGCCAATCCAATGCTCGAATGGCATCCCCCGCTCCAGTAGCGCCAAGAGCCATCAGCCATCGAGGCGCATGCCGAATCGATACCGTGGTCTTGCCAACCTGAAGCACCCTAGAACGTCCGGTGGTTAGGAATACATACCGAACAGGAACCTGTGTTGTCAGCCCCCATTTATTGGCGACGCTAGCCCCAGTGGCGACTATCAGCTCACCCTGCATATGGCGAGAAAGCGCTCAGAACTAACAACTCAAAAATCGTGGACGATACTAATGGAGCCGACCTCGCGGCCACAGAACATGGGGTCACTCAGCAGCCAGCTAACTAGCACTGGATGCATGGGGCCATGCTTGTCTGCCAGCAGCGAGAGTTCTTCCTTTGATCGCTCTTCCACCCGACCAGCCAACCAGATGGCTTCTGCTGTTGGGTAGTGTCTAAGCAGATTTTCTGCCTGACGTCGTATGTTCTCAGGAAGGCTCTTATCTTTGGACAGAGCCTGCAAAAACTCCCGTGTCTGCACGACGCTACGGGTGCGTTCGTATGCCATCGTCACTGTTCTGCTCCCATGTCTCTACAGGTGATTCCCGCTTATTTTTAACATTCTCTACTGCTTGCTACAGGACTTGCCAATTTCTTTAGGCGCTGATTCAGCTCGGGAGCTTGAGCTGTCGCCTGGACATATAGCGGAATTGAATATTGTATCGCCCCGCTTCCCTAGAGGCCTCCGGGCCTCATAATTGAGGCCTTTAGGAGGTACCATGAGCAACCAGTGTTACCCTGAGGACTCAAAATCGAAGCGGTCAAGCAAGTGACCCAATGCGACCTCCCTGCTGCCGAGGTTGCGGCTCGGCTGGGCGTATCCACACAAAGCCTGTATGTGTGGACTAAGCACTACAGTAAGTGGACTACCCCCGCTCCAGTAGACATCCCCGGCCTATACCGGACCCAGCGCAAGCGCGAAGATGATCAGCAGGCCGAACTGCGCCGCCTACGTGCTGAGCTCAGCGAGTGACCTAGGAGCGCGACATCCTGAAATGGCCGCCGCGTACTTTGCCAAGGAGTCCGGCTGAAGTACGCTTTTGTCCGCCAGCTCTCGGCGGACTACGCCGTTCAACGCCTCTGTCAGGTGCTGAAAGTGCATCCCAGCGGCTACTAAGGCTGGCTGAGCGGGCCTAAGTCTGCGCGAGCCAAGGACGATCATGACCAAGCATTCATGGCTGGAAAGCGGTGGTGTCTACGGCTGCCGCAAGATCCATGCGGATTTGCGTGAACTGAGTGAGCGCTGCGGACGACATCGTGTTGCCAGGCTGATGCGTGTGGAAGGATTGCGCTCGCAGACGTGCTATCGTCGTTGGCCTGGCCGTTACGATGGCAAGCCAGCTACGCCGACACCGAATCGACTGGAACGCCAGTTCAATGTCAGTGAGCCGAACAAGGTTTGGGGCACCGACATCGCCTACATACGCACCTATGAAGGCTGGCTCTACCTGGCAGTAGCGCTCGACCTGTTCTCTCGTCGGGTCATCGGCTGGTCGATGGAGCCCCGCATGAGCAGCGATCTGGCTATCTACGCGCTGCTGATGGCGGTATGGCGACGCAAGCCGCGACAAGAGGTGATGATTCACTCCGACCAAGGCAGTCAGTTCAGTAGTGCGGACTGGCAGCGCTTTATCCGAGCCAACAATCTGACGAGCAGCATGAGTCACCCAGCAAACATCATGCCAACGCAATCACCGAGAGCTTTTTCCAAGTGCTCAAGCGCGAGCAGATCAAGCGCAGAATCTACGAGAGCCGCGGCAAAGCATGGAGCGATGTATTCGACAACCCCAAGCGACGACATAGTTTCACCGAGAAGCTATCGCCGATAGAGTTCGAGCGTCGTTATTTTCTGAGGCAGGACGGTTTATAAAAAAACCGAGACCTATTTAGATCGCTGTTCTTCCTCAGTCGCAGGAAGCAGCGATAGAGTTCATATCCTAGGCGTGGAAACCGCAATGCCGAATGATAAATCTCAATCGACATCTATCCGCATTGCACAGCGGGTCAAGCGCCTACCGAAAGGACAGCCCTTCTCTATCAGGAACTTTGCGGAGTTTGGCACCCGCAATGCCGTTTACAAGGCAATAGCACTGCTGGTCAACAGAGGCGACTTAGAGAGGCTACATCGAGGCATCTACATGCGCCCCAAACCTAGTCGGTATGTAGCGCGGTACCGGCCTAGTGCTTGGGAGGTCGTGAGGTTGATTGCCAGGCAGAACCGTCAAACCCTCCAAATGCATGGCGCCAATGCTGTACGAATGTTTGGTCTCAGCACCCAGATGCCATTGGTCCCGATTTACTACACTAGCGGGCCAAGTCGATCATTCCATTTCGGGAAAGGTGAGGTACGTCTGATACATGCTCCGCCATCGGTTATGCAGCATGCCGGAACCGAAGTTGGGACAGCAATCAGTGCTCTCTTTTATCTAGGCAAAGAAGGTGCAAACGCAGGATGCATTACAGCCATCCAAAACGCGCTCAAGCCTGCAGACCAAATCACCCTGATGACCTGCAAAATGCCTCAGTGGATGCGCAGAGCACTTGAGCTTAGCTGCGAACGTAACCTTCCACCCGAGCACTCTGGCAGTAGATCTCACAAGTAATGCCCGGAAGGCCTCATTGGGCTCAGGGATTGCGCTCCATTTCAAATCCTATCGCGTGACTGATAGATCATAGTCGTATTATCAATAATGCGCATTCTCAAGGCGACTGAGCTCCTCCTCAATCCGCAGAACGAGGTCACGGCGCGCTACTCCGCTTTCTTTGATCAGATAGGCGGCGGCCAGAATGGTAGCCGGGTGGACATCCAGCACGCTGGCGAGTTGCTCGACCTTCTCGATGGTCGGCCCCTTAATGCCACGCTCCAGGCTGCTCAGGTAGGTTCGGCTACTGACGTTGGAAAAGTCTTCCTGGGTAAGGCCCTGCTGCTTGCGCAGCCTTTTAAGCGCCAGCCCGAATGCTGTGTTCAGCTCCATTTTGCCGATCCTTAAAAAGGGATCGATGAAGCCTTCACGTACACTATAGGGCTACAATCTATAGGTTTCATTTTCAGGTGCAGGGCTATGTTCACGACTTACCGGAGTGCGGAGATCCACTTGGATACCGCAAAGGGCACCACCGCCCAACTGTGGAGCTATGTTGAGCAGGAGATCAGCTGGCCCTGGTTCTACCTGCAAATCGCCCGACGCCACGGCCGTCAGGCCTATCGAAGCATGCTGATGCTTAATCACGCCCATGATCTAAAAAAGATCATTGATGATCAGTCGAATCTGGCCTGGGTGGAGGAAGTGCAGCTGGTCACACCGGCACACGTCAATGGCCACTCAACGTGGTTGATGGAGCCACTGAAAGAAATTTGCATCGTTCGAGATGGGCCCGCCGGAGATCCGGGCTACCTCTATAAAGTCGCCGATGGCGTCAGCTACTCAATGCATCACCGGAAAAACTTGGAGGCACTGATTGTCACCGACGTTATTTTTTCGGCCGAAATGCATCTGCGACGGAATGACATCAATGCTTAGAGGGCATTTCGCAACGACAGAAGTAGTCCGTCATTGTAGGGCGCCAGCTCTACCATCAGAGGTTTCGAAAGATGGCTGCAACTCGGGTAGTGATTCAAGACTGGGACGGCGATGGCGCCATCCGGATTCCTGATGAAATTCTCCAAGTAATGGGCGTTGAGGTCGGGGACAGTCTCTATCTCATCGAAGAGTATGTCGGCACTACTCGCTGTATTGTGCTGAGCAAGACCCCCCTCGTTCCAGACCGAACGGACGAATTAGTTGAGCACATGGACTCCGCGACAAAGTTAAACGCTTAGCCACTAGGCGAATCAGCGTCCTCAAGGAACCAGAACTAACACCCAGAGCCGGGAGTCTCCGCTTGAGCAGCCGCTTTGGATTTCGACTTGGTCGGCTTAGCCTTTGTGCGCCTGGCTCGGGTAGGTCTCACCAGTTGCTGCTCAAGGGTGCTGGCCCGTGCCTTCTCAGCGGCAGCGACCTGTTGTGCCTCGAGAAGTTGGGATAACACTGTGTCTAGCCGCTGGCGCAACTGGCCGTGTTGCCTTGTCACGATCTTGAGTTGAGCGGCGGCTAGCCTACTCTCCTCACGAGCTCGATCGACCTCGCGGTGGGCGCGATCTTCGATACCGCGCAGGTAGGCCGTCGCGGTATCACGCTCGTGGATCAACTGCTGCTGTGCGACCTGCAACTCTTGGCGCAACACAGTCACCTCCTGCACAGCTACTCTGCGCTCCTCGGCAAGCTCCGTACAGCGGCTTTTCTGGTCCGCCAGCTGTGTCTGGTGCTGTACCAGCAGCAGCTCCAAGTCGGCTAGACGAGTCTCGGCAGTGTGCTGAGCTGCTTGTGCGGCAGCTACCTGCTGCCGGGCCTTGGCTATCAACTGTCGTGCCTCATCCTCGACTGCGGCCACTTGTAACCGCTCGGCTTCTATCACGGCGCGTCGCTCGGCCAGCGCCTGCTCGGCAACGCCCTCCGCCAATAGCATGGCCTGCTGCCAGATCGCGACAAAGGACTGCGAAACCTCTGCCGGTAGTGTTGGCAGCCGTGTTTCACCGCGAAGCCGCTCGGCCAGATGCCCCCACCACTGATCCAGTAG
This sequence comes from Pseudomonas furukawaii, assembly GCF_002355475.1. Lineage (NCBI taxonomy): Bacteria > Pseudomonadati > Pseudomonadota > Gammaproteobacteria > Pseudomonadales > Pseudomonadaceae > Metapseudomonas > Metapseudomonas furukawaii. The sequence continues at coordinate 3,008,537 of NZ_AP014862.1, read as the reverse complement.
TGCACCGACGCGCGCCGGGCTGCCACGCCCGAGCTCCAGCCGAACTCGTTCCACCGTCGGCCGTTCGCCGCGGGCCAAGACCGCATCCGCAGCCGCGAATACATCGGTTTCCGGCACGCCTACCGCCATACCCTGTCTCCTGTTAAATTAGATCTGATAAACAAATGTTATCCGACCTTATTTGTTTGAATTTGGAAATATAATACGTTGAACGTATTAAATATTACAGAACACCTATCGCTGGCCAACGAAACGCAGCTGGACCTACATTCTCTGGCGATCAACGCCCAGGAAGCGGCAGCGGCGTTCATCGCCGCTGGTACCGCAGCCAACACCCTGCGCAGCTACCGCAGCGCTCTCGCCTACTGGTCGGCGTGGCTGCAACTGCGCTACGGCCAGGCGCTGGGCGATGCGGCATTGCCCTCCTCGGTAGCCATACAGTTTGTGGTTGACCACCTGGCTCGTCCGACGGCTGGCGGTGGCTGGGTGCACCTTTTGCCACCTACCATCGACGCCGCGCTGGTGGCTGCGCGAGTCAAGGCCAAACTCGGCCCATTGGCCTACAACACCGTCAGCCATCGCCTGGCGGTACTCGGTAAATGGCATCGGATTAACGGCTGGGGCAGTCCAACCGAGACGGCGGCGTTGAAGGCCTTGCTGCGCGAAGCGCGCAAAGCCCAGTCGCGCCATGGCGTGTCGGTGCGCAAGAAAACCGCCATCATCCTCGAGCCGTTGCAAGCGCTACTTGCCACTTGCACCGACGGCGTGCGCGGGATACGTGATCGCGCCCTCCTCCTGCTGGCATGGAGTGGCGGTGGCCGCCGTCGCTCCGAAGTGGTCGGCTTGCAGATCGGTGATGTACGCCGACTGGATGCTGACACCTGGCTCTACGCACTGGGCACGACTAAAACCGACACCGGCGGGCTGCGCCGCGAGAAACCGCTACGTGGGCCGGCAGCACTAGCCCTCGCCGCCTGGCTGGAAGTCGCGCCTGCCGAATCCGGACCGCTGTTCCGTCGAATTTATAGGGGTGGCAAGGTCGGCACCCAAGGCCTGTCAGCCGACCAGGTGGCGCGAATTGTCCAGCGCCGTGCGCAGTTGGCGGGCCTGGACGGCGATTGGGCCGCGCACAGCCTGCGCTCAGGTTTCGTCACCGAGGCAGGGCGTCAGAGCGTACCGCTCGGCGAAGTGATGGCTATGACTGAGCACCGCAGCGTCACCACGGTGATGAACTACTTCCAGGCGGGGTCGCTGCTATCCAGTCAGGCGAGCCAGTTGCTAGGCCCGGCCGTGGGTGCCACTGCTTCGGAAGAAAGATCTGACAGCGACAGAAGTCCCTGAGAAAACGCCAAACATTCGCTTTTACGAAATCGCTGCCCCACAAGTCGGAGCATGGTTACTGAGGGCATTTTCGATGAAGGGCTTTGTCGGATCAGTCGGCGCTCCGCGATTAATAGCCTTCGTGATCCTGAACCATGCAGAACAGAAAGCCACGGTTAACCTGCAGCCCAAAGCAATATGCTGAAGGCTGGTCTCGCCGCCTCAAGGCGAATAGCTCGACAGCGCTCGAGCCGAAACCAGTGAAGTCGGGGCTTGATACAAGCTACTGCTGATTCTTGAATTGAATATGCCCCTTGAGCGCCGCGAGTTCAGCCCGCAATTTACGAACCTCATGAATAAGCGCGTGCTTTTCGTGCGTTAGTCTGTCCGCGTTTGAGATGGATCTCTGAAGCTTTTCTCGCGCAGTAATTATTTCAATTTCAGCCTTGCGGATGACCTCATCGCATTGAAAAAAAATCTCTCGTAACTCTCCTGCAAGGCCATCAAGCACTGAGGTTGTACGGCAGTCCACCCTTGCAGAGCTTTTCAGTAGCGGAGCCAGCTCTTTTTTGGGCAATTTACGCTCAGCGACTTCATCCGTCTCATGCGTACCAACACCGTCCAAGTGCACCGCAGACTCATGAAGATATTTGCTGATTGTAGTAAAGCTGCCGGCTCCGATAGTATTTCTCACTGCCCTAATCGTCACCTGCTCACCTGCTCCAATCAAAAAATTAACCGCGCGCGCTACATCCAAGCGTGTAATGGAAGGTCCTTTAGGTACCATATTGAACTCCTAAATAGCTGTTTCGTTTACAGCACTATAAATCCATAATGACTTGCTGAGTTCCACTGCAAGCCAAGGACAAAGTCCAACTAGAGTCGCTGTCGCGACAGATGTAGAGATGAGGAGTATTAACGACGCGACGCACATGTGGGCACCGCAACATTGTTTCAGAAACGACCCCCAATACTGTTTCCCGCCTCATCGAGATGCCGGCGGGCGCCGCCAACTCATGGAGCAGCCCTTGCCACATTCTAACTCTAAATCTTATGACATAACCAAGCTCGAGATAAATGCTAGCATCGTATAACAACTTCAAATAATATACTTTCACCAAAACCACTGGAATCTCTTGATCAATGAATGTCGATTGTTGAAGCGCATCAATGTATCCAAAACCTAAGCAATCCAACTTGCTAGGCAGCCACGGCACACTGGAGGTTATGGCTAGCCGCAACCGAATGAGCAGGTAAATAGCAGTTTTGAGGCATGTTGGTCTAGGTGTCTTTACTCCATCCCAATACCCTAGCAACCCTTCGCAATGCGCAAGACAATACTCATGTCTCTGCAAATGGACTGTCTCTATATTTCGGCATGCGCCTTGCCAATCTTTCCAATGACGGCGATTGGACGGCACTTCCCAGTTCACGATCTTGGTTTGACGCCGTACGACGCCCTCATTCTTAGCAATCGGGCAACCGAGGGAAGTGATGAGTACTTTATCAATGGGGTCTTCAGTGTAGCTACCGAGTTTGTCCAGTTTTATAAAGAAAGGTGATCCTGATTGTGCACCGCTCCGGACAAATTTAAACCACGCCGCTAGTGCTTTTCCCGCTCTATATGTTTTTAACGCGATCGTTGGGGAACAGCGGTATTTAACTTGGTTTAATGCTTGGCAAACATAGAAACCACACTGTGAGCATGGTGCATCAAGCAGATCACGACTCAACATGCTGTGACACCACTTGCACAGCGGCTTGAGGGGGGCATTGTGAATCAGGCATGTTTCAACCTGAGGCAGGCAAAAAAAGGTAGAGTGATATCCCCAGACTAAGCACTCCGGACAGTACCGTACAACCATTGTCGCTGAGAACGGTGCCAGTCGGAACGCTGAGGGGAAATGCATCCTGTAGTCATGCGCCCGACTTGAGGGCAGAGCGCTGGCAACCCTCTCGGGTAGATAGAAAAGCTTATGAACACTCCCAGCGCTTCTTATTTCCAGCCACCGCATTACATCGACAGGATTGACCCCATTGAATCGCGCCAGGCTGGCAATGATTCCGACAGTAGACTCGAATGGATAGGCACGTCGAATAAAAAATGGCAGTTGCTTCACCCCTGCCCTCCTCCATTGAGCATACAAAATTGCGGAAGATTCGATTTCTGCACCACCTCATCGAGCAACTTATCTGGAATGACAATCCTGGAATAGTCATTTTGCGACAGATACCTTAGCAGGTAGCGAATTGATAAAAATAGATGTTCAAGAGGTACGTTGTTCTTATAGCCTCCGGCAGAGGCGGAGTTAAGAGCTTTCCAGAATGAGCCGTGAAGTGGCTCCAGCCTGAACCCCGTTGCGAATGCTTGAGGTGCGAAACCATTGGTATAGGTGATACCTGATTTAGGAGGATATTCCGATTTTTCGTCAAAAGTCTGCAATATTACCGCGAGATCCTGAGCGCTGGTGCAGCCTTTAAACTCGATGAGCTCACTCATGAATCGCGCGATTAGTTGCTCGCTGTTTCCAGCATACATGAGATCTTCACGTTGTTTGAAAACAGCTGGCATCGCAAACGATAGTATGGTCATAGTAATACCTTTACGATCCAGCCTGTTAAACAAATCAAAAAGCACATGCAGATCATGAGGTCGAAGTCTTTGAAACTCGTCAAGAAGCAGCACCCAATGATTGCAAAATTTTTCGGCGCAACGATTAATGACGTGCTCTGATATCCTATCTAACTTACCTACCGGAGTTTCTCGACTTCGAAACTTCACACCTTCCTCCGTGGCTAGCTGATCGAGTATATTGTTTGTGAAGGAACCCTCTTTCTTGACCACCTCAATTTGGATTACATAAGCGCGCGGCATAAACCCGCGAAGCTTGGAGTTGATGGTCTTGATGCACGAAGTTTTTCCCACTCTTGAAAGGCCGTGAAAAATCAGGCCAGTTTGCCGCATGAATATGGCTTCCAATGCCGTGCTGCTTGCTTTTGCTATTGCATTGGTTATTACCGTGAAATCCTTTCTGAACACGGCATGCGCATCCATCTGATCTCTATTCATCAGCAACGCCCCCTGCGGACTGATCAAAGAAATCATCCAGAAACTCCAACTTAGTCACTCCACCGTCAGTGAGCTGAAATGCAGTTCGTTCAATGCTCTCTGAATCGTCACCTGACGAGCTTTGCCCTAATGATGAAAGCTCCCTTTCCATTCGCTGCCATTCCAGTAAGCTTCGCTTATTCCGCTTCCTCAAGAGGTTATCTACAAAGGACATTACAATGTCGTCTTTTCGCGTTATTTCCAGCGTTCTGTCCCTGAGTGCACGATTGATCAGCTTCCGTGTGATTCGACTGTGGGCAGTCTTAGACCAGTAGCCCAATACGCTCAGGCAACCCAGCGATTGCCCATTGGGAAGAATCGCTTCCACTTGCCGAAGGTCTTTGGGGTCAATTTTGACGAGCAGTCGCTGCCCTACTAACTCCAGCGACCTTGATAGAACCTTGTTGGTATACCGAGCCTTATCGATAGTGATGTGCGGGGCCACTCCTGACTCGGCACTTCCTCTGACAATACAGTATTCAACATCCAGGCTTAGCTTGGTTTTGTTAAGGCTCTCTTCCCGCGCCGTCGGAAGGTAAATTGGCACTTTATAATTATTCAAATGCGCTCGAATCAATTCAACAGGACTCATTGAGAAGGTAGAGCCGGACCTGGGGGTTACATTTAAGTTAGCCAACCAAACGTCGAGCAGACATTCAGCCTCGTCCACAAATATCTCATATTTTTCTGCATTACTTTCGGCGTCAGTTGCTCGGCCAAATCCGGGTCCACTCCCAGTTGTTGACGGGCTCCGATGCATAACTTGTTCTGCAATCTGCTTAAAAGTGTTTTCAATTATGGATCGCCGTTCAGGTCGTTTAAGTTGACCATAGCTTACGGAGAAGCCAATCAATTCCTTTAGCTTAATCTTGATCCTGTCCGCGTGATGCGCCATCGCATTGTCTAGAAAAAGCGCCCCCCACAGCGCTCCCTTCGTTTCCGGAAGCACATAGCCAATCATTCCACTACCTGGAACATAGGATAAGTTCTGCAACTCAGCTTCGTCGCGTGGTTTCCAATTTCCCAGAAAAGCGCTGATCAAAACATCCTCTACGTCTTGAGCCCTTACCTCGCTGCTAAACACGAATCTCGCAGCAAGCACTCCCGTTGACACGGTATCCACAGCGGCCAACAGCCAAAAACGATCTATAACTCTTGATGTGTGAATTCCGGGCAGTGGCTCCGCTTTAACTATGCACATTTGGTCGACCTTGTAGGCATCCAGTTGCACTACGTCAAATGGTAGACTGGGGCTGATCAACCCTTGCTCCCCACTACCTATTTGTGCATGTGTTACGCCAAACTCTCCAAGCGTCGAAGCAGCACACATGAAATCGCTGCGCAGGATTTCATTAATATATTTCTCAATCGTCCTTTGACCTAACCCTTTATGGTTAAATGGCCACTCATCTTCCGTAACACCGGACTCCCTAAGTATCGATCTGAATTTGGCTGCAATGAACTTTCGATCAAATTTCTGACCAGAAAAGTTACTGTGATATCGGAGAATGAAATTGGAAATTTCAGTCGCTACTGTAGGATACCTTTCTAAGGTCAGCTTAAGAACTCCGCTCAAACCACCCTGCTGCTGGCTTCTCATTGGCTGTATAGGCGCATTTCTCCGATACTCTGTTGTACGCACCTGGGGAATCAGCGCGCGATCGCCAAAATATCTACCTTCAGGGTCACGCTGGAGAAATCTATTAGCTAGTCGAGTTTGCTCGGAGTTGGAGATGCCACATCGACGATAGATGAAGCTTCCTGTTCTGCCCTGGTTAATTAACCGAATAACAGTCAATCTATTGGCAAACACCTCTCTAATATTTTCTTGAAGTGCCTCCGGATTAACATGCATCAGTTCTTCTAGATTGATACCCTTTAAGCGCCCACGAACATTCATGCGCTCACCCATTCGGTGCTGGGACTGAAAAAATACGGGGACAACTCAACTTTAAGGCGACCCTCGACAAACATTCTTGCAACAAGATAGTGCACCGTTGCCGTGTCAAAATCTCGTAGTTGCTCGTAGAGATCGCTCATGCAACCTCTGACGCGCTGCCTGATGTAAAACTGAGCCTTGCTTACTATTTCTGGCGGAAGAGAATATTCTTTTCCAGCTGCCAAGCATGCACATACCTTCAGCAGAGGCATTATTTTATATTTGTGCGGAATGATAGTCGCTGGTGTAAATTCTCGCAGCGTTGCCCCGCAACTGTTGGCGTACTCTCTCAGTTCGGCCAGATAGTCAAAATTGATTTTTTCTGGAGAAAAAAGTAAATGCCACTCTAACGCTCCGTCTACGAGAGTAGCTTCGGATGTCAGTAGGATTTTTCGTGGCGTTTTGGTGGGTAATATACGGAATGCGGGATGAAGGTTAAACTTAAGTACGTCTGGCTGAAACTCCAAAAATGTAAGCCAGTAGCATAGCTCAATGTCGTTAACAATCGTAAGGCTTCTTCGAGCTTTATGGCTATAGACTACCCATGAATTCCCAAAGTGCTGACCACGATTGGTAAAGTTTGAAATCTTAGAATTGCGCCTAACCACAACCCACCCTCCCTAGTACAAGGAATAGATGGGTCCATGGTGATCTCTCTTATAGGTACTGTTTCGTACAGGCGGAGATGGCCCTCTAGCAAGATATCAGATGATAACAAGACCCCTAGACTATTTCCCAATAAAAAGCTTTTTGTTTATTTCGGATTGGTTATGCATATGGCGCTTCGCTATATACGTTAGTCGATCGGGTCATCTACCATTTTTGATCTTTAGTTCATAACAGAGCCATTACAGCGCTACCGCATAGCATTTACTCTTCTCCAGCAGTTTTGAAAGATGAAAAAATTTATATTTTGCAAAAAAATCAAAGCCTTAATATCCCGATCTTTTCGTATTTTTAGTTCGTCCTACTCGTACTCCTGTCGAGTTCTTGCAATCGGCATCGCAGCTTCCACACGCCCCAGCCGCAGTCGTCGACGCCCTCAGCTACCGAACTGCTCGTTCGGTAGCTCTTTTGTAGTGCTTCGTCGCTTCTCACGAGCTCGTTAGATTTCTTGAAAAACGTTTTAAATCAATAAGACGCGAACCCTATCAGCAAGATACACGGCTATGCCGCTTTCTTGACGACTACCAGGTGCAAACCTACTACTTCGAGCAACCTCAGCGACAACGCACAGCGGCCTGGCCTGCACGGTCGGCTGTCAGTCCCAGGTCCCTGAACTACCAATCGTTCAGGCTGACGGGTTCGCCGGGGCCGGGCTCTGCTGCCGACCAAGGCGGCCGTTTGGACTGACTCATCAAGGGCGCACCATGGACAGCTTGATTGCTTCGAGTCAGGCCTTGGCCACTCCATCGACGACCGGCTACTGGTGCCCCGAGAGCTGGCGCCCCACGCAGGTCGCAGCCTGGCTGATCCTGATCCTGCTGCTCTCGCCCCTGACGCATGCAGAACTCCGCGAGCGCAATACCAAATGGCTGGAACCTGCGCGCTCGCAGTTGACCCAGGACAAGGGCAGCATGCCGTTCTTTCCGCATCGAGCGAACACACCCGACAACCTGCTGCTGAGGCCCCAGGACTTCGACGACGCGCAGGTCTGCGGCGCCTGTCATACAGAGATCTACCGCCAGTGGCGGACGTCGATGATGGCCCACTCCTGGGAGGAGCCGATTTACCGCGCACTGCTCCGGCATGCGAGCGAAGCGACCGATGGACAGGTGGATAATTTCTGCACCGGCTGCCACACGCCCATTGGTCTCACCACCGGTCAGATCACCTCAGCGGTCAATCGCGCGTCAGTGGAGTTCACCGCTCAGCACAACCCCATGCCAGGCGTGGATTGCGAAACCTGTCACAACATCAGTGCGCGCACAGGGCTGGATAACGGCGCCTATGTGTTGAGCCCCCGAACGAATGGCAAACCGACCAAATTCGGTCCCCGCCAGGACGCGGTATCGCCCTATCACGACACCCTGTACTCGGGGCTGCACACGCGCTCGGACTTTTGCGCCACCTGTCACAACGTGACCCATCCCTTCAGCTCAGTGGCGGTTGAGCGGACCTATGACGAATGGCTGGAAAGCCCCTACAGCCTCAGCGGCGCGACCTGCCAAAGTTGCCACATGCCCGGGTTCGCGGGCCAGGCAGCCATCATGGGGCCGCATCGGGAGGATGTGGCCTCGCACTGGTTCAGCGGCGCCAACGCGGCAGTACTGGAATATCTCGGCCAGCGCGAGGCCGCACAGCGCGCACGTGAATCGTTGCGCCGTGCGGCTCAGATCGAGTTTTACGACATACCGGCGCAGATGGTGCCCGGAGAACAAGCGTCAGTGAGCATCAAGGTGGCCAATGTCGGTGCTGGGCACAAACTTCCGACAGGCTTCCCGGAAGGTCGCGAGGTATGGATCGACTTTCGTGTGATTGATGGGAAAGGGACAGAGCTCTACCGCTTGGGTGCAGTCAAGGACGGGGCCACTGAGCAAGGGACGCGCAACTTCAAGGTTCACCTGGGCGATAAGGACGGCAAGGAGTTGGATATTGAAGTCTGGAACGCAACCCAGATCCTCTCCGACAACCGTATCCTGCCGAAGGGTTACGACATCCGCGAGTTCTCCTTCCTGGTTCCGGCTGATGCGACAGGCCCCGTGACCTTGAAAGCCACGCTCAACTATTGGCCGTTTCCGCAACGGCTCGTGGATCACTTGCTCGGCCCGAAGCAATTGCAGGTGGAGATCACACCCATGGCCGAGGCTGAGACCAGCGTCGGTCTTGAGCCTGTACCAGTCATACGTGAAGCCAGGAGTCTCGTCGCTCCGTCCAGGTTCTGATGAGGCGTCATCGCCGCCCTGCCCTCTGCCCCGCTTCTGACAACAAGGTCCTGATCAGAATCGACGGCTCAGCAGCAGACCACCCCCCGAATCGGGACTGGCATCGGAAAAGCCCGCCAGCGCGTACAGTTGCACGCGCCACTCCGGACTAAGCCGCTGGGTAAGGAACAGCGTTAATTCCTGGATCTCGTCACCCTCCGAGACCACCTTCTCGCGCCAGTCGTAGGCCAGGCCGATGGAGGTCGCCGGTGCCAGGCGGGTCACCAACCCCAGGGACGCGAACAGCGGATCGCGGAAATCCGTGTCGTCCGGATCGCCGAATTTCTTCCACCCCAGAGTGGCGAAACCGGTGACCGGCCCCAGGCCCTGAGTGACGTCTATCTGCCCGGAAAAATCCGTCTCGCCGGTACCGAGGCAATGGTCCTCGTCCCCTGTGGGCAGCTTGACCTTGCCGACCAGATCAACGAGCAGCGTGCCGCCATCGCCACCCTCCAGCACGGCGTAATCGACGCTGGCGACGGTGTCGCCGAGGCCGCTTTCGATGCGATCGCAATCACCCGCCAGCGGTACCCCGTCCGGACCGACGGAGGGGTTGGTGATGCGCAGCCAGGGCACCGTGAGCTTGTAGGTCAAGGCGCCGCTTTCGTACTTGCCGATCACCGGGACGTACCAGGTCTCGCTGGTGACGGCCTCGCCGTAATCGCCACGGGAATAATCCGCGCCGGAAGACAGGGTGAAATCCCCCGCCAGAGCGGGAAACGAAAGGCAGATCAACACTGGGGAAAATAGCGTCTTGCGAAGACCCATGGGCACCTCATGGCAATTCGGCTGCGAGACTCAGGTGCCCTGCCCGCTCCATCGGACCGGCGCGGAAAGCTGCACGAGCGACCAGTCAATGGACGGCCGGACACCTTCCCAGCTTAGTCGGCACTTCGGGGTTCGCCGCCAGTGCCAGGCGACAACCGTCTCAGTGGGGACCGGAATGATCCTCTCGCTCTACCCGCTCGACCTTGTCCGGTCGCTCCACCTTGTCCGGACGTTCTATGCGCTCCACCTTCTCGATCCGTTCCACCTTGTCGGGCCTGTCCGGACGGTCCGAGCGCTCAATCTTCTCGATGCGCTCGATGCGTTCGACCCGCACGCCATTCTCGAACACCTCGATGCGCTCCCGCGTCTCCATTCGGTCGGAAGACTCACGGGTCTCGCTGCGCTCGATTCGCTGCAACTCCCCCGAGGCCGACTCTTCCCGCGATTCCACGCGCTCCCGCGACTCGCCGTCCTCGACGCGCTCGCGGGTCTCGCTGCTGCTCTTTTCGGCGTTTCCGTGCGCCTCCTCTTCCGACTTGCCTTCCTGGCTGGCACCGTGGCCGCCATTCTGCTGATGGGGGTCGGCCGGCAGGTCCCGCGACAGATCGATGCGCTCGGCGCGGATGGTGCGACCCTGCTCGAAGACGCCGCTGACGCGAATGCGCTGGCCTACCGCGACGTCGCGATCAGCGGAAAACGCCGTACCTTCTCCGACCAGCGCCGTGAAGGCGCCAAGCTCGATTCGGTTGCCGCGGTGTGCTTGCACCAGGCCCTCCACCAGGGCATGGCGGACTCGACCGTCGAAATACAGGCTGGGATCCGGTCGCGCCTCCGCCACCTGCAACTGGCGACCATCCCAGGTGCCCCGCACCAGGGTTTCGCTGGCCACCGGCAAGGTCTTGTCGAGGGCCAGGCCCTGCAGCCGCCCGGGCGTCTCGACGGCGCCGATGGCACTGGCCTGGACCAGGCCCGGGGCCCGCTCGATACGGCTGGCAACCACCTCTCCCTGGGCATCGCGCAGCCCGCTGACCCGGACCGGATCACCGACCCTAAGGCCCGAGGGAACCCGGGCTCCAGCGGCCAGGCGTACCGGCTGCCCCATCACCCGCAATCCGGCGGCAGCCTCGGTCACCGGTCCTTCGTAGGCATGCAGGATGGCGATGTTCCGGGCTTCCAGGCCACGTGGCGAGCGGCGGGCCTCGACCGCCACCACCTGACCGATCGCCAGTTGCCGCTGACTGGCGGGCACTCCATTTTCGGTCACGGCGGAGGTGCTGTCGTAGTGCACCTCAACACCATTGACGCAGATGGAGCCGAATCCCGTGATGGTGCCGACGATGCCGGTGCCGCCGATGCCACCTTCCTCGGCGGGAGCGCCGGTGCCGCCGATCCCGCCATGGGCCGGCGCGCCGGTGCCACCTACTCCTCCCCTCTCCTGCGGCGCGCCCGTGCCGCCGATCCCACCATTGGCGACCGCCCCGGTTCCACCCATGCCACCAGGTTCCAGGCACGCGGGCGCCGCGCTGATGGACAGCGAGCAGGCTGCGGCCAGTAGCAGAACGATGAACGCACGCAGGACAGGGATCATGGCCGATCAGCCTTGGTCGGGTCGGAGCCGGTTGGCGAACTGGGTTCAGTGTAGAAATACAGGCCGATGGTCATGCGCTGCCGCTGGTCGGCCGAGGGTAGGTCATGCGCTTCCAGTTCCGCCGCCAACTGGTTGAAGGCGATGAGCATCCGCATGCCATCTTCGCTGACCCGCTCCCGTAGCTGTTCGATGCTGGCCACCGACAAGCTGTCGTAGTGGACGCTGCGCTCGAAGAACGGCTCGGCGTCCTCGGTCAGGTTATGCACGGCCGCGCAGGCGTGGTCGTGGAGGTTATGCCGCAGATAGGCCGTCTTCTCCTCGAAACCATGCTGGGGAATGAAGGCCATGGCCTCCAGATGCACCCTGTCCTGCTCGTCCAGCCGCACTATTCCCAGGCGCAACCACTCGTCCAGCACCACGCGGGCGCGAATGTCCTTGCTCACCTCGGCCACCAGTGCGTCGAAGGAGCAGCCGCCGCCGACGCTGGCCAGCCGAGGAAGTGGCTGGGGACGCCCGGGGCGCAGGCAGAACGGCGTGGTGTTCAACCAGACACTTACCAGGTGCGCCCCCAGCGAGACGTTCTCCGGCAAGTCCCCCTCGTCCAGTTCCTGGCCGCCACGCAGCCGCTTGACGTCCTTGCGATGGACGCCGGTCAGCAAGCTGATGCGACTATCGCTAGGCGGCAAGCCGTCAAGGCCGAACTCGCGCTCGGCCACGTCGACGAACAGACGCTTGAGGTGCTCGGCAAAGCGTGGATAGGTCACCCCCTTCCGCAACATCAACCTCACCAGCGGGCGCATGATATGACCGAGCGCAGGCAGCAGCGAGGATGGGAAGGCGGGCAACTGCATGGTGAACTCCTGTCATACCCTCGAGTAAAGATCCGGGTTCGCAGAACCTGGAATCATCGGTGCGCAATGCGCGCCATATGGCTGTGCCGGTTCATATGAAAAGCGGGCGAGGCTTCGGCACTGCCCATCCGAAGCCTTGCCCGCGCCAGGCTAGTGACGCGCCATCAGGCCGAGGCCCAGGGACGAACCGTCACGTCGCGCCATGGTCGTCGCCCACATCGTGTCCGGGGCCGTCATCGGCGCCATGTCCGACGCCATGGGGTCCACCGACATCATGCCCGGGACCGTCATCGGCGCCGTGTCCGACGCCATGTGGCCCACCGACATCATGCCCGGGACCGTCATCGGCACCGTGCCCTTCGCCATGCGGTCCGCCGGCGTCATGGCCAGCACCGTCGTCGCCCCCACGGCCACTCTGGCCTCCGTGGCCACCGCCGTCGCCGTCGCCATGGCCGGAGCTCCCGTGCCCACCGCCATCACCGCCGTGACCGCTACCGGAGCCACCATGCCCGCCACCATCACCGCCGTGGCCGCCGCCGGAGCCCCCACCGCTACCGCCGCCGTGACCACCGCCGTGTCCACCGCCGCCGTGTCCACCGCCACCGCCACCGCCACTCCCGCCGCCGCCACCGCCACTCCCGCCACCACCACTCCCACCGCCACCGCCACCGCCGCTACCCCCTTCCTTGGCGTGGACGGTGGAGAACCCGCCGATCGAATCCGGCACCAGGACAGTCGACGCCGACAGCACGCCGGCTATTGCCAGCGCCAGCAAACATCTCTTGAGCAACATGATGAACCTCCACTCGGATAAGCGTTGTCATGTCCTTATCGAACGCTGGGCTTGATGATCGTGGCCCCTGCAAAGGCGGCCTGGTAACCGGTGCCATGTCTTGTCGATGGCGTGATGCGAATGCCTCGACGCCGGCCCTCCTGATGGGCCGGCTGGAGCCTGCGTGGGAGTTTTTCCCACATACTCAGACTAGACCCCGCTTCACTTCTGTCAACGGCCGAGGGTCGTCGCGATACGGCTGTTCCACGTCAGGGCAGGCGCGGCGTCACACGACTTTCGATAGGGACCGGAAAGGGGAAGCCCAGGACCGGGAACTTGCCTCGCACCCTGTTCTGCGCCTGACACTTGCTGACGCAATTGGTGGCTGGCGGCGCGACCTCCACCGAGTCTTCGCCCAGGACCCCGCCCATGCGCCCGCCGCTGGCCACTCGCCAGACCGACACGCCGCCCAGCTGGGTGATGCGCGTTGCCACCTGGGGGCTGTCCCGACCGACGAAATTTGGCGACAGGTCGTTGGCGAAGTTGATCCGCGGCGTCACCGGCACCGGCGCGCAGCTCTTGTTGAAATTCGGTGGCGTGCAGAGCGGCAGTATCGTGGTACGGAATCGCGGGTTGTCGAAATAGAACACCCCGTTCGCCAGTACGTGGGTGATGTCGGTAGTGCCGCCGTCCGCCCGCGAGGGCTCCATCTGGAAGATGCCGCCCTGGGCGCAGTCCTTGGCTTGCACCTTCATGCCTACCCCCGGACCCTTCCTGGACAGCACGAGGTCGGGGCCCTCGAGCTCCACCGACAAGGCGCCGTTCAAGACTGCGCCCTGAAGGTTTGGCGTCTTGCTGGTGAATAGAGTGGTCGGTACCCCGCCGGTCATGTCCTGCGGGTTGGGCGTTCCGGTGAGGGTGTAGTTGCGAATGCCCAGGGTGCGTGCATCCACCTCGAAGGTGACGAACTTGCCCTGGACGAGAAAGCTCGCGCCGACCCCGCTAGCCGGCACCGTCCGCGACGTCAGGCCACTCAGGGCGCCACTGGGAAGCATGACGCTGAAGCCGCCGCCTTCGCAGCCATCGCTCTTTGCCGCGCTGGCCGACTCGACCAGCAGGAAGGGTGACAGCGCCGCCAGCGCCAACAGGCCGAGGCGGCGACGCTGGCCTGGTGGGTGGAAGACCGGGGTTCGGTTGCCGGGTAGAAGCCATGGACGACACATAATGGGGTCCTCGTGCGCAAGTGGTGGTGCCAACCAGTCCAGGCCCTGCCCAGCCACGAAATCCTCGACCTGCCATCAGGGCGAGACGCGCCGTGTCACGTCCTGTGCCTCCTCCGTCCAGACCAGCTGGTCGTTGCGTGGGAATTTTTCCCACATCACGAGCCTAGTCCCGTCTACCCGATCGTCAACGACCGCTTGTCCGGCTGGAAAAGGACGTCGCCGTGCCGGGGATTTCCGTGCAGAACAAAAAAAGCCGCCCCGAGGACGAGGCGGCCAAGACTTTCTAACCAAAGGATTGATGAAGCGGAGGCTTCGGAGTTCATTCATGGGGAGGAACAGAATGAACACCCGAGATATTCTTCATCGCCGCCAGTGTATCTCCGTTACCTTCCATAAAAAATCAAACAGGATAATAGGCAATATCGATGAACCCATATATCGAAGTTCCCCTTTGAATGTTATTGCCAAACTTCAACAGTAGCGCCAAAACAAATAAACAGGGCTTGGTCAAGCCTTGACCCGCCATGTAAATCTGTTTTTCGCAATACGCAATAATGAGTTCGGCACCAGCCATATCAAGGCGTTTCCGGGGATCTTCAAGCAGACATTTCTTTCTTGCCCCGAACACCTCAGGACAATTGTTTGCATTGATATGGACAATTGAGCAAAGCAGTTTTAATGTGCCGCGCCTACATGCTAACCCTTGGCGCGCATCGCATTGACGAAGCCAATGAACAAGCACAATCAAATAGTCCGCTAATCCGCCTCTTCAAGGTGTGCCATGGCGTCGAGTCAGTCTTTTGAAGTACTGCCCACTCCCAATAATCCATAAAACAGACCATCAGGAGCACCCGTGATGACTATCAGACCCCTCAGTGCCCTCGCGCTGGCGGTATCCGCCGCCGTCAGCCTGCCCGCCTTCGCCAGCGAGCAATCGGAATCCAAGGGCTTCGTCGAGGATGCCAGCGCCAACCTGCTGCTGCGCAACGCCTATTTCAATCGCGACTACAAGGACCGCACCAACGACGCCAAGACCTGGGGTCAGGGCTTCATCGGCACCTTCGAGTCGGGCTTCACCCAGGGCACCATCGGCTTCGGCGTGGATGCCTATGGCCTGCTGGGCGTGAAACTGGACAGCGGCCGTGGCCGCAACTACAGCGCCTTCTTCGACACCGAGAGCGACGGCCACCCGGTGGACGACCTGTCCGAAGCCGGCGCCGCAGTGAAGCTGCGCTTCTCCAACACCGTGATCAAGTACGGCAACCAGTTCCCGTCCCTGCCGGTGCTGGCCTATGACGACAGCCGCCTGCTGCCCCAGGCCTTCACCGGCACCCTGGTCACCAGCAAGGAAATCGAAGGCCTGGAACTGAACGCCGGTCGCTTCACCGGTGACAGCCCCATGGGCGACCCGGCCCGCGACCCCAATCGCCTGAAGAGCATCGACGTGCTAGGCGGTCGCTACACCGTCAGCGACGACCTGAGCCTGAGCCTCTACCACTCCGACGTGGAAGACCAGTTCAAGAAGTACTACGCCAACGTCAACTACAACCTTCCGTTCAGCGAACGCCAGGCCCTGAACTTCGACTTCAACATCTACCGCACCAAGTATGACGATGGCTCCACCGCCGCCGTCGCCATGGGCGGCGACGGCCAGGGCGACCGCAACACCATCTGGAGCCTGGCGGCCAAGTACAGCATCGGCGCCCACGCCTTCATCCTCGCCCATCAGCGCAATACCGGCGACGCCGGCTATGCCTACGACTTCGGCGATGGCGGCAGCACCATCTACGTGGCCAACTCCTACTACTCCGACTTCAACCTGAAGGACGAGCGCTCCTGGCAGGCCAGCTATGAGCTGGATTTCGCCGAGTACGGGGTACCGGGCCTGAGCTACAAGGTCGCCTACGTGCGCGGGTCCAACATCGACGCCGGTGGCGAGAGCGACGGTACCGAGCGCGAGCTCTTCAACCAGTTCAAGTACGTGGTACAGGAAGGCGCGGCCAAGGACCTGTCCTTCAAGCTGCGCAACTCCATCTACCGCGCCGACAACAATGTCGGCCCGGACCTGAACGAGATCCGCGCCTTCATCGAGTACCCCCTCAGCATCCTGTGATGCCCAGGGTCGCGCCGGTTCTCCGGCGCGACTCCCCTCCCCTGTTAACCCGCCTCAGTCAGTTCCTGCACCAGTCGCCGGACCAGTTCGACCGCTGGCAGCTCTCGTGCCAACGGAGCACCCTGCCCGGCCCATTGCACGGCGAAGTCGTCGTTGCCTGCCGCGCCCGCCGCAGCGAGCAAGGCCTTGGCGGCGTCGTAGGCGATGGGGTAATCCGGCAGTCGCGGTCGTCCGGGGGCATCCAGCTCGGTCAGGAGCCGATTGACCAGCCCCCGGGCCGGACGCCCGGAGATGGCGCTGGTGATGCGCGTGTCCGCCGTGCGTGCCGATTTCATCGCCCCACGATAGGCGGCATTCGCCGACGACTCAGGGCAGAGGATGAAGGCGGTACCCAGTTGCGCGCCGCTGGCGCCGAGGCGCATGGCGGCGGCAATGCCGCGCCCATCCATGATGCCGCCCGCCGCGATCAGCGGAATCCGGCACGGGTTGGCCAGCAGGCCCAGCAACGCGAAGGTGCCCAGGGCGGCGTCGCTCTCGGGCTCGAAGACGCCACGATGGCCACCGGCTTCGTAACCCTGGGCAACGAGGGCGTCCACGCCTGCGGCCTCCGCCAGTCGCGCTTCCTCGGGGTGCGTCACCGAGCACAGCAGCAGCACTCCGGCCTCTTTCAACGCCTCGATGAAGCCCTGGGGCGGCAAGCCGAAATGAAAGCTCACCACCGCCGGCCGCTCGTCGCAGAGCATCCGCAGCATGGCGTCATCCTCGACGAAGGAGCGGTAGATCTCCCGCAGCGCGTTCGGCGGCGTACCGCCAAGCTCGCCGAAGAGTGGCGCCAGATGCTCCAGCCAGCGGGCTTCCACATCCGCATCGGCCCGGGCCGGGCGGTGGCAGAAGAGATTGACGTTGAAGGGCCTGTCGGTCAGCTCGCGGGTCTGCTGGATCATCGCCCGGGCCTGTTCCACCGTGCTCGCACCGACACCGATGGAGCCCAGCGCGCCCGCGTTGGAGACCGCAGCAGCCAGTCGGGGCGTGGAGACGCCGACCATGGGCGCCTGGATGATGGGGTGTTCGATACCGAGCAGTCGGGTCAGTCTGTCGTTCATGGTTCACCTTCGAGCGGGTGTGAAGCCCGGGAAATGGGTAGGTATCGCTGTGCGCTGCGGGCCTAGGCATCGCCTCCGGAATTGGCCCGGGAACGCCGCACCAGGCAGGCCCCGAAGGCCAATCCGATGCAGCCCGCGATCACCGAGGCCAGCAGCACGCCCAACTTGGCGGCGGCAAGCAACTCGGCGTCCGCGAACGCCAGGTTGGCGATGAAGATCGACATGGTGAAACCGATGCCCGCGAGGCAGCCGATCAGGCCCATCCAGACCCAGTTCATGCCCGATGGCAGGCTCCCCCAGCCCAGGCGCACCATCAGCCAGCTGAAACCGAACGCCCCGATGGGCTTACCGAGCACCAGGGCTGTCGCGACACCCGTGAGCACCATCAGGGACGAACCGCCCTCCAGGCTGACGCCTTCCAGGTTGACCCCCGCGTTGGCCAGGGCGAACAGCGGCATCACCAGGAAGGCCACCCAGGGATGCAGCGCCATCTGCACGCGCATCACCGGCGGCAACAGCTCCCGTTGCGCATGGCGTAGCTGCCTTACCGGCGCCATCAGTTCCGCGCCATGCCCCTGGGTGGACTGCTCGCGGGCGATGAAATCGTTGATTGCCTGGGCCGCCAGTTCCAGCGGTGCCTCGATCACCTTGACCGGCCGCACCGGTGTCATCAGCCCCAGCACCACGCCCGCCAGCGTCGGGTGCGCGCCAGTCTTCAGCAGGCCGAACCAGAGCAAGGCACCAGGCAGCAGATAGGCGTAGGCCGCGCCGATGCCCAGCCATTGCAGGCCGAGGACCAGCAGGACGCCCGCCGCCGCGATGAGGAAGCCCGTCGGGTCCAGGCCACCGGAGTAGAACAGCGCGATGATCAGCACCGCGACGATGTCGTCGATGATCGCCAGCGCCAGGAGGAAGATCCGCACCGACCCCGGTACCGAACGCCCAAGCAGGGCCAGCACGCCCACGGCGAAGGCGATGTCGGTGGCGGTTGGCACCGCCCAGCCCTGGCGGACGCCATCGGCGTGGTTGAAGGCCAGGTAGATCATCGCCGGCACCATCACGCCGCCCAGCGCCGCCACCATGGGCAGTGCGGCGAGCTTGAGATTGGACAGCGCGCCCTCGTGGATCTCCCGGCGGATTTCCATCCCCACCACCAGGAAGAACACCGTCATCAGGGCGTCGTTGATCCAGAAATGCAGCGAATAGGAAAGGCTGAAGTCACCCAGGCTGAACGCCAGCGGCAAGTGCCAGAAATGCTCGTAGCTGCTGGCGTGAGACGAGTTGGCCCAGATCAGCGCGGCGGCGGCGGCCAGCAGCAGCACCACGCCACTGATGGCTTCGATATGGAGAAACTTCTCGAATGCGGAGAATGCCTTGTCGGCGAAACGCTGCGCAGCCGGCAGCGCCTTGGAGGAAGGGCCTTGGGTCATGGTTGCTCATACTCGGCAGATTGTGCGGCGGCCCGACCAACACATGACACCTGTCTGGCTGCGACTGCAGCCTCGACACCCGGCGAGAAAAATACACAGACGCAATCGTCTTGGCTAGCCGGCGTGATCGACTCGGGCTTCCGCTTCACCCTGACGGGAGGATTCCTGTGGCGTCGTCATCAGTATATGCGCCGTCTCGACTTCCACCCGGTTACGCCCTGCCGACTTGGCTCGATACAGGGCCAGGTCCGCCGCCCGCACCAGCTCCAGCTCGCGGCCGGGCGCCTCGCTTCCGGCCAGGGTGGTCACGCCGATACTGGCGCTCAGGGTGCCCAGGGGGCTGCCCTCGTGGGTGATCCGCAATTGACGGATGCCTTGCAGCAAGGATTGTGCGACGGCCAGGGCGCCCACCCCATCGGTACCGGGCAGGATCACCGCCATCTCCTCGCCGCCGTACCGCGCCACCAGGTCCCCGGGACGCTTCACGCAATGGCGCAACTGCCGACCGACTTCCTTCAGGCATTCATCTCCGGCGATATGGCCGTAGGTATCGTTGAACGCCTTGAAATAGTCGATATCGATCAGCAGCAGGGACAGCGACACCTCCTCGCGCCCCGCCCGACGACATTCGAGGGTCAGGCGCTCATCGAAGCTGCGACGGTTGGCCAGGCCGGTCAGGGGGTCGCGCGAAGCCAGGACTTCCAGTTGGCCATTGGCCCGCAGCAGGTCTTCACGGGCACTGACCAGCAGCGCTTCGGCATTGATGCGGCGCTGGATGTTGAGGATCAGCCGGCGACCGATGCCGACGAGGGTGATCTGCAGCGCCAGGACGACGCCCAGGGCCAGCAGGGATTCGAGCTTCCAGCGGAGCAGCGCCTCCGCATGCCCCACCGCCACCGAGATCACCAGCGGGTAGCGGTCGTTGGTGCGGAAGGAGTAGATGCGTTTCACGCCGTCCAGGCCCGAGGTGAAGACGGCGCTACCGAATCGCGCGCCCTTGTAGTAGCGCGAGAAGTTGGCCGACGTGGAAAAGTCCCGCCCCACATCTTCCTCCCGGTACGGATAACGCACCAGCAGCGTGCCACTGGTACTGACCAGGCTGATGGTGCCTTCACGGCCGACATCGATCTTGCCGAACAGCCGCAGGAAGTTCTCGATGCCCAGGGACACGACGATCACCCCCGCGAAGTGGCCCTCGCGGTCCTCGAAACGGCGGCTGATGGTTATGACCCAATCACCGGTGGAACGGCTGCGGATGGGCGGGCCGATATGGATATCGATGCCCGGGGTGTCCCGGTGATGGATGAAATAGTCCCGGTCCCCACTGTTCACGCCAGCCGGTACTGGACCGGTGGAGGACATCAGCCAGTTGCCCAGGGCGTCCAGCACCACCAAGCCGTTCAACTGGTCGAGCAAACGCTCCTGGCGCTGGACCAGGCGCTGCATCCGCTGAAGGTTCTCCGGCCCCGTGCCGTCCAGCTCCAGGCGTTCGGCCATGCCCAGCAACAGCATCGAACTCTGGGTGATGACGCCTTCGGCGTAGGTATCCAGGGCCATCGCCAGATTTCGATTGCTGGTGTCGACTTCAGCGAGCGCGTGCTGGCGCGCCGCCCAGATCTGCCAGGCGGTGGCCAGGGACAGGGAGACGCAGATGGTCAGCAGCAGGAGAACGGCAAGGCGGATATCGGGCTTCACGAATGCACCGCAGGGAAGGTTCGATTCCGGGTCGCGATTCGCTGCGGACGGCTCGGTCCCCGCCTGCAATCGCCCGCCCGGCCCTGTTTCGGTCCATTCAGGAACCTGGATCAGGATCAGCCGCGAATTCTAACGATCCGCGTGGGATTCCGTATTGGCTATTTAGCCGGTCGGTCGCGCTTCGGCCGACGAACGGAGTCTTCACCCGCTCCGGGCTGGCCATTCCGCCCGCCGTCTTCCCCATCGGACGGGCGCCGGGCCCGTCCGGGCAGCCGAATCCACTGGTAGAACAGGCGGTCGAGGCGCTCCCGCAAGCGGGAGAACCAACCCCGGCGGGGTGGCGGCGGAACGGGTCGGAGAGGAATGACCTTGGCCATGACGGTTCTCCTGCGATGCGCTGGCGGATGGCTCCAGCATGGAAGGCCATCGCCCCGAACGGATTGACCTGGGGCAAGGTGGCAGCACCTGGAGTGCCGAACGCTCGCTATCGGTCCTGGGGCGACTGCCCATCGAGCGCCAGCGTCTCGGCCAGGATCGACAGCTCCACTTCCGCGGCGGCCAGTTCCGCCGCACCGGCCACCTCCCAGCGATCCTTGAGCACCAGCAGGTCCGCCTCCTGCTCGGCCCGCAGGCACCACTGGAAGTGGTCATGCCAGTCCCCCAGGGCCGATTGCACGGCCTTGAGGGAGGCGACCGCCGGAGCTGGCAGCGGCGAGAGACGCGGATAGGCCTCGTGGGCGTAGCGCATTCGCTTGACCAGCAGGCGCAAGGCATGGCGATCGAACTCGGGCTGTGCCAGGGCTTCGCGCAATCCTTCCAACTGCCGCTGCAGCCTGGCCTTTACCCGCTGGCGAAGCCTCGACAACTCCCCTGCCCGCTCCGCCTCTCGCATATGGCCCGGCCAGGCGTCCAGGATCGATAGGAATCGCACCAGCGTGGCGCTCCCCTCGATGGCGGAATAGCGCGACTCCAGCAGCCGGGCGCGTCGTTCGGCCTGGTCGGTGAATCCCTGGCGCCGCAGCTCGATGATCATCACCTCCAGGTCCCGCACCGGTGTGGTCAGGCGTCCCACGTCGGCGGCGGCTGCATCCAGCTCACGGGGCGCATCCAGTCGGCGAATGGGTCTCAAGAGGCTGCGCAGTTTGCGCAGGTTGATGCGCAGGTCGTGAAGCGCCTCGCCATCGGTACGACTGGCCAGCCGGGCACAGGCATGCTGAAGGCGGACTTCCAGCTCCAGTACCTGAGCGATCACGGCATCGACGAATGACATGGAGCGACCTCTTCCGATCAGGATGCACAGAGCCTAGCCGGAAAAGATGTGAATGCTGTTGCACCAGGTCAAGGGCGCATCGGGTGGACAGCGAGCGACGCCATCCGGCACTCCACAGGTGCCCGGGCCGCGCGCCCCCGGTACAATGCGCGCCTTGCCCGTGCAGCCTGATAAAGAAAAACACCATGTCCCTACCCAAACACCACCTGGAACTCCTGAGCCCCGCCCGCGACGTCGAGATCGCCCGCGAGGCCATCCTCCACGGGGCCGACGCCATCTACATCGGCGGCCCCAGCTTCGGTGCCCGGCACAACGCCTGCAACGAGGTGGCGGATATCGCCAGGCTGGTGGAGTTCGCCCACCGCTACCACGTGCGGGTGTTCACCACGATCAACACCATCCTCCACGACGACGAACTGGAACCGGCGCGCGCGCTGATCCACCAGCTCTACGACGCCGGCGTGGACGCCCTGATCGTCCAGGACCTGGGCATCCTCGACCTGGACATCCCCCCCATCGAGCTGCACGCCAGCACCCAGACCGACATCCGCACCCTGGAGCGGGCCAGGTTCCTCGACCAGGCCGGCTTCTCCCAGCTGGTGCTGGCCCGCGAGCTGAACCTCAAGGAAATCAGCGCCATCGCCGCTGAGACCGATGCCGCCATCGAGTTCTTCATCCACGGTGCGCTCTGCGTGGCCTTCTCCGGCCAGTGCTACATCTCCCACGCCCAGACCGGCCGCAGCGCCAACCGTGGCGACTGCTCCCAGGCCTGCCGCCTGCCCTACACCCTGAAAGACGACCAGGGCCGCGTGGTGGCCTACGAGAAGCACCTGCTGTCGATGAAGGACAACAACCAGAGCGCCAACCTGCGCGCCCTGGTGGAAGCCGGCGTGCGCTCCTTCAAGATCGAGGGACGCTACAAGGACATGGGCTACGTGAAGAACATCACCGCCTATTACCGCCAGCGCCTGGACGAAATCCTCGAGGACCGCCCGGACCTGGCCCGCGCCTCCAGCGGCCGCACCGACCACTTCTTCGTGCCGGATCCGGACAAGACCTTCCACCGCGGCAGCACCGACTACTTCGTCACCGAGCGCAAGGTGGACATCGGCGCCTTCGACTCCCCCACCTTCACCGGCCTGCTGGTCGGCCAGGTGGAAAAGGTCGGCAAACGCGACCTGATCGCCGTGACCCATGAACCGCTGTCCAACGGCGATGGCCTCAATGTGCTGGTCAAACGCGAGGTGGTGGGCTTCCGCGCCAACATCGCCGAGCTCAAGGCCGAATTCGAGGAAGATGGCGAGAAGCGCTACCGCTACCGCGTCGAGCCCAACGAGATGCCCGAGGGCCTGCACCGCCTGCGCCCAAACCACCCGCTCTCGCGCAACCTCGACCACAACTGGCAGCAGGCCCTGCTGCGCACCTCCGCCGAGCGTCGCGTCGGCGTCGACTGGAAGGCCGTCCTGCGCGAAGACGCCCTCCAACTGACCGCCACCAGTGAGGAAGGCGTCAGCGCCAGCGTGCGCCTGGACGGCCCATTCGGCGTCGCCAACAAGCCCGAGCAGGCCCTGGAGCAACTGCGCGACCTGCTCAGCCAACTGGGCACCACCCAGTACCACGCCCGCGACATCGAGCTGGACGCGCCCCAGGCCTTCTTCGTACCCAACTCGCAGCTCAAGGCATTGCGCCGCGACGCCGTCGAGAAACTCACCGAAGCCCGCATCGCCGCCCATCCCCGTGGCGGGCGCAAGCCCGAGACCGACCCGCCGCCCGTCTACCCGGAGGCGCACCTGTCGTTCCTCGCCAACGTCTACAACCAGAAGGCGCGGGACTTCTACCACCGTCACGGCGTGCAACTGATCGATGCGGCCTACGAGGCCCACGAGGAGACGGGCGAGGTGCCGGTGATGATCACCAAGCACTGCCTGCGCTTCTCCTTCAACCTCTGTCCCAAACAGGCCAAGGGCGTCACCGGCGTGCGCACCAAGGTCGCGCCGATGCAGCTGATTCACGGCGACGAGGTGCTGACCCTCAAGTTCGACTGCAAGCCCTGCGAAATGCACGTGGTGGGCAAGATCAAGGGCCACATCCTCGACCTGCCGCACCCCGGCAGCAACGCCAGCCAGGTGGTCGGGCACATCACCCCGGACGACCTGCTGAAGACCATCCGCCGCGCGCCCCACTGAGGGGCGTAACTGATCGGAACCGCACGGGCGTAAGCGCCCCTGCGCCCTCCCCTGGCTGACGAGGGTTGGCGCTCTACGGAGCATGACGGTTTCCATCACATTCCGTTGAGCCCCCTGGCCCAAGGCCTGCCCCGTCGACTCCGGCCTCCCTGGTCATCGAAATCGGCGCATCGGACTCACTCCTTCGCCGAGCAGGCCTCGACCCTGCACAGGATCCGATAGGCCAGACGTACCCGCGCCTCGTTGGGGTAGTTGCGGTTGGCGAGCACCACGATGCCCGTCTCGCGCGCCGGAACGAAGGCGACGTAGGCACCGAAGCCGTTGGTGGAGCCCGTCTTGTTCACCCAGACGTCCCGCTGGGGCGGCAAGGTCGGCGAGATGGCCTCCTCGGGATGGCTTTCCAGCGCCATGGAGGCGCCGTTGCCCCGCTCCAGCGTCGCCAGGGAAACCGGAAAGGCGTACTGCTCCCAGATCAGGTCCTGGGTCATGGCGCCTAGCCGGTAATGGCCGTTGCGAGTCGTGGCGAGCGCGCGGGCCAGCGCAGGCTCCAGGCCAGGACGGCCGAGCTGGGCCTCGACGAAGCGCAACAGGTCCCGGCTGCTGGTTTTCACACCATAGGCCTCGTCGGCCAATGGCCCCGGATTGACCCGCACCGGCTGATCGTCGCGGTTGTATCCCTGGGCGTAGCGCCGCTCGGCACTGGCCGGAACCCGGAGCCAGGTGTCCTTCAATCCGAGCCTGGGAAACAGCTGGGCCTCCATGGCCTCGATGAACGGCAGGCCCAGGCTGCGGGCGGCGACCACGCCGAGCAGGCCGATACTGGGATTGGCGTAGCTGCGGGTGCTTCCCACCGCGTACTCCGGTTCCCAGGTCCGGAAATAGCGGGTCAGATCGGCCTGGTTGCGCACGTTGTCCGGCACCTGCAAGGGGAAACCACCGGCGGTGTGAGTCGCCAGGTTCAACAAGGTCACCTCCTCCAGCCGACTCCCGCGCAACTCGGGCAGGTGGCGGGCTGGACTGTCCTGCAGGGACAGTTTCCCGCGGGCTTCGGCATAGGCCGCCAGGGTGACTGTGAAGGTCTTGCTGATGGAGCCCACCTCGAACAAGGTGTCGCGGTCCACCGGCGTGCGGGTCTCACGGGAGGCAACGCCGAAGTTGTAGAAGCGCTGTTCTCCACCTTGGGTCAGGCCGATGGCGAGGCCGGGGATGCCGTACTCGGTCATGACCTGCCGGGCTTCGTCGGCCACCCGCAAGTCCAGCCCATCGGCCGCCACCAATGGAAGCGGCAAGCCGCAGGCCAGCATCAGGAGTCCCTGGCGCAGGAGTGTGGTCGTACTCATGGAATTCGTTCTCGTCGGACATGCGAAGGGGCGCACGCTAGCACTGCAGCGCCATCAGGCCCAGAGCCGGCCTTCCAGCCAGGACGATACCGCAGGTCAGCGGCCACCCTGGGCGGGACGGGCGGCCTTGCGCAAGGCCGCCGGCGTCACCCCGAAGCGCTTGCGGAACACCTTGGCCAGGTAACCCGGATCGGCCATGCCGACCTCGTCGGCGATCAGCGCCAGGCTGTGGCTGGAGTTCAGCAGCCGCCACTCCACATGGCGCAGACGCATGTCGCTCCAGTAGTCGCTGGCGGTCATGCCGTAGGCGGCCTGGAACAGGCGATCCAGCTGGCGGCGGCTGATGCCCACCCGCTCGGCCATGTCCTCCATGGTCTTGCCGGAGGCCATCCAGTGACGCATCAGGGCGATCGCCCGCCCGACATGCCGCCCGGCCGCCGCCACGTCCTCGCGGGAACGGACCTGGTGCTGGCTGCTGCGGCTCTCGTCCACCAGCATGTCGGCCAGGCCCTTCATGGCGCGGGTGCGCCCACAGGCCCGCGCCAGCAACTCCACGGCCAGATCGATGGCGGCGAGGCCACCGGCGCAGGAGATGCGGCTGCCATCGATGCAATAGAGCTGCTCGCTGACCACGGGGATGCGCGGATAGGACGCGCGAAACTCCGACTCATGCCGCCAGTGCACCACCACCTTGTGGCCTTCGAGCAAGCCGCAGGCCGCCAGCAGGAAGCAGGCGTTGTCGATGGACACCAGCTTCACCCGCTGGGTCGCGGCTTCCTGCAGCAGTTCACCATAGCGGGGCGCCAAGGCCTCGGTGGCGCTGGCGCTGCGGCCACCGAACACCACCAGGTAGTCGTAGTCGATAAGGCGGATCTGCTCTGGTGTGAGGTCCACCCTGACCGCCGCGCCACTGCTGGACTCCACCTCGCCGGCCTCCACGCCAAGCACGGACCAGGTGCAGTAACGCTGGCGGCTGTAGTCTTCCTCATCGCCGGTAAAGCGCAGCTTGTCGAGGAACCCGCCGAAGGGAAGCATGGCGAATCCCGGCAGGGGCAGCAGCAGGAAGCGGAGGTCGGGCATCAGGGTCTCGGCAAGCATCAGTCAGCGTCCAGATATTCCATGTCAGCGTCCGAATTCTACCTGTTACGAATCTTCTAACAAGCGCAAAGCCCCTGATTTCAGGGGCTGCGCCCTGCCCTCCAGGAACCCTTGCCGAGCCGATCGACGCGAGGTCCAGATATGACAGTAATACGTCCAGAAAAGACGCATCAAGTCTGCTGACGGTGACCGCACTACCCAGTCCGTGGCGACGCAACCGTTCGCCGCAGATCATGGCCATCACCCGACACAGGGCGACGTCCAGATCTCACTCTTTCATGTCTATAAAGCACACTTATCCTGACCGCAGGTGGCCGCCAGCCCCCATGAAAACAGGGACTCCAGGCCTGCAGCCCCCATATCCGCCAGGGCATTGCGCGGGCATATCCAGTTTTCACCCAACAATGTCCAGAACCTACCCTTCACCCGTCCGATGAGCCACTACACTGGCGCCAGTTCGCAGAGGAAACCTCCATGGCACTGGACACCTGGCTCATCTACGCCCTGGCCACCCTCGGCCTGTCCCTGACACCCGGCCCCAACAGCCTGCTGGCCCTCACCCACGGAGCCCTGTACGGCGCGCGCCGCACCCTGTTCACCATCCTCGGCGGGGTCATCGGCTTCAGCCTGCTGATCGCCCTGGCCATGTTCGGCCTGGGAGCCCTGCTGCAAGCCTCCTCGGACATCCTCCTCACACTGAAATGGATCGGCGGCGCCTACCTGCTGTGGCTGGGCATCCAGCTCTGGCGCTCGCCGCCCCTGCACCTGGGCCCGCTCTCCGGTGGCGGGCTCGGTGATGCCGCCCTGTTTCGCCAAGGCTTCCTGTCGGCGGTGTCGAACCCCAAGGTGCTGTTGTTCTACGGAGCCTTTCTGCCGCAGTTCCTCGATCCGCAAGCGTCCCTGCTGACGCAGTTCTTCGTGATGGCCGCCACCTTCGCGGTGGCGGAGTTCGTCGTCGAGTACCTGCTGGCACGCCTGGCGTTTCGCATTCGCCCCTGGATGGCCCGTGGTGGCAACGTATTCAATCGTGCCTGCGGCGGCCTGTTCGTCCTGGTGGGTGCGGCCTTGCCGCTGAGCCGCTGAGCGGCTGGGGTGAGCCTTGCAGCGGTGCAGGCGTCCCGGCGCTAGCTAGTCCACCGCTGTACGGGTGTCCGGCTGGACGGCGTCCAGGTTGCCCCTGATCCGCCCCAGCAACGCCAGCAGTTGCCGGCAATCGCCCTCCTCCAATCCGGCCACCGCCTGGGCGTTGACCTGACTCGCCTGGGTCCGCGCGACCTCATGCGCGGCCGCGCCCTCTGCGGTGACGGTGAGGCGGATGCTGCGGCGATCCGCCTCGTCGGGCTGGCCTTCCAGCAGCCCGCGATCGCGCAGGCCCTTGATCAACCTCGCCACCTGGGCCTTGTCGCGCCCCGCGTGCTGAACCAGATCGCTCTGGGTGGCGCCGGGATGGACGGAAAAAAAGCCCAGCACCTTGTGCTCCATGTGGGTGAGCTCCTCGGCGCCGCCCCGCAGCGCCCGGTACTGCAGGTGGCGATACTGGTGCATGAGCCCGTGAAGGGATTCGAACACTTCATCGGCGAGTGTCATCGGCATATTGGTTGACCCTATCAACTTAATTCTTTTAAGATCGTTGATGTTATCAACCAGTCTCCGAGAGGTACAACCAATGGAGTCCAAACGTCCACAACGCCGCGTTCAACGGGTGCGCCACGAGCTTTGCCGCCGCGACGTGCAGGTGGCCCGCATCGAGCCGGTGGGCACCGCATTCCTTGCCATCACCTTCACCGGTGAAGCACTGGCCGACTTCGTTTCCCTGGGGTTCGACGACCACGTGAAGTTCATCTTCGAGAACGCCGACGGCGAGACCCTGATGCGGGACTACACGCCGCGCCATTTCGATCGCGAGAAGCGCGAGCTGACCCTCGAGTTCGCCCTGCACGGCGACGGCGACGCATCCAACTGGGCGGAGGCCGCCACGCCGGGACAGTCCGCCATCATCGGCGGGCCCCGGGGCTCCATGGTGGTTCCCGTGGATTTCGAGTGGCACCTGCTGGTAGGCGACAGCAGCGCCCTGCCCGCCATTCACCGTCGCCTGGAGGAGCTGCCGGCGGAAGCGCGCGTGATCGTGGTGGCGCTGGCCACCGAGCCCGGCGAGCGCCGCGAAATGAGTACCGCCGCGCAACTGGACCTGCACTGGGTGGCTAGCAACGACGCCCTCATCGACAGGCTACGCGAACTGCCCCTGCCGAGCGGTGAGGGCTTCGCCTGGGGGGCTGGGGAAGCCGCCACCATGAAGCGCCTGCGTGGCGTGCTGGTGGACGAGAAGCGGCACCCGAAGGACGCCATGCGCGTCGCCGCGTACTGGCGCCAGGGTGCCGCGGGTTTCCACGAGGAACTGACCGGGTGATCCCGGGGGCGATCAGCCGAGCTGGTCGATCATCACCGCATTGGTGTAGATCAGGCTGCCGTCGCTTTCCCGGTGGCCCACCAGGTGGAACTGCCCCCGCTCGTCGTCCTTGCTGAGGTAGACGCGGAACTGCAAGTCGGCGAGAGAGCCGCACTCGGCCGGGGTGATCAGCTCCATGTGCTCCATATCGGCGTCGATCATCATGTCCGGTTCATGGGTCTGCTGCAGGCGCTCCTCGGCCTGCTCCAGTCGAAGGTGGTCGGCATCGTTGACGTGGAAATGCAGGTCCCCCAGGGGAAAGGACTTCTCCGCACCCCGAGGCTTGCACCAACTCTTGATGGTCAAGGTGTTCATCAGGCTTCCTCCTGCAGTCGCATCACCGCGACAGCGTCACATTGCCAAGTTTAGACAAGCCGCGCAGGGTGTTCCGTGCTCGAGGCTCAAAGCCGCGCGCCACTAGGCCTTCGGCCACTTCCCCAAAAACCTCGGTGCTATAATTTACCCGTGAAAGAACCCTGGGATCGAACCCATGGCCCGTCCATGACGAGAGGTAATAAGGCGCTCGACCAAGGAGGTCGAAAACACCATCACGAGTACGTGTGGAGGTATGCCATGAACCGGCACTACTACATCAGCGACGACCTTGACGAACTCGAAACCGTCGAGTCCGAACTCGAGGCAAGCGGCATCAACACCGAACAGATCCACGTACTGAGCGACATGGACGCCGCCGTCGAAGAACACCATCTCCACGACGTGAATTCCTTCATGAAGCAGGACGTCGTCCACTCCGGCGAGATCGGCGCGGTCATCGGCGTACCCCTGGCCGCCCTGGTGCTGCTGGGAGCCTGGCTGGCCGGATGGACCGAGACCCCGGCGGGCTGGGTGCCCTTCGTCTTCCTCGCGGTGGTGGTGCTGGGATTCTGTATCTGGGAAGGCGGGTTCTTCGGTATCCAGGTCCCCAACGCCCACTTCCGCAAGCTGAAGGAGAAGGTCAGGGATGGCGAGCACCTCTTCTTCGTGGACGTTGAGCCGGAACAGGAATCCATCCTCGACCGCGTGATGAATCACCATCCGCAACTGCGCCTGGCCGGGACCGGCTCGGCCGCCCCCCACTGGATAGTCGCCTGGCTGCATCGCTGGCATCAGTTCAAGCGCACCATCTAGCCCTGCCTGGCACCGCACCGGCCCGCACACGCGGGCCGGTCGCTATTGGCCGAGGAACAGGCCGCGGCTGCTGAACACATAGTCCGCCTCGGCGGCCATCAGTCCCACCAGCACCAGCAGGCACAGGGGCGGGACCAGGATCGCGTAGACCAGCGCCAGCCGTTCCCAGGCCATGTGCATGAAGATGGCGACGATCAGCCCCGCCTTGAGCAGCATCAGGACGAGGATCATCGACCAGCGCAGATAGCCCGTGAAGTGGAGGTAATCCACCATGTAGGACAGGCCGCTGAGGATGAACAGCAGTCCCCAGATCTTCAGGTACAGGGTGATGGGGTGTTGTTGACCTTCGGTGTGGGCCATGTGCGTCACTCCCCTGCGCTACCACAGGTAGAAGAAAGCGAAGATGAACACCCAGACCAGGTCGACGAAGTGCCAGTAGAGCCCGGCGATCTCGACGATCTGGTAGTTCCCGCGCCGTTCGTAGTCCCCACGCAACACCTTGAAGGCCACGATGCTGAGATAGATCACCCCGATGGACACGTGCAGTCCGTGGAACCCGGTGATCATGAAGAAGCTGGCGCCGAACTGCGCCGCGCCCATGGGATTGCCCCAGGGCCGCACGCCTTCGGCGATCAGCTTGCTCCACTCGAAGGCCTGCATGCCGACGAAGGTGGCACCCAGCAGCGCGGTGGCAAGCATCAGCGCCGCGCTGCGCACGCGGTTGCGCCGATAGCCGTAGCTCACCGCCATGGCCATGGTGCCGCTGCTGGTGATGAGCACGAAGGTCATGATGGCGATGAGGATCAGGGGGATATGGGCCCCGAACAGCGTCAGGGCGAAGACCTCGCTGGGGTTGGGCCAGGCGGCGGTGGTGCTCATGCGCACCGACATGTAGCCGGTGAGGAAGCAGGTGAAGACGAAGGTGTCGCTGAGCAGGAAGATCCACATCATCGCCTTGCCCCAGGGCACCTGCTTGAAGGCGTCGCGGTCCGAAGCCCAGTCCCGGGCGATGTCGCGCCAGTTCGTGGTGGTCTCGGTCGGGGATTGCCGGGTCATGGCCATGGCGTCACCTCAGACCGCAGAAGGCCGCGATGGCCTGGTAGGTTTCCGGGGTGCTGGTGAGCAGCGCGAAGAGCACCAGCCACAACCCCAGCAGGTAGTGCCAGTAGAAGGCGCAGAGTCCCATGCTGGCACGCAGGCGCTCCACTGAACCCGTGCCCAGGAGGCGGCGCGCCACCAGCAGCCAGGCCACCAGGCCGCCCGCCAGGTGGATGCCGTGCAGCCCGGTCAGCAGGAAGAAGAAGCTGTTGGCCGGATTGCCGGCGACGCCGTAGCCCCAGGCGCTGAATTGCTGCCAGACCCAGAGTTGTCCGGCGAGGAAGGCCAGCGCGAAGGCTCCACCAAGCAGGAACGCCAGGCTGGCGTCAGTCCTCCGCCCCCCCTCCAGCGCCAGCTTGGCGCCCTGCAGGCAGACGCTGCCCAGCGCCAGCGAAGCGGTGTTGACCCAGAGCATCCAGGGATGGGCCAGGGGCGCCAGCGGGTCGGTCAGGGCCCGCCAGTCAGAGACCTGCGAGCGTGCGATGAAAGCCAGCAGGAACAGCAGGAACAGGGAGGTCACCACCCCGAGGAACACCCAGAGCCCCACCCTGGCGGTGCGCTCGGGGTCCTGGATCGGCGCCTCCTGGCCGGAGCGGCCGCCCGGCAACCAGCCTCCCTCCCCGCCACCGTCTGCGTCTTTCCAGGGTTGCGTGCTCATGGTCGACCCTCCGCCTGGCCGCCGGCTTCGCGCAGCCGCTGCAGTTCCTCATCGGAGACCGTCTGCGGCACGAAATCCTGCTCGACGCCCGGCATGCTGTAGTCGTAGGCCCAGCGATGCACCACGGGCAGGCGCTCGCGCCAGTTGCCATGCACCGGAGGCGTATCCGGGGTCTGCCACTCCAGGCTGGTGGCCCGCCAGGGATTGCCGCCGGCGGGCCGCCCCTTGAAGGTGCTCCAGGCCAGGTTGAACAGGAACAGCAGCTGCGCGGCACCCACCACCAGGGCCGCCACCGTGATGAAGGCATTCAGGTCCTGGGCGGACTGGGGGATGAACTGGTAGTCGGGATAGGCGTAGTAGCGCCTCGGCATGCCCAGGAAGCCCAGGTAGTGCATGGGGAAATAGATGGCGTAGGTGCCGAGGAAGGTGATCCAGAAATGCAGCTTGCCGAGCCGGTCGTCCAGCATCCGCCCGGTGATCTTCGGGAACCAGTGGTAGATGGAGCCGAACACCACCAGGATCGGCGCCACGCCCATGACCATGTGGAAGTGCGCCACCACGAAGTAGGTGTCGGACAGCGGGATGTCGACGATGACATTGCCGAGGAACAGCCCGGTGAGCCCGCCCACCAGGAAGGTGACGATGAAGGCCAGGGCGAACAGCATGGGGACGGTCAGGTGGATGTCGCCGTGCCAGAGGGTGAGTGTCCAGTTGTAGACCTTGAGGGCGGTGGGCACCGCGATCACCAGGGTGGAGATGGCGAAGAAGAAGCCGAAGTAGGGATTCATCCCGCTGACGTACATGTGGTGGGCCCAGACCACGAAGCTCAGCACGCCGATGGCGACTATGGCCCAGACCATCATCCGGTAGCCGAAGATGTTCTTCCGCGCATGGGTGCTGATCAGGTCCGACACCAGGCCGAAGGCCGGCAGCGCCACGATGTAGACCTCGGGGTGGCCGAAGAACCAGAACAGGTGCTGGAAGAGGATCGGGCTGCCGCCCTGGTGATCCAGCGCCTGCCCCATGGAGATCAGCGCCGGCATGAAGAAGCTGGTGCCCAGCAGGCGGTCGAAGAGCATCATGATCGCGCTGACGAAGAGCGCCGGGAACGCCAGCAGCGCGAGGATCGAGGCCATGAAGATGCCCCACACCGACAGCGGCATGCGGAACAGGGTCATGCCATGGGTGCGCGCCTGCAGCACCGTGGTCACGTAGTTGAGGCCGCCCATGGTGGCGGCGACGATGAAGATCGCCAGGGACACCAGCATGAGCACGATGCCCCACTCGGTGCCCGGCGTGCCCGGGAGGATGGCCTGGGGCGGATAGAGGGTCCAGCCCGCGCCGGTGGGTCCGCCGGGCACGAAGAAGCTGGCCAGCAGGACCAGTACCGACAGCAGGTAGAACCAGTAGCTCAGCATGTTGACGTAGGGGAAGACCATGTCCCGCGCGCCCACCATGAGCGGAATCAGGTAATTGCCGAAGCCGCCCAGGAACAGCGCCGTCAGCAGGTAGATCACCATGATCATCCCGTGCATGGTCATGGCCTGGTAGTAGGCGCCGGGGTCCATGAATTCCAGGCTGCCGGGGAATCCGATCTGCATGCGCATGAGGCCGGACAGCACCAGCGCCACCAGGCCGACGAAGATCGCGGTCAGGGAATACTGGATGGCGATGACCTTGTGGTCCTGGCTCCAGATGTAGCGGGTCAGGAAGCTTTTCGGTTCATGCAGCACATCGGCTTCGGCATGCTCGACATGGGCCATTGCAAGCCCTCCGTATCGCGTCGGGTCCGTCCGCTTCTAGGGCGCCTGTTCCTGGTCGTCGGAGTCGGGATCGGCCCTGGACCTGATGAAGGCGATCAGGGCATCCAGTTCGGTGTCGCTGGGGGTGAACGCCGGCATCAGCGGCGAGTATCCCTGCACCAGCCTGGCGGCCGGGGCCAGCACCGATTCACGCAGGTAGGCCGCGTCGGCCTCCACCTGGCTACCGTCCGCCAGGGTCACAGGGTGGCCGTAGAGCCCCTTCCAGCTCGGCCCCACGCCCTTGCTGCCGTCCAAGCTGTGGCAGGCCAGGCAACCCAGGGACTGGGCGAGCTTCTCGCCCTGCTCCACCAGGTTTCCCGCACCACCGGACTCCTGCTGGCCGACGGCGCTCAGGGACCGGATGAAGGCCACCAGGGCGGCCAGCTCATCCTGGCTGAAAGTATAGGGCACCATGACCGGCGGATAGCCCTGCACCAGGCGGGCCCGGGGATCGAGGATGGACTCCCGCAGGTAGGCCGCATCCGCCTTCAGCCGGGAGCCGTCCGCCAATTGCACCTCACGACCATAGAGGTCCTTCCAGCCCGGTCCCAGGCTCTGGCTGCCGTCCTGGCTGTGGCAGGCGGGACAGCCGTGGGTGTCCGCCAGCTGGCGCCCCCGTTCGATCAGGCCGCCCTGGCTGGGCGCACCGGCACTGGCGAGGACCTGGGCGAAGGTGGGCTGGGTCGCCAGCCATTGCTCGAAGGCCGGGGCCGGCTCCACCTGCAGCTTTCCGCGCATGTTGAAGTGCCCGACCCCACAGAACTCGGCGCAGAGGATCTCGTACTCCCCGGCCAGCGTCGGGGTGAACCAGAAGTGCGAGACCATGCCCGGCACCATGTCCATCTTTCCCCGTATCTGCGGGATGTAGAAATTGTGCAGCACATCCTTCGAGCGCAGCAGCACTTTCACCGGGCGGTCCAGGGGCAGGCGTACCTCGTTCCCGCGAACCAGCACGTCGTCCTGGCCGTGGGGGTCTCGCGGATCCAGCCCGAGCGGGTTGCGGGCGTCGACCCAACTCACGTCGGCGCGGCCCAGCTGGCCGTCCTGCCCCGGGAAGCGGAATGCCCACTGCCACTGCTGGGCGACCACCTCCAGGGGATAGGCGTCCTTCGGCACCCGGACGAAGTCGCTGTAGACCACCAGACCGGGCGCCAGCATGCCGACGATGCCCAGGGAGGTGACCACCATCAGCCACCACTCCAGGCGGCGGCTTTCCGGTTCGTAACGGGCGCGCCGGCCTTCACGATGGCGGAAGCGGATGATCGCCACCACCATGAAGCCCACGACGGCGATGAAGAAGACGCCGGTGATGACCAGGGTGATGAGCAGGGTGGTGTCGATGGAGCCCCAGTTGGAGGCAGGCGGGGTCAGGTGCCAGGGCGCGAGGAAATGGAAGAGTACGGACGCGACCAGGATGAGAGCCAGGATGATTGCGATCGCCATGATCCCATCGCCTCTTCACCGATGCTCCGGCGCCCGTGGTGGATGCCGGTCATCGACCATGCAACAGATTCGATATCCGTCTTCCGGGCGACCGGAAGCGCGGCCACTTTCCCCCCTTTCACACAGTTGCTGGCAAGTATAGACACTGCAGCCCGCCCTCCTCGTTCCCGGGACCGGGGGGCGAGCACAACGACGCACCGGTGACCGCCGGGCCGCTGCCCAGGCCGGCTCCAGCGCATCGCGTGCCGACGTGCCTCACCCCTTCATGGGCGCCGTGGGATTCTCCAGGGCGTAGAGGTAACAGCCCGCCAGGCTGTGGTCGGCCTCGACGCTGCCGTAGCTGGCGGTGAAGGTGACGGCCCGCCCCAGGTGCTGGTAGATCCAGTCGCCGGTGACACCCGGGGGGACCTCGGGCACCAGGTCGCTGTCGTTGACCACCCGAAAGGTGGGAACGCCCAGGCCGTTGTAGAAGGCGGCGAAATCCGGGGCCGCCAGGCGCGGGCTGGCGAAGTTGTAGTGTTCCAGCGGCTGGTCCGGCCAGCGCTCGCGAAGGTCCGGCACCGCCAGGCTGGAGAGCGCGCACCCCAGGCTGTGGCCGCACACGCGGATCAGGCCGCCTGGCTGCAGGCCATCAGCCGCCTGCAGCGCCATGTCCCGAAGGGAGGCGTAGAGCTTGAGGAAGCCATCGTGGACCTTCCCGGCGCCCGCTTGCCAGGGATAGCCGGCCTGGTCCGCGTCCAGGTCGTCGAGCCAGTCCTGGGGTGACTCGGTCCCCCGGAACACCAGGTACACGACTCCCTGGGCGTCGCGGGCGGCGAAGCCGAAGGGCTCCGATTCATTGAGGAAGCGCAGTTCGCTGAGGATGCTCCAGATCGGGGCGGACAGGCTCCAGCCGCTCATGGCCGGCGGCTGCCAGTTGAAGTCGGCGGGTTTGCGCGGCTTGTCCTGCGTCAGCCATTGCGCGTACTGGTCGTAGGCGGCGGCGACCAGCTGGGCAGACTGCAGGGCGACGGGAAGGGAGAAATCCGGGGGAAAGTACAGGGGAAGACTGGGCATGGTGGCCTCCTTGCCGAGGGGATCGGAACCCACTCTAGACCATGCTCGCGTCGTCGACATCCTGTCAGCGGATCTGGCCGCCGACCCCGTGGACATCGACGGCGCCTAGCTTCCGTGGAGACAAGCCGGGCCCACGCAAGATCGAACGGATGGCATTCTGGCGATTGCGTTTCTAGACGACCAGTCTAAAATCCCTTTCCCATGACCGACGCCCAATCCCCTCCCCGTCGCGGACGTCCGCCCAAGGTGGAACGCGATTTCTCCGACACCCGTGCCGCGCTGATCCGCTGCGGCATGGAACTGCTTACCGAACAGGGCTTCATGACCACCGGCATCGACACGGTGCTCAAGCGGGTGGGCGTGCCCAAGGGCTCCTTCTATCACTACTTCGAGAGCAAGGAGGCCTTCGGCCAGGCGGTGCTGGAGGCCTTCGCCGGGTACTTCGCGCGCAAGCTGGATCGCTGGTTCCTGCAGGACGACGTAGCGCCCCTGCAACGCCTTGTGGACTTCGTCGAGGACGCCAAGGCCGGCATGGCCCGCTACGCGTTCTGCCGGGGTTGCCTGGTGGGCAACCTGGGCCAGGAAGTGAGCCTCTTGCCGGAAAGCTTCCGCCTGCAACTGGAGGCGACCTTGTGCGACTGGCAGGCAAGGCTGGCGCGCTGCCTGGTCGCCGCCCGGGATGCGGGCGAACTGGCCCCGGACGCGGATTGCGAGGCCCTGGCGGCCTTCTTCTGGATTGGCTGGGAAGGCGCGATCCAGCGTGCCCGGCTGACGCGGGACAACGTCCCGCTGGATATTTTCATCAAGGGTTTTCTCGCCGGTTTGCCGCGCTAGCCCACAAGGGCTCGCGGCGTTCCGCGCCTATTAATAGACGACTGGTCTAAATGGAGGTGTGACGATGTTCGACGCAATCCTGATCGAGAAGGACGAGGCCGGCTACCGTGCCCGAACCACCCAGCTGGAGGAGGCGCAACTCCCCGAAGGCGATGTCACCGTCCGGGTGGCCTACAGCACCCTGAATTACAAGGACGGCCTGGCGATCACCGGCAAGAGCCCTGTGGTGCGGCAGTTTCCCATGGTGCCCGGCATCGACCTGGCCGGCACCGTGGAGTCCAGCAGCCACCCGGATTACAAGGCCGGCGATGCGGTGCTGCTCAACGGCTGGGGCGTTGGCGAGACCCACTGGGGAGGGCTGGCTCAGAAGGCCCGTCTCAACGGCGACTGGTTGATCCCCCTGCCCAGCGCCTTCAGCGCCCGCCAGGCCATGGCCATCGGCACCGCCGGCTACACCGCCATGCTCTGCCTGCTGGCCCTGGAGCGCCATGGCCTGCGGCCCGGCCAGGGTGACGTGCTGGTGACCGGCGCCAACGGCGGTGTCGGCAGCTTCGCCATCGCGCTTCTCGCCCGCCTCGGCTACCGCGTGGTGGCCGCCACCGGCCGCCCGCAGGAGGCGGATTACCTGAAGGGCCTCGGCGCCGCCGAGATCATCGATCGCCACGAGCTCTCCGAACCCGGCCGTCCCCTGGGAAAGGAGCGCTGGGTCGCCGCCATCGACTCTGTGGGCAGCCATACCCTGGCCAATGTCTGCGCCGGCCTTCGCGCCGACGGTGCCGTGGCCGCCTGCGGCCTGGCCCAGGGCATGGACCTCCCGGCCAGCGTCGCGCCCTTCATCCTGCGTGGTGTCAGCCTGCTGGGGATCAACAGCGTCACCCGCCCCCGCGCCGAGCGCATCCAGGCCTGGGACCGCCTGGCCCGCGACCTGGACATTGCCCAGCTGGAGACCATCACCCGCGAGATCGGCCTGGGCGACGCCATCGCCACGGCCCATGAGCTGCTTGCCGGCCAGGTGCGTGGCCGCGTGGTGGTGAATCTCGACGCCTGAGGCGGCGCAATTCCGGCCCGGCGGCTCGCGAAACCGCGCCAGCGTGCCGGAGCCGCCCCCTCAGGTAATGCTCGGATCGGCGGGCCGCCAACCCTCCCGCCGTTCCATCAGGAAATCCACGAACGCCCGCAGGCGCAGGGGGACATGGCGGTTCTGCGGATAGAGCAAGGTGAAGGGCCGCGAACGCCCGCCATAGTCCTGCAACACCTCCACCAGGCTGCCCTCGGCCAGCTCCTTCTCGACGATGAAGCGGTAGGTCTGGAAGAGTCCGGCGCCATGCCGGGCCAGGGTCACGCCCCCCATGACCACATCATCGGTGATCACGTAGCTGCCCTCGGCCAGGACCTCCCGCTCGCGCCCCTGCTCATTGAACAGCCAGGCGATGCGCCGACCGCTGCTGGGCAACTCGAACTGGATGCACTCATGCCGGGCCAGGTCCTCCAGCGTGCGCGGCGTGCCCATCCGGCCCAGGTAGTCCGGGGTGGCGATGACCACCAATGCGGCGTCCTCCAGATGACGGGCGATCAGGGTCGAGTCGGGCTGGGCCCTCACCCGGATGGCCATGTCGTAGCCCTCGGCGGCAAAGTCGATATTGCGGTTGCTGAGGTGCACCTCGATCTTCACCTGGGGGTAGCGCCGGCGGAATTCCGGCAGGAGCGGCAGCACGCGGAAATGACCGTAGACCGTCGGGATGCTGATGCGCAGGACTCCAGCGGGTTCCTGCTGCTGGCCCATCACCGAGCGCTCCGCCTCCACCAGCTGGGTCAATGCCTGGCGGCACTCCTCGTAGTAGCTGCGGCCGCTTTCGGTCAGGCGGATGCTGCGCGTGGTGCGGGAAAACAGCCGCACCCCCAGGCGCGCTTCCAGGCGCCCGATTGAGCGGCTCACCGCCGCCGGCGTGACGCCCGCCACCTGGGCCGCAGCGGTGAAACCGCCCTCCTCGGCGGCCAGGCAGAACAGCTCGATGCTGCCCAGCAGGATGTCGTCGAACTGACGCTTCATGATTCATTACACTAGGTATCAACTGAAGTACTGGACAGCTTATTTATCCGCTGTGTGAGCACAAATATAGTCGGTCCCAACAGAGAGGCGCCCTCTGGGACATTCGAACCCGTTCAGCCATCGAGGATCATCGACATGAACCCAAACAGCAGAACCGTCGTCGTCACCGGCGCCTCCAGCGGTATCGGACTCGGCCTGGCAAAAGCCTACCTGGACCAGGGCTTCAACGTGGTCGGCTCGGCCCGCAACGCGGAACGCCTGGCGGCCGCCGCCGAGGAGCTTGGCAACCCCGAGAACTTCATCGGCGTGGCTGGCGACATCGGCCAGAGCGGCACCGCCACGCGCCTCATCGAAACCGCCGTCGAGCGTTTCGGGCAGGTGGACGTGCTGGTGAACAACGCCGGCATCTTCGTGCCCAGCCCCTTCACCGAGTACAGCGAGGAGGACCTGGACGCGATGCTCGCCACCAACCTCAAGGGCGTGGTCTATGCCTCACAGGCGGCCGCGCGGCACATGATCCCCCGTCGTCGCGGCCATATCGTCAACATCACCGCATCGGTCGGCCTGCAGCCCAACCGTGACGTGCCGGCCTCGCTGCCGACGCTGATCAAGGGCGGCCTGAACCAGTTCACCCGCGCGCTG
The DNA here is from genome assembly GCF_002355475.1 of Pseudomonas furukawaii. Lineage (NCBI taxonomy): Bacteria > Pseudomonadati > Pseudomonadota > Gammaproteobacteria > Pseudomonadales > Pseudomonadaceae > Metapseudomonas > Metapseudomonas furukawaii. The sequence continues at coordinate 2,968,651 of NZ_AP014862.1, read as the reverse complement.
GCGCTGGAGCTGTCGCCCCACGACATCCGGGTCAACGCCGTGGCTCCCGGCATCATCGAAACCCCGATGCACGACCCGGGCGCCCGCGAGTTCCTCAACGGCCTGCAACCGGTGGGCTACATCGGCCGGGTCCAGGACATCGCCGATGCGGTGCTGTACCTGACCCACTCCGGCTTCACCACAGGCGCCGTGCTGCCGGTAGACGGCGGCATGAGCACCGGGACCTGGTAAGGAGGACGACGACATGCCCTTCGTCAGCGTACGCATCACCCGCGACGGCGTGACCCGCGAACAGAAAGCCCAGGTCATCGCCGAAATCACCGACACCCTGCAACGGGTACTGGGCAAGCGCCCGGACCTGACCCATATCGTGATCGAGGAAGTGGATACCGATAACTGGGGCTACAAGGGGATCACCACCACCGAGTACCGTCAGCGGAACCCTGGATGATCCGGGGCTTCGCGCCCCTTGCCCGAGCGACCGCAAGGCCGCCCGGGCTTTCTGCCGGGCCTAGAGCCGCCCCTCCAGCGCATGCTGGAAAATCCGGCTGTACTGCGCGGCATCGAAGGGAATCGGGTTGGTACCGGCCGAGGGGTCGACTTCCGCCATGCGTCCCACCTGCTCGACCCGGGCGCCGTCTATGCCGATTTCCGCGAGGCTGTGGGGGATGCCCAGGCCGGCGCGCAGGTCCAGTACCCAGTCCAGCACCGCACCGAAGCCCGCTTGCGGCAGCCCCAGGTAACGCGCCAGTCGCTCCATCGGCGCCTCGATGCTGGCGCGGTTGGCCTGCAGCACAAAGGGCATCAGCACCGCATTGAGCAGTCCGTGATGGGCGTCGTAGAGCGCCCCGAGCGGATGGGCCAGGGCGTGCATGCCGCCCAGGCCCCGCTGGAAGGCCGTCGCGCCCATGCTGGAGGCCACCAGCATCTGCAGCCGCGCCTCGACATCGCCACCGTCCGCGCAGGCCCGGGGCAGGAAATCCTTCACCAGGCGCATGCCTTCCAGTGCGATGCCCTCGGCCATGGGGTGGTAAAGCGGTGAGCAGAAGGCTTCCAGGCTATGGGACAGCGCATCCATCCCGGTGGCCGCGGTGAGCGTGCGCGGCAGGCCCAAGGTGAGCTCCGGGTCGAGAAGGACGATGGCCGGCAGCATCCGTGCGTGAAAGATGATGCGCTTGAGCCGGGCCTGGTCGTCCGTGATGACCGCCGCCCGCCCCACCTCGGAGCCGGTGCCCGCCGTGGTGGGCACCGCGACCACCGGCGCCATGCCGGCCACCTTCACCCGGCTGGCGTTGTCCCCCACGTCCTCGAAATCCCAGAGGGGACGGTCCTGGCCCACCATCAGCGCGATGGCCTTGCCGGCGTCCAGCGCCGAGCCGCCGCCGAAGGCGATCACCCCGTCGTGCCCTCCCGACCAAAAGGCCTCGACGCCGTCCATGACGTTGGTCCCGGTGGGATTGCCCTTGATCCGATGGAACAGGCCGGCCTGGAGCCCGGCATCGCGGCAGCGCGCCAGCGCCGCATCGATCATCGGCAACCCGGACAGGCCCGGGTCGGTCACCAGCAGCGGTGCGGCCATGCCGAGTTCACGGCAGGCGCTGGCCAGCTCGGCGATCCGGCCGACACCGACCCGCACCGAGGTGGGGTAGTTCCAGTTCATGCGGAAGTGACTGGGTTCCATGGCGTACCTCAGGGGACGGTCTTGAAGTGGAAGGACTTGGGCCGGGTCAGGTGTTCGTAGCCCACCCGCGACAGGGTGCAGCCGCGACCGGAGTGTTTCACGCCGGTCCAGGCCAGCGCCGGGTCCAGGTAGTCGCACCGGTTGAGGAAGACGGTACCGGCCTCGACCCTGTCCGCCAGGCCAAGGGCGGCGGCCTCGTCCTGGCTGAAGATGGCGGCGGTGAGGCCATAGGGACTGTCGTTCATGAGGGCCAGCGCTTCCTCGTCGTCGCGCACTCGCTGGATCCCCACCACGGGACCGAAGGATTCCTCACGCATGACCCGCATGCCGTGATGCACCCCGGTGAGCACCTGGGGCGCCAGGTAGGCGCTGCCCGGCCGATCGAGGCCGAAGGCTGCCGGATCAAGGTGGGCGCGGGCGCCCTGCTCCACCGCCTCGCGGGTCTGCCCACGGACGAAGTCCGCGGCCTCGGCGCGTACCAGCGGTCCCAGCGTGGTTTCCGGGTCGTCGGAGCGCCCCAGGCGGTACTGACTCACCAGGGCGACGGCCTGCTCGACGAATGCGTCGTACAGGTCCGCATGCACGTAGATCCGCTCGATGCCGCAGCAGGACTGGCCGGAGTTGAAGAAAGCGCCGTCGACGGCGGTTTCCACGGCGTGGCCGAGGTTGGCGTCGGCCCGTACATAGGCCGGGTCCTTTCCGCCCAGTTCCAGCCCGGCACTGATGAAGCGCCCGGCGGCGGCCCGCTCCACCATGGTCCCGCCGGCCACGGAGCCGGTGAAGGCGACATGGCGCACGGAATCGGCCTGGATCAGGCGCTCGGTGTCGCCATGGCTCAGGTGCAGGTACTGGAAGACGCCGCTCGGCAGGCCGGCTTCGACGAAGGCCTCCACCATGCGTTCGGCACAGAGCGGCGTCTGCGCCGAATGCTTGAGCAGCACGCAGTTCCCGGCGAGCAACGCGGGGACGACGGCGTTCACCGCAGTCAGGTAGGGGTAGTTCCAGGGCGCGATGACCAGCGCCAGCCCCAGCGGCTCGCGGCGGATCATCCGCATGAAGCCGGGCTTTTCGGGGAGCCGGATATCGGCCAGCGCGGATTCGGCGATGTCAGCCATGTAGCTGGCGCGCTCGACGAAGCCGCGAATCTCCCCGGGCGCATAGCGGATCGGCCGGCCCATCATCCAGCAGAGTTCCTCCGCCAATGCGGTCTCGCGCTGCGCGAAGGCGGCGATGGCACGCCGGGCGATGGCGACCCGCTCGGCCACCGGCGTGGCTTTCCAGGGCCCGCGCGCCCGTTCGGCACGCTCAAGGGCGGCGGCGATCTCGGCGGCGACCGCCAGGGGACGCTCGACGTATGTGGAGCCGTCGATGGGCGAAATGCAATGCAACAGGTCCATGGTTCGGTCCTTGTGCTCGAACGCCTGGCCCGCACAGGCGGGCCAGGCCAGGCGACTCAATAACGGTAGGGCGGGCCGGCCTTTTCCATCAGCGCGTTGTACTGCTTGAAGATCTCCACGACCTTGGCGCAGCGAGGGCTGGTCTTGGCGATCTCGTCCCAGAACTTGTGCGCTTCGGCCTCCACGGTCTTCCACTCTTCGGCGGGAATGGAGGTGAGCTTCAGCTTGGTGCCCTCCACCCGCAGCTTGGCCTCACCGCCCCAGTACCAGTGCTGGCGGTAGTAGTGGGAGCTGTCCATGCACAGGCGGAAGAGCACCTTGAGGTGCTCCGGCACTTCGGCCCAGCGCTCGGAGTTGGCGAAGTAGGAGCCGATCCAGGCGCCGGAGATATTGTTGGTGAGGAAGTACTTGGTGACGTTGGCCCAGCCCACCGTGTAGTCCTCGGTGATCCCCGACCAGGCGATGCCATCCAGCTCGCCCGTCTGCACGGCGACTTCCACGTCTTCCCAAGGCAGCGTGACCGGAATCACGCCGAAGCGGGCCAGGAACTTGCCTGCCGTGGGGAAGGTGAATACCCGCTTGCCCTTCAGGTCCGCCAGGCTGCGGATGGGCTCGACCGTGGCGAAGTTGCAGGGATCCCAGGAACCGGCGCCCAGCCAGGTCACGCCTTTCACTTCGGCATAGGCCTCTTCCCAGATCGCGTTGAGGCCCCACTGGTGAAACAGGGTCGGCACGTCCAGGCTGTAGCGGGTGGCGAAGGGGAAGTAGCCCCCGAACACCGCGACGTCCACGGGGGCCGCGATGGAGTCGTCATCGCTCTGCACCGCGTCGATGGTGCCCTTCTGCATGGCGCGGAACAGCTCGCCGGTGGGCACCAGCTGGTCGGCGAAGTAGAGCTGGATTTCCATCTCGCCATTGGCGGCCTTGTTGAAGGCGTCGATGGAGGGTTTGATCACGTGCTCGGCCAGGGCCGGCCCCGCGTAGGTCTGCAGGCGCCAGGTGATCTTCTTGCCGGACTGTGCGTGGACGAAGGGGGCGCCGAGGGTGGTCGCCCCCACCGCGCCGGTGGCGACGGCGGCCCCCTTGAGGAAGGTGCGTCTGGTACTCATGGTTACCTCCAGGAATGTGGATGGGGTGACTGGCACCCGCCCAACACCGCACCGCCACTGGCGGCGCGGCTTTCTCAGGTCGGCATCTGGCCCTGCGTTACTCCACCCATTCCCGTGCGCCGCTACGACATTGCGCACCTTGCCGTTCCTGACGAACTAGCTCCCCACGCCGTAGTGCCACTGGGGCAGCCAGAGGGCGATCTGGGGAAAGATCATCACCACTGCGAGGGTGATGATCATGATCACGACGAAGGGCCCCACGGAGCGGTAGATATCGCCCAGGGTCACTTCCGGGGGCGCCATGGCCCGCATGAGAAACAGGTTGTAGCCGAATGGCGGGGTCATGTAGGCCATCTGGCAGGTGATGGTGTAGAGCACGCCATACCAGACCAGGTCGAAGCCCAGGGCGCCCACCAGGGGTACGTAGAGCGGCGCGACTATCACCAGCATGGCGGTGTCGTCGAGGAACATGCCCATGATGATGAAGGACATCTGCATCAGGACGAGGATCTGCCAGGGACTCAGCCCCATCTGCTGCACGAACAGCCCCTCGATGGCCTTGACGGCACCGAGGCCGTCGAACACCGCGCCGAAGCACAGGGCGGCCAGGATGATCCACATGAACATGCAGGTGATGCCGAGGGTCTTGCGCAAGGTCTCCTCGAGCACATGGCGGGTCAGCCGGCCCTGGAACAGGGCCGCGAGGGTCGCCGCCAGGGCGCCGACCGCCGAACTCTCCACCAGGCTGGTGTAGCCCATCAGGAAGAGGCCGGTCATGGCCAGGAAGATGAACAGGGGCACCAGGCCCGCACGAAGCAGGCGGAAACGTTCGCCCCAGGTGATCTGCGCCCGTTCGACCGAGTCCAGCGGCGGGCCAAGGCGCGGCTGCAGGCGGCAGCGAATGACCACGTAGAGGATGAACAGCGTGGCCATCAGGAGCCCGGGGAACACTCCGGCCAGCCATAACTGCCCCACCGGCTGGCGAGCGATCATGCCGTAGAGCACCAGCACGACGCTGGGCGGGATCAGGATGCCGAGCGTGCTGCCGGCCTGGATCACGCCGGTGACCATGATCTTGTCGTAGCCCCTGCGCAGCAGTTCCGGCAAGGCGATGGTGGCGCCGATGGCCATGCCGGCGACGCTGAGCCCGTTCATGGCGGAGATGACCACCATCAGCAGGATGGTGCCGATGGCCAGGCCGCCATGCAGGGGTCCCATCCAGACATGGAACATGCGATAGAGGTCGTCGGCGATGCGCGACTCCGACAGCATGTAGCCCATGAAGACGAACATCGGCAGGGTCAGGAGGGGGTACCACTTCATCAGCTTCATGGCGGCGCTGAAGGCCATCTCCGAACCACCTTCGCCCCACAGCGCGAGGGCCGCCGCCGCCGCGACGAAGCCGATGGCGCCGAACACCCGCTTGCCGGTCAGCAGGAGCAGCATCATGGAACTGAACATCAGCAGGGCGATGAGCTCGTAGCTCATGGGAACTCCCTGCCCAGGATCAGCCCCAGGTCGCGAAAGAAGTTGGCGATGGCCTGGAGCATCATCAGCAGGATGCCGACGGTCATCACCACCTTGATCGGGGCCATCTGCGGCGACCAGGACGAGTAGCTGGTCTCCTTGTACTCGAGGGCGTACTGGGTGGACGAGAAGCCGCCGTAGAGCAGCATCACCAGGTAGAACAGCAGGAAGCCCGCTGTGAGCACGTCGATCAGCGCCCGGGAGCGAAGGCTGAAGCGGGAGTAGATGAGGTCCATGCGGACGTGGGCGTCCAGCTGCATCGAATAGGCGCCGCCCAGTAGGAAGTAGGCGACCATGAGGAACTGGGCGGACTCCAGGGTCCAGATGGAAGGCTGGAAGAAGGCCTTGGAGATCGAGGAGTACAGCAGGACGGCGAGCATCGCGAAGATCAGGTACATGGTGAAGCGGCCAACCACGCGGTTAAGCCCTTCCACTGCCCTGATGTAGGCGCCCATGGCATTGAACATGCCCAACCCCTGCGAACGTTGCCGTCCTCGAAACTCTAGTCGATGGACGGCGAATGCCAAGGCAGCCCGCGCCGTTCGAAGGCCGCCCGGCCAGGTGTCACGGCTGCGGGAAGACCTCCTTGAACAGGGCCTGCATATCGGCCCAGGCGTTCTCGTCCGCCACCTGGCTGTAGCCCAGGTCAGGTCCCTTCTCGTCGCCATGGCCGGCATGGCTCAGGCGATCGGCGTCGGGATTGGTGAAGCTGTGCTTGGCGTTGGGCTGGATCACCACGCGGTAGTCGGCCTTGGCCTGGTCGAACTCGGCCTTGAAGGCATTCACCGCACTGGCGGGCACCAGGCTGTCCTTGCCACCGTGTTCCACCAGGACCTTGGCCTTGACGCTGCCGGGGGTGGCCGGCGTGGTGGTGGCCAGTGCGCCATGAAAGCTCACCACCGCGGCCAGGGGCACGCCCTGGCGCGCCATGTCCAGGACCACCTTGCCGCCAAAGCAGTAGCCAATGGCGGCGAGGCGGTCCGGGTCGGTCTGGGGCTGGGCCTTGAGCAGTTCGAGCCCGGCGAGGAAGCGCGCCTTCGCGGCGGGCGCACTGGCCAGCGCGGCCTGCATGAAGGCCTGGGCATCGGCCGGGTGCTCGGTGTTCTTGCCGTCGCCGTACATGTCGATGGCCAGCGCGCTGTAGCCGAGGGCGGCGAGGTCACGGGCGCGGCGCTTGGCGTAGTCGTTCAGGCCCCACCATTCATGGACGACCACCACGCCGGGGCGTTTGCCGGCCAGCGCATCGTCGTAGGCGTGGTAGCCGATCAGGGCGGTTCCATCGGGGGCCTTGTAGGGAATCTCGCGGGTCATGATCTCCGCGTGGGCAAGGCCCGCGCCGGCAAGCAGCGCGAGCAGCAGGGCGACTCTGTTCATGGGCGTACTCCGGCCTGGGCAATGGAAGGCGGCTGCAACCAGTGTTGCGTGTTTGCCGGATTTCGCCAGCGCCCCTGATGAATCGCCCCGGGGTGGAGCGCTAGTCCGGGTACCGGCTGACCTCGATCAGGTTGCCGTCCGGGTCGCGGAAATACACGGACTCGATGGGACCCAGTGCGCCCGTGCGCATCACCGGCCCCTCCTCCACCTCGACACCCTGCTCCGCCAGGTGCTCCAGCACCCGTTCCAGGGGCCATCGCGTGATCAGGCAAAGGTCGATGGCGCCGGGCAAGGGATGAGCCGCCTTCGGCTCGAACTCCTGGCCGGCCTGGTGAAGGTTGAACTTCTGTTGGCCGAACGCGAGGGCGTGTCGACCGTTGCCGAAGGTTTCGTGGCGCATCCCCAACACCCGCTGGTAGAAGTCCAGGGTGCGGGCAATGTCCGCGACGGTGAGGACCAGATGGTCCAGGCGTTCGAGCATGGCGTCAGTCCCGGTCGAGGAGGTGGAAACGCGGCAGCGAGAGTTTCCAGTGGATGGCGGCCAGGCGGATCAGCAGCACCACCAGCATCGCCATCGAGGTTCCCAGCCAGCCCGGCACAGCGATTTCCCGCAGGCCGATGAACACCAGGGAGCCGGCGATGCAGGCGATGGCGTAGATCTCTTTCTGGAAGATCAGCGGCACCTCGTTGCAGATGATGTCGCGCATCACCCCGCCGCCCACGCCGGTGATCACGCCCATGATCACTGCGGTGCCGGGCTGCAGGCCGTGCTGCAGCGCGACTTCGGTGCCGTAGACGGAGAACACGGCAAGACCGAAGGCGTCGGCCAGGAGCAATCCGGTTTCGTTGATGGGACGGGTCAGGCGTACCCAGATCACCGTGCCCACGGCCGCCAGGGAGGCGACCAGGATGTAGGTGTCATCGCGAATCCAGCTGACCGGGTGGTTGCCGAGGATCACGTCGCGCAGGGTACCGCCGCCCAGGGCGGTGATGACGGCGATCACCAGCACCCCGAACAGGTCCATGGATTTGCGCCCGGCCATGAGCGCGCCGGTGATGGCGAAGACCGCCACGCCAAACAGGTCGGATAGGTAGAAGAGTTGTTCCATTCAGGTCAGGCACCGACCGGGGTACGCAGGGTCACAAATTCCTCGGCGGCGGTGGGATGCACGCCGATGGTCTCGTCGAAGATGCGCTTGGTGGCACCGGCCTTGAGCGCGACCGCCAGCCCCTGGATGATCTCGCCGGCTTCCGGGCCGACCATGTGGCAGCCCAGGACGCGGTCGGACTCGGCGTCGACCACCAGTTTCATCAGGGTGCGCTCCTGGTTTTCGGTGAGGGTCAGCTTCATCGGCCGGAAGCGGCTTTCGAAGATCCGGACCTTGTGGCCCCGAGCACGGGCCTGCTGCTCGGTCAGGCCCACTGTGCCTATGTTGGGCAGGCTGAAAACAGCGGTGGGAATGCCGTCGTAGTCCACCGGACGGTACTCCTCCGGCTTGAACAGGCGGCGCGCCACCGCCATGCCTTCAGCCAGCGCCACCGGGGTGAGCTGCACGCGGCCGATCACGTCGCCGAGCGCGAGGATCGAGGGTTCGGAGGTCTGGAAAAGGTCGCTCACCTTGATGAAGCCGCGCTCGTCCAGCTCGACGCCGGTGTTCTCCAGGCCCAGGTTATCGAGCATCGGACGACGGCCGGTGGCGTAGAAGACGCAGTCGGTTTCCAGGTGGCGGCCATCCTTGAGCGTGGCCAGGAGGCTGCCATCGGGCTGTTTGTCGATGCGGGCGATATCGGCGTTGAACTGCAGGTCCATGCCCTTCTTCGACAGCTCGTCCCGCAGGTGGACGCGCACGGCGTCGTCGAAGCCCCGCAGGAAGAGTTCGCGCCGATAGAGCAACGACGTCCGGGCGCCCAGGCCCTGGAAGATGGACGCGAACTCCACGGCGATATAGCCGCCGCCCACCACCAGTACGCGCTTGGGCAGCTGCTCGAGGAAGAAGGCCTCGTTGGAGCTGATGGCCAGCTCACGGCCCGGGATGTCCGGTATCTGCGGCCAGCCGCCAGTGGCGATGAGGATGTTCCTGGCCGTGCAGCGTTGGCCGGCCACCTCGACGCTGTTCGGGTCCAGCAGTCGGGCGTGGCCTTCCAGCAGCGTGACGCCGCTGTTCACCAGCAGGTTGCGGTAGATGCCGTTGAGACGATGGATCTCGCGGTTCTTGTTGGCGATCAGCGTGGGCCAGCTGAAATTCGCCTCGCCCAGGGACCAGCCGAAGCCACTGGCCTGCTCGAAGTCCTCGGAGAAATGGGCACCGTAGACCAGCAGCTTCTTCGGCACGCAGCCGACGTTCACGCAGGTGCCGCCCAGGTAGCGGCTTTCGGCGATCGCCACGCGCGCCCCGAATCCGGCCGCGAAGCGCGCCGCACGTACACCGCCGGAACCGGCACCTATGACGAAAAGGTCGAAGTCGTAATCCATGGCAAGCCTCCAGAAACAAGCCGCCAGCATACCGGAAGATATGCACCTGACCAGTTGCCGGGCCTATCCTGAAAGCATCGAACAGGAGACGACCATGCGCCCTACCCTCACCCACGTGGCCCTGCATGTACCGGAGCTGGAGCCCTGCGTCCGTTTCTACGAAACCTTCTGCGGCATGCGGGTGATCCACGAGCGCGCCGCCAAGGGTTCGAAGATCGTCTGGATGGCGGAGCCGGGCAAGGAACACAGTTTCATCTTCGTCATCATGCCCGGCGGCCAGGACCGCAACCTGGCGCCCACCGACTACAGCCATTTCGGCTTCGCCGTGGATAGCCGCGAGCAGGTGGACGACATCGCCCGCCGCGCCGAAGCGACGGGGTGCCTGATCTGGGCCCCCAGGGACGAGCCCTATCCGGTGGGCTACTACTGTGGGCTCAAGGACCCGGCGGGAAACTACGTGGAGTTCAGTTACGGCCAGCCATTGGGACCGGGATCGGAGGCGATGCCGATCCCATGATCCGGAAATGACCTGACTGAAAACGAACAGGCCGCCCGAAGGCGGCCTGTTCGCAGCAATGGCGATCAGTACGCCTTGCCGGTCTTGTAGAGGTTTTCGAAGCAGTAATTGGTGGCCTCGATGTAGCCTTCGGCTCCGCCGCAGTCGAATCGCTTGCCCTTGAACTTGTAGGCCAGCACGCAGCCATCCTGGGCCTGCTTCATCAGGGCGTCGGTGATCTGGATCTCGCCACCCTTGCCCGGCTCGGTTTCCTCGATGAGCTTGAAGATGTCCGGCGTCAGGATGTAACGGCCGATGATGGCCAGGTTGGATGGCGCGTCCTCCGGCTTGGGCTTCTCCACCATGCTGTTCACGCGGAAGATGTCGTCACGGATCATCTCGCCGGCAATGACGCCGTACTTGGAGGTCTCCTCGCGGGGCACTTCCTGGATGGCGACGATGGAGCAGCGGAACTGGTTGTACAGCTTGACCATCTGGGTCAGGACACCGTCACCGGCCAGGTTCAGGCACAGGTCGTCCGCCAGTACGACGGCGAAGGGTTCGTCGCCGATCAGCGGCCGTCCACTGAGGATGGCGTGGCCCAGCCCCTTCATCTCCACCTGGCGGGTGTAGGAGAAGCTGCACTCGTCGATCAGGCGACGGATGCCGACCAGGTACTTCTCCTTGTCGGTGCCCTTGATCTGGTGCTCCAGCTCGTAGCTGATGTCGAAATGGTCTTCGAGGGCGCGTTTGCCGCGGCCGGTGACGATGGAGATCTCGTTGAGACCGGCGTCCAGGGCCTCTTCAACGCCATACTGAATCAGTGGCTTGTTCACCACCGGCAGCATTTCCTTGGGCATCGCCTTGGTGGCCGGCAGGAAGCGGGTACCGTAACCAGCAGCGGGGAACAGGCATTTCTTGATCATTTCAAACCTTGGGAAGGTGGGTGTGGTGGCAATTTGGCGCGCAGTCTAATCACGCCGCAGTCGCCTTACAATGGCCCCTCTGGGGCCGTCCGACGCCCCGATAGACGAACCCTGACTCCACCAGTTGTTCCGGCTCGTAGAGATTGCGTCCATCGAAGATCACGGGCATGCGCATGAGACCACGAATTCGCTCGAAGTTCGGCTGCCGGAATTGCTTCCATTCGGTTACCAGGACCAGGGCGTCGGCGCCGTCCGTGACCTCGTAGGGGGAGTCATCCAGTCGCAACTGCCCGGTCTCCACCGCCCGGGGAAAGCGCGCCGCCACCCCGGCGTTGGCCACCGGGTCATGGGCACGGACCCTCGCTCCGGCCTGCAACAGGGCCTCCAGCAGCACCAGGCTCGGCGCCTCGCGCAAGTCATCCGTTCCCGGCTTGAACGCCAGCCCCCAGAGTGCGATCACCCTGCCCTTCAGGAATCCGTTGAAGTGCTCCCGCACGGACTGGTACAGGAGGGTTTTCTGCAAGGCATTGCGCGCCTCTACGGCACGCAGGATGCCCGGCTCGATCCCCTCCTGCTCAGCCGTTCGGATCAGCGCGCGTACATCCTTGGGAAAGCAGGAACCGCCATAGCCACAACCCGCGTAGATGAAATGGGTACCGATGCGCTTGTCACTGCCCACGCCGCGCCGCACTTCCTCGATGTCCACCTCGAGGCGAGCGCAGATGCCCGCCATCTCGTTCATGAAGGAAATCTTGGTGGCCAGAAAGGCATTGGCGGCATATTTGGTGAATTCCGCCGCACGCAGCCCCATGACCAGCAACCGGTCGTGGTTGCGCAGGAACGGCGCGTACAGGCGCCGCAGGCACTCGGCGGCCTCCGGACTCTCGCAGCCAATGACGACCCGATCCGGGCGCATGAAGTCCTCGATGGCCGAACCTTCCTTGAGAAACTCGGGGTTACTTGCCACCTCCACCCGGAAACCGAGCCCCCGCGCAGCCAGTCCGCTGTGGATCCGGTCCGCGACACGCTCCGCGGTGCCCACGGGGACCGTGGACTTGTCCACCACCAGGCAGGGCCGCTTCAGGCCGGCGCCCAGCTCTTCGGCGACTTCGAGGACATGGGAAAGATCAGCCGAGCCATCCTCGCCGCTGGGCGTGCCCACGGCGATGAAGATGACATCTGCGCGGTCGATCCCCTCCGCCAACGACGCGGTAAAGCCCAGTCGTCCTGCCGCAACCTGGTCCTGGAGCATGGATTCCAGGCCTGGCTCGTAGAGCGGCGCTTGCCCCTTGGCCAGACGTGCGAGGCGAAACGGATCGCGCTCCACGCACATCACCTGATTCCCCATCTCGGCGAAGCAGGTCGCCGTCACCAATCCCACGTATCCCGCACCGATCACGCACAGTCGCATGGCTGGAACCTCCACTTCGATAAGCGGATTCCATCCAAGCGCCATGGCAAGCGCGTGACGCCGGCATGACGAAAAAAAGTAATGGGAAAGTAGCGGTCAGGATTCCTGGGGAAGCACGTTGAGTTCCATCTCCACCAGGGGCTCCGCACTCTCGTACGGAACGGGCAGATCGCTGTACGCGGCCAGGGACTCCCAGTGCTGATCGAGCCCCGCGCCAATGAAGGCCAGGTGATCGATCATGCGCCGGCCCGCGCTCTTAACCGCCGGGTCGTCACTGCGCATCATCTCGAAGGACATTTCGCTCATCGCCGCCGTCAGGTGCGTGAGACTTCGGGTGGTCAGGCTGAGCAAGCGCACCAGATCCTGATCTTTCGATTCCATTCGTTTCCTCTCCTGCGCCTGGGTCGCCCAGGCGTTTTCAACGCACGCTCAAGACGACTGTGGATTTCAGTCTTAGTCCTGCCAATCATGCGAAAGGTTCTACAACATCCCCCGTTCTGTCCTAGGACGTGGGACGACAAATCATATAGGAAAGCCAATCCCCTAGAAATCGCCCTCAAAGAAAAGGGCCCGCACAAGGCGAGCCCCAGGAGAAATTTGAAGTAGGTGGCCGGTGCTGGTTTCCGGCTTACAAGGTTTCTCAGGCATCTGACAGCAGCCCATCACGGCTCCTGCTTCACACGGCATAAGGGCTGGATCTCATCGCGGGAGATCTTTCTAACCGTGTACCCTTCGGAACGCGCCCCACGTTTCCTTGCTATCCGCTTGCGCATCAGTCTGCGTATCCACCTACTGAATCTCAGGCTAGCAAAGGTTCGTGCAAGGAATTAGATCGATTGCTTCCGAGAAGAACCCTTGCTGGAACCCCCAGGTTGCCTAACCAGGAATTTTTCGAGAAGGGATGCGCAAGGTATTGATATTGAAATGGTGCCCGGAGCGGGACTCGAACCCGCAAGCCCAAAGGGCGAAGCATTTTAAGTGCTCTGCGTATACCGATTTCGCCATCCGGGCAGGAGGGGCATATGGTGCAGGGCGCTGATTTAAGCCCAAATAAAATTCTGAATCAATCACTTAGGCATGATTCAACGCCCTTCTCGTTCCCAACGGCCACAGGCGAGCGGTTGGCATCTGGAGCAACTTATTCAAGCCCATGAAAAAAGCCCCGTAGACTTTTGATCTACGGGGCTTTTTAGATGGAGGCCGAAGTCGGAATCGAACCGGCGTACACGGATTTGCAATCCGCTGCATGACCACTCTGCCATCCGGCCTTACAACAACCCCAGAGAGGTCATCGCGTGAAACTGGAGCGGGAAACGAGACTCGAACTCGCGACCCCGACCTTGGCAAGGTCGTGCTCTACCAACTGAGCTATTCCCGCGTCGTCTTCGGTTTGCGCTGAAGACGGGCGCCATTCTATAGCAACAAGAACAGCCGTCAACCCCTTGATTCAAAAAAACTTTTATTTTTCTTGCGGGTCTGGCCGCAGGTGCGGCCAGGCGGCCAGGAGGTAGTGCAGCATCGACCAGAGGGTCAGTGCCGCTGCCAGGATCAGCAGGAAATAACCCAGCCCCACCCAGAAATTGATAAGCGGCGGATTGGCCAGGAGGATCACCAGGGCCAGCATCTGGGCGGCCGTCTTCCACTTTCCAAGATTGGACACCGCTACATGCGCACGGGCGCCCAGTTCAGCCATCCACTCTCGCAACGCGGAGACCACGATCTCACGCCCGATGATGATGGCTGCTGGCAGCGTCAACCACAGGTTGTGATGCTCCTCCACCAGCAACACCAGGGCCACCGCCACCATCAGCTTGTCCGCGACCGGGTCGAGGAAGGCACCGAATGGCGTGCTCTGCTGCCAACGACGGGCGAGATAGCCATCGAACCAGTCGGTGACCGCTGCAATGGCGAAGACCACGCTGGCAGCCAGGTAGCTCCAGGAAAACGGCAGGTAGAAGAGGAATATGAAAACGGGGATGAGCAGTACGCGCAGAACAGTGAGCAGGTTAGGAATATTCATCGCTACGGCTGGGTCTGAGGGAAGGCGGCATTCTACTCGCTGTGCAAGGCGGCATAAATCGACTCCGCCAGCTTTTTACTGATGCCCGGTGCTTTGGCAATTTCTTCGATACTGGCCCTGCTCAACTCCTGCAACCCACCGAAATGCTTGAGCAGCTCGCGACGACGCTTGGGCCCTACCCCGGCCACCTCTTCCAGGCTGGATGTACGACGCGCCTTTCCGCGACGCGCCCGATGGCCGGTGATCGCAAATCGGTGCGCTTCGTCGCGGATCTGCTGGATCAGGTGCAGAGCGGGAGAGTCCGCCGGCAAGGTGAACTCATGGGCGGCATCGTTGAGATAGAGCGTCTCGAAGCCTGGCTTGCGGGTCACACCCTTGGCCACCCCAAGCAGAATGAGTTCTGGCACCGCCAGCTCCTCCAGGACCTCCTGCGCCATAGCCAGCTGTCCTTTGCCGCCGTCCACCAGCAGGACGTCGGGCAACTTGCCCTCACCATCTTTGAGTTTGCTGAAACGACGGGTCAATGCCTGATGCATCGCCGCGTAGTCATCGCCCGCCGTGACGCCTTCGATGTTGTAGCGGCGATAGTCCGACTTCAGCGGACCCTCCGGACCGAATACAACGCAGGAGGCCACGGTCGCCTCGCCGCTGGAGTGACTGATGTCATAGCACTCCAGCCGCTGAGGTGCCTCGTCCAGGCCAAGCGCCTCCGCCAGCGCATCGAAACGGGCAGCCGTGTGTTGGCGATTCGCCAGCCGCGCGGCCAGCGCCTGCTCCGCATTGGTGACGGCCAACTGCTGCCAGCGCGCCCGGGTGGCCCTTACGCTATGGCTGATGCTGATTTCCCGCCCGCGCAGCTCCGCGATCGCGGCCACGAGGGTGGGAAAATCCTCATGGGTGGTGTTCACGATCAGCTCCGAAGGCAGATCGCGCTCCTGGTTTCCGAGGTAGTACTGGCCTATGAAGGCGGAAAGGATGTCCCCTGCCTCCTCCTCGATGGCCACCTGGGGAAAGAAGTTCTTGCTGCCCAGCACACGACGCAACAGTTTGCGTGTCGCTTCCAACCCTCCGATGCCTGGCATCTTCACATCCATCAGCACCACATCGGGCTTGAGCTCTCGAGCCTTCTTCAAGGCCTCTTCGCCACTGTCGGCCTGCCCCACCACCTGCAAGCCATCGACGTCGGCCAGCATGCGGGTGATCCCCATTCGTACCAGATCGTGGTCATCGACCACCAGCACCCTAATCAAGCGACACCTCTCTGTGCATCGCGCGCCACCGCAGCAGCAGGCATGTTCATCAAATGAGGCTCACATTATCAAATGACCGGGGAATGACCTAGCGCGAGTTGTTCGAGACGTCAAAGTAACAGCGTCAAACGATCCGACAGAAATGCAATGCCCCAGAACCCCAGGAACCGCTGACGATGTATGGCGCGATAGTCTGCACGAGGCACCACGAGGTGATGCTTAGGAAACAGCGCGGAAGAAACCGAGGACACGGCAGAGATTTCGGAGCGGCCTTACCTGCATTGAAGCAGCATCTGGCAAGGTTACTCGGAGCCCCTTGGCCAGCCCATCCCCTCAGACATGACTGCCGGGTTATCAAGTAACAACCCTGAGAGAGACCCGCCACGAATCTCACGCGCAGCCCTTGCAGACACACATTGGATATGACAATGACCGCGACTACTCTCCTGCGGCCAGACGCAATCCCTGACCCACAGCCGGACGTTGCCGAGGGTCGTCGACGAATGCACTGTACGCACGAAGTGCAATGCGCTCAGCCAGGACCAATCCCTCGAACTCCAGCGTCTGATCGTCCGTCCAGGGAACTGGCGCTTCTTCCAGAAAGGCCACGACGGCAATGTGGGCGGCGGCAGCGTTGAGCGACAACCGACGAAGCTCCGCCCAATAGATCATTTCGACCACGAATCGCTCCCGGTGCACCACTTGACCAGATGCACCCGTTTAGCAATAGCGCAGGCGGGCAGAGGACGCCAGTTCGGACGGCCAAAAACGGATACCGCCGGTCAAGAGGCACGTTTGCACGCTGTACCCGGAGCCGTTCATCGCGTGAAACAAACGGACTCATGACCTGAACCCCCTGGTGCATGGGAGAAGCGAGCCGGCATGACGTTCGATGACACGTTCCGTAGCGACTTAGAGGTTGCGAGATCCGGACTGGAGCGTCTATCAACAAAGCTCCACTTCAATCAGTACAAGGAGTTCCTGCCATGAGTGCACGCTTCTCGGTGAAAAGGGTTCTACGCTCACGCCCCAGCGGTGACAGGAAGAACGAGAAGTCAGGCTTTGAGGCCTACTGGTACCGGATCATCGACAAGGCGACCGGTAATTTCGTGGGGGGCCAGCATGACGATGAGTCGAAGGCGGCAAGCGAATGCGAGCGCCTTAATTCCCGAACTGGCTTCGCCCCAGCGCGACAACAAGCCGCCCCGCAATGAAACCACCCCTTGAAACAAATTGGGGGCCTTCTCTCGAAGGCCCCCAATTCTGAGCTTCACCTGCCGCTGTTCAAGGGAACCAGCGGAAACACACATATATGGCGGAAGCGGTGAGATTCGAACTCATGCCGGAAGCCCTTGCGCCTCTGGAGCCCGCGTAATCCGGGGCCTCTGCAAATCGAAAATGAGGAAATCTGTTCCCAGAGTGTTCCCAGACGTGAACGCGTGGAGAGAGAAAACCTCCCCCGATTTACCAGTTCCGATTTTTCAGGAAGGCCATCGGAAAATGGTAATCCTGGTAATCGACTTTCCCAGATCACATTTAATCAAATAGATTCAATGACTTAGAAGAATATATTGAAGGTAATTTTTGGGTAAGTGGATGGTAAGTCAATTACCGAAGGCCGGGTATTTTTCGTAAAATAAAAAATCTTTATAAATCAATAACCTCACCCTGCCCCGCCTAAAAAATTACCCAGAATTACCCAGCCGGGTAAGTACTCAACACCTAGTGCCACGCGCCTTTCAGCACGGCTAAAAGACCAAATTCCCAAAATTACCTTTTCCCGATGGCCTTCCTGAAAATCGCAGAGGCCATTCCCTCCTCTGCACGGCTCCGTGGGCCATCAGATCTGCACCGCCAGCTGCAGAAATCCGCAGGGTCGCACCCTCCCTTTGCGCGCACGACCAGCAGCCACCCTGCCCACTTTCCAGGGCACCGAAGGAATGCAGAAAAATCGACCTATCTAGCGCGCAGGCGTGGCGGGGGGACGACGGCGCGCGCCAGGTGCAGATGGTCGGTGGCCCTCTGCTGTCCGACGCGTTCAGTCGGTGAGGCGCGCTGAAGTTGACCACCCGAGAGCTTGCGGATATCGTGCGCCCGTCGCTGTACGTCCAGCGGCACGGGATTGGCGTCCCGGACTTCACAGGCGGACACGACCGCCGATAACGCGGTTTTTTTGTGTCCGCAGCATGGCAAGCCTGTTATGGGCGGGCCGTGCGTGGGTGCCTTCGGGCACACCGGCCCTGTGACCGGTACGCCAACCCGCACGGTTCCGCCCACCCAAATTGGCGTTTGGGGAGCGGAAAACGCACCGCCTCACAGGAGTCTTTGCCATGAGCATACGGACCGAACGGCGCTCGCTCGCCAGCCTTGCCCCCTACTGCCTGCTGCATACGCCCGATGAACAGGTGCTATTGCAGTACTATCGCCAGCTCAGCCAGGCCGACCGGTGCTTCATCCGCCGCTCTGCCCAGGCGCTGTCGCGGTACTCGGCCATGGAACAAGGAGAGAAGGCATGAGCTTGCCCGTACTGTTTGAGTTTGAAGCACTGCCAGTGCGCGTGATGACTGAGGAAGATGGCGAGCATTGGTTCTGCGCCAAGGATGTCTGCGAGGTGCTCGGATACAACAACACGAGCCAGACGGTCGAAGACCACTGCCGTGAGGCTGGTGTATCGAAACGATATACCAGCTCGGGAGGCCAGCGACGCGAGCTGGCCTTCATCAACGAAGGCAACCTCTACCGCTTGATCATCAAGAGCCGAAAGGAAGAGGCCAAGCGCTTCGAGTCGTGGGTCTGCGACGAAGTACTTCCGGCTCTCCGTAAAGCCGGCAGCTACCAGACGGGCAATCGCTCGGCCGAAGCGGCTCGCATCGCCAACCACCGCCTGCGCCTCTCCCTCGGCAAAGAGCTCTTTCATACGCGCGATCCTGAGCTGCGCAATCTGATCCACCAACAGCTCGCCGACGTGTCTGATGCTTTGGGCCTGCCTACTCCCGATATCGATAGCATTGGCCGCTCCGCGCCCAAGGCTCCAGATGTTCTGAAGGCATTCTGGGAGGCGCTGGCCTTTCTCGACGGCAAGGGCGTGGACTACAACCACGCAAAAGCGCCAGACGTACTGGCGGTCAACCTGCCCGAGCTGACCCGCTTGCTGGCTCAACACGGCCACTCGCTGATCTTCGACACCCCGCTGCGCCACGCGCTCTGGCAGAGTCAGAACCCGCGCTGCCTGCGCAAGAACCACCCGGTGGATAGCCGGATCGCAGGCAAAAGCATCAGGTGCTGGTTATTCGAATGGCCCCGAATTTTCTAGCCCTTATAGCAATAACTGCATTGATAGCGCCCTAACCACTTTACGACAAGTCAGCAAAAATCTTATCGAGAGTCCTCTGCACTGCTCTTAGGAGACGAACGGTCGAAATTCTCGACTGAAATTCACATTAAAGAATTTCACATGTGTTCCACTGGTGCTTGACTGGGATAGATGGAATCCCATCAAGAGCTTTAGCTTAGACACTAAACTCAGGGAACTTGAAAGCTCTCAGTAGCTCTTTCACCATCCGTAAGCAAAGGCAATTTAACAGAGGCGATTCGAAACAAGACACTCGGCAATGAGAGGCCGGCGAACTGGTGGAAGCAATGAATTCTTCATTTCAACCACGAGCCGACCCTGATCAAGAAGAAGGATTAATTCAAAGTTACTAATAACTTTGAGAGGAGACACAAGAATGGTGTCTTTTGCAATGGACAGGCAAAAAAAGCCGAAGATTTTCCGTCACTATCTAATGATCTCTCTTCTAGCATTCTGTTCTGGTGCACACAGCGAACCGCAGTCTGAACTTTCATCCATAGTATGGGTACCACAGACCCGCTCATTTAGCGATGTAGATCGCTTGAGATCAACACTTGACCTTGCCCCTGTCGTGGAAATCAATAATCCTCCTGGCAGATCCCCCTCCGAATTGATTAGACGCCAATATGGATTTGGGATCTCCGACTCCCAGGAGGCCTACTCGGCCATTGAAGCCAAGGTCCTATCTCTAAATGGAGCAAAAGAGGCTACACTCTTTCCTGCCGGGAAAATTATTATTCCGGACATCCCCAAAATGACAAGCACTCGCCCTTCTGAATCCGAGGCCTCTTGGCCGGTCGCGCGCAACAATTCCAAAATCATTAGAAGTTTTACGTCATATCCTTTTGACTCGCCTAGCATTGCCTACACAAAGCCCATCACAATAAGCAATCCAATCCAAGAATCCCTTAACTACGGACGAATTGATCGCTATTCCGCGACTGACGCAGCCCAACTCATAAGCCGTGCAGCTGAGGCTGGCGAATCAATAGTTGCAGGAAGCGAAGCCGAAGTTCAAATATCCAGCAACTCAACCGACTGCGACAATCCCTCGCAAAAAGTTTTATCCGAGGATGATCGAGAAATCATTTCTCGAGCAATAAGTGAATCTACCACGAACATCGAGAGATACTTGATTATAGTCGACACCGGATGGCCAAATTACGAGCAACAAGCTCTCTCACTTCAGGCTATCAGAAGAATTTTTAATGAAGTAAGAACCAGCCTCAAAGTACCCGAAAACGGAATCAGCAAATTTAAAGAAAGCCTACCGGAAGGCTCGTTCTCCTCTCCTACCCATCCACACGCGTGCATGATCTACCAATCACTTATAGAGTTCACCTCAATAGACAAAAAGAATACAATCAAGATTGTTTACATTCCATTACGCCCCGGACAACCTGGAGCCAAAGACTATTTCAGGGAGTTGTTAGAGCTTGACTTCATAATTCAAGCAAAGGGCCACGCACTATACACAAACTCCCCCTCCAACGGGGTTCTTGAAAGTGCACGAGCATATGCCGATAAGGCGCTCAAAGAAATAACAGCATTAAAGGAGCCTTGGTCAACAGGGGACGATGTTGTACGCATTTTCGAACCAGTAACTAGCGGATTGATTAGGGTATTCGATGCCTACACAAAAATAGACGACGTAAGCAGACCAGGGCAGCCTATGGTACACGCCAGATTCTGGATAAGCCTTTCTTGGAACTTCACAAAATATAGTGCAGCCCCATCACTTCCGTCCTCTTCTGCTTATCTAGTCTTTGTCGCCGCTGGGAACGACCAAACAGACTTCGTCGCATCCCGCCGTCTCTTTGCTAGCGAGGCCGCGATGGGTTACCGAGTCTTTACCGTAATGAATAGCGATGAAAGCTCAGGGGGACTAACATGCAAATCGGCAAGAATTAACAACATTTGGAATGAGCAAAACATTGATAGCAACATAGCATCCTTCCCTGGAAGGCTAAGCAACGCTCCGTCGTCCATATGCCCGGGATCTGGAGGGGGCACCAGTTTCTCGACACCTCGACTCGCGTGGATCTCTGCCGCCACTGACATTTCATTTGAGAACCACAATGAATATTGGCCGAAGGCTCTTAGCAAACGGTTATTAAAAAGCAGGACAAAAGTAGAGTCAGACCCTAATGCAGCACCTATCAGCATAAAGCTTTTATTCAAAAAGTAACAAAAGGAGAAGCCCCATGTACAAAAAAACCATATCCGTCGCTACCGTATCAGCCCTAACCATGACAATTGCAAGCTGTTCCTCAATCAACGGCGAGGTATCTAGGCAATCGTGGGAGCAAGTTCTTTCGCAGTGCGGGGTCAGTGACTTCAATAAGTCTGAGCCACTTTTTTTTGGGGCAGCAAATGCCAATGGAGTGGGATCAATATGGGCGCTTGACTCGGAAACCGGGGACTATTGGCCCCGTTCTCAATTTACAGACATAACCGCACGCAGCGATGTACTTTTTACAAACCGAGAGTTCCAATGCTCGGGAAAAGTAAAGGACGGACTAAACTTCGAAGTTGGCGCAAATGCCAAACCAGTAGTCTACCCTGTTTCCGTGGACGTCCAAGCTAGCATTAGCAGCGCAAAAACCGCCATAGTTAGTGTCAGCAGCATAGTTCAAGAGGATGCCTACTGGGACCGCTTCAACGATGAATTCACAAAACTCCCAGCAGACAGCTCAATCAAGAGAGGCGCAGAGCTGGGAAAC
The DNA here is from genome assembly GCF_002355475.1 of Pseudomonas furukawaii. Classification (NCBI taxonomy): domain Bacteria; kingdom Pseudomonadati; phylum Pseudomonadota; class Gammaproteobacteria; order Pseudomonadales; family Pseudomonadaceae; genus Metapseudomonas; species Metapseudomonas furukawaii. The sequence continues at coordinate 2,946,912 of NZ_AP014862.1, read as the reverse complement.
CGTTACATTGTTGGTCGAGCCTGGAAGATAACGGGATTCCATGCACTTCTAACCTATGAAGGGGACCAGGCCTTAAGCGCCAAGGCAGCACTTGATTCAGAAGTTGCAACAGGCTCATTAGATGCCGCGATCAAACTTACAAGCAACAACACGCTAGAAATTTCAAGCTCCCAGGAACTCTATATCGCTGGCGTACTTAGAAAACTATCTCCAAGTGGAGTTGCTGCAGGCAGTGGAGAAGCCATTGGTGATTGGGTCCCCGCAACTAATAATGCAAAAATCAACCCGCCACAATAAAATTAAACCACAGAAAATCCCTATAATTTCAGGCTCGGATTGGCTTCTCTCCGCAAAGCATCAAGATGCCAATCCGAGATCAATCGAAGGGCCATAACACGAACCCACATCTGCAGCCAAACCTGTTTTTACAAGAATAAATAAACAATAGACTAATAGCCATTCGTAGCCATCGCTTCCCCCTCTTCAAATTTTCATTTTCCGAACACATATCACAAAGGTTAAATAACTTAGATTGGAGCCTAACTTACATTGCCGTATGTCCCAAACCTCACCACCTCCTCCCCCACCCACTCATTCACCTGCTGGAGCCGCGCCTGAACCGGCTCCAGCTCGTTCGCCGTCCACACCTCCGCCGCATCCTTGATCGAGCCGAATCCACCCGCGTTCACCGGCACGATGCCCATCAGCTGCGGCGGAATCCGCAGCGCGGCCAGCATGTCGTCACGGCTGATGTTCTTGATCGAGCCGAACTCGTCCTTGGCCGCCACCTCGCTCACCGGGATGAGCTGGATGCCGTCCTTCTTGCCACTGGGTGAGTACACGAACAGGTTGCGGAAGTTGCCCGGCCCCTTCGCGCTTTTCAGCGCCGTGCGCAGGTCGTCGATATCCTGCTCGTTCTGCGCGGCGTCGGTCATGTAGAGGATGAAACCCGCGTGGCTGCCGTTGTTGTAGTAGCGCCGGCGGAACAGCGTGGCGGACTCGTTCAGCAGCGCGCTTTGCAAGGCGACGAACCACTCCGGCAGGCCGTACACCTCCTGGTTGATATCCGCCTCGCGCAGATGACAGATGCTGCCCTTCTCGAAGGCGTGCTCCTCCTGCCAGCCCCGCACCATGTAGTAGCGGTCCAGGTCCGCGCCCCGGCGCATGTACTTGGCCAGGGCGGGCTGCAGGCCGAGGCTGCCCTTCAGGCGATTGCGCCGCATCTCCAGGTAGGCATTGCCGAAGGTCAGCCAGTCCAGGGCGAACTGCTCGAAGGCCTGGCGTGACAGCAACCGGTGCGGGATGAACGACTTCGCCAGCATGTTGCGCTTGAAGTTCAGCCCCGACTGCAGGAACACCCCGGCACGCACCGACTTCGCCAGCCCGGCCGGTGAGATCGGCGGCTCGTACCAGCGGCCGTTGCTCCAGATCTCCAGGTAGTCCAGGACCTCACGGCCATCGAGTACGGGCGTCGGATCGCCGAAGGTGAACAGCGCCGTGCTCAAGGACGGGGCGGTGGTTTCGCTCATCAGTTGATCTCCATGAAGCCGGTGTTGGCCGTGGTCTGCCCTTCCAGCGGCTCGTTGTGCAGGGCATGGAACAGCGCCCAGGCCAGGTCGGCGTGGCCGGTGGCGTCGTTGCGGCCGGCGCTGTAGGTGAACTGGCGACCGCCAGCAGTGATGGTCTTGCGGATAGCCATGAGGGACTGGGCGAAGTCCGTCCAGCCGGCGTCGAACTCCAGGCGGCCGTTCTTCACCACGTCGAAGGCCTTGAGCACCAGGCGCGTCTTCACCTCCGGCGAGTAGCTGAAGGTCTTCACATTCGGGAAGAACTGCCGCACCAGCTGGGCCACGCCGGAACCCAGGCCCGTGGTGTCGATGCCGATGTAAGTCACCCAGAAGCGCTGGGTCACCTTGCGGATCGCCTCGGCCTGGGCGGCGAAGTCCATGCCACGGAACTGATGCCGCTCCAGCACGCGGAACTTCCCACCCGGAACCGCCGGCGGCGCCACCACCACCAGGCCGGCGCTGTCGCCGGTCTCGGCCGGGTCGTAGCCCACCCACACCTGGCGGTCACCGAACGGCCGCATCGCATGTGGCTTGTACTCCTCCGCCCACGCCTCCCAGCTGTCCACCATGCAGGGCTGCAGCATGGCCAGCGGAAAGATCGAGGCGCCGTCGTCGACGAACTCGCACATCAGCAGGTTGGCGAAGGCCTCGGCGCTGTACTCCAGGCGCAGCTCCTCGATGTCGAACAGGTCGCAACCGCCCTGCTCCGCATCCAGGATGGTCACGATCTGCCGCCAGATGCGGTCCTCGCACAGCCGTCCCTGACGCAGGGAGTCATGGCTCACATCCAGTTGGATCCGCTGCGCGGCCGGCTTGCCCTTGTTGAAGCGCTCCCCGGTCCAGAAGCTGTAGGCCTCGTGCGCCATCGAACTGGGCGTGGAGAAGTAGGTCTTGCGCCACTTCTTGTGCATCGCCATGCCCGAGGCGACCTTGTTCAGCTCCTCGAAACGAAAGGTCCAGAAAAACTCATCGAAGTAGAAATTGCCGTGATAGCCCTGGGCCGTGCGCGCGTTGGTGCCGAGGAAGTACAGCGACGCCCCGTTGGGCAGCAGGATCGGGTCGCCGGTCAGCTCCACGCCCACCACCTCACGGGCGAAGGCCTGGATATAGCCGCGAAACAGATACGCCTGGCTCTTCGAGGCGCTGAGAAAGATCTGGTTGCGCCCCGTGGTCAGCGCATCGATCAGCGCCTCACGGGCGAAATACCAGGTCGCACCGATCTGCCGGCTCTTGAGGATCACGCGGGTTCTCTGGTCGCTGGCCCGGTACCAGTCGCGCTGGTAGTCGAAACAGCCATCGAGGAAGGCCTCGACCAGCTTCTCGGTCAGCGACTCGTCGATGTCATTGCGCTTGGGCTTGCGCTTCGGCGCCTCGTTGCGCGCCGCCAGCTTCGGGTTCAGCTCCGTTTCGGTGCCGCCATCCTGGAAGCGCTGGATGCGCGCCTGCCGCTCCAACTGGCGGTGCAGCAGATCGATCTCCTTGAAGTCGCCGCCGCTCTTGCCGTCCTTCAGGATCAGCTGCACCAGCCGCGCCTCCAGGGCGCCACCAATGCGCTCCACATTGTCGGCGCGGTCCCAGCCATCGCGAGTCTTCCAGGCGTGCAGCGTCTTCTCGTTCAGCACCAGGTGCTGGGCGATCTCGCACACCCGCCAGCCCATCCAGTACAGGAACTTGGCCTGGCGGCGATCATCTCGGGGCGGGATATCAACGGCGGCATTCATGGCCCGGATGCTGCCGCCGCGCGCGCGACCTTCAGTAGTCGGCCGGCCTGTAACCTCGCCCGCTACAAGTCCGCCTCGTTGCCGCTCCCCGCACCAGTTCCCACCATGCCCCCACGCCAACCGCGCCGTGAGGGCACCCCAGCATGAAGAAATACCGCTCCAAATGGTTCCGAGTCGCCGTGGAAGGCGCCACCACCGACAAGCGCACCATCAAGCGCAACTGGCTGGAGCAAGCCGCCCGCAACTTCAACCGCAGCACCTACGGCGCCCGCGTCTGGCTGGAACACCTGCGCAGCCTGCTGCCGGACGGCCCCTTCCGCGCCTACGGCGACGTCCTGGCCGTCAAGGCCGAAGAGGTCGAAGTCAACGGCGAACGCAAGCTCGCCCTCTTCGCCCAGATCGAGCCCACCGCCGACCTCATCGCCCTCAACAAGGCCAGGCAGAAGATCTACGCCTCCATCGAACTGGACGAGAACTTCGCCGACACCGGCGAGGCCTACCTGGTCGGCATGGCCGTCACCGACTCCCCGGCCAGCCTCGGCACCGACGTGCTCGCCTTCTCCGCCGAAAAGCCCGAAGCCAGCCCCTTCCGCGACCGGCACTACTCCGCCACCGCCATGTTCAGCGAAGCCATCGAGGCCGAACTGGAGTTCGAGGAAGTCAGCGAAGCCCCCGGTCGCTTCAAGGAACTGCTCGACCTGGTCAACGGCCTGGTCGGCCGCAACAAAGCCAAGGCCAGCCAGGACGACACCCAGTTCGCCGAACTGGGCGAGGCCCTCACCGGCCTGCTCAGCTTCGCCGACGAACAGAGCCAGGCCGCCGCCGGCACCGCCCAGGAAGTCAGCGTGCTCAAGCAGCAGCTGACCCAGCTCGCCCAGGACTTCGCCGCCCTCAAACAGCAACTCGGCGAAAGCGACGACCCCGGCCAGCCCAAGCGACCGCCGGCCACAGGCGAGAACGGCCAGATCCTCACCGACTGCTGACCCGGAGCCCCATCGGAGAACCCCATGCGCAACGAAACCCGCGTCCTCTACAACGCCTTCACCCAGCAACTGGGCCAGCTCAACGGCGTGCCCGACGTCAGCAAGAAATTCAACGTCGAGCCCACCATCGAGCAGAAGCTCGAAACCCGCATCCAGGAATCCAGCTCCTTCCTCTCGCGGATCAACGTCTACGGCGTGCGCGAGCAGGAAGGCGAGAAGGTCGGCCTGGACATCGACAGCCCCACCGCCAGCACCACCGACACCGAAAAACAGGCGCGCCAGACCCACGACCCGACCGGCCTGGACCAGCGTCGCTACCGTTGCGAACAGACCAACTTCGACACCCACATCCGCTACCAGAAGCTCGACGCCTGGGCCAAGTTCCCCGACTTCCAGACGCGCATCCGCAACCTCATCGTCCACAACCAGGCCCTGGCGCGGATCATGATCGGCTGGAACGGCGTCAGCCGCGCCGCCACCTCCAACAAGGCCAAGAACCCCCTCCTGCAGGACGTGAACATCGGCTGGCTGCAGAAAATGCGCGTCGAGAACGCCGCGCGCGTGATGACGGAAGGAAAGAAAGGCAGCGGCAAGATCGTCATCGGCGCCGACGGCGACTACAAGAACCTCGACGCCCTGGTGTTCGACATGGTCGAGGAGTTCATCCACCCCGTCTTCCAGGAAGACACCCGCCTGGTCGCCATCTGCGGCCGCAAGCTGCTGGCCGACAAATACTTCCCCATCATCAACCAGCAACACGCGCCCAGCGAAATGCTCGCCTCCGACATCGTCACCAGCCAGAAACGCCTGGGCAACCTGCCCGCCGTGCGCGTGCCCTACTTCCCTGCCGACGGGCTGATGATCACCCCGCTGGAAAACCTCTCCATCTACTGGCAACTGGAGACTCGCCGCCGCACCCTGGTCGATCACGCCGCCCGCGACCGCATCGAGAACTACGAGTCAGTCAACGAGAGCTACGTGATCGAAGAACTGGCCGCAGCCAGCCTGGCGGAAAACATCCTGGTCGGGCCCTGACCATGAGCAGCCCTGCCCGCCAGCACTTCCAGCGCGTCACCGCCGCCCTCGAGGCGGCCCAGGCCGGCCGCGACGACAGCATGGAAGGCGCCAACGCCTACGAGCTGCAGCTCGCCCAGCTCCTGCAGCACCGCCTGCGCCTGCGGCAGATCCAGTCCAACCAGGGCAAGGCCGAGCTCAAGCGCCAGCTGTTGCCCGAATACGCCCCCTACCTCCAGGGCGTACTCGCGGAAGGCCGCGGCGCCCAGGACGAAGTGCTCACCACCCTCATGGTCTGGCACATCGACGCCGGCGACTACAAAGGCGCCCTGGACATCGCCGCCTACGTGCTGGAGCACCAACTGGTCATGCCCGACCGCTTCCAGCGCACCACCGGCTGCCTGGTGGCCGAGGAGATCGCCGAAGCCGCACTCAAGGCGCAGAAGACCGGCGAGCACTTCGACCTCGCCACCCTGCACCGCACCGCCCTGCTCACCGTCGACCAGGACATGCCCGACGAAGTGCGCGCCAAACTCCACCTCGCCATGGGCCGGGCCACCCTCGCCGGCCTCACCGAGGAAGAGCCCGGCCGCCCCGGGCAAGTCGCCGCCGGCATCGAGCTGCTCAAGCGCGCCATCGAACTGCACAGCGCCTGCGGCGGCAAAAAGGACCTGGAGCAGGCCGAACGCCTGCAAAAACGAATCGCTGCCACCGGCAGCTGACCGAGCGGACCCCCGCAACCCCGGCGGCTCGGGGCCCAACCGACTTGCGTTAGCGAAGTGAGACGGAACGGCCCCGACCACCGCCGACCCAGGAGCAGCCATGAGCGGATTCATCGCCGGCGGCCACAGCGCCCCCCTCACCCTCGCCAACGACGGATGGTGGCCCGACATCCAGGCGGAGTCCCTGCGCGCCGAACTGCGCCTCGACGCCTCCATCACCAACGCCCGGCTCAAGGCCGCCGCCCTCAGCGCCATGCTTCACACCAACCGTGAACTGGCCCCCTACAAAGCCCATCACCAGGCCGCCGGCCACCCCCACCTGGACGCCGTCCCGACCCAACGCCTGGGCGACCGGAGCCCGCTCGTCCTGCTCTACCTGCGCGCCATCGCCTGCGGTACCGGAGCCGAACTCGCCGAACGCTACCGCAGCCTCGACAGCAGCGGCGAAGGCCAGGCCAACGCCGATGCCCTCACCCCCAGCATCGACGAACTGCGCCGCGACCAGCGCTGGGCCATCCGCGACCTGCTCGGCCGCCCACGCACCACCGTGGAACTCATCTGATGGACATCGCCATCGCCCACCAGGACGAAACCCTCGATGCCCTCTGCTGGCGAATCTACGGACGCACCGCCGGCATCACCGAGGCCGTGCTCCAGGCCAACCCCGGCCTCGCCGAACAGGGCCCCGTCCTGCACCAGGGCACCGCCGTCCGCCTGCCCCCACAACCACCCGAGCCCGAGCGGACGCCCATCCGACTCTGGGACTGACCCAAAGGAGCCCCCCATGCCCGAAAAGCCCGAACACTGGGCCTGGTTCGCCACCTGGCTGGAAGAACACTGGCCCGCCGTCTACGCCGCCCTGCTCGGCACCGTCATCGCCGGCCTGCGGGTTCTCTACGGCGGCGGAGGCCTGCGCCAGGTCGGTCTCGAAGCCCCCCTGTGCGGCGCCATCACCCTCTCCGCCAGCGCCGGCCTCCAGCTCATCGCCATCCCGGCCAGCGCCGCCCCCTTCTTCGGCGGCGTCATCGGCCTGCTCGGCGTCGAGGGTGTCCGTGCCATCGCCCGGCGCCACCTCCACCAGAACGGAGGCCCGCAATGACCCTCCTTCGCCACGGGCAACGCGGCCAGGCTGTCCGTCAACTGCAACAACAACTCAACCTGGCCGGCGCAGAGCTCTATGTCGACGGCCACTTCGGCGATGCCACCGAAGCCGCCGTGCGCACCTACCAGCGCCAGACCGGCCTCGTCCCCGACGGCATCGCCGGGCCCAAGACCCAGGCCGCCCTCGCCAACCAGGACGACCCGCGCCTGCTCCGCAACCGCACCCTCACCGCCATCGCCGAGCGGCTCCGGGTCGAACCCGCCGCCCTCTACGCCATCAACGAAGTGGAAAGCCGCGGCCAGGGCTTCCTGCCCAACGGCAAGCCCGTCATCCTCTTCGAGCGCCACATCATGTACCGGCAACTCAGCGCCACCCGCCCGCAGCAGGCCGACCCGCTCGCAGCCCTTCACCCCAACCTCATCAACCCCCGCCCGGGTGGCTACGTCGGCGGCACGGCCGAACACCAGCGCCTGGCCAACGCCCGTCTTCTGGACGACAGCTGCGCCCTCCAGTCCACCAGTTGGGGAGCGTTCCAGATCATGGGCTTCCACTGGCAACGCCTCGGCTACCCCAGCGTCCAGGCATTCGCCACCGCCATGGAAGAAAGCGAAGACCAGCAGTTCGAAGCCTTCGCCCGCTTCATCGAAACCGACCCCCAGCTCCTGAGCGCCCTCCAGGGCAAACGCTGGGCCGCCTTCGCCAGGCTCTACAACGGCCCCGCCTACGCCCGGAACCTCTACGACGTGAAGCTGGCCCGCGCCTACAAGCGCCACGCCAACGCGGAGAACGCGGCATGATCACCCTCAAGCAGATTCGTCAGCTCAGCCCCCAGAACGGCGACATCTTCGCCCTGCCGGAAGGCACCCCCAGCGAAGCGGTCCGCCGGTTCGTCGCCCACCTCGCCCGCATCCACCCCCACATCCGCTGCGCCGTGGTCATCGGCGACCTGCGCAAACTGGAAGTCAGTGAAATGAACGCCCTCGGCTGGTACCGCGCATGAACAAGCCCGACTCCCTGCGCCGCCACCTCCTCGCCAGCATCCCCGAGCTCAGCCACAACCCCGAGCGCCTGCTGCTGTTCATCGACAACGGCAGGATCCGCAGCACCGCCGCGGCCGGCCTCTCCTTCGAGTACAGCTACAGCCTCAACCTCATCTTCACCGACTACGCCGGCCACGCCGACGCCATCGCCGTGCCCCTCCTCGCCTGGCTGCGCGAACACCAGCCGGAACTGCTGGCCAACCACGACAGGGGCAAGGACGCCATCACCTTCGAAGCCGACCGCCTCGACAACAGCAAGGTCGACCTCGCCATCACCCTTCCCCTCACCGAGCGCGTCATCGTCCAGCGCCACCGCGAGGGCCGCCTGGAACTGCAACACCCGGACGAACCCCCACTCACCCCACACCAGCCCGCCGCGCGCTACGCCCTCTATTCGGGCAATACCCTGCTCGCCGCCTGGGACAGCGCGCCGCCCAGGGGCGTGGACCTCGAAACCCCGCATCCGGGCCCCACCCGTGTCGAATGACCTGCGCGCCCTGGAGGACTGGGCCGGCGCGCTCCTGGTCAAACTCGGCCCCACCGAGCGCCGGCGCCTCACCCAATCCATCGCCCGCGACCTGCGCCGCAGCCAGCAGCAACGCATCGCCAGCCAGCGCAACCCGGACGGCAGCGCCTACGCCCCGCGCAAACCCCGCAAGCTGCGCAGCAAGGCCGGGCGCATCCGCCGCAAAATGTTCGCCAAGCTGCGCACCGCCCGGCACCTCAAGCTGCAGAGCAGCGCCGAGCGCATCGCCATCGGCTTCCTCGGCCGCACCGCGCGCCTGGCCCGCATCCACCAGTACGGTCTGAGAGACCGGGCAGGACGGAATGCGCCGCAGGTGCAGTACAGCCAGCGGGAGTTGTTGGGGTTCAGTGATGCGGAGCTACAGCACATTCGGGATCAGTTGTTGGCGCACCTGGTGGGGCCTTGAAGCGAAGGCGTTGTGATGATCGCAACCCCTTGTAGTTGAGGTTGGACTTCGGCTTGAAGTAGCAGTGTCCTACACGCGGCTCAGCTTCTCGGAAATTTCAACAAGGAACTCAGGTTGCTAGCCTTCGCGTGCCGCTCGTAGGGTGCTGCCGATGCTGCATCGGCAGCAGTAAGGGCTTGGCGGCCCTTAGCATCTCTGGCGGACACAACCGCCGCTTCGGCGGTTTTTTGTGCTCGCTGCATTGCTTTGTCCCAAATGGACGAGCCGTGCGTGGGGGGCTTCACCGCCCCGCCAGCCCAGAGACTGGTCCGCCAACCCGCACGGCTCCGTCCACCACTCGTGGCAGAGGTGGTGGACGGTGAAGGACAAACTCTCTGGAGAACCACCATGGCAGTGAACGCCCTAGACGAACTCCGCGACCTTCACACTCACTTCAACCTGCTCCGTGGTGCCGACAGCGCCCTGCTCAAAGCCAACAACTTCGACACCAAGCTCAACCACCTCGGGCACCTGGTGGATGAGCTGGAGCGGCAGCGGGAAACTTACTTCAACCTGACCAGCATTGATGGCGCCCTGGAGATGCTCCTGGAGCTTCTACACGCGGCCCACGCCGAAAAACTCTACAGCGACCACCTGCACTGCTTGATGGAACCGCTGCGCGGGAAGCTGTACCGGGCGCTGAATGAGATGGAAGCGATTATCTAGTTCTCGGCCGCCAACCCAACCGTCACCATTTTGGTGACGGTTGGGACAAGTCCTCTGCAAGGAGTGCTGCAATGAACACCGCACAACAGCTGATCGCCGTCCCCTTCTATGAAGACACTGTTGTCCTGGTCGGTCAGGACAACGAACCGTTCGTAGCGATGAGACCCATCGTTAACAACATGGGCCTGGTTTGGGCGGCTCAGTACGTGAAGATCATGGAGCGGTTCAGTTCAACCGTTTCGGAAATCGAAACGGTTGCCGATGATGGCAAGATGCGCAGCATGACGTGCATGCCCTTGCGCAAACTCCCGGCCTGGCTCTACTCCATCAGCCCTAACAAGGTGAAACCCGAGCTCCGGGACAAGGTCATCCGCTACCAGGAAGAATGCGACGACGCACTCTGGGCCTACTGGACCCAAGGCAGCGCCCAACGCCCCGGCTCCACCGGCATCACCCAGCGCATCGCCCTCTCCCGTCACCGCCTCGCCCTGGCCAAGGAACTCCACCGCACCCGCGATCACGACTTGCGCGTGGTCATCCACCAGCAGCTCGACGAAGTCTCCCGCGCCATGGGCCTGCCAACGCCAGAACTGGACAGCCTTGGCCGCGCCGCCCCCGAAGCGCCCGACCTGCTCACCCGCTTCTGGGAACAGCTCGCCTTCCTGGACGGAAAGGGAGTCGACTACAACCACGCGATCGATCCCGGTCTGTTGGCAATCAACCTCGTCCACCTCGCCGAGCTACTAAAGGAACACGGACAGCCGTTCCGACCCACCCGGCCTTTGCATGAAGCGCTGCGGCAGAGCCATTCGCCACAGTTCCTGGAGCACAAACCAGTGTTCAGCCGGCTTATCCGCAAGAGTGTCAGGTGCTGGGTATTCAAACGCGCTTGAGGTCTTCCACCAGAGTTTCCCTCAGTAGTGGTGAACATCACCACAACTGCCAACAGTGCCTGATCCCTCGCCTGGGCTCTTGTCAGCTATACCTCCCCAACCGTGGTGATGATCACCATGGTTGTCGGCACTGAGGTAATTCCGCGTTCCGCAACCGTTGTGGAAATCACCACAGCGCACCAACCAGCCATCAGGATTTCCCTGACGATTGAGTAGTGGCATATTGCATTCGCTGCCCAAGGAGTAACACCACATGGAGAGACAATGATCAAGCGCACCCTGTCCATTTCCCTCGTTCGCGTGTCCGCCTTCGATAGGCGGGGCGGCCAGGACTGACTTCTTCTGGCTTCATCCTTTATAACGCTGAATGTCGGCGCAATATTTTTTAGGAACTGATTATCAAACAAGGACAGGAAATGAGAAAATCTTTAATAAAACCAACACTCTCAATCATGGCGGCATCAATATTTTTCAACTCAGCAATGGCCGACAATGAAAAAGAACAAACCCATGAGTATTGGGAGGACAAAGTCCTCCTTTGCAGTCATGACTTGCTAAGTGCAAAACTGATAATCGTCAACGAAAGCGAGCAAGAATACAGGCTCGCCAATCTTTTGCTTTCCAGGGCGTCTGAGTGCGAGACTAACGGCGAGGTAGAATTTTACTCAGCACTTTTAGGGGTTAGGCGAAATGAGATCGTCTATGGCTCGATGCAGTTTATAAGCCTCCTTGACAACTCCGCTGAGCAAGGCAATCCATTTGCGTTAGCACAGCTATATAGAATCAGCACTGAAGAGCCAAGCAAGACAAATCAAAAGCCGGGCCATTATAAAGAAAAATTTGAACAGGAAAGATCAAGAAGAGCTGATGGGGAATATCCAGACTTTGCAACTACGCTAGAGATAACAAGAAAGATGTTTGGCTTGGCTGAATAACAACTAAAATTTTTGTTTTTGGCTGAGTTGCAGTTCGCCAATATCAATGCGCGCCGAGTGTTGCCAGCATTCGAACGACTGCTGCCGGTGGTGATAATTGAAGGCCCAAGCCTACCTTGTAGTCGCCTCCTCTACAAAGCCACCGCCATGCACCCCACACGCCCCTCCCCCACCATCGGCGCATGGACAGCCTTGCCGAACTCGCCCGCCGCCTCGATAACCTGATCCGCCTTGGCACCATCGCCGAGGTGGACCACGCCGCCGCCCGCTGCCGGGTCAAAAGCGGCCGCCTGCTCACCACCTGGTTGCCCTGGATCGCCCTGCGCGCGGGCGGCACCCTTGACTGGAACCCGCCCACGGTCGGCGAGCAGTGCCTGCTGTTCAGTCCCAGCGGGGAGACCGCCCAGGCCCTGGTGCTGACCGGGCTGTACAGCGACGCACACCGCGCTCCCGAGAAGAGCCCCGACCTTCACCGCCGCCAATACCCGGACGGCGCCATCATCGACTACGACCACGCCACCCATGCGCTCGACGCCACCCTGCCCGGAGGTGCCACCGTCATGCTGCAGGCCACCGGCGGCGTCACCATCGAGGGCGACGTCACGGTGGACGGCAAACTCAAGGTCACCGGCGACGCCGAGATCGAAGGCACGGCCCGCGCGGCCATCGATGTGCTCGGGGCCGACAAGAGCCTGGTCAAGCACCTCCACCTGGGAAACCTGGGCGTGCCCACGAGTCCGCCGCAATGAACCGCCACACCGGCTTCCGCCTGGATGACGTGGCGCACCTGCGCCAGTCCATTGCCGACATCCTCACCACGCCCCTGGGCTCACGCCTGATGCGCCGGGACTATGGCAGCCGCCTGTTCCAACTCCTGGACCACCCCCTCAACCCGCAAACCCGCCTGCGCGCCTACGCCGCCACCGCCCTGGCGCTCATGCGCTGGGAACCCCGGCTGCACATTGGCCGCATTCAACTGGAAGCCGGCAGCGAGCCGGGCCGGGTAGTCCTGACCCTGGAAGGCGCCCGCGTGGACAGCAACGAGCGCCTCAACCTGCAGGTGCCGCTGCGCTTCGGGGGCAGCCCATGAGCGGCACCTTCAACCCCATCGACCTTTCGCGCCTGCCGGCCCCCGACGTCATCGAGGCCCTGGACTACGAAATCCTCCTCGCGGAGCGCAAGGCACACCTGCTCAGCCTCTGGCCCGAGCCGGAACGGGCCGCCATAGGCGAGCGCCTGGCCCTGGAGTCCGACCCGCTGCACAAGCTCCTCCAGGAGAACACCTACCGCGAACTGCTGCTGCGCCAGCGCATCAACGATGCCTGTCGCGCGGTGATGCTCGCCTTTGCCACCGGCCACGACCTCGAGCACCTGGGCGCCCTGTTCGACGTCAGCCGGCAACTCGTCAGCCCCGGCAACCCTGACGCCCTGCCACCGCAACCACCCCAGTACGAAACCGATGAGCGCCTGCGCCAGCGCATCCAGCTCTCCCTCGAAGGCTTCAGCACCGCCGGTCCCAAGGCCGCCTACAGCTACCACGCCCTCAGCGCCTCCCCCCGGGTCAAGGACGTGGCCATCCTCACCCCCGAGCCCGGTGTCGTGCGCGTCGTGCTGCTGGAAACACGGGGCAAGGGCGTGCCCGACGCCGAATTGCGGGCCCAGGTCTACGCCGCGCTGTCCGACGAAGACGTGCGCCCCCTGTGCGACACCGTGGAAGTAAGGCCCGCCGACGTCCTGGAGTACCAGGTCATCGCCCGCCTCAGCTTCTACCGCGGGCCGGACCAGGCCCTGGCCATGGCCGCCGCCGAAGCCGCCACCCGTGCCTACGTGGATGAACACCATCGCCTCGGCCACGACATCACCCGCTCCGGGCTGTTCGCCGCCCTGCATCAACCCGGTGTCCACAACGTCACCCTGCTGGCCCCTGCCGCTGATATCCCCGTCGCGGACCACCAGGCGGCCTATTGCACCGGCATCCAGCTGGAATCAGGAGGTCTCGATGCCTGAGCTGCTCCCCCCCAACAGCACCCCGCTGGAGCGCCGCCTGGCCCGGACGGCGTCCGGGCTTTCCGAGTTGCCAGTGGCCATCCGACACCTGCGCGACCCCGACCGGTGCCCGGCGGGCTTGCTCCCCTACCTCGCCTGGGAGCTGTCGGTGGACGAGTGGAACCCCCACTGGGGCGACGACCGCAAGCGCCGCAGCGTGGCCGAAAGCGTTGCGGTTCACCGCCGCAAGGGCACTCGCGGCGCCGTACGCCGCGCCCTGGAAACCCTCTTCGGCACCGATGGCTTCACCCTGGTGGAAGGCGCCGTCGCCGGTCTCTACGACGGCCGCGCGCACTACAACGGCCTGCACTTCCATGGCCGCGAGGGCAACTGGGCCCGCTACAGCGTCCTCATCCGCCAGCCCATCACCTTCCAGCAGGCGGCCGAGGCCCGTCGCGTGCTCGCCGCCGTCGCACCGGCCCGCTGCCAGCTGCTGGTCCTGGACTACACCCGCGCCGCCCATGCCCATGACGGCGCCATCCGACATGACAACCGCTACCCCCATGGAGTCGCGTAATGGCAAACCTGCCCGAACGGCCCGAATACGCAGAGGGCATCTACCAGATCGAACTCACCGACCCAGTGGTGGGCGGCGTCGAGGGCATCTCCAATCGCCAGGCCCGTCAACTGGCGGGCCGCACCGGCTGGCTCAGACAGGCCATCGAGCGCATCCTCAGCGGCGCCCAGGTCGTCGCCAGGGCATCGCAACTGGAAAGCGCCCGTCGCTTCATCTTCAGGGGCGCCGCCACTGGCGAAGCCAGCTTCGATGGCAGCAGCAACGCCGTGGTGGAACTCACCCTGGCCAACAGCGGCGCCAAGGCCGGCACCTACCCGGTGGTCAGCATCGATGCCAAGGGCCTGGTCACCGCCGGCCGGGCGCTGCGCCCCGACGACATTCCAGCGCTACCCTGGAGCCGCATCACCAGCGGCAAACCCACCTCGCTGGCCGGCTATGGCATCACCGATGCCCTGCCCGCGAGCGCCTTCAACTGGCTCAACCTGCCTGGCAAGCCCACCACCTTCCTCCCCGAACGCCACGGCCATGCCTGGAGTGAAATCGCTGCCACGCCCACCACACTGGCCGGCTACGGCATCACCGACGCGCTGCGCGCCAACGCCCTCACCTGGGCGAACCTCACCGGCAAACCCGGCGCATTCCCACCCTCCAGCCACACTCACCCCTGGAGCGCCATCAGCGGCACCCCCGGCACCTTGGCGGGCTATGGCATTACCGAGGTTCCTGAACTGGTGCGTACCCTGGGCTGGAGAACTCGCTCGGCGGCCACCGCCAACGAGGCCGGCGGCGACTTCAACCTCATCACCCGCCCCGGCTGCCACGACATCCTCATGCACGGCGCCAACCGCAACGGGCCGGGAGGCGGGTACTACTACGTCCTGGTATTCGAGTACGCCGGCACCAACCTGACCCAGCTCCTGGTGCCGTACAGCACCGGTGGCCTGATCTACCGGCACCGCTACAACAACGTCTGGGGCAACTACAGCTACCTCCTCGACAGCAACAACCAGCACCTGCACGCCGGCGCACCGGGCCAGGTGGCCGCCTTCGCCGGAGCGGCACCGCCCCCCGGCTGGCTCAAGGCCAATGGCGCGGCGGTCAGCCGTACCCACTACGCCCGCCTGTTCGCGGCCATTGGCACCCGCTATGGCGCGGGCGACGGTAAAACCACCTTCAACCTGCCGGACCTGCGCGGCGAGTTCATCCGGGGTTGGGACGATGCACGGGGACTGGATGCAAGCCGTACCCTGGGCAGCGTCCAGGGCCACCTGCTGGGCACACATAGCCACGCGGCCACCTCCGCAGCAGCCGGACAACACAACCACGTGGCGACCGCCGGAGCGGCAGGGGCGCACAGCCACACCCTCAGCCGCGCGGCCAACGGTGGAACCTTCACCAACGTCCCATTCCCCGGACACAACCCCAGCGGCACATTCACCACCTCCACCGACGGCACCCACGTCCACCCCATCAACGTCGCCGCCAATGGCTCCCACAACCACGCCATCAGCGTCACCGCGACCGGCGGCCACGAAACCCGCCCGCGAAATCTCGCCCTGCTCTACTGCATCAAGTACTGAGGTGCCCATGGTCAATCTGCTCGTGATCCACCACGCCCACCCGCTTACCGGGGAGTACCTCGGCCCGGGCCAGGCCGACCCTGACCCCATGGCCGAAGGCGCTTGGCTGATCCCCGCCCACGCCTACATCGACGCCCCTCCGCCAGCCGGACGAGGCGAAGCCATAGTCCGCACCGAACAGGGCTGGCAGGCCGTGCCCGACCTACGCGGCACCGTCTACGAAACCGCCACGGGCGCGCCGGTGCAGCACCACGAATTGGGACCGTTGCCCGAGCACCTTACCCATCGTCCACGTACCAGCCCCGACCACCGCTGGGCCGGCAGCCGCTGGCAACTCGACCGTGCGCTCCAGGAAGAGAACCGGCGCCAGCTCACCCGCCAACTCTGGGAGCACCTGGACACCGCCTTGGCGGAGGCCCTGTCAGCCCTCGATGACGACAGCCTCGCGCTGCAAACGCGGCAGCTCGCCATACTGGCCGCCAGCAGCTACCGCGCGGCCGGCTACCCGGAGGACGACATCCCCGCCCCACTCAGCACACTGGGGGCCCCCGGCGAGACTGCCCAGGCCACGGCCGAGCGCATACTTCAGGAAGACGAAGCCCGGCATGACCGGCAAGCTCACCTGCACGCCCTCGTGGTGAACGCCAAGGAAGCACTGCGCGACGCCGTGGCCGAAGGCAACACCGTCAAGGCTGAACAGATCCTCAGCACCACCCTCAAACAACTCCCCAGCCTGTAGGCACACCGCCTACAGGATCCGCCCCTCGCACTCGCCGCACGCGCGGGGCAGCCTGCTGCTGTCACCCAACAGCGCCGCAGGCATGCCATGTCCGACTACCACCACGGCCTCCGTGTCGTCGAAATCAACGACGGCATCCGCCCCATCCGCACCGTCTCCACCGCCGTCGTCGGCCTGGCCTGCACCAGTGCCGATGCCGACGACCAACTCTTCCCCTTCAACACGCCCGTCCTGCTCACCGACGTCCTCTCAGCCAGTGGCAAGGCCGGCGACAAGGGCACCCTGGCGCCGAGCCTTTCCGCCATCGCCGACAACGCCAGCCCCATCACCGTCGTAGTCCGGGTGCCGGAAGGCGAGTCCCCGGAAGAAACCACCAGCAACCTCATCGGCCAGGTCACCCCCTCCGGCCAGTTCACCGGCCTCAAGGCCCTGCTGGCCGCCAGGGGCCGCCTGGGCGTCACCCCGCGCATTCTCGGCTGCCCGGGGCTGGACGACCTGCAGGTCACCACCGAGCTGGCCGCCATCGCCGCCAAGCTTCGCGCCTTCGCCTACGCCAGCGCATGGGGCTGCGAAACCCGCGAAGACGCCGTCGCCTACCGGCAGAACTTCGGCGCCCGGGAGCTCATGCTCATCTGGCCCGACTTCCTCACCTGGAACAGCGCCACCCGCACCCCCGACAGGGCGGCGGCCAGCGCCCGGGCCCTGGGCCTGCGCGCCCGCCTCGACCAGGAAACCGGCTGGCACAAGACCCTCTCCAACATCCCCGTGCGCGGCGTCAGCGGCATCAGCCAGGACCTCTACTGGGACCTGCAGAACCCCGCCAGCGATGCCGGCTACCTCAACGCCAACGAAGTCACCACCCTCATCCGCCAGGAAGGCTTCCGCTTCTGGGGCTCGCGCACCTGCAGCTCAGACCCCCTCTTCGCCTTCGAGAACTACACCCGCACCGCCCAGGTGCTGGCCGACACCATGGCCGAAGCCCACTTCTGGGCCATCGACAAACCCATGCACCCGAGCCTGGTGCGCGACATCGTCGAAGGCATCAACGCCAAGCTGCGCGACCTCACCGGCCAGGGCTACCTGATCGACGGCCAGTGCTGGTACGACCCCGCCCTCAACCAGGCCGACAGCCTAAAGGCCGGGCGCCTCTTCCTGGACTACGACTACACCCCGGTGCCACCGCTGGAAGACCTCAGCCTGCGCCAGCGCATCACCGACCGCTACCTGCTCGACTTCGCCACCCGCGTAACCGCCTGAACCCACTCTCCCCGCTTTGCTCCCTTCTCCCTCCGGGAGAGGGGCTGGGGGTGAGGGAGCCCCAACACCGAACCCAGGAGTCTCCCCATGGCCCTGCCCCGCAAGCTCAAGCACATGAACCTCTTCAACGACGGCAACAGCTACATCGGCGTGGCCAAGACCGTCACCCTGCCCAAACTCGCCCGCAAGCTCGAAGCCTGGCGCGGCGCCGGCATGGACGGCCCGGTCAAGGCCGACCTCGGCATGAGCGACGACGGCATCCAGATCGAATGGAGCCTCGGCGGCTGGGACCTCCTGCCCCTGCGCCAGTTCGGCATGGTCGGCGCCAGCGGCGTGCAACTGCGCTGGGCCGGCTCCGTGCAACGGGACGACACCGGCCAGGTCAGCGCCGTGGAAATCGTCGTGCGCGGCCGCCACGAAGAAATCGACCTCGGTGATGCCGAACCCGGGGAAGACACCGAACACAAGATCACCACCACCTGCAGCTACTACAAACTGCTGGTGGACGGCCGCGTCGAAATCGAAATCGACCTGCTCAACTTCATCCTCATCGTCGACGGCCGCGACCTGCTCGCCGAGCACCGTCGGGCCATTGGCCTGTAGGCCCTCCCGCCCCTTGCCGCGCCCAGGGTGTACACTGGGCGCGACTTACTTGCACCCTCCGAGGTCTGCATGTCCCGTGAACCCCTCAACCTGCCGGATGACTATCGTCGCGAGAGCTGGCAGATCGCCGAAACGCATCGCGCCATCGCCGAAGCCGATGAAGGCGACTTCGCCACTGCCGAAGAAGTGAATGCCACCTTGGATAGGTGGACCGACAGCTTGTAACCGCACGAGCTACACACCTCGCTGCTAGGCCGCACCAGGCACCTCCGCCATCTTGCTCGGGACCAACCAATCCCGCCGAGGTGCCCCATGGCCAAAAAAACCGACGCCGACAACACCATCACCCTCGACCAGCCGATCAAACGCGGCGACAGCGAGATCCGCGAACTCACCCTGCGCAAGCCCAGCGCCGGCGAACTACGCGGCCTGCACCTGGCCGAGCTGCTGCAGCTCGATGTCGGCGCGCTGATCAAGGTGCTGCCACGCATCAGCAGCCCCACCCTCACCGAACCGGAAGCCGCGACCATGGACCCGGCCGACCTGCTCGCCTGCGGCACCAGGATCGCCGGTTTTTTGCTGCAGAAGCAGGACCGGGCGGCCGCCTCCCTGCTCGCGTAGAAGACGCCATGGCGGATCTCGCCGTGGTCTTCCACTGGGCGCCCGCCCACATGGACGACCTCGGCCTCGGCGAACTGATGGACTGGCGCGAGCGCGCGCGGGTGAGAGTGGAAAGCGATGGCAAATAATGTGCTGCAGCTCCGCGTGCTGCTCTCGGCGCTCGACAAGGTCAGCGGCCCCCTGAAGAAGATCCGCGACGGCAGCGGCAATACTGCGAAGGCGCTCAAGGCCACCTATGACCAGCTGAAAGCCCTGAATAATCAGCAGTCAGACATCGCCGCCTATCGCAAACACCAGGCCGCCATCAGCGCAACAGCCACCAAGTTGGAAGCGGCCCACGGCAAGGTGCGCCAACTGAAGGCTGAATTGAAGAAAGGCCCCGTACCCGCAACATTCAGGACGGACATGCGAAAGGCCTTGGATGCTGTCAAAGGCCTCACCGACAAGATCCAGGAGCAGCGCAAGGGGCTTGGCCCCTACGCCACAAGCCTGCGGGAAGCAGGCATCTCGGCGAACAAGTTCCGCGAACACGAAACTCGCCTGAAGAGCGAGATTGACGCCACCAACCGCTCCCTCAAGACCCAGAAGGACCGCCTCGCGGCCGTCAGCAAAATCCAAGCCGGGATTCGCACTGCCCGCCGCACCTATGACCAGCGCCGGGCCTTCGGTCGCAGTGCCGCCATGTCCGGCGCCGGCAGCATGGCCGCAGCCTACGGCATCGGACGTGGCCTGTACGCCCCGATCCGGGAAGGTAAGCACTTCGCCCTGGAAGAAAACCGCATCGCCGCCTTCGGCCTGGGAGACGCGGCCAGCGCAGACGCGATCAAGTTCGCCAAGGCCATGAAAACCTACGGCACCAGCGCCACCGACAACATCGCCTTGGTGCGCGATGCCATGGCGGTGTTCGCCGACGTCCACCATGCCGAGTTGGTCGCCCCGACTCTTGCCCGAATGAAGTTCGCCAACGAGGCGATGTTCGGCGAGGAGCAAGGCGCCGACTACGAACGCAAGTTCATGGACATGCTCAAGGTCATCGAGCTGCGCGGTGGTCTTGCCAGCGCCGACGCGTTCAAGCGCCAGGCCAACATCGTGCAGCAGGTGCTCACCGCCACCGGCGGGCGCGTCGGCCCGGAGGAATGGCTGAACGTCATCAAGACCGGAGGTATCGCCGCCAAGGGCCTCAAAGACGAAGCCTTCTACTACCAGATGGAGCCGCTGGTGCAGGAAATGGGTGGCTTCCGCGTCGGTACCGCGATGATGAGTGCCTACTCCAACCTCTACCAGGGCCGCACCACCAAACGCGCTGCTCGGAACCTGGAACGGCTCGGCCTCATCGACCCGGCCAAGATCAAGCATGACAAGGCAGGCCAGATCTCCTTCCTCGATGTCGGCGCGATCAAGGGCAGCGAGCTGTTCCGCAGCAACCAATTCGAGTGGCTGGAGAAGGTTCTGCTGCCCCAACTTGCGGCCCAGGGCATCACCGAGAAGAACCAGGTGCTGGACACCCTCGGCAGCATCTTCTCGAACCGCACCGCCTCCAACCTGTTCGCGCAGATGTACCTGCAACGCGAGCAGATCCACAAGAACGCCGGCCTCAACGCCGGCGCCGATGGCATCGACCAGCTCTATGGCAAGGGGCTGCAGACCGCCCAGGGCAAAGAGCTGGAAATGCTCGCCAAGCGCGCCAATGCCTACAAGCAAATGAGCGACACCCTGCTGCCCGCCTACCTGGAGCTGCTAGAGACGATCACCGAGGCCATCGATGGCATCACTGGTTGGATGAAGGAGAACCCCAGGGCCACGGCCTTGATGCTCAAAGGTCTTTTGGTCGTCGGCGCACTAGCCGCCGCCTTCGGCGCACTGGCACTCACCCTCGCCTCTCTGATCGCGCCATTCGCCGTGGTCAGCTACGGCATGGCCCTGTTCAGGTTCAGGGGGCTCGGTCTTCTGCAATTGCTTGGTGCCCTCTTCCCCAGCCTCGCCGGCTTGGCCACTGCCCTCGCCGGTCCGCTGATAACTGCACTGCGCACCGTCAGCATTGCCCTCTGGGGGCTGGCAGCGAATCCCGTGGTCCTGGTCATCGCCGCAATCGTGGCCTTGCTGGTTGGCGCCGCCTACCTCATCTACCGCAACTGGGACCGCCTCGCGCCTTACTTCCAAGGCCTGTGGGCCGAGGTGAAGGCAGGGTTCCAGGATGGCATTGGCGGCATCCTCAACGTTCTGGGCAACTTCAACCCCTTGGGCCTGCTTTATCGCGCCATGGCCGAAGCGGTGAACTACCTGGGCGCCAACCTGCCGGTGCAGTTCGCCGAGTTGGGCAACATGATCGTGCGCGGATTGGTGAGCGGCCTGCTCAATGGCCTGAGCCAGATCAAATCCGCGATCGGCACGCTGGGCGAAACCACCATCAACTGGTTCAAGACCAAGCTCGGCATCCACAGCCCCTCCCGCGTCTTCGCCGCCCTGGGCAGCGACACCATGGCCGGCCTTGCCCAGGGCCTGGCCGCTGGCGAGCAAGGCCCCCTCGCTCAACTCGGCGACCTGGCCAAGCGCATGACCGGCATCGGCGCCCTCACCCTCGGCATGGCCGGCAGCGCCGTGGCCATCGACAACCGGCCACCGCTCGCCCACAGCCTGCGACCGGTCCAGATCGACAGCCACGACAGCATCCAGATCATCATCCAGCCCCACCAGGGCATGGATGCCCAGGCCATCGCCCGCGCCGTGGCCCAGGAGCTGGACAAGCGCGAGCGCGCCAGGCTCATCCGCGCCCGCAGCGCGCTCTTCGACAGGGAGTAACCGCCATGATGATGGCCCTGGGAATGTTCATCTTCGGCCTGCCCACCCTCGCCTATCAGGAACTCCAGCGGCAAACCGACTGGCGCCACCCCGGCACCTCCCGCGTGGGCGCCCCGCCGGCGCGGCAGTTCCTCGGCCGGGGCGACGACCAGATCACCCTGCCCGGCGTGCTGGTACCGGAACTCTGCGGCAGCCTGCTCAGCCTCGACACCCTGCGCGCCATGGCCGACACCGGCCACGCCTGGCCCCTGGTGGAAGGCACCGGGCGCATCCACGGCCTCTGGGTGATCGAACACCTGTCGGAAACCCGCACCCTCTTCTTCCAGGACGGCGCCGCCCGCCGCATCGAATTCAGCCTGCGCCTGCAGCGCGTGGACGACAGCCGCATCGACCTCCTCGGCAGCGTGCTGGAACCCCTCGGGAACCTCCAGCCATGAACAACCGATACCCCGCGCCCCGCTACCGCCTCACCGTCAATGGCCGCGACATCACCCTCGAGGTCAGCCCCCGCCTTATCAGCCTCACCCTCACCGACCACCGCGGCCCCGAGGCCGACACCCTCGACATCGAACTCAGCGACCACGACGGCCTGCTCGCCATCCCCCCGCGCGGCGCCACCCTGCAGCTGTGGCTCGGCTGGAGCGACACCGGCCTCATCGACAAAGGCACCTTCACCGTCGACGAAACCGAACACAGCGGCCCACCCGACATCCTCAGCATCCGCGCCCGCAGCGCCGACCTTCGCGGTCCCCTCGTCAAAAAGCGCGAACGCAGCTGGCACGACACCACCCTCGGCGACATCCTCCGCACCCTCGGCCAGGAGCACGACCTCGAGCCCGCCATCAGCCCCCAGTTCGACCAGGTGGAAATTCCCCACCTGGACCAGACCGACGAAAGCGACCTCAACCTCATCACCCGCCTCGGCCAGGACTTTGATGCCGTGGCCACCATCAAGCATGGCCGCCTGCTCTTCATGCCCATCGGCCAGGGCGAAACTGCCAGCGGAAAGGATCTACCCGTCGTCACCCTCACCCGCGCCGACGGCGACCAGCACCGCTTTCTGCAGGCGGATCGAGACGCCTACAGCGGCGTGAAGGCGCACTACTACGACCTGGATGGCTCGGAGCGGTTGGAGGCCATTGTGGGCGATGAGGACAACGCCAAGACGTTGCGGCACACCTATGCGGACAGATCGAGTGCGTTGCGCGCGGCGAAGGCGGAGTGGAAGAAGATCCAACGCGGCAGCGCAACGCTCAGCTTCACCCTGGCGCGCGGACGACCAGACCTGAGCCCGGAGTGGCGTTATCGGGTGGAGGGGATCAAGACCGGGATTGGCGCCATCGAGTGGCTTGGGGAGCGGGTGACGCACGAGCTGGCAGATGGGGGAATGACGACGGGTTTGGAGCTCGAACAGCGCACGGGCCAAAGTTGACAATTTAGCAACCACCCCCTAAGGTTGCTAAAACATCAACAAGGACGGACATGCACGTTTTCAAGAAGAAGGCCTTCACTGATGCATGTGCTCAGTACCCCGTGAAGGCCTCCAGCATCATGGAAATCTACAAGGTCCTGGACAAGTCCACCGCTCAGACCCCGCTGGAGCTGAAGGAGACCTTGTCATCGCTGGACAACTTCACCCACCGCCACGGCTGGTGGGTAATCGACATAGGCGGCAATGAACTGCGCCTGATCGCCGCGATCGATTTCGAGAAGCAGCGGATTTTCGTCAAACACATCTTCAACCACGCCGAGTACGACAAGGCAAACAAGTGGTACCGAAGCCCCAAGAACACAGGAGTCATGCCATGAGCGCCGTAGCCATCGATTACGCCCCGACTGCCGGCATCCATGAACTGGCAGAACGCCTGAAGAAAATCCAGCACACCCTTGAGCGCGCCGGCGGCACCATCATCCAGACCATCACCAGCGAAGCCGAGTACGACCGCGCCTTGGCCCTCCTGGACGAACTCACCGAGCAGGCCGAGCAATCCCCACAAACCGAGCGCCTGGTGGACCAGCTCTGCGTCGCCATCAAACGCTACGAAGACAGCGCGCCCCAGTTCGCCGAGTTCAACGCCGGCGTAGCGGCCATCACCGGCGTGCAAATGCTCAGGTTCCTGATGGAACAGAACCACCTCACCGGCTCCGACCTGCCCGAGATCGGCGACAAGTCCGTGGTCTCACGCACCCTCAACGGCAAGCGCACACTGAGCAGTGCGGACATCCAGGCGCTGTCGAAGCGCTTTCATGTGGAGCCGAGCGTGTTCTTCCCAGTGGCCTGAGCCGCCGTCTTTGGCACCGGCCCCACGGGACCGGCGCCAGAGATTCAATGCAAGCAGGCCACGCAATCTCCGCCTGCGCAGGGCGGACTCAGCAAAGTACCCGGCCCACAGGTATCACCCTCGGCACTGGTACTCGCGACCGCCCCTCCAGGACGTCCCACCGGGGCCGACCGGCGAGCCCGGGTACTCACAGGCAACGAAATTCACCGGCGGCCTGACTGGCGTTATCGTCACACTCATACCCGGACGCACCGAGTCACCGCAGACATCCCTGCAATAACCAGGATCTGCCCAGCGCGCGAATATCTCGAAGTTGCAGAGGTTCACAATCCGGTCGTACCTGCCATCTCCACGGGTGCTGTCAAAGCGCACACATTCATGGGCGGCCCGATAGTTGCCGCCACTGCTGACGGGCGTGGCAGCCTGAACCGGCGCCGGAGCGTCACTGATTGTGTTCTGCCCCATCCCCTGGACCTGCGGCATCCCCATGGCGGTACCGGTAGACATCGTGCTCTGGGCAGTGGCTACAACCGGCATCGCAGACACTGCCGTGCCGCCACCCACCGAGCCTGAGTTCTGGGCGGCCTGAATAGCCTGCAGCGCCACCAAGGTGGCCATCGTGTTATCCATCATCTGCTGATTCCCCTTGGAGGTATCAGTGAAGGCCGAAGTGCTGCTACGCGCGCTATTGATGGATGCGAGAAACACGGCCTGTTCAGCCTCGTTGCGCGGGGCAAGTTGCCCCTGGGCAGGAAGCTGGGCACCGGCAAGCTTCTCCACCAGCCTGGCCATGCCGAAAGCGATCGACCGGTTGGCCGCCCCCGTCGCCGTCACGGTCGCATCATGGCAGCCCTGGTGCCAGCGATCGAGCGACGAACTCCCCATGATGTAGGCGCTGTCGGTGGCGGTTTTACCGCCGCTGACTGCAGTCCACTGCACCTCCACGGCTGCAGCATTGGTAGTCGGGCCCGCAGAGCTCCACTTGAAACTCTGGACGCTGGGCACCAGCACCACCGAATAGCCGGGAACGAGCTTGTCAGGCGTGGTCAGATCCACCCGGGCAAACACACGCTCCAGAAACTGCTGTGCCTGCGCATACACCTCCGGGTACGGCCTGAACGCAACGATGCAGGCACTGCCCATGAAGCCTTCAGCGCCCTTCGGCATCGTCAGTTGCAACAGGTTGGGGTCTACCACCAGCTGAACGGCAGCGGGATTCTTCGAACTGACCTGGACGGCGGGATCGGACGGCGGCTCAGCCTCAGCACCGCTGGGCCTCCAGCCCGCGCATCCCGCCAGGCTTGCTCCAAGAACGATCGCCAATGTCATCCTGCTCCAGCTCATCATGCCTCCAAGGCCAACTTTTTGAGCGGAGAATATGGCAAAAAGCCATAGCCCGCGTCATCCAACTGAATGACGTCCAATCACTCCGGTACGAATCACGCGCTTTGCAGCCAGGTGGGCAATGCATCATCAGAAAATCGTTACCTGGCTGAATCTTATGCACGATACTGCGAAGCCCGTTCCACACCACAAGGACGTTCCCGCATGGACGACTTTCTGCAAACCGTGGCCCTGCTGCGCGCAAAGCACCACCGCCCGCCAGGCTTCAATCTCTTCTCCGTGCTCCGCAGTTCAAGCGACGAGGTGCGTCTCCACTCACGCTTCCTGGCATTCCTGCTAGATCCCAAGGCATCCCACAATCAGGGCACCGCGCTGCTCAGGCGCCTGCTGGATCGGCTGGACATCAAGCAGTTCGATGTGGAAAACGCCAGCGTGCTGACTGAATACCAGAACATCGACATCCTCATCCGCAACCCTTCCGGGCAGGCCGTGATCATTGAGAACAAGATTTACGCTGGCGACCAAAAGGATCAACTCTGGAACTATCACCAGCGAATGCAGGCGGAAGGCTACCGCGAGATTTGGACCACCTACCTCACCTTGGATGGCGCCGAGCCCAGCGAGCAGAGCCGCAAGTCCCTGCCTGTGATGCTACTCAGCTACGAAGCCGAGATTATCGCCTGGCTGAAGGATTGCATCCCACTCGTAGCCCGCGAGCCGGGTGTACGGGAAAGCGTTTTCCAATACATCGAGCTACTCCAAAAACTGACATCCAGTGAACAGGGCGAGATCTACATGAGCAAACTCAAAGAGCAGATCCTGCAGGGCGAGAATCTCTTCTTGATCGCCGACATCAATCATGCTTTCAAGGCTGTCCTGGCCGACCTACAGTTCGACATTTGGGAGCGCATGGAGGCCTACCAAGCAAGCCACTACGAGCAGTTGGGTAACCCCGAAATCACAGCCACCAAGGACGCGGTTTCTGCCTATTACAAGAAGGCCAAGAACAGCAAATTCTTCGGCATGACGTTCCCCTTTGGCTTCATGAAAGGCGGGGTGTACATCGAGCTCGACCATCGGCTCTACAGCGGCTACTACTGCGATGGCGAGCAGTTCCCCGAAGACCGAGAGCGCCTAATGGAGCTCAGCCGGGAAATCGCGTCCACGACTCGGAGTACCGGCAACCTGCACTGGCAGTACCCGAAAGTGAATGTGAACTTCCACGCCCCTTCCAATGACGACCTGGCCCTGCTTCGCGATCCAGAAGTACGACAGTCGATCGCCGTAGGCCTGGTCGATGATGCGTACCACTTGTGGGAACGCGCCAAGAAGCACGTAGAGTCAACGACCAAATAGCTTTCAAAGGAGTGGAATGGCTAGTGCTGCACTGAACAAAATGCTAAGGGGACAAGAGAATAAATCTGCCCCCTTTTCCGGCCAAATAGCGGGACGTCACAGCTGACCTGGACGCGCCCGGACGGAAAGTACCTGATCGCCCGCAGGGTTGAAGTCGCATTCGTAGATATGCTTCTGGTATGCACCGAAGCCGTTTTGAAATTCGATCTTGTCACCAATGAAAGTAAGCGTGCCTTGCGCTTGATTCAACCAGCGGAAATGACTGAACTTCGTGTCGAGGACGCCGTCAGTCCAGCGGGCACTGTAATTGGCGAGTTTCACTACCGGGTCTTTGCAGGATGCCCCAGCTCTGATGCTGTACTTGTCCCCCCAGCACTGTAGGTCCTTACGGCATGTTGCATCATCGACCTGCGCTTTCGCTTGCTCCGCCTCAGCCTTTTCGTCGTCCTTACCGCCGGTACACATCGAAATGCCCACACCGATCACCACTATCAGAAACACGAGCCCAATCAACGTTTGACCGGTGGTGATGCCTGGCTCGGCAACGCCGCAGTTGGGGCAGGTTTTCGCGGAGGTATCAACCTGATGCTTGCAGGACTTGCAAGGTTTCAACGCCATTCGTACTACTCCCTTCGCTTCCTTAGAAGAAGCCAGTCATTGTGGCCGACGCATGCCAGTTCGACGCCGAGCTAGCTGATCCTTCTACTCTTCTCATACCACCCGACCGCCTCAGCCCGCATGGCAGCAGTGCGTCCAGCACGCCCTTGTTGGCCTCACGTATGGATCCACTCATCGGCCGTGAGGCTGATCAGCAGGTTCAGCCTGCTCGTTCCTCGATCCGACTCACCGATTGCGCAAGCGCATCAGTAAGCCGCCGCACCGAAGCTTTGTCCTCTTCTGGCAATGATCGGTAGTTCGCCAGGACAGTTGATTCGGCCGGGGTAAGTCCGTCTGCCGTGCTGATATTCCGGCTGCCTGTGAGCACATACATGATGTCCACGCCGATTGCGGCAACTGCCATCAGGTACACAGCGTCCGGGCTCCGTTCCCCCTTCTCATAGTTACGCTGTGTATTGCGGTTTACCCCACCGATTTTCGCCAGTTCTTCCTGCGTCAATGTAAGACGAGTCCTCTCTTCGAATAGCCGATTTCCCAAAGCGCTCGTTTGCAAGCAACCACCCATTCAATTGCGCACTTTTTTATGCGTTCATTCGGCTGGTGAACACGAATAAACACGGTTTCTGACTATGCCCACGCTGCTTTCACCCGAGCAAGCCCGAGCGGTCCTGGACCGCAAGGGCATGAGCCTTGCCCAGTTCTCCCGCCTGCACGGCCTGAACAAGAACCTGGTCAGCGACCTGCTGAACGGCCGCAAGAAAGGTCACCGCGGCGAATCCCACCGCGCCGCCGTGCTGCTGGGCATCAAGGAAGGCGAAGCCGCCTCCCCCTCCGCCACTCCACCGGCCAACCAGTAAGGGACAACCGCCATGTACCCAGACCCTCGCCGCGTTCGTGACAACCGCGTTGTGCTGCGCTTCGACGACTACGAGCACGACCTGATCAAGGCGCTGGCCAACTACAAGGGCGAGCAGCTCGCCACCCTGCTGCGCGAGATGGTGATGCGCGAAGCGACAGCGGTGCTGGGCAGCGCCAGCATCCCCCAGGCCCGCGCCTGAGTGCAGGCCCACACGAGCAGCCGAACAGATGCCAGACCAAACCCTCACCTTCACGCCCGAGCAACTGGAACTGCTGGAGCAGGTCCGCCGGCAGCAGGGGCTGGAGAGCATTCAGCAGGTGGCCGAGTGGCTGGCCAAGCAGGCGTTGCGCAAGCACGCCGACCGGGTCCCCGGGCGAAGCCGGGCCCTGGTGTTGGTGAAGCGGGAATAGCCCTTTCAGCAACCGACCCCAAGGGGGTGTCTCATGAACCTCGATCACCCATCGCCGCAAACCCGCCAGGGCGGCGGCCTCCGAATCCAGATCAGCGGCGGCAGGGGCATGGAGCAGGACGCGGCGCTGCTGCTCATCGCCCACTGCCTGAATCAGGCCGGGTTTCGCACCCACTGCCTGGAAGACGGCCTTCCGATGGACCTGCCGCCCGAGTTCGTCAAACGCTGGGGGGAAGACCTGCTGGCCCGGAGCGCCACCAACACGCTGGTGACCTTGTCCATCCACGACAACGGCGCCGCCCGCTAGCTCCATGAGCACCTACAAGCTCGTCTGCCCCCACTGCCACAGTCGCATGCGTATCCGCACCAGCGAGGGCACGCACATTTTCCTGCGCATCGCCTACCTGCAGTGCTGCAACGAAGCCTGCGGCTGGAGCGTGCGCGCCGAGTTCGAGATGACCCACGAACTCAGCCCCAGCGGCATGGCCAACCCGGCCGTGCAGCTGCCCCTGGCGGACAGGGCCCTGCGACGGGCCGCGATGATGTCCGCCACCCCCACCTCTCAACTGGATCTGCTGGATTCACTGATGGAGGCCTGACCATGACCCCGGAATCCCTCGACTACCGCAGCAGCATGCAGCACGCCGCCCTGGCGTACCTGCGTCGCCACCGCGAGCAGTACCTGGGCGACGCCGATCTGCTGTTCGACAACTGTGTGCGCCACCTCACCACCGGGCTGGAGGTGCCGCTGTTTCTGGCGCAGCGCGTCAGCCAGCTGGCCTGGAACGAGCTTCACGGCCGGCCGGAGCCCCTGTGGCTGGGCATCGACTGGTGTGCGGACCCGCACGCCACCATCGCCTACCTGGTGGATGCCCGCGCCAACCTGCGCTTCCCCATACCGCTCCGCCTGTTGCCCCAGCGCCTGCTGGACCAGCGCCCGGCCACCCCCGCCGGCCACTCCTGAACCCGTCCCGCCCTCACCCACGCCGTGGGTTTGGGCGAGCTACGCCCGCACGAGGACCTTGGCATGTCTCACACCATCAAGCTGGACCTGGAGCTGACACCGCGGCAGGTAAGGGCCTATCACCGCTTCCTGGTGGCGCAGTACGAGCACTCGATGCAACTGCAGTGGTTCGACGATCGCTACCGCTATGTGCCGGCGCCCCTGCGCACCCGGCGCATCCTCGATGACCACCCGGCACTGCTGGCCCTGTTCCGCACCCTGCAGGCGGCACGCCACGCGGTCAGGGAACTGGAGCTGCACTGATGAGAGAGGTTCTGCGCGAGGAGTTGCTGCGCCGGCTGCAGGCGGACTACGGCCTGCAGCCGGTGAAAGGCACGCTGTACATGCGCAAGGGTGCCTGTCCGGCCTGTGGCCATCGGGAACTGTACAGCCGCATGGACTCGCCCTGGACGGTTCACTGCGGGCGCGAGAGCAAGTGCGGCCAGCAGTGGCACGTCAAGGAGCTCTATGAAGACCTGTTCGACGACTGGAGCGCCCGCGCTCCGGCAACCGAGCAGCAGCCCAGCGCCACCGCACGGGCCTATCTGGAGTTTGCCCGGGGTTTTCGGCTGGAGCTGATCGAGGGCTGGTTCAGCCAGGAGAACTACTGGTCACGGGAGCTGGGTGAAGGGTCGGCCACGGTGCGCTTCGCCCTGGAGAAAGGCGGCTACTGGGAACGGCTGATCGACCGCCCTCACCGTTTCGGCAAGCAGAAAGCGCGCTTCAAGCCCGGGGACAGCTACAAGGGCGCGTGGTGGTGTCCGCCCTGCGTGGACCTGTTCGAGGTCCAGGAGCTGTGGATCGTCGAAGGCATCTTCGATGCCATCGCCCTGGTGCATCACGGCATTTCGGCGGTGGCAGCGCTTTCGTCCAACGCCTTTCCCGAGGAATCCCTCAAGGCCCTGGCGCGCAACCGGGGCGGCAAGCTGCCCAGGCTCGTCTGGGCCCTGGACAACGAACCCGGCGCGCACCGCTACACCCGCCGCTGGGTGAAGCAGGCGCGGGAGCTGGGATACAGCTGCGAGGCGGCGCAGATACCCCAGCCCGACAGCCGCAAGCTGGACTGGAACGACCTGCACCAGCGCTGGTGCTTCGAGGGAGACGAGAGCAGGCGCGCCGAGCTGCGGGAGCGCGCCATCAGGGAGGCTCGCCATCACGGGGCGTTGCTGCTGGCTGAAAGCGCCTCGGAGAAGGCGCTGCTGATGTACGAATGGCGGGAGCGCCAGGAGTTCCACTTCGGCTTCGAGCGGCGCCTGTACTGGTTCAAGCTGGACCTGGACAAGTACAACAAGGCCGTTCAGGCGCTGGAGAACAGCGACCACCAGGACGACCAGTTGCTGAATGATCGACAGGTGCGCGAGAAGGCCCTGCGCCAATCCGGCTGCGTGACGGAAATCGCCAACTGCTACCCGCAGGCCCTGTACTTCCAGCGCAACGAGATCACGGACGAGTCCTGGTACTACTTCCGCGTGGACTTTCCCCACGACGGGCCAAGCGTGAAGAACACCTTCACCGGTGCCCAGGTGGCAGCAGCCAGCGAGTTCAAGAAGCGCCTGCTGAGCATGGCCGCCGGCGCGGTGTTCACCGGCAGCGGCCAGCAGCTCGACAAGATCATGAAAGACCAGCTCTACAGCCTGAAAACCGTAGAGACCATCGACTACGTGGGCTACAGCAAGGAGCACGGCTGCTACCTGTTCGGCGACGTGGCCGTGCGCAATGGCGTGGTGAACCAGGTGAACGCGGAGGACTTCTTCGAGTTCGGAAAGCTGCGCCTGAAATCCCTGCAGAAATCCATCGTCATCCGCCCGCAGCGGGATTCGAAACGCTACGACGAGGCGTGGCTGCCCCTGCTCTGGACCTGCTTCGGCGCCCAGGGGCTGGTCGGGCTGACCTTCTTCTTCACCTCGCTGTTCGCCGAGCAGATCCGCGCCCGCTGGCAGTCCTTCCCCTTCCTGGAAATGACGGGCGAGGCCGGCGCGGGGAAATCCACCTTGCTCATGTTCCTCTGGAAGCTGCTCGGCCGACCCGGTTACGAGGGCTTCGACCCGTCGAAATCCTCTGTCGCGGGCCGCTCCCGCCTGATGGGTCAGGTCGCCGGCATGCCGGTGGTACTGATCGAGGCCGACCGCAGCGAGCCGGACCGGCTGCACCTGAAGTCGTTCGACTGGGACGAACTGAAGGACTTCTACGGGGGTGGCACGCTGCGTACCCGGGGCATGAAGACGGCTGGCAACGAAACCTACGAGCCGCCCTTTCGCGGCACCATCGTCATCAGCCAGAACGCTCCGGTAAGCGCCTCGGAGGCGATCCTCACGCGTATCTGCAAACTGCACTTCGTTCGCCCCAGGGTGACCGACGAGAGCAAGACGGCAGCGGAAAACCTCAGCGCACTGGACGGCGAGAAGCTCAGCCACTTCCTGCTGCGTGCCGTGAAGCACGAGGCGCAGGTGCTGGAACGCTTCGCCGAGTGCCTGCAGGCGCACGACGCGCGCCTGCGGCGCATGCACAGCCATTGCTTCGCCTGCGGGCAGGCGTTCGACCCCCGCGACGAGAAGGCCGCCTGCAGCCACTGCGGCAACCGGGTGCGGGGGCAGATCCGCGTAGAGCGCATCATCAAGAACCACGCTCAGCTCCTGGCCGGACTGGATTGCCTGCGGCTGGTGGTGAAACTCAGCGAGCACCAGGTCAACGAAACCCGCCTCTACCTCGCCGCCATGGCCCTGGAGCGCCAGTCCGCCATCAGCGCCGATCACCCGGCCGTAGCGGAGTTCTGGGAGGTGTTCGAGTACCTGGAGAGCCTGGACGACGGCCCGGTGGTGAACCACAGCAAGAACCCGGAACTCATCGCCATCAACCTCAACGAGTTCATCCAGCGCGCCAGCGAGCACCGCCAGCAACTGGCCGACGTGGCCACCCTGCGCGAGGTGCTGCGCAACAGCCGCTCCCGCAAGTTCCTGACCCCCAGCAAGGCCGTGGACAGCGCCGTGCGCAGCTATCAGGCGCAGCGCAACCCGATGCTGGGCAGGCCGGGGACGGTGAAGTGCTGGATGTTCCGCAACTCGGGAGTTGCCTAGCCCTCAAGGAGGGAGAACCATGAGCGAACTGGCGCATCTCTGCGGTCGCCGCTGCGGCAAGGCGTTGCAGCAACTGGCGCAATACGCCAACCGGGAGCACTGGAGCATTTCCCGGACTCGAGGGGGTCACCTGTGTTTCAGGAAGCCCGGCCGGCCACCGGTGTTCAGTAGCAGCACGCCCAGTGATTGGCGATCATCACGCAATGCTCTGGCGCAACTCATCCGCGCCGACAAGCACGCGCAACCGCAGCGAAGCCGACCAGGCCACTAGCGCCGGGCACAATCTCGGACGCGCATTCCCCCGGTGCTACGGGCACTTCCACGGAAGAGGATTGAGAAGGCCATGCCAGAAGGCGTCGAGGTTCGCGGCAACAGCGTCCGAATCTACTTCCGGTACCAGGGCGAGCTGTGCCGGGAGGCTATCCCCGGCCCCGCGACACCGGAGAACATCGCCAACGCCGAACGCATAGTCGGCGTCATCAACTACGAGATCGAGGCCGGCACCTTCAGCTATGCCCGGCACTTCCCCAACTCCCCGAAGATCCAGACCAACACCTTCGGCCACTACATCGACCTCTGGCTGGGCATCAAGCGCAACCAGATGTCGGCCTCCGGCATTCGCAGCCACGAGAGCCGCATCGAGCACCACATCCGTCCGCGCTGGGGGCCTGTGCATGCCGACCAGATCGACCACCTGGACCTGCAGGAATGGCTGCAAGGCACCCTGATGCCAAAGCTCCATAACAAGACCGTGCGGGAGATTCTGAGCATCGTGCGGCAGATCTTTCGCCTGTACCGCACACGCAACCGATCCGCCCATGATCCAACCGACGGCATCGTCGTGACCCTGCCGGACTCGGACGACCCCGACCCGTTTACGCGGGAAGAAATCGACCTGATCCTGGGCACCGAGACCCATAGGCCCCAGGAACTGAACCTGATCCAGTTCATGATCTGGAGCGGCCCCCGGGTTTCGGAGGCGATTTCCCTGGCCTGGGAAGACGTCGACCTCAAGGCCGGCACGGTGCTGTTCCGCAGGGCGAGAGTACGCAGCCGCTACAAGGTCACCAAAACCCGTCGCTCGACCCGCGAAGTGAAGCTGCTGGCACCGGCCCTGCGCGCCCTCGAGGCCCAAGCCATGCTGACCAGGGACCTGGCACCGGTGCAGATTGAAGTGACCGACCGCGACAACCGCACTGTCCGCCGCCAAAGCGTACGATTCGTGTTCCACAACGGCGGGACCGGCCAGCCCTATTCGACCTCGGACAACCTGCGTAACGGCTGGTGGAAGACTCACCTGAACAAGGCCAAGGTCCGCTACCGCGGCCCCAACCAGTGCCGCCACACCTTCGCCAGCCAGATCCTCAGCAGCGGCGTCGCCTCGCCTGAGTGGATCGCCGACCAGCTGGGCCACACGTCCACGGCCATGGTGTTCAGGCACTACGCAAAATTCATCAGCCAGGACGGCCCCGACATCGTGGGCATGCTGAACCGCGCACTGGACCTCTAAAACGACACTGGGGGCCCCTCTTTCGAGAAGGCCCCCAGCACCCGCTTGTTCCCAAAATGTTCCCAAATCGCTCCCATTTGGCGATTTTTGAGAACTTTTTCCTTTAAAAACAAGCACTTATATGGCGGAAGCGGTGAGATTCGAACTCACGGAACCTTTCGATTCGGCGGTTTTCAAGACCGCTGCCTTAAACCACTCGGCCACACTTCCGAATGCAATGCGCGAGGACACTCAAAGAAGTACCAGCGCTTGCGCGGGGCGCCATAGTACCGGAACGCAACACGCTGTCAAACTCTTGCAATTGGCCGCCAGGAAGCCTCTGTTAATATCCATCACTGACCAAGGTCACGGAGACCATTCTCGGGAGTGTCGCGATGAACGAACAGAACTACGCCATCAATACAACGCAGGCCGAACAGCTGGAAGTCAGCCGGGTCCTGCGCAACACCTATGGACTGCTGGCGCTGACCCTCGCCTTCAGCGGGCTGGTTGCCTATTTCGCACAGCAGTTGCGCGTACCCTATCCCAGCATCTTCGTGGTACTGATCGGCTTTTACGGACTGTTCTTCCTCACCGTCAAATTGCGTGATTCAGGCTGGGGCCTGGTCTCCACCTTTGCCTTGACCGGCTTCATGGGTTACACGCTCGGCCCGATCCTCAACCGTTATCTCGACCTTCCAAACGGTGGCGAGGTTGTGAGTTCAGCCTTTGCCATGACCGCGCTGGTGTTCTTTGGCCTCTCCGCCTACGTACTGACCACGCGCAAGGACATGAGCTTTCTGGGTGGATTCATCACCGCCGGATTCTTCGTCCTGATTGGCGCCATGCTGGCCAGTTTCTTTTTCAACATCAGCGGTCTGCAATTGGCCATCAGCGCCGGCTTCGTGGTGTTCTCCTCGGTCTGCATTCTCTATCAGACCAGTGCGATCATCCACGGCGGTGAGCGCAACTACATCATGGCCACGATCAGCCTGTACGTGTCGATCTACAACCTGTTCATCAGCCTGCTGCAACTGATTGGCGTTATGGGCAGCGACGATTGATCAACCGCCAATCACGCCTCGAATGAGCCCGCTTCGGCGGGCTTTTTTCTGCCTGGACGGACAAACCGGAGCTTCTGGCCTTATCATTCCCGGTGTTTTCCATTCGCCCGAGCGACCATGAAATTCGCCATCGCCCTCTTCGCTCCGCCCCACGCCCCTGCGTCCCGGCGCGCCCTCCGCTTTGCCGAGGCGTGCCTTGCCGGTGGGCATGAAATCGTCAGGCTGTTCTTCTACCAGGACGGCGTATACAGCGCCTCGGCCAATGTCGTCCCGCCCCAGGACGAACCGAATATCTCCGCCGAGTGGAGTAACTTCGTCCGCCAGCACCAGCTCGACGGGGTCGTCTGCATCGCCGCCGCCTTGCGGCGTGGTGTCCTGAACCAGGAAGAAGCCCAGCGCTATGGTCGGCCGTCCGCCAATCTGGCGCTGGATTGGGAGCTATCCGGCCTTGGCCAATTGCACGAAGCGGCTCAAATGGCCGATCGCCTGGTCAGTTTTGGAGGCAACTGACATGAAATCCATGCTGATCATCAGCCGCCAGGCTCCCTGGTCCGGCCCTGCCGCCCGTGAAGCTCTGGATATCGCCCTGGCCGGCGGGGCTTTCGACCTGCCATTGGCCATGCTTTTTCTCGACGACGGCGTCTTCCAATTGCTTCCTACGCAGCGACCGGGGTCGCTCCAGCAGAAGGACCTCACCGCTAACCTCCAGGCCCTGCCGCTCTTTGGCGTCGAATCGCTCTATGCGTCCTCGCGCAGCTTGCAGGAACGCGGCCTGGACTCCAGCACACTCAACCTACCCGTAGATGTGCTGGACGACAGCGCCCTTACAGCCCTTATCGACCGCTATGACCAAGTGATCACCCTCTGATGGCCACCCTGCATATCCTTTCCCACTCGCCCTTCGCCGACAGCCGCCTGAGCAGTTGTCTGCGCCTGCTCGGCCCTCAGGATGGACTGCTGCTTACCGGCGACGCGACCTATGCGTTGCAAGCGGGTAACGTCGCGCGCCAGGCCCTGGAGCTCACACCAGACACTGTCGTCATGTTCGCGCTGACAGAGGATGTCGATGCTCGCAACCTGACGGACATACCGCAGCGCGTCCAGCCGCTGGACTACCCCGCCTTCGTTGAGCTCTGCTGCCACTTCGACAAGGTGAACAGCTGGCTATGAGCGAGATTCTGATCGAAGGCCGCAGCATCCCCTTGGACGAGGACGGTTACCTGCAACAACTGACTGACTGGAGTCCTGTCGTGGCCGAGGCGCTGGCCGCCCGCGAACAATTGGAGCTGCTGCCCGAACACTGGGAAATCCTCGAATTGCTCCGAGATTTCTACACCGAATTCCAGCTGTCGCCGGCAAACCGTCCGCTGGTGAAGTACGTCGCACAGAAACTGGGCCCGGACAAGGGCAACAGCCTGCATCTCAATCGCCTGTTCAAGGGCGCGCCGGCAAAGCTGGCCGCCAAGCTGGCGGGCCTGCCGAAGCCGACCAATTGCCTATGAACCTCGTGACTCCCTCGGAACACCCCTTCGCCCAATTCGTCCGAATTCTCGGCAAGGGCAAGCGTGGCGCACGCAACCTGACCCGCGAGGAGGCACGCCAAGCCATGGGCATGCTTCTCGATGGGCAGGTCGAAGAGACCCAGCTCGGGGCGTTCCTCATGCTGCTACGGCACAAGGAGGAAAACGCCGAAGAACTGGCCGGATTCACGGAGGCGTTCCGCGAACGCAATCAGGCCCCCGCGATCACCGTCGATCTGGACTGGCCGACTTATGCAGGCAAGAAACGCCATCTACCCTGGTACCTGCTGGCCGCGAAGGCCCTGGCAAACAGCGGCGTGCGCATCCTGCTTCACGGAGGCGGCGCCCACACTGCGGGCCGCCTCTACACTGAGCAGATGCTGGACCTGTTGGATATCCCACTCTGCCAGGACTGGGAGCGGGTTGCCGCTTCGCTCGACGCTCGCCAGCTGGCGTTCATTCCACTCGGTGCCTGGGCGCCCCAACTACAGCGCATGATCGACCTGCGCAATACCTTGGGTCTGCGCTCGCCCATTCACTCGCTGGCCCGCATCCTCAATCCCCTGGGCGCCCGCTGCGGGCTTCAGAGCATCTTTCACCCGGGTTACCAGTCGGTGCATCGGGAAGCCAGTCAGTTGCTGGGGGACCACACCATCGTCATCAAGGGAGAAGGCGGCGAAATCGAGGTGAACCCCGATGCCACGAGCCACCTCTATGGCACCACAGCGGGCGAAGCCTGGGATGAAGAGTGGCCGGCCCTTTCGGCACTCCGGCACGTTAAGCCGGAAAGCCTCGACGCGGGCCAGCTGGTCAGGGTCTGGCGCGGCGAGGCTCAGGACGACTATGGCCAACTTGCCATCGTCGCCACCATGGCCCTTGCCTTGCGTGGGCTCGGGATCGAGCGCGAGGAGGCCTTCGCTGAGGCTCGTCGGCGCTGGGACGCGCGCCAGGCATCGAACTGATCGGCAGCGGCTACCACGTGCATGCACAGCGCCATCGATCAGCGGGCCGAGACTGGCCGACAACGCCAACTAAAGCGACTCAAACGCTCGCTTGAGCCCCTTCGAACCAGGCCAGTTTGTCACGCAGAGTCACCACCTCGCCCACTATCACCAGGGTGGGCGCATGGACCTCATGCTCCGCCACCATTTGCGACAGGTTGGCCAGGGTCCCGGTGAATACCCGCTGGCTGCTGGTGGTGCCCTGCTGAACCAGTGCCGCAGGCGTATCGGCCGCACGTCCATGCCGGATCAGTTGCTCGCATATGAACGGGAGCCCTACCAATCCCATGTAGAACACGAGTGTCTGTCCGGGGGCGGTCAGGTCCCCCCAGGGCAGCTCACAGCTGCCATCCTTCAGATGTCCGGTGACGAAGCGCACCGACTGGGCATAGTCCCGATGCGTCAATGGAATACCGGCATAGGCGGAGCAGCCGGATGCGGCCGTGATGCCTGGGACCACCTGGAAGGGAATGCCATGGGCGGCCAGCTCTTCGATCTCCTCGCCACCGCGACCGAAGATGAAGGGGTCCCCGCCCTTCAGGCGCAGAACCCGCTTGCCGCCCTTGGCCAGCTCGATGAGCAGGCGATTGATCTCGTGCTGCGGCAAGGCATGATCCGCCCGGCGCTTACCCACATAGATGCGCTCAGCATCCCGGCGGCACAGTTCGATGATGGCGGGAGCCACCAGGCGGTCATAGAGCACCACATCGGCCTGCTGCATCAGGCGCAGGGCCCTGAAGGTCAGGAGATCGGGGTCGCCGGGCCCCGCTCCCACGAGGTACACCTCGCCCAGGGCCTTGGGGGCGCCACCCGCCACCCGCTCAGCCAGCAGCCGTTCGGCTTCACCCGCCTGCCCAGCAAGCATTCGCTCCGCGACCGGCCCCTGAAAGACCTCCTCCCAGAACACCCGGCGCTGTTGAACGTCCGGCAGCAGCGCCTTTACCTGGTGGCGGAACTTCTTCGCCAAACCGGCCAACTGGCCATAGGCCGCGGGTATCCAGGTCTCGATCTTGGCGCGGATCAGCCGTGCCAGCACGGGAGCCTCACCCGCGCTGGACACCGCGACGATCAACGGCGAGCGGTCGACGATGGCAGGGAAAATCACACTACAAAGCTTCGGCGCATCGACAACATTGACAGGAAGCCCCCTGGCTTGGGCATCGACCGATACTTGAGCATTCACAACTTCGTCATCACAGGCCGCGATCACCAGTTGGCAACCTTGCAGATCCTCCCCAGCATACCCACGCAGATGGGACTCTCCCCCGCTACGCTTGACCATCTCGAGCAACTGGGCATCGATCTCGGGCGCCACCACCCGTAGCCGGGCACCGGCGTCAGCCAGCAACCGAGACTTGCGCAACGCCACCTCGCCTCCGCCCACCACAAGCACCAGGCGCCCTTGAAGATTGTGGAACAGCGGGAGGAAATCCATAGCAGCGCCTTCTAGCAATTACGAAGTGAGATTGACAGCGTCAACGGCCACCGCCCGCGTGCAGCTGAACTGCGTCGCGGGCGGTGGACCTTCCCGAGCCCGGTCTGTGCGGGGCTCCAGCTCAATCAGCCGATGACGTCGAGGCCGCCCATATAGGGCTTCAGCACCTCGGGCACACGGATGCTGCCATCGGCCTGCTGGTAGTTTTCCAGCACCGCCACCAGGGTACGGCCCACGGCCAGACCGGAGCCGTTCAGGGTGTGAACCAGCTCGGGCTTGCCGGTTTCCGGATTACGGTAGCGAGCCTGCATGCGACGGGCCTGGAAATCGCCGCAGTTGGAGCAGGAGGAAATCTCGCGGAACTTGTCCTGGCTGGGCACCCAGACCTCGAGGTCGTAGGTCTTGGTAGCGGAAAAACCCATGTCGCCAGTGCACAGCGCCAGGACGCGATACGGCAGCTCCAGCAACTGGAGGACACGCTCAGCGTTGCCGGTCATGGCTTCGAGGGCCTCGAAGGATTTGGATGGCTCGACAATCTGCACCATCTCCACCTTGTCGAACTGGTGCTGGCGAATCATGCCGCGGGTATCGCGGCCGGATGCCCCGGCTTCGCTGCGGAAGCAGGGCGTGTGGGCGACGAACTTGATGGGCAGCTGCTTGGCGTCGACGATCTCGCCCGCCACGATGTTGGTCAGCGACACCTCGGCGGTGGGGATCAGGTAGAAATCCGCCTCGTTCTCACGGGAGATCTTGAACAGGTCTTCCTCGAACTTGGGTAGCTGGCCGGTGCCCTGCAGGGCCGGCGCCTGGACCAGATAGGGCGTGTAGGCCTCTTCGTAGCCGTGGTCGGTCACATGCAGGTTGATCATGAACTGGGCCAGTGCTCGGTGTAGCCTGGCGATGGGGCCGCGCAGCAGCGCGAAGCGCGCGCCGGAAAGCTTGGCGGCGGTCTCGAAGTCCAGCCAGCCGTGCTGTTCACCCAGCGCCACATGATCCTTGACCTCGAAGTCGAAGCGACGCGGAGTGCCCCAGCGGCGAACTTCCACATTGCCCTCTTCGTCCGCGCCCACCGGAACGGACTCGTGTGGCAGGTTCGGGATATTGAGCAGCAGGTTGTCCAACTCGGCCTGGATGCTTTCCAGTTCGCGCTTGCCCTCTTCCAGTTCAGTGCCCATGCGGTCGACGTCGGCCAGCAGCGGTGAAATGTCCTCACCACGCTGCTTGGCCTGGCCGATGGACTTGGAACGGGCGTTGCGTTCGGCCTGCAACTGTTCGGTGCGGGTCTGCACGGACTTGCGCTGGTTTTCCAGCGACTCCAGGCGCGCCACGTCCAATTCGAAGCCACGAGTGGCAAGGCGTTCCGCTATTTCCCGAGGTTGGGTGCGGACCAGTTTGGCGTCGAGCATGTCAGGTTCTCGTCTCTCAGATTTTCGTCAGTATCAGTCCTGCCCAGGTGGCGAGCAGGCCACCCAGCACGCTCAGCGACGCATAGCCAAGAGCCAGTGGCAATTGACCGCTTTCCAGCAGGCGCAGCGTGTCGAGGGAAAAGGATGAAAAGGTCGTCAGCCCGCCAAGGAAACCTACCACCAGGCCTGATCGCACCTCCACCGGAATATCGGGCCGAAGCAGGAACAAGCCATAGAGGTAGCCAATCAACAGGCAGCCAACGATGTTCACTGCAAGGGTACCGGCGTAGAAATGGCGTGGCCAGTAGGTGGCCACCAGATTGCCGGTGCCGAATCGCAACAGGGTTCCTGCTGCGCCTCCGATGGAAACGGAGAGAATCAATCCGATCATGACTTTCTCCGCTGCCAAGCGCTGTTGCGGTCCAGGTTGTCCAGGTGCTGCAACTTGTCACGGATCTTCAGTTCGAGACCGCGAGGTACGGGATCGTAGTAGCGTCGCGGCTCCATACCTTCGGGGAAGTAGTCCTCCCCAGCCGCATAGGCATCCGGCTCGTCGTGGGCATAGCGATACTCCTCGCCATAGCCCAGTTGCTTCATCAGTTTGGTCGGAGCATTGCGCAAGTGCAGTGGCACCTCGAGGGAGCCATTGGCGGCGGCATCGGCCATGGCCGCTTTGAAGGCCATGTATACGGCGTTGCTCTTGGGCGCACAGGCCAGATAAGTGATCGCCTGGGCCACGGCCAACTCACCCTCAGGACTACCCAGGCGCTCCTGCACATCCCAGGCTGCCAGGCACAAGCTCAACGCCCGGGGATCCGCGTTGCCGATATCCTCGCTGGCCATGCGCACCACACGGCGCGCCAGGTAGAGCGGGTCGCAGCCACCGTCCAGCATTCGCGCGAACCAGTAGAGCGCGGCGTCGGGGTCCGAGCCGCGCACCGATTTGTGCAAGGCGGAGATCTGGTCGTAGAAGGCCTCCCCCCCTTTATCGAATCGACGACGGCTGTCCCCCAGGAGGTTCTGCAGCAGGCCGGCACTGAGTTCGCCACCGTCTTCGGCGAGGTCCGCAGCGTTCTCCAGCAGGTTCAGCAGCCGTCGGCCGTCGCCATCGGCCGCCGACATCAGGATCGAGAAGCTCTCTTCCGGAAGGCTCAGGTTGCGTCTCCCCAACCCCTTGTCTTCGGTAAGCGCACGGTTTACCAACTTGCGCAGTGCGGACTCGTCCAGGCTTTTCAGAACGTAGACCCGAGCCCGGGAGAGCAGTGCGTTGTTCAGCTCGAACGACGGATTCTCGGTAGTAGCACCGATGAAGATCAGGGTCCCGTCCTCCACATAGGGGAGGAAGGCATCCTGCTGGGACTTGTTGAAGCGATGAACCTCATCGACGAAGAGGATGGTGCGCCGACCGTACTGCCCTGCCTGCTGCTTGGCCACTTCCACCGACTGGCGGATTTCCTTCACCCCGGACAACACGGCGGAAATGGTCTCGAAATGGGCGTCGGTCACCTGGGCCAGCAGCTTGGCCAGGGTGGTCTTGCCCACTCCCGGGGGCCCCCAGAAGATCATGGAGTGCAGTGCGCCCTGCTCCAGGGCTTCTCGCAGCGGCTTGCCAGGCGCCAGCAGGTGATCCTGCCCGACGTACTCATCGAGGCTGGCGGCACGAAGGCGCGCCGCCAGGGGCTGGGCGATGGGCTCGGAGCGGAAGAGGTCCATGGAAAGCGGGTTTATTCCTGGATGACGTCGGCGCCTTCAGGGATCTTGAAGCTGAACTGGGCGGCATCGATGGCCTGGTTCATCTTCACCCCGAGGAACAGGATATTAGTGCGCTGGCCAACACTGTCGATCAGCTGCATGTCATTGATCACGCCATTGCGGAAGGACAGGCGCAGCGTGTCGAACAGCGTGTCCTTGGCCTTCGGCTTGAGGATGAAGTCCACGACGTCCCCACCCTCCTTGTGAGTGATCTCGAAGTTCTCGGCGATCTTCGACACATCACCCGACAACAGGAGCGCAGGGGTATGGGTGAGGCGCTGATCCAAGGTTTGGATAGTGACCTGCTCCAGGTCCGGGTCATACAGCCAGACTTTCTGGCCATCGGACACCAGCAACTGCTCCATGGGGGCGTCAGTGTGCCAGCGGAAAAGTCCGGGACGCTTCAGGGAAAGCTCACCTGAAG
The DNA here is from genome assembly GCF_002355475.1 of Pseudomonas furukawaii. Lineage (NCBI taxonomy): Bacteria > Pseudomonadati > Pseudomonadota > Gammaproteobacteria > Pseudomonadales > Pseudomonadaceae > Metapseudomonas > Metapseudomonas furukawaii. Next base: position 2,904,099 of record NZ_AP014862.1, on the reverse strand, counting down.
TCTCCTGCAATTGAGTGCCGGATCCATCCAGGGTCAGCTGGGAGAAGCGTCCCGTGATGGTTTGGGCCTTGTTCAGCATTTCAGTCAGGCGGCCGACTGCCGCCTTGTCATCAGCCTGGGCCTGCAGGGCGGAGATGCCGAGCACCGCCACCAGAAGCATGCGGATCAGTCGCATGGAAATCCTCTTCAAGAATCCGTTTGGGATCAGTCAATCGCGTATCGGCGCGGGCGCGATCACCTCGCGCGAACCGTTACCGTTCATAGGGCTTACCACGCCGGCTATCTCCATCGCCTCGATCATGCGCGCGGCGCGGTTATAACCGATCTTCAGCTTGCGCTGCACCGCGGAGATAGAAGCACGACGACTCTCGGTGACAAAGCGGACAGCCTCGTCGTAAAGCGGATCGTCCTCGCTGCCTTCACTGCCACCCTCGCCACCGTCGAAACTGCCAGCCCCGCCTCCACCTTCTTCGACACCCGCGAGGATGTCTTCGATGTAATCCGGAGCGCCCCGCAGCTTCCAGGCTTCCACCACGCGATGCACCTCGTCGTCGGAGACGAAGGCGCCATGCACACGAATCGGCAGACCGGTGCCCGGAGGCAGGTAAAGCATGTCGCCGTGGCCCAACAGCTGCTCGGCGCCACCTTGATCGAGAATGGTACGCGAGTCGATCTTGCTGGAGACCTGGAAGGCCATTCGCGTCGGGATGTTGGCCTTGATCAGGCCGGTGATGACGTCCACCGAGGGCCGCTGGGTGGCCAGGATCAGGTGGATGCCGGCGGCCCGGGCCTTCTGGGCGATACGGGCGATCAGTTCTTCCACCTTCTTGCCGACGATCATCATCATGTCGGCGAACTCGTCCACCACCACCACGATCGTTGGCAGGCTCTTCAGCAAGGGTGCCTCGTCCTCCATGCTTTCGCGCCGGTAGAGCGGGTCGGTCAGCGGCGTACCAGCCTCCTCGGCATCCTTCACCTTGCGATTGAATCCCGCCAGGTTGCGCACACCCATGGCCGCCATCAGCTTGTAGCGTCGCTCCATCTCGGCAACGCTCCAGCGGAGGGCGTTGGCCGCCTCCTTCATATCGGTGACCACAGGGCAAAGTAGGTGCGGAATACCCTCGTAGATCGAAAGTTCCAGCATCTTCGGGTCGATCATGATCATCCGCGCCTGTTCCGGCGTGGACTTGAAGAGAATCGACAGGATCATCGCGTTCACGCCCACCGACTTACCAGAGCCCGTGGTACCCGCCACCAGCAGGTGGGGCATCTTCGCCAGGTCGGCGATGACGGGCCGTCCGCCGATGTCGTGGCCGAGCGCCAGAGTCACCGGAGACTTCGCATCGTCGTACTCGGAGGACGACAGCACCTCGGAGAAGCGCACGATCTGCCGGTCTTCGTTGGGAATCTCGATGCCCACGGTAGTCTTGCCGGGAATCACCTCGACCACACGCACACTGATTACCGCCAGGGAACGCGCCAAGTCCTTCGCCAGGTTGGAAATGCGACTAACCTTCACGCCTGCCGCAGGCTGAATCTCGAAGCGCGTGATGACGGGACCCGGGTGCACGGACTCCACCAGGACTTCGACGCCAAACTCTTTCAGTTTGATCTCAAGGAGGCGGGACATCGCCTCAAGCGACTCGGGAGAGAAGCTCTTCTGCTTCTTTTCGGCGGCATCCAGCAGGGAGATCGGCGGCAGCGTGCCTTCCACCGCGGTATCGATAAACAGAGGGGCCTGCTTCTCCTTCTGAACCCGTTTGCTCGGTTCGGCGGGCTTGGGCGGAGGCGGCGGCGCGATGGTGGGGGCCTGGCGCTTCTCGCGCTCGGTCATGTGCCGAGCCAGGGACTCTTCGCGTTCGATCAGGCGCTCCTTGGCCTTGGCCTGCTCGCGACGATCGGCCACGGCAGGCGCCACCACCTCGCTGACCCGGTCATCAACCTCGCGAAGCTTGGCGACCAGTTGCTTGCGTTCGACGCGGGCGGACCACCAACGATTGACGAGGCTTTGGATCAGCTCGAACAGGTCCAGCGTGATCTTGCCGGTCAGGTCCATGACCTTGAACCAGGACAGGTCGGTGAACACGGTGAGACCGAACAGGAACAGCGCGAAAAACAGCAGTGTGCTGCCTTGTACGTTCAGAGCGTTGACCGCCAGGTGGCTGAGGCTTTCCCCCAGGGCGCCACCGGCGGAGGCAGGCAATCCGGAGTGATCCTGAAAATGGATATCCGCGAGCGCGGCACCGGAGAGCACCAGGAAGACCAGGCCGATCAGGCGCCAGGAAAACAGCCAGCCGCTCCAGTCGATAGGCTCATGGCGATGACGAAAGACCTGCAAGGTCTTGATCGCCAGCAGCAAGGGGAAGACATAGGCGAAGTAACCCAGCGCCATGAACAGTATGTCGGCGAACCAGGCGCCCAGCCGACCCGCCGCGTTCTGCACCTGCTCGACGTCGCTATTGTGGGTCCAGCCGGGGTCCGAGGAGTCATAGGTGAGCAGCGCCATCCACAGATAGAGACAGACGGCGCCCAGCGCGATCAACGCACCTTCCTTGAGGCGATAATGCAATTGCTGGCGCCAGACAGGTGTCTGGGCTCTGGTCGTGGAATTCTTCAAAACGCGTCTATTCCTGCGCCCCGGGGCGCGTTCAAGAGTCGGTCACGGGTCAATCGCCGCAAGGCGTTGTGCCATCACGGCTACAGCCCATTCTGAACGCTGCCATTGTACGGATTTGGCTGCGCGATGCACGCGGGAACAGTTTGTCACCGCAGCGTTTTGGCGACGTCTTGCGCTTCGTGTAGCATAGCCGCCAATCAATTTGCGTCATGCTCAATTGGAGCATGCATTTTCTTTTGTGACAAAGACTTATGGAGCCTTTTTTATGAACGAAGTCAAGCATTCCCAATTGATCGTCCTGGGCTCCGGCCCAGCGGGTTACACCGCCGCCGTCTATGCCGCACGCGCCAACCTCAAACCTGTGGTCATCACTGGTATCCAGCCCGGCGGCCAGCTCACGACCACCACCGAAGTCGACAACTGGCCTGGCGACGTCGAGGGCCTCACCGGCCCCGCCTTGATGGAGCGCATGCAGAAACACGCCGAGCGTTTCGACACCGAGATCGTCTACGACCACATCCACACTGCGGAACTGAACCAGCGCCCCTTCATCCTGAAGGGTGACAGCGGCACCTACAGCTGCGACGCCCTGATCATCGCCACCGGCGCATCGGCCCAATACCTGGGCCTGCCCTCCGAGGAAGCCTTCGCCGGCAAGGGCGTCTCAGCCTGCGCCACCTGCGATGGCTTCTTCTATCGCAACCAGGTGGTTTGCGTGGTGGGCGGCGGCAACACTGCCGTGGAAGAGGCGCTCTACCTGGCCAACATCGCCAAGGAAGTGCACCTGATCCACCGCCGCGACAAGCTGCGCTCCGAGAAGATCCTGCAGGACAAGCTGTTCGACAAGGCCGAGAACGGCAATATTCGCCTGCACTGGAATCACACCCTGGACGAGGTCCTGGGCGACAATACCGGCGTGACAGGCGTACGCCTGAAGAACACCCAGGACGGCAGTACCCGTGAACTGCCACTGGCGGGCGTCTTCATCGCCATCGGCCACAAGCCCAACACCGACCTGTTCCAGGGGCAACTGGAAATGCGCGACGGTTACCTGATCGTGAAAGGCGGCCTCGACGGCAACGCCACCGCCACCAGCATTCCGGGGGTATTTGCCGCCGGCGACGTGGCCGACCACGTCTATCGGCAGGCCATCACGTCGGCCGGCTCCGGCTGCATGGCCGCGCTGGACGCCGAAAAATTCCTCGACGACAACTGACAGGTCCGGGCGGCCCCGCGGGTCCGCCCTCCCCTCCCCATGCTCAGCTGGCTGCAACGCGACTCCCTGGATTTTCCGCCTCTCGGGCGCGCCCTTCGCGAGCCCAACGGATTGCTAGCCGCTGGAGGCGACCTTTCCCCTGAGCGGCTTATCCGGGCCTATCGTCACGGCTGCTTTCCCTGGTACCAGGATGGCCAGCCGATCCTGTGGTGGTCACCTGACCCCCGCACCGTACTCCCGCCCCAGGAAATCCACATTTCCCGCAGCCTCGCCAAACTCCTGCGTCAGGCACGCTTCCGCGTGACCTTCGACCAAGCGTTCGCGGACGTGATTCAAGGCTGCGCCGGCCCGCGCAACTACACCGATGGCACTTGGATCACCTCACCGATGCAGGCCGCGTACATCGAGTTGCACGAGCGCGGCGTCGCTCACTCCGTGGAAGTCTGGAAAGATGACGAACTGGTCGGCGGCCTCTATGGCCTGGCCATCGGCCGGATATTCTTCGGCGAGTCCATGTTCAGTCGTGCAGACAATGCGTCCAAGGTAGGCTTCGCCACGCTGGTCAGGCACCTGCATGACTGGGGCTTCGTCCTGATCGACTGCCAGATGCCCACCCAGCACCTGCAGAGTTTTGGGGCCCGCCCCATCAGCCGGGAAAAATTCGCCCGCTACCTGCAGCTTTATCTCGACCAGCCGACTGTCGCTGACTGGATCGCCTAGGCGAGTCTCGCAGCCTGACATACACTTGCCGAAGGGTTGTCCCGGGGGTTGATCATGACCGAGCTGGCTCGTCTCAAGTTTTATGCCACTCAGCCGCATCCATGCAGCTACCTGCCCGAGGAGCAGGCCACCACCCTGTTCCTCGACCCCAGCCAGCCCATGGACGTGGATGTCTATGCCGAACTGTCGGAGATGGGCTTTCGGCGCAGCGGAGACCATCTCTATCGACCCCATTGCCAACGTTGCAACGCCTGCGTTCCAGCACGAATCCCTGCCGACCAGTTCATCCCGAACCGCCAGCAGAAACGCATCCTGAAGCGCAACGCAGACTTGACGGTATTCCCTGTTCGCCCCGCATTCACCGAAGAGTACTACGCACTCTATGTACGCTACATCGAGCAACGGCACTCAGACGGCGATATGTACCCACCCAGCCGAGACCAGTTCTCGACCTTCCTGGTGCGCGACCTGCCGTTCTCCCGCTTCTACGAGTTCCGCCTCCATGGCGCACTCAAGGCAGTGGCCGTGACCGACCTCCTCCCCAACGGCCTGTCGGCCGTCTACACCTTCTACGACCCGGACGAGGAGCGGCGCAGCCTGGGTCGCTATGCGATTCTCTGGCAGATAGGCGAAACGGCGCGCCTCGGCCTCGGCGCCGTCTACCTCGGTTACTGGATCAAGAACTGCAGAAAGATGAACTACAAGACCCAGTACCGCCCGATCGAGCTGTTCGTCAACCAGCGCTGGGTGACGCTCAGTTGACAGCCCCTTGGCGAGAAGGGCTGTTTTCGGGCACAATGCACGCCGTTTTTGCCCGCCGCGCACTGCGGCAGGCCCACCTTTGAATACCGAGGGCTTTACTGCATGTCGAAAGAAGACAGCTTCGAAATGGAAGGCACTGTCGTCGACACCCTGCCCAACACCATGTTCCGTGTGGAGTTGGAAAATGGGCACGTCGTCACCGCGCACATTTCCGGCAAGATGCGCAAGAACTACATCCGCATCCTCACCGGCGACAAGGTACGCGTTGAGCTGACCCCCTACGATCTGAGCAAGGGCCGCATCACCTACCGCGCCCGCTGATCGAAAAGGTCATTAAAAAGCCCGGCATTTGCCGGGCTTTTTCGTGGGCGATCGTCAAGCCATTTCCGCAGTGGTCTCGAAGTCGAACACCAGTTCTCCATCCCTGACATCCACGTGCACCACCCCCCCATGCTCGGCCAATTCGCCGAAGAGAATCTCTTCCGCCAGGGGACGCTTGATCTTGTCCTGGATCAGGCGTGCCATCGGGCGAGCCCCCATCTGCATGTCGTAACCACGCTCCGCCAACCAGCCACGCGCCTCGTCACCAACCACCAACTGCACACGCTTGTCTTCCAGCTGCGCCTGCAACTCGGTGAGGAACTTGTCCACGACATTCTTGATGACCTCGTGGGACAGCCGACCGAACTGGATGATGGTATCCAGCCGGTTACGGAATTCCGGCGTGAAGCTCTTGCGAATCACCTCCATGGCATCCGAAGAGTGGTCCTGCTGGGTGAAGCCGATGGAAGCCCGCGCAGCCGTCTCGGCACCCGCGTTGGTGGTCATGATGAGGATGACATTGCGGAAGTCCGCCTTGCGGCCGTTGTTGTCGGTCAAGGTCCCGTGGTCCATTACCTGCAAAAGCAGGTTGAATACCTCCGGATGCGCTTTCTCGATCTCGTCCAGCAGGAGCACACAGTGCGGCATCTTGGTGATCGCCTCGGTGAGCAGACCACCCTGGTCGAATCCAACGTAGCCGGGCGGTGCACCGATCAGGCGCGACACGGTGTGACGCTCCATGTACTCGGACATGTCGAAACGTACCAACTCGATACCCAGCGCCTTGGCCAACTGGCGCGCCACCTCGGTCTTGCCTACGCCCGTAGGGCCGGCAAAGAGGAAGGAGCCCACAGGCTTGTCCGGCGCCTTCAGACCGGCACGGGACAGCTTGATGGCAGTGGACAGTGAATCGATGGCTGCATCCTGGCCGAACACGGTCAACTTGAGATCGCGCTCCAGATTGCGCAGCAACTCCTTGTCGGAGCTGGAGACATGCTTGGGAGGAATGCGGGCGATCTTGGCAACGATATCCTCGACCTGGGCCACCTCGATGCGCTTGGCGCGCTTCTCCTCGGGCTGCAGGCGCTGATAGGCACCAGCCTCATCGATCACGTCGATCGCCTTGTCAGGCATGTGCCGGTCATTGATGTAGCGCGCCGCCAACTCGGCTGCCGCCCGAAGGGCCTCATCACTGTATTCGATGTGATGGTGCTGCTCGAAGCGCGCCTTGAGGCCCTTGAGGATGCCCACGGTATCCTCCACGGAAGGCTCCGTGACATCCACCTTCTGGAATCGACGAGCCAGTGCCCGATCCTTCTCGAAGATGCCACGGAACTCCTGGAAGGTCGTGGAGCCGATGCAGCGGATCTCGCCAGACGACAACAGCGGCTTGAGCAGGTTCGAGGCATCCATCACGCCGCCGGATGCAGCACCTGCACCGATGATGGTGTGGATCTCATCGATGAAGAGGATGGCATGGGGACGCTTGCGCAATTCATTGAGCAGCGCCTTGAAGCGCTTCTCGAAGTCGCCCCGGTACTTGGTGCCCGCCAGTAACGCACCCAGATCCAGGGAGTACACGACGCTGTCAGCCAGCAAGTCCGGCACCTGATTATCGACGATACGCTTTGCCAGACCCTCGGCGATGGCGGTCTTGCCGACGCCGGCCTCACCGACCAGCAAGGGGTTGTTCTTGCGTCGACGGGCCAGGATCTGGGCAACGCGCTCCACCTCACCCTCACGTCCTACCAGCGGATCGATACGACCCAGGCGCGCCAGTTCATTGAGGTTGCTGGCGTAGGCATCCAGCGGATGGCCCGAGGCAGCCGCCTCGCCCCCCTCCTCGTCCTGCATCTCCTGCTCGTGGTCAGGCTGCTCGCCATGACCCGGCACCTTGGAAATGCCATGGGCGATGTAGTTGACGACATCGATGCGGGCGACGCTCTGCTGCTTGAGCAGGAACACCGCCTGACTTTCCTGCTCGCTGAAGATGGCCACCAGCACATTGGCGCCGGTGACCTCGCGCTTGCCGGAACTCTGCACATGGAAAACCGCACGCTGCAACACGCGCTGAAAACCGAGCGTGGGCTGGGTCTCGCGATCTTCGTCATGCTGAGGAATCAGCGGCGTGGTGGAGTCGATGAACTCCTGCAGATCATGCCGCAGCTTGTCCATGTTGGCGCCGCAGGCGCGCAGGACGGTAGCCGCGGCTTCGTTGTCCAGAAGGGCGAGCAGCAGATGCTCGACCGTCATGAATTCGTGGCGCTTGGCACGGGCCTCCTTGAAGGCAAGATTGAGGGTGACTTCGAGCTCGCGGTTCAACATGGCTTCACCTCATACCCAAGCGGCGGCGTTAACCGTCCTTCTCGATCTCACAGAGCAGCGGATGCTGGCTCTCTCTCGCATATTGATTGACCTGCATGGACTTGGTTTCGGCGATGTCACGCGTAAACACGCCACATACCGCACGGCCCTCCGTATGCACGGTCAGCATGATCTTGGTGGCCAGTTCCCGGTTCATGCCGAAGAACGTTTCGAGCACCTCGACCACAAAATCCATAGGGGTGTAGTCATCGTTAAACATCACCACCTTATACATGGGTGGCGCCTGCAAGGCCGGCTTGGCCTCCTGAACAGCCAGGCCAGTGGAGTCGTCCTCATGATGCTGCGGACCGTCCTGATTGAATGTTAGTCGAATCTGGCTGCTTGCATGCATGCTGGAAATAAAGGTCATGGATATTCGAAGAGCGCCCGTAGGAAAGACTTTGATCCGCTTCTCAGGCGATGCGGGCAGCGCCTTGACTAACGGCGAATCAGTGTTACAACCAAAAGATACCCGTCTTCGGGTATCAGGGGTTCCACGTGCGTGGCCATGGTGGCCTGAAGGGCGTGGAGTCGAGGTGGATGATACTCCAGTGATGGAGTCCTTTGCAGAGGGATATCAGCATGCTTAGCGGTAAGGTCAAGTGGTTCAACAACGCCAAAGGCTATGGATTCATCCTTGCCGAAGGCCGAGATGAGGACCTGTTCGCCCACTACTCCGCCATCCAGATGGATGGTTACAAGACGCTAAAGGCTGGACAGCCGGTAAGCTTCGATATCATCCAGGGCCCGAAAGGGCTGCATGCCGTGAATATCCGTCCGGTCACGGCGACCAGCGAAGCACCCGCCCCCATCAGCCAACATCAGGGCAGCACGGTTGAAGTTTGAGCCCTGAAACATTTGGGCATGAAAAGGCCGGTCAGATGACCGGCCTTTTTGTATCCACTTCCAGCATTACATGTGGGCGATGATCGCGTCGCCGAACTCCGAGCAGGACAACAGCCTCGCACCTTCCATCAGGCGTTCGAAGTCGTAGGTCACGGTCTTCGCGGCGATGGCCCCATTGGTGCCCTTGATGATCAGGTCGGCCGCTTCGCCCCAACCCATGTGGCGCAGCATCATCTCGGCGGAGAGGATGACCGACCCCGGGTTCACCTTGTCCTGCCCCGCATACTTGGGCGCCGTACCATGGGTGGCTTCGAACATGGCAACCGTATCGGAGAGGTTGGCACCGGGCGCGATACCGATACCGCCCACCTCGGCCGCCAGCGCGTCGGACAGGTAGTCACCGTTGAGGTTCAGGGTTGCGATCACATCGTACTCGGCCGGTCGCAGCAGGATTTGCTGCAGCATGGCGTCGGCGATCACATCCTTCACCACGATGTCCTTGCCGGTGCGGGGGTTCTTGAACCGCATCCAGGGACCACCGTCCAGCAGTTCGGCACCGAACTCGTCACGCGCCACCTCGTAGCCCCATTCCTTGAAGGCACCTTCGGTGAACTTCATGATGTTGCCCTTGTGCACCAGGGTCACGGAGCCGCGATCATTGTCCACGGCATATTGCAGAGCCTTTCGCACCAGGCGCTTGGTGCCTTCCTGGGAAACCGGCTTGATGCCGATGCCGCAATTTTCAGTGAAGCGAATCTTCTTGACACCCATTTCCTCGGTGAGGAACTTGATGACCTTTTCAGCTTCCGGGCTGCCGGCCTTCCATTCGACGCCCGCGTAGATGTCCTCGGAGTTCTCGCGAAAGATCACCATGTCCACGTCGCCGGGCTTCTTCACCGGACTCGGGACACCCTCGAACCAGCGCACCGGGCGCAGGCAGACGTACAGGTCCAGTTCCTGGCGCAGGGCGACGTTGAGAGAGCGGATGCCACCACCGACCGGAGTGGTCAGGGGGCCTTTGATGGAGACGACGTAATCACGTACCGCCTCCAGGGTTTCCTTCGGCAGCCAGGTATCCTGGTCATAGACCTGGGTGGCTTTCTCGCCCGCGTAGACCTCCATCCAGGAAATCTTGCGATCGCCGCCATAGGCCTTGGCAACGGCGGCATCCACGACTTTGATCATGACCGGGCTGATATCGACGCCAATACCATCGCCCTCGATAAAGGGAATGATGGGGTTGTTCGGTACATTCAGGGACATGTCCGCATTGACGGTGATTTTGTCACCGACCGCCGGGACCTGGATCTTTTGGTATCCCATGCTGAGCTCCGTGTTGTGGTTGAGAACGCTCTTGCAACGCCTGAGCCTACTCCAGTTGGCCGGTCATCGACCATATCTTCCTTAGTCGAAACAAAGCGCCCGCATCAGCCCGGCAAAAGGAGTGATATAATGCGCGCCGTGACTTCACAGTCATCGAGGTCGAGCAGTCTGGAACCAGGCTCACTGCCCTCGCAACGGCTTGGCCACCACCATGGCGGGGCCGTACAACGCTCTACTGGCGCTCCATTACCCCCGCGGCAATTCTCGGCCGAGCTCAACGTCGACATTGAGCGAATGCGTCTACCAATGCGCTTCGAGAGTCTGTGCGCGCCCAGAAAAGAAGAGAGTTAAACGTTGATGTCCAACCGTCCGAAGATCACCTACACCTTCACCGACGAAGCCCCCGCGCTCGCCACCTACTCCCTCCTCCCCATCGTCAAGGCCTTCTCCGCCTCCGCCGGCATCGATGTCGAAACCCGCGACATCTCCCTCTCCGGCCGTATCCTCGCCGCCTTCGCTGACAAGCTCGACGCCGACAAGCGCATCGAAGACGACCTGGCCTACCTGGCGACGCTGGCCACTTCCCCCGAAGCCAACATCATCAAGCTGCCGAACATCTCCGCATCGGTGCCGCAGCTGAAGGGTGCGATCGCCGAGCTGCAGGCCCTGGGCTACAGCGTCCCGAACTTCCCGGAAGACCCCCAGAGCGACGAAGAGAACGAGATCCGCGCGCGCTACGCCAAGGTCCTGGGCAGTGCCGTGAACCCGGTACTGCGTGAAGGCAACTCCGACCGTCGCGCACCGGCCGCCGTTAAGGCCTATGCCCGCAAGCATCCGCACTCCATGGGCAAGTGGAGCATGGCCTCCCGCTCCCACGCCGACTACATGCGCGGTGGCGACTTCTTCTCCAGCGAACAGTCCATCACCATGGACAAGGCTGGCGAAGTACGCATTGAATTCGTTGGCAAGGACGGCCAGGTCGAGCTCAAGAAGAAACTCGCACTCCAGGAAGGTGAAGTCCTGGACAGCATGTTCATGAGCTGCAACAAGCTTCGTGCCTTCTTCGAGCAAACCCTGCAGGACTGCAAGGAAACCGGCGTGATGTGGTCCCTGCACGTCAAGGCCACCATGATGAAGGTCTCCCACCCCATCGTCTTCGGCCATGCGGTGAGCGTTTACTACAAGGACGTCTTCGACAAGTACGGCGAGCTGTTCAAGGAACTGGGCGTCAACCCGAACAACGGCATCAGCAGCGTCTACGACAAGATCAAGACCCTGCCCGCCTCCCAGCAGGAAGAAATCCTGCACGACATCCACGAGGTCTACAGCCACCGCCCCGAGATGGCGATGGTCGACTCCGTGAAGGGCATCACCAACCTGCACATCCCCAGCGACGTGATCGTTGACGCCTCCATGCCGGCGATGATCCGCAATTCCGGCCAGATGTGGGGCAAGGACGGCAAGCAGAAAGACACCAAGGCCGTGATGCCGGAGAGCACCTACGCCCGCATCTACCAGGAAATGATCAACTTCTGCAAAACCAACGGCGCGTTCGACCCCACCACCATGGGCACCGTACCGAACGTCGGCCTGATGGCGCAGAAAGCCGAGGAATACGGCTCCCACGACAAGACCTTCGAGATGACCGCTGACGGCACCATGCGCGTCGTGGCCGCCGACGGCACCGTGCTGATGCAGCACGAAGTGGAAGCCGGCGACATCTGGCGCGCCTGCCAGACCAAGGACGCCCCGATCCGCGACTGGGTCAAGCTGGCCGTCACCCGTGCCCGCCTGTCCAACACCCCGGCCATCTTCTGGCTGGACCCCGAGCGCGCCCATGATCGCGAACTGCGCAAGAAGGTCGAGCTGTACCTGCAGGACCACGACCTGACCGGCCTGGACATCAGCATCAAGGGCTACAACGAAGCCATCCGCACCAGCATGGAGCGCCAGATGCGCGGCCTGGACACCATCTCGGTGACCGGCAACGTCCTGCGCGACTACCTGACCGACCTCTTCCCCATCATGGAACTGGGCACCTCCGCCAAGATGCTGTCCATCGTTCCGCTGATGGCTGGCGGCGGCATGTACGAAACCGGCGCCGGCGGCTCGGCTCCCAAGCACGTGCAGCAGCTGGTGGAAGAGAACTACCTGCGCTGGGATTCCCTGGGCGAATTCCTAGCCCTGGCCGTCTCCCTGGAAGAGACCGGAATCAAGACCGGCAACGCCAAGGCCAAGCTGCTGGGCAAGACCCTCGACGAAGCCACCGGCAAACTGCTGGACAACAACAAGTCCCCGTCCCGCAAGGTCGGCGAGATCGACAACCGCGGCAGCCACTTCTACCTGGCGCTCTACTGGGCCCAGGCCCTTGCCGCCCAGGACGAAGACGCCGAGCTGAAGGCACACTTCGCACCGGTGGCCAAGGCACTGACAGAGCGGGAAGCGACCATCGTCGCCGAACTGAACAGTGTTCAGGGCAAGCCGGCGGAAATCGGCGGCTACTACCGTTCCAATCCGGAGCTGACCAGCAAGGTGATGCGCCCCAGCGCCACCTTCAACGCCGTGATCGACGGCCTGGTCGCCTAAGCGCCCGATGCGAACGAGAAACCCCGGGCTTGCCCGGGGTTTCTTCTTTTCGACTGCGCCAACCTGTGATGCCCCTTTTCCCGGAGACCTGCCGATGACCTGGCAACCCCATATCACCGTCGCCACCGTGGTCGAGGACCAGGGCCGCTTCCTTCTGGTGGAGGAAGAAGCCGGCGGCCGCGCCGTGCTCAACCAGCCCGCCGGCCATCTGGAAGCCAACGAGACACTGCTCCAGGCCGCCCTTCGCGAAACCCTTGAGGAAACCGGCTGGGAGGTCGAACTGACCGCAGTGACCGGCCTCTACCTCTACACCGCGCCCAGCAACGGCGTGACCTACCAGCGCGTCTGCTTCGCCGCCCGACCCGTTCGCCACCACGTGGAGCGTCCCCTGGATGACGGCATCATCGGTCCTCGCTGGCTCACCCGCGACGAACTGCTGGCCGAGAAGGACCGCTGGCGCAGCCACCTGGTGCTGCGTTGCATCGACGACTACCTGACAGGCGAGCGCTTCCCCCTCAGCCTGATCCGCCCCGCCTGATCCGCGTCGCCCGATTACCGCCGAGCCTGATAGAATTCCGCTTTTGCCTAACGACCAGTGCAGATTTCCCATGCGTGATCCAGCCAATACCCGCGTCATAGTCGGCATGTCCGGCGGCGTCGACTCCTCGGTTTCCGCCCTCCTCCTGCTCGAACAGGGCTATCAGGTGGAAGGCCTGTTCATGAAGAACTGGGACGAGGACGACGGCACCGAATACTGCACCGCCAAGGTGGACCTGGCCGATGCCCAGGCCGTCTGCGACCGCATCGGCATCAAGCTGCACACCGCCAATTTCGCTGCCGAGTACTGGGACCACGTGTTCGAGCATTTCCTGGCCGAGTACAAGGCCGGCCGCACGCCGAACCCGGACATCCTCTGCAACCGCGAGATCAAGTTCAAAGCCTTCCTCGACTATGCCCTGTCGCTGGGCGCCGACCTCATCGCCACCGGCCACTATGTGCGCCGCCGCGATATCGACGACCGCACAGAACTGCTCAAGGGCCTGGACCCGAACAAGGACCAGAGCTACTTCCTCCACGCCGTAGGCGGCAAGGAGATCGCCCGCACCCTGTTCCCTGTGGGTGAACTGGAGAAGCCCGAAGTCCGCGCCATCGCCGAGAAACATGGCCTGGCCACTGCCCGCAAGAAGGACTCCACCGGCATCTGCTTCATCGGCGAGCGCCGCTTCACCGACTTTCTCAAGCAGTATCTGCCGGCCCAGCCGGGCGATATCGAAACCACCGAAGGCGAAGTCATCGGCCGCCACCACGGCCTCATGTACCACACCATCGGCCAACGCCAAGGCCTGGGCATCGGCGGCATGAAGGACGCGTCCGACGAACCCTGGTACGTCCTGGCCAAGGACCTTGCGCGCAACGTGCTGATCGTCGGCCAGGGCAACGAAAACCCCTGGCTCTACTCCCGCACCCTCAAGGCCTCCGAGATCTACTGGGTCAACCCCATCGAACTGGCCCAGCCACGACGCATCAAGGCCAAGGTGCGTTATCGCCAGAGCGATCAGGCTTGCACCCTGGAAAGAACCGCCGATGGCTACCTCGCGACCTTCGACGAGCCCCAGCGTGCCGTCACCCCGGGACAGTCCGTGGTGTTCTACGACGGTGAAATCTGCCTCGGTGGCGGCGTGATCGAAAGCGCCCAACCCTGGGACGCCGGAGTACAACGCCCATGAACCAGACCCGCGAACAACTGATCGCCCTGGGCGCCGTCTTCGAAGCCGCCGCCCTGGTGGACCGCATCGCCAAGACTGGCCAGATCAGCGAGCCACCACTGGGCTGCATGCTCGGCAGCCTCCTGGTGCGCGACCCCAAGGACACCCTGGACGTCTATGGGGGCGACGACCTCAATCTGCGCGAAGGCTACAAGGCCCTCGTCAGCGCATTGGAGCGCGAGCCCACCAGCCTGCAGCGCGAACCGCTGCGCTATGCCCTGGCCCTGCTTACCCTGGAGCGGCAGTTGGCCAAGCGCGGCGACATGCTCGACCTGATCGGCACCCGCCTCGACCAGATCCAGCAGCAGGTGCAGCATTTCGGCCTGGTCCACGACAACGTCATCGCCGCCTGCGCCAGCCTCTACCAGGACACGTTGAGCACCTTCCGCCAACGCATCCAGGTCCATGGCGACATGCGCCACCTGCAGCAATCCAGCAATGCCGCGAAGATCCGCGCCCTGCTCCTCTGCGGCATCCGCGCCGCACGCCTGTGGCGCCAGCTCGGCGGCAACCGCTGGCAACTGCTGTTCAGCCGCCGCAAGCTGCTGGGCGAGCTCTACCCACTGCTGCGCGGCTGAGCCCGACGCGCCACGCGTCGAGCGACCGTGGCGCGAAAGCGGCGAGCGGCTCGAAAACCATGTATGATGTGCGCCCCTTTTCGTTGACCGACTGTCCGAGAACGCCCTCATGCAGCTCTCCTCGCTCACCGCGGTTTCCCCCGTCGATGGCCGCTACGCCGGCAAAACCAGCGCCCTGCGCCCGATCTTCAGCGAATACGGCCTGATCCGTTTCCGCGTCCAGGTAGAAGTCCGCTGGCTGCAGCGCCTCGCCGCCCACGCCGGCATTCCGGAAGTCGCGCCCTTCTCCGCCGAAGCCAATGCCCTGCTCGACAAGCTGGCCGAAGACTTCCAGCTGGAGCACGCCGAGCGCATCAAGGAAATCGAACGCACCACCAACCACGACGTGAAGGCCGTGGAATACCTGCTCAAGGAACAGGCCGCCCAACTGCCCGAGCTGGCCAAGGTCAGCGAATTCATACATTTCGCCTGCACCAGCGAGGACATCAACAACCTGTCCCACGCCCTCATGCTGCGTGAAGGCCGCGACCAGGTCATCCTGCCCCTGATGCGCCAACTGGCCGACGCCATTCGCGATCTGGCCGTGCGCTTCGCCGACGTCCCCATGCTGTCCCGCACCCACGGCCAGCCGGCTTCGCCCACCACCCTGGGCAAGGAAATGGCCAACGTCGTCTACCGCCTGGAGCGCCAGATCGCCCAGGTGGCCGCCGTGCCGCTGCTGGGCAAGATCAACGGCGCCGTGGGCAACTACAACGCCCACCTGTCCGCCTACCCGGACGTGGACTGGGAAGCCAACGCCCGCGAATTCATCGAAGGCGATCTGGGCCTGGCCTGGAACCCCTACACGACCCAGATCGAGCCCCACGACTACATCGCGGAGCTGTTCGACGCCGTCGCGCGCTTCAACACCATCCTCATCGACTTCGACCGCGACGTCTGGGGCTACATCTCCCTCGGCTACTTCAAGCAGAAGACCGTCGCCGGCGAGATCGGCTCGTCCACCATGCCGCACAAGGTCAACCCCATCGACTTCGAGAACTCCGAAGGCAACCTGGGGATCGCCAACGCGCTGATGCAGCACCTGGCCAGCAAGCTGCCGATCTCCCGCTGGCAGCGCGACCTGACCGACTCCACCGTCCTGCGCAACCTGGGCGTGGGCTTCGCCCACAGCGTCATCGCCTACGAGGCCAGCCTCAAGGGCATCGGCAAGCTGGAGCTGAACGCCCAGCGCATCGCCGAAGACCTGGACGCCTGCTGGGAAGTCCTGGCCGAGCCTATCCAGACCGTGATGCGCCGCTACGCCATCGAAAACCCCTACGAAAAGCTCAAGGAACTGACCCGCGGCAAGGGCATCAGCCCTGAAGCGCTGCAAGCTTTCATCGACGGCCTGGATATCCCGGCCGAGGCCAAGGCCGAACTGCGCAAGCTGACTCCCGCCACCTACATCGGCAATGCCGTGGCCCAGGCCAAGCGCATCTGATCGGTTTGCATTCTGCACACGCCCGGCTGTGCCGGGCGTTTTTATTTCAAAGGCTTAGACATGAATCCTGATACTCCTCTTCAACTGCTGGGCGGCCTCACCGCACGCGAATTCCTCCGCGACTACTGGCAACGCAAGCCCCTGTTGATCCGCCAGGCCATGCCCGGATTCGAGAGCCCGATCTCCCCGGACGAGCTGGCCGGCCTGTCCCTGGAGGAGGACGTCGAGTCACGTATTGTGCTGGAACACGGCGAGCGCCCCTGGGAGCTGCGCCGCGGCCCCTTCGCCGACGACACCTACCAGAACCTCCCCGAGCGCGACTGGACCCTGCTGGTCCAGGCCGTCGACCAGTTCGTACCCGACGTGGCCGAACTGCTCGAGCAGTTCCGCTTCCTGCCCAGCTGGCGCATCGATGACGTCATGATCAGCTACGCCGCACCCGGCGGCGGCGTGGGACCGCACTTCGACAACTACGACGTGTTCCTCCTGCAGGGCCACGGCCGCCGTCGCTGGAAGATCGGCCAGATGTGCGACGCCGAGAGCGGGCTCCTGCCCCACGCCGACCTGCGCATCCTGGCGGACTTCGAGCAGGTCGACGAGTGGGTCCTGGAGCCGGGCGACATGCTCTACCTGCCGCCGCGCCTGGCCCACTTCGGCATCGCCGAAGACGAGTGCATGACCTACTCCGTGGGCTTCCGCGCTCCGAGCGCAGCCGAGGTGCTCACCCACTTCACCGACTTCCTCGCCCAGTTCCTCCCGGACGAGGAGCGCTACAGCGATGCCGGCACCGCGCCCGTCAGCGACCCACACCAGATCCAGCAGGACGCCCTGGATCGCCTCAAGGCCCTGCTGGCCGAGCACATGAGCGACGAGCGCCTGCTGCTCACCTGGTTCGGCCAGTTCATGACCGAGCCGCGCTATCCCGAACTGGTGGCCGGTGCCGAGGTCGAGGAGGACGAGTTCCTCGCGGCCCTCGAAGACGGCGCCATCCTGGTGCGCAACCTCAGCGCCCGCATGGCCTGGTCCGAGGTGGACATCGGCCTGATGCTCTTCGCCAGCGGCCAGAGCAGGCTGCTGCCCGCACACCTGCGCGATCTGCTGAAGCTCATCTGCGCCGCCGACGCGCTACATCTGGAAAACCTCGGCCAATGGCTGGCCGACGAGGAGGCGCGTAAGCTTCTCCACGAACTGGTCAAGCAAGGAAGTCTGGAGTTTGCCGATGAGTGAGATACATGTCCGAGTTGCCGACTGGCAGAAGGACAATGCCGACCTGCGCCGCATCCGTGAAGCCGTCTTCATCGCCGAGCAGAACGTGGCCCCGGAACTGGAGTGGGATACCGAGGATGCGGACGCCGTGCATTTCCTCGCCTTCGAGCGGGACTATGCTATCGGCACGGCCCGACTGCTTCCCGATGGCCATATCGGACGCGTCTCGGTCCTCAAGGACTGGCGCGGACTGAAGGTCGGCGATCGCCTGCTGCAGGCGGCCATCACCGAGGCCGAACGCCAGGGCCTGCGGCGCCAGATGCTCTCCGCCCAGGTTCACGCCACGGCGTTCTACGAGCGTCACGGCTTCAAGGTTGTCAGCGACGAGTTCCTCGAAGCGGGCATTCCCCACGTGGACATGGTGCGCGAAAGCCAATAGAGGCAGAAATGAACGAGAACACCCCGGAACCCGCTGAGAACGACGCCGAACTGCCGGACATCGAATTCCAGTCGCCGGGGCGTTTCAGCGTTCACAACCCGGCTCCCGCCCAGGCCCAGTCACCGGGCTGGGAGCCCGCACCCTTCAGGCTCGGCGAGCATGAGCGCATGGAACGGTTCAGCGCGCCGGACGGCGCCCGCGCCCATGCCCTCGCACTGATGCAGCAGGCGCGACGCCTGCTCTGCATCTACAGCCCCGACCTGGAACCCTGGCTCTACCACAACAGCGCTATCCAGGAAGCCTGCACCCGCCTGCTCATCAGCGACCCGAAGTGCCAGATGCGCATTCTCGTGCGCGACCTCAGCCGCGCCGTGAAGGATGGCCACCGTCTGCTCGCCCTGAGTCGGCGTCTCTCCAGCAACTTCCAGATTCGCCGGATCAACCCCGACCATCCCTCGGAAGACCTGGCCTACCTGATCGCCGACGATCGCGGCTTGCTGGTTCGCCCTGAAACCGGACAGTTCGCCGGATACACGCTGTACAACGACCCCGGAAGGACCCGGCTGCAGCAGACCCGCTTCGACCAGGCCTGGGACCTGAGCATCACCGACCCCGACCTGCGGAGCTTCCTGCTATGACCGTGCGTGCGCTCTTCGCCGCCCTCCTGCTGCTGACCTGCCTGCCGCTGCGGGCCGCCACCGAACTGATCCAGCTGCAGTACCGCACGGCCGAGGAACTGCTGCCCATGGCCCAGTCGGTGATCGGCAACGAGGGGCGGGTCAACGCCTATGGCAACCAACTGATCGTCAATGCGGAGCCGGCGAAGATCGCCGAGCTGCGCAACCTGCTGAACCAACTGGATACCCGTCCCCGGCGGCTGCTGATCAGCGTCGACACCCACGACAGCAACTTTCAGGAAGACCACGGCTACCGCGTCGACGGCAGTGCCAGCGTTGGAAGCGTCGATGTCCAGGCCGGACGCGGTGAAGTCCATGGCCGCGACCAGGTGCGCATCATCCGCCGCAGCACCGACAGCCGAGGGGCCGGCGTCCAGCAGGTGCAGACCACCGAGGGCTACCCCGCCCTGATCCAGATTGGCCAGAGCGTCCCCATCACCACCACCAGCACCGGTCCCTACGGGCAGGTCTACAGCAACACCGAGTACCGCAATGTCACCCGCGGCTTCTATGTCACCGCCACCCTCAGCGGCGAGCTCGTGCACGTCAGCATCAGCACCAACCGCGATCGCCTGAACCAGACCCAGCCCGGCGTCATCGACGTCCAGAGCACCGACACCCGTGTCAGCGGGCACCTGGGCGAATGGATCACCATCGGCGCCATCAACGAAGACAACCAGTCCGACCAGAGCGGCTTCCTTCGTCGCCGCACCACCCAGGGCCGGGACGACATGACCCTCCGCCTGAAGGTCGACGCGGTCGACTGAACGCACATTTTTCGACCACCCGGTCTCAGCCGAAAGTCGTATGTAGTAGTCCTAAAAAAACACTACAAAACGATTGACGAACACTTGTTTGAAAGAGCATGATGGCCTCGCTCCCGCTAGCCAGGGGCTCTGAAAAGGGCCTCCGGACTGCGCTCCCAACCAGCCGAGCCGGTCCGTGTTGTAACAGCCCACAAGGCAGTGCGACGAGGTTGCGACTGGAACGAAGTTGTCCTGAGGGACGGGGAAGCGCCGCAATAACCGCAAGATCGGAGGCAGTGCCCGACGAGTCGCCCATCGGTTACCACGAACCAGCAAGCGATCCGAGAGCGCAAAACCATCCGACGATCCTGTGGGACGTGCAAATCGTCACCCCTCCTCCCTGACTCCAACTTCTTCCGGTCCATCTTTCGACGCGCTGCGGTGAGCAACCCGCAATAACCTTCAGAACGCAGGTTGTTGAGTGGGAAAGTCGGTGCTCAACCAATACATACTTTGAAGGATTGACCATGTCCGCATATCAAAACGACATCAAGGCAGTTGCCGCTCTGAAAGAGAAGTACGGCACCAGCTGGAGCGCTATCAACCCGGAATCCGTCGCTCGTATGCGCGCCCAGAACCGCTTCAAGACCGGCCTGGATATCGCCAAGTACACCGCGGCCATCATGCGCAAGGACATGGCCGAGTACGACGCCGACGCCTCCCTCTACACCCAGTCCCTGGGCTGCTGGCACGGCTTCATCGGTCAGCAGAAGCTGATTTCCATCAAGAAGCACCTGAAGACCACCAACAAGCGCTACCTCTACCTGTCCGGCTGGATGGTCGCTGCCCTGCGCTCCGACTTCGGCCCGCTGCCCGACCAGTCGATGCACGAGAAGACAGCCGTTTCCAGCCTGATCGAAGAGCTCTACACCTTCCTGCGCCAGGCTGACGCCCGCGAACTGGACCTGCTCTTCACCGCCCTGGACGCCGCCCGCGCTGCCGGCGACAAGACCAAGCAGGACGAGATCCAGGCCCAGATCGACGGCTACGAAACCCACGTGGTACCGATCATCGCCGACATCGACGCTGGTTTCGGCAACCCGGAAGCCACCTACCTGCTGGCCAAGAAAATGATCGAAGCCGGTGCCTGCTGCATCCAGATCGAGAACCAGGTGTCCGACGAGAAGCAGTGCGGCCACCAGGACGGCAAGGTGACCGTTCCCCACGAAGACTTCCTCGCCAAGATCAACGCCGTTCGCTACGCCTTCCTCGAACTGGGTGTTGATGACGGCGTGATCGTCGCGCGTACCGACTCCCTGGGCGCCGGCCTGACCAAGCAGATCGCCGTGACCAAGCAACCGGGCGACCTGGGCGACCAGTACAACTCCTTCCTGGACTGCGACGAAATCAGCGCGGCCGACCTGCAGAACGGCGACGTGGTGATCAACCGCGGCGGCAAGCTGCTGCGTCCGAAGCGCCTGCCGTCCAACCTGTTCCAGTTCCGCAAGGGCACCGGCGAAGACCGCTGCGTCCTGGACTGCATCACCAGCCTGCAGAACGGCGCCGACCTGCTGTGGATCGAAACCGAGAAGCCGCACGTTGGCCAGATCAAGGGCATGGTTGACCGCATCCGCCAGGTCATTCCGAACGCCAAGCTGGTGTACAACAACAGCCCGTCCTTCAACTGGACCCTGAACTTCCGCCAGCAGGTGTTCGACGCCTGGGTTGCCGAAGGCAAGGACGTTTCCGCCTACGACCGCGCCAAGCTGATGAGCGTCGATTACGACGAAACCGAACTGGCCCAGGTTGCAGACGAGAAGATCCGCACCTTCCAGCGTGACGGTTCCGCCCACGCCGGCATCTTCCACCACCTGATCACCCTGCCGACCTACCACACCGCGGCCCTGTCCACCGACAACCTGGCCAAGGGCTACTTCGCCGACCAGGGCATGCTGGCCTACGTGAAGGGCGTTCAGCGTCAGGAACTGCGCCAGGGCATCGCCTGCGTCAAGCACCAGAACATGGCTGGCTCCGACATCGGCGACAACCACAAGGAGTACTTCGCTGGCGAAGCGGCTCTGAAGGCAAGCGGTAAAGACAACACCATGAACCAGTTCCACTGACAGGAACCGCTCCGGCCGACCACGCATCGGCCGGATCATGGCGAGTCTGAAGAACCCCGGTGTCCGCACCGGGGTTTTTCTTTTCCGATCGTCCCCTGCGACTTGCCAGTCCGTCCTGCCTTCCTAGAATCAGCGGGAAACCCCGGAGTCCGGCCATGCCGAGAGCCTTGCTGCTGATCCTTTTGCTGATCGCCCCCACCCTGCGCGCGAGCGACCTCGAACTGCTGGTCCAGCCGCCACAACTGGGCGACATACTCGCCAGGTTGCCGGACAGCCAGCACCCCCGCTTTGCCGTCGTGGACTATGGCCGGCCCTCCACCCTGCCCCGCCTCTACCTCTTCGACCGCCGCAGCCACGCCCTGTTGGGCAGCTACCGCGTCGCCCACGGCAAGGGTTCGGACATCGACCACGACGGCATCGCCGAACGATTCTCCAACGCCCCCGGCAGCCGAGCCTCATCCCTCGGCCTGTTCCGCACCGCCGAGGTGTTCGACAGCGAGGAGCCCGGCCACGGTCGCTCCATGCGCCTCATGGGCCTGAGCCCGGGCAACAGCAATGCCGAAGCGCGCGCCATCGTCATCCACGCCAACTCCTACATGGAGGATGACTTCATCCTTCGCCATGGCGTGCCCGGCCGCAGCCACGGCTGCCTGGTGCTGTCGCGCAGAGATCGCGACCAGGTGATACCACAGCTCGCGGGAGGCGCCCTGATCTTCGCCATCCAGCAACCGGAGCAGCTCGCGACCCACCCGTGAAATGCGCGCCCTGTCCCGCGCAACAGCATCTCCACGACACTGTCACCGTCCCGTCGCATTCAGGCTTTAGCGTCAGGTCTCCGTCGATTCGCCCTTAGGGAGACCCGCCTTGAACGATCACAACGACAACGCCGTGCTCTTCGGCAACGGCGATGAACGCCCCAGCAACACCAGCGACAATCCCCACATCAACGACCTGATTGGCGGCCTCAACCGCCGCCAGGTGCTGGTCGGCGGCGCCGCCGCCAGCGCCCTGGCCTTCCTGGGAGCCACGCTGCCCGGCGAAGCCATGGCCGCCGACGCCCAGGCCAAGGGTTTTTCCTTCAAGCCTCGTTCACGCCTGCCCTTCGACGCCGTCGCCACCACCCGTGCCGACACCATCACAGTACCCGCCGGCTACCAGGCGACGCCGTTCATCCCCTGGGGCACCCCGATCACCGGTCGCTACCCGGCGTTTCTCGACGACGCCAGCAACAGCGCCCAGGACCAGGCCGAGCAGGTCGGCATGCACCATGACGGGATGCATTTCTTCCCCATCGACGCTCGACATGGCGCCGGCAAACGCTCCGATCACGGACTGCTGGTACTGAACCATGAGTACATCGACGCGCCGCTGCTGCACCCCAACGGCCCGACCCTGGTGGACGGCAAGCGTGCCAGCGCCGAGGAAGTGCGAAAGGAAATAAACGCCCATGGCGTGTCCGTGGTGGAGATCCGCCGCAATGTGCGCGGCGAATGGGAGGTCGTCCCCAGCCGTCGCAACCGGCGCATCACCGCCGCCACGCCAATGCGGATCGAAGGCCCCGCCCGAGGCCATGCACTGCTGCAGACCCGCTACAGCCCCAATGGAACCGCGACCCGAGGCACCCAGAACAACTGCGCCAATGGCTTCACGCCCTGGGGCACCTACCTGACGTGCGAGGAAAACTGGGCCGGCTACTTCGCCACCCGCGACACCGGCCTGCCCCGGGAGCTCCAGCGCTACGGCCTGCGCAGCACCAGCCGCTTCGGCTGGGACACGCTGCCCGGCGACGAATTCGAACGATTCGACGCGACCCGAAAAGCCGCCGACGCCCGAGGCGACTACCGCAACGAGCCGAACCACTTCGGCTGGATCGTCGAGATCGACCCCTTCGATCCCGATTCCGTGCCGATCAAGCGCACCGCCCTGGGTCGCTTCGCCCACGAAGGCCTGATCTTCGCCCCCGTGAAACCCGGCCGGCCGGTGGTCTGCTACTCCGGCGACGACTCGCAGAACGAATACATCTACAAGTACGTCAGCCGCGACAAATACCGCCCCGGCCAAGCCAATGGCCGCCTGCTGGACGAAGGCACCCTCTATGTCGCCCGCTTCAACGCCGACGGCAGCGGTGACTGGCTGGCCCTGGACATCAACGATCGACACTTCCTCAAGGCCTGCCTCGCCGCCGGCGTCACCTTCGCCGACCAGGGAGAGGTACTGATCAACACCCGACTGGCCGCAGATATCGTCGGCGCGACCCGCATGGACCGCCCGGAGTGGGGCGCCGTGAATCCGGACAATGGCGAGGTCTACTTCACCCTCACCAACAACACCGCGCGCACCAGCGCCGACGCCGCCAACCCCCGTACCGCGAACGCCTACGGCCACATCATTCGCTGGCGCGAGAACAGCCGCGACCACGCAGGGCGCCGCTTCGACTGGAACATTTTCCTGTTGGCAGGCCCCGAGGGCGACAGTCGCGATCCCAAGGGGCGCCCCCTGGGCGCCCAGAACATCCTGGCCAGCCCGGACGGGCTCTGGTTCGATGAGGAAGGCCGCCTGTGGATCCAGACCGACATGAGCGGCAGTCAGCTCAGCGCCGGTCCCTTCGGCAACAACCAGATGCTGGTGGCCGACCCGCGAAGCGGCGAGCTCAAGCGCTTCCTGGTAGGCCCACTGGGCGCCGAGGTCACCGGCATCGCGGCGACGCCCGATTTCCGTACCCTGTTCATCAACATCCAGCATCCGGGCGAAGGCTCCACCCCGACCAACCTGACCAGCACCTGGCCCGACGGCCCGGGCAAGAGGCCCCGTTCCTCGACCGTGATCATCACCCGAGAGGACGGCCGTCGCCTGCTCTGAATTTAAAGCCAGACCACCCCGAAAAGGGGTGGTCATTTTTCCCAACTAGCTGAAGGACAATGAACAAAAACAAAGGGATTTGTCGCAATTATGAAAGGCCTCGAACAGCAACTTTCCAACGACCAAAAGATAGTTAGCTACAGACTTTCCAAGTTGCCGGGATATTTTTCTCTGTAGTGACCGATTAATCACCAATCAAACGCTAATGCTTCGCATTCCACGCACTGCAACACCCCGCCCTGCGTCATAAGGACGCAATCCGACCAAGGCCTAAGAAAATCACCAAAGCCCCGCCGCTTCTGATCTACAGCCTATTCGCCGGCTCAAAACCCGGCTGCTCGGGCAAATTTTTGGCCTGAAAAATTTACTTGCACACCCGCTCAGGCATAAAATTGTCGGAATCGATTGCCGGGGCATCATCGATACCCGGCACTAAACCTTTTCAACGCAAGTGAACGCCGTTCCTTGACTAAGGAGTTCCGGCATGTCGGAAGCTACTGCCCTCATCTCCCACAACTGGGGTTTCGCTGTTTTTCTTCTGGGTGTCGTCGGCCTCTGCGCCTTCATGATCGGTGTCTCGAGCCTGCTGGGCAGCAAGTCCATTGGCCGCAGCAAGAACGACCCCTTCGAATCCGGCATGCTCCCCACCGGCAGTGCCCGCCTCCGTCTCTCCGCCAAGTTCTATCTGGTCGCGATGCTCTTCGTGATCTTCGACGTCGAAGCCCTCTTTCTCTTTGCCTGGTCCGTATCCGTCCGCGAAAGCGGCTGGGCCGGATTCATCGAAGCAACCATTTTCATAGCAATTCTGTTGGCAGGTCTTGTCTACCTATGGCGCATCGGGGCCCTTGACTGGGCTCCCGAAGGTCGTCGCAAGCGGCAGGCGAAGCTAAAACAATGAGGCTTTGGCGATGCAATACAAACTTACTCGGATCGATCCGGATGCGACTTACGAGCAGTATCCGATCGGCGAGCGGGAGACCGTTTCCGACCCGCTGCTAGAAGATCAGGTCCACAAGAACATCTTCCTCGGCAAGCTCGAGGACGTGCTGAGCAATGCGGTGAACTGGGGACGCAAGAATTCCCTTTGGCCGTATAACTTCGGCCTGTCCTGCTGCTACGTGGAAATGACCACCGCCTTCACCGCGCCGCACGATATCGCGCGATTCGGTGCGGAGGTGATCCGCGCGTCACCGCGCCAGGCGGACTTCATGGTCATCGCCGGCACCTGCTTCGTGAAGATGGCCCCGGTCATCCAGCGCCTCTACGAGCAGATGCTCGAACCCAAGTGGGTGATTTCCATGGGTTCGTGCGCGAACTCCGGTGGCATGTACGACATTTACTCGGTCGTCCAGGGCGTGGACAAGTTCCTGCCTGTAGACGTCTACATTCCCGGCTGCCCGCCCCGACCCGAGGCGTTCCTGCAAGGCCTGATGCTGCTGCAGGAATCCATCGGCAAGGAGCGTCGCCCGCTATCCTGGGTCGTGGGGGACCAAGGCATCTACCGTGCCGACATGCCCTCGCAGCGGGAAGAGCGCCGCGAACAGCGTATTCAGGTCACCAACCTGCGCAGCCCCGACGAAGTCTGATCCTGTCCTTCCCCGGAAGACCCCAGGCTCATTCTTTACGTTGACGAATAGCGACCGAGACCATGACTGCAGACACCGTTCTGTCCATCCCGCCGTACAAGGCAGACGACCAAGACGTCGTCGTAGAACTGAATTCCCGCTTCGGCGCCGAAAGCTTCACCCTCCAGTCGACCCGCACCGGCATGCCGGTGATCTGGGTCGGCCGTGACAAGCTGATCGACGTCCTGAAGTTCCTCCGCAACGTCCCGCGCCCCTACGCCATGCTCTATGACCTGCATGGTGTCGACGAACGCCTGCGGACCCAGCGCCGTGGCCTGCCGAACGCCGAATTCACGGTGTTCTACCACCTCATGTCGCTGGAACGTAATAGTGACGTGATGATCAAGGTCGCCTTGTCCGAGAGCGACCTCAACCTGCCCACCGCGACCGGGATCTGGCCCAACGCCAACTGGTACGAGCGCGAGGTCTGGGACCTCTACGGCATCACCTTCAACGGCCATCCGCACCTGTCGCGGATCATGATGCCCAACACCTGGGAAGGTCACCCGCTGCGCAAGGACTATCCGGCGCGCGCCACCGAATTCGACCCCTACAGCCTCACCCTGGCCAAGCACCAGCTTGAAGAAGAAGCCGCGCGCTTCCGCCCGGAAGACTGGGGCATGAAACGCCACGGCGAGAACGAGGACTACATGTTCCTCAACCTCGGTCCGAACCACCCGTCCGCCCACGGCGCCTTCCGCATCATCCTGCAACTGGATGGCGAAGAGATCGTCGACTGCGTACCGGAGATCGGCTACCACCACCGTGGTGCCGAGAAAATGGCCGAACGCCAATCCTGGCACAGCTTCATCCCCTACACCGACCGCATCGACTACCTCGGCGGCGTGATGAACAACCTGCCCTACGTCCTCGCGGTGGAGAAGCTCGCCGGCATCAAGGTGCCGCAGAAGGTCGACACCATCCGCGTGATGCTGGCCGAGTTCTTCCGCATCACCAGCCACCTGCTGTTCCTGGGCACCTACATCCAGGACGTGGGCGCCATGACCCCGGTGTTCTTCACCTTCACGGACCGCCAGCGCGCCTACAAGGTCATCGAGGCCATCACCGGCTTCCGCCTGCACCCGGCCTGGTACCGCATCGGTGGCGTCGCCCATGACCTGCCGCGCGGCTGGGATGGCCTGGTCAAGGAGTTCGTCGAGTGGCTGCCCAAGCGCCTCGACGAATACGAGAAGGCCGCCCTGAAGAACAGCATCCTGCGGGGCCGAACCATCGGCGTCGCCCAGTACAACACCAAGGAAGCCCTCGAGTGGGGCGTGACCGGCGCCGGCCTGCGTTCCACCGGCTGCGACTTCGACCTGCGCAAGGCCCGTCCCTACTCCGGTTACGAGAACTTCGAGTTCGAAGTTCCGCTGGCCCACAACGGCGACGCCTACGACCGCTGCATGGTCCGCGTGGAAGAAATGCGCCAGAGCATCCGCATCATCGACCAGTGCCTGAAGAACATGCCGGAAGGCCCGTACAAGGCCGACCACCCGCTGACCACGCCGCCACCGAAAGAGCGCACGCTGCAGCACATCGAAACCCTGATTACCCACTTCCTGCAGGTTTCCTGGGGCCCTGTCATGCCGGCCAACGAAGCCTTCCAGATGATCGAGGCGACCAAGGGCATCAACAGCTACTACCTCACCAGCGACGGCAGCACCATGAGCTACCGCACCCGGATCCGGACGCCCAGCTTCGCCCACCTGCAGCAGATCCCCTCGGTGATCCGCGGCAGCATGGTGGCCGACCTGATCGCCTACCTGGGCAGTATCGACTTCGTTATGGCTGACGTGGACCGCTGACATGAGCACCCTTATCAAGACCGACCGTTTCGTCCTGAGCGAAACCGAGCGCTCGGCCATCGAGCACGAGATGCACCACTACGAGGACCCCCGCGCGGCGTCCATCGAAGCCCTGAAGATCGTCCAGAAGGAGCGTGGCTGGGTGCCTGACGGCGCCGCCGACGCCATTGGCGAGATACTCGGCATCCCCGCCTCCGACGTCGAAGGCGTCGCCACCTTCTACAGCCAGATCTTCCGGCAGCCCGTGGGCCGCCACGTGATCCGCGTGTGCGACAGCATGACCTGCTACATCGGCGGGCACGAATCCGTCGTCGCCGAAATGCAGAAGCAGCTGGGCATCGGCCTCGGCCAGACCACGGCCGACAACCGCTTCACCCTGCTCCCGGTCTGCTGCCTGGGCAACTGCGACAAGGCCCCGGCCGTGATGATCGACGATGACACCTTCGGCGACGTGCAAGCCGAGGGCGTCGCCCAGTTGCTGGAGGCCTATCAATGAAGACCCTTACCTCCATCGGCCCGGCCAACCGCATCGCCCGCAGCGAAGAAACCCATCCGCTGACCTGGCGCCTGCGCGACGACGCGCAACCCGTCTGGCTCGAGGAATACCAGCAGAAGAACGGCTACGCGGCCGCGCGCAAGGCCCTGGGCGAGATGGCCCAGGCCGACATCGTGCAGACCGTCAAGGACTCCGGCCTCAAGGGCCGCGGCGGTGCTGGCTTCCCCACCGGCGTGAAGTGGGGCCTGATGCCCGCCGACGAATCCATGAACATCCGCTACCTGCTGTGCAACGCGGACGAAATGGAACCCAACACCTGGAAGGACCGCATGCTGATGGAACAGCTGCCCCACCTGCTGGTGGAAGGCATGCTGATCTCCGCGCGTGCGCTCAAGGCCTACCGCGGCTACATCTTCCTGCGCGGCGAATACGTCGACGCGGCGCGCAATCTCAACCGCGCCATCGACGAAGCCAAGGCCGCCGGCCTGCTGGGCAAGAACATCCTGGGCTCGGGCTTCGACTTCGAGCTCTTCGTGCACACCGGTGCCGGCCGCTACATCTGCGGTGAAGAGACCGCCCTGATCAACTCCCTGGAAGGCCGCCGCGCCAACCCGCGCTCCAAGCCGCCCTTCCCCGCCGCCGTCGGCGTCTGGGGCAAGCCCACCTGCGTCAACAACGTCGAGACCCTGTGCAACGTTCCGGCGATCGTGGCCAACGGCGTGGACTGGTACAAGACCCTCGCCCGCCCGGGCAGCGAAGACATGGGCACCAAGCTCATGGGCTTCTCCGGCAAGGTGAAGAACCCCGGCCTCTGGGAGCTGCCCTTCGGCGTTCCGGCCCGCGAGCTGTTCGAGGATTACGCCGGCGGCATGCGCGACGGCTTCAAGCTGAAATGCTGGCAGCCCGGCGGGGCCGGCACCGGCTTCCTGCTCCCCGAGCACCTGGATGCCCCCATGTACGCCGCAGGCATCGCCAAGGTAGGCACCCGCATGGGTACCGGCCTGGCGCTGGCCGTGGACGACAGCATCAACATGGTCTCCCTGCTGCGCAACATGGAAGAGTTCTTCGCCCGCGAATCCTGCGGCTGGTGCACTCCCTGCCGTGATGGCCTGCCCTGGAGCGTCAAGCTCCTGCGCGCCCTGGAGCGCGGCGAAGGCCGCCCCGGCGACCTGGAGACCCTGGAACAGCTCGTCAACTTCCTCGGCCCAGGCAAGACCTTCTGCGCCCACGCACCGGGTGCCGTCGAGCCGCTGGGCAGTGCGATGAAGTATTTCCGTCCGGAATTCGAGGCCGGCATCACCAGCCAGATTCCGCAAGCGCGTCCGATCCCCATCGGCGCCTGAGAAGAAGCATTCGTGGCGCGGCGGCCGCTCACCCGGCCCCGCGCACAGACTGATTCCATTAGCCAAAGCCCGGTCACACGGGCAGATGAAGACTGAACCATGGCCACTATCCACGTAGACGGCAAGACGCTCGAAGTCGATGGTGCAGACAACCTCCTGCAGGCCTGTCTGTCCCTCGGACTCGACATCCCCTACTTCTGTTGGCACCCGGCGCTCGGTAGCGTCGGCGCCTGCCGCCAGTGCGCGGTCAAGCAATACACCGACGAGAACGACAAGCGTGGTCGCCTCGTCATGTCCTGCATGACCCCCGCCACCGACAACACCTGGATTTCCATCGACGACGAAGAGGCCAAGCAGTTCCGTGCCAGCGTCGTCGAATGGCTGATGACCAACCACCCGCACGACTGCCCGGTCTGCGAGGAAGGCGGTCACTGCCACCTGCAGGACATGACGGTGATGACCGGCCACAACGCCCGTCGCTACCGTTTCACCAAGCGCACCCACCAGAACCAGGAGCTCGGCCCGTTCATCGCCCACGAGATGAACCGCTGCATCGCCTGCTACCGCTGCGTGCGCTACTACAAGGACTACGCGGGCGGCACCGACCTCGGCGTCTACGGTGCCCACGACAACGTCTACTTCGGACGTGTCGAGGACGGGGTGCTGGAGAGCGAGTTCTCCGGCAACCTGGTGGAGGTCTGCCCCACCGGCGTATTCACCGACAAGACCCACTCCGAGCGCTACAACCGCAAGTGGGACATGCAGTTCGCCCCGAGCATCTGCCATGGCTGCTCCAGCGGCTGCAACATCAGCCCCGGCGAGCGCTACGGCGAGATCCGCCGCATCGAGAACCGTTTCAACGGCTCGGTGAACCAGTATTTCCTCTGCGACCGCGGCCGCTTCGGCTACGGCTACGTCAACCGCGAGGACCGTCCGCGCCAGCCCCTGCTGGGCAACCAGCACCTGGGCCTGGACGCCGCCCTGGACAAGGCCGCCGAGCTGCTCAAGGGCAAGCGCGTGATCGGCATCGGCTCGCCGCGCGCCAGCCTCGAAAGCAACTTCGCACTTCGCGAACTGGTGGGTGAGGCGAACTACTACTCCGGCATCGCCGCCGGTGAGCTGGAAAATATCCGCCTGATCCGCGACATCCTGCAGAACGGCCCGCTACCGGTGCCCACCCTGCGCGACGTGGAGAACCACGACGCCATCTTCGTCCTCGGCGAAGACCTGACCCAGACCGCCGCCCGCATGGCCCTCGCCCTGCGCCAGGCCGTCAAGGGCAAGGCCACCGAAATCGCCGCCTCGATGAAGATCCAGGACTGGCACATGGCGGCCGTGCAGAACGTCGCCCAGCACGCCCTGAACCCGCTGTTCATCGCCAGCGTCACCGAGACCCGTCTGGATGACGTCGCCGCCGAAAGCGTCCACGCCGCCCCGGCCGACCTCGCCCGCATCGGCTTCGCCGTGGCCCATGCCATCGATCCGAGCGCACCGGCCGTCGAGGGTCTGGAAACCGAGGCCCGTGAGCTGGTGCAACGCATCGCCGACGCCCTGCTGGCCGCCAAGCGCCCGCTGGTGATCTCCGGCGCCTCCCTGGGCGAAAAGGCCCTGATCGAGGCCGCCGCCAACATCGCCAGCGCCCTGAAGAACCGCGAGAAGAGCGGCTCCATCAGCCTGGTGGTACCGGAAGCCAACAGCCTGGGCCTGGCCCTGTTCGGCGGCGAGTCCGTCGATGCCGCCCTGGAGGCCCTGACCACCGGCCGCGCCGACGCCGTCGTGGTGCTGGAGAACGACCTGTACCGCCGCGCCGACGCCGCCAAGGTGGATGCCGCCCTGGCCGCAGCCAAGGTGGTCATAGTCGCCGACCACCAGCGGACCGCCACCCTGGAGCGCGCGCACCTCGTGCTGCCGGCGGCCTCCTTCGCCGAAGGCGACGGTACCCTGGTGAGCCTGGAAGGCCGCGCCCAGCGCTTCTTCCAGGTCTTCGACCCGACCTACTACGACGCCAACATCCTGGTCCGTGAAGGCTGGCGCTGGCTGCACGCGCTGCACAGCACCCTGCTGGGCAAGGCCGTCGACTGGACCCAGCTGGACCAGGTCACCGCCGCCTGCGCCGAGAGCAACCCGCTGCTCGCCGGCATCCGCGACGCCGCACCCACCGCCTCCTTCCGCATCAAGGGCCTGAAGCTCGCCCGCGAGCCGCACCGTTACAGCGGCCGGACCGCCATGCGCGCCAACATCAGCGTGCACGAGCCGCGCCAGCCCCAGGACAAGGACTCCGCCTTCGCCTTCTCCATGGAAGGCTATGCCGGCAGCGCCGAGCCCCGTCAGCAGATCCCCTTCGCCTGGTCGCCGGGCTGGAACTCCCCGCAGGCCTGGAACAAGTTCCAGGACGAAGTGGGCGGTCACCTGCGCGCCGGCGACCCCGGTGTGCGCCTGATCGAGGCCTCCGGCCAGTCCCTGCCCTGGTTCGCGGTGAACGCCGCCTTCAATCCGGCCCAGGGCACCTGGCAGGCCGTGCCGCTGCACCACCTGTTCGGCAGCGAGGAGAACAGCGCCCGTGCCGCCCCGGTACAGGAACGCATCCCGCAGCCCTACGTGGCACTGGCCAAGGACGAAGCCGACCGCCTCGGCGTCAACGACGGCGCCCTGCTCGCCCTGACCCTCGGTGGCCAGACCCTGCATCTGCCGCTGACCATCAAGGAAGAACTGGGCGTCGGCCTGGTGGGCCTGCCCACCGGCCTGCCAGGCATCCCGGCCGCCTTCGCCGGCGCCGTCGTCACTGCCGTACAGGAGTCCGCGCAATGAGCTGGCTGACGCCCGAACTGATCGACATCGTCGTCACCGTCCTCAAGGCCATCGTCATTCTCCTGGCGGTGGTGGTGACCGGCGCCCTGCTCTCCTGGGTGGAGCGTCGCCTGCTGGGCCTCTGGCAGGACCGTTATGGTCCGAACCGCGTGGGCCCCTTCGGCGCCTTCCAGCTGGGCGCGGACATGATCAAGATGTTCTTCAAGGAAGACTGGACCCCGCCGTTCGCCGACAAGCTGATCTTCACCCTGGCGCCCATCATCGCCATGAGTGCCCTGCTGATCGCCTTCGCCGTGGTGCCGGTCACCCCCACCTGGGGCGTGGCCGACCTGAACATCGGCGTGCTGTTCTTCTTCGCCATGGCCGGCATCGCGGTGTACGCGGTGCTCTTCGCCGGCTGGTCGAGCAACAACAAGTTCGCCCTGCTGGGCAGCCTGCGCGCCTCGGCCCAGACCATCTCCTACGAGGTGTTCCTGGCGCTGTCGCTGATGGGTATCGTGGCCCAGGTCGGCTCCTTCAACATGCGCGACATCGTCGAGTACCAGGCCCAGAACCTGTGGTTCATCATTCCGCAGTTCTTCGGCTTCTGTACCTTCTTCATCGCCGGCGTCGCGGTGACCCACCGTCACCCCTTCGACCAGCCGGAAGCGGAGCAGGAACTGGCCGACGGCTATCACATCGAATACGCCGGCATGAAATGGGGCATGTTCTTCGTCGGCGAGTACATCGGCATCGTGCTGATCTCCGCCCTGCTGGTGACCCTGTTCTTCGGCGGCTGGCACGGCCCCTTCGGCATCCTGCCGCAGATCCCCTTCATCTGGTTCGCCCTGAAGACCGCCTTCTTCATCATGCTGTTCATCCTGCTGCGCGCGTCCATCCCACGCCCGCGCTATGACCAGGTGATGGCCTTCAGCTGGAAGGTGTGCCTGCCGCTGACCCTGATCAACCTGCTGGTGACCGGCGCCCTGGTGCTGGCCTCGGCCCAGTAAGGAGAAATGCCATGATCAAAGAAATCATCCATGTCGTGCATGGCACCTACACCCAGCTTCGCAGCCTGGTGATGGTGTTCAGCCATGCCTTCCGCAAGCGTGACACCCTGCAATACCCCGAAGAGCCCGTGTACCTGCCGCCGCGTTACCGCGGTCGTATCGTGCTCACCCGCGACCCCGACGGCGAGGAGCGCTGCGTTGCCTGCAACCTGTGCGCCGTGGCCTGCCCGGTCGGCTGCATCTCCCTGCAGAAGGCCGAGACCGAGGATGGACGCTGGTACCCCGAGTTCTTCCGCATCAACTTCTCCCGCTGCATCTTCTGCGGCCTGTGCGAGGAAGCCTGCCCCACCACCGCGATCCAGCTGACCCCGGATTTCGAGATGGGCGAGTTCAAGCGCCAGGACCTGGTGTACGAGAAGGAAGACCTGCTGATCTCCGGCCCCGGCAAGAACCCGGACTACAACTTCTACCGCGTTGCGGGCATGGCCATCGCCGGCAAGCCGAAAGGCGCCGCGCAGGACGAGGCCGAGCCGATCAACGTGAAGAGCCTGCTGCCCTAAGGAGACGTCGCGTGGAATTCGCTTTCTATTTCGCTTCCGGCGTCGCCGTGGTGTCCACCCTGCGGGTGATCACCAACACCAACCCGGTGCATGCCCTGCTCTACCTCATCGTCTCGCTGCTGGCGGTGTCGATGTGCTTCTTCGCCCTGGGCGCGCCCTTCGCCGGCGCCCTGGAAATCATCGTCTACGCCGGCGCCATCATGGTGCTGTTCGTCTTCGTGGTCATGATGCTGAACCTCGGACCGGCGATTGCCGAGCAGGAGAAGAAGTGGCTCAAACCCGGCATCTGGACCGGGCCCGCGCTGCTGTCCCTGATCCTGCTGGCGGAACTGCTGTACGTGCTGTTCGGCAATGCCAGCGGCGCCACCATCGGTCACACCACCGTGGATTCCAAGGCAGTGGGCATCGCCCTGTTCGGCCCCTACCTGCTCGCCGTGGAACTGGCCTCCATGCTGCTGCTGGCAGCCCTGGTCGCCGCCTTCCACCTCGGCCGCCACGAAGCCAAGGAGTAACGCCATGAATGCAATCCCACTGGAACATGGCCTTGCGGTCGCCGGCGTCCTTTTCTGCCTGGGCCTCGTCGGCCTGATGGTGCGCCGCAACATCCTGTTCGTGCTCATGAGCCTGGAAGTCATGATGAACGCCGCCGCCCTGGCCTTCGTGGTCGCCGGCGCCCGCTGGGCCCAGCCTGACGGCCAGATCATGTTCATTCTGGTGATCAGCCTCGCAGCCGCCGAAGCCTCCATCGGACTGGCGATCCTGCTGCAGCTGTACCGCCGCTTCCATACCCTCGATATCGACGCTGCCAGCGAGATGCGCGGATGAACCTTCTATTCCTCACTTGCCTGTTCCCGCTGCTCGGCTGGCTCATCCTGGCCTTCTCCCGCGGGCGTCTCTCCGAAAACGCCTCCGCCGTCATCGGCGTGGGCTCCGTCGGCCTGTCGGCCCTGGTGGCCGCCTCGATCATCTGGCAGTTCAACGTGGCCCCGCCGGAAGGCGGCGTCTACACCCAGGTGCTCTGGCAATGGATGAGCGTGGCGGGCTTCGCCCCCAGCTTCACCCTCTATCTGGACGGCCTGTCCCTGACCATGCTCGGCGTGGTCACCGGCGTCGGCTTCCTGATCCACCTGTTCGCGTCCTGGTACATGCGCGGCGAGGAGGGTTACTCCCGCTTCTTCGCCTACACCAACCTGTTCATCGCCAGCATGCTGTTCCTGGTGCTGGGCGATAACCTGCTCTTCCTCTACTTCGGCTGGGAAGGCGTGGGGCTGTGCTCGTACCTGCTGATCGGCTTCTACTTCAAGCACACCGCCAACGGCAACGCGGCGCTCAAGGCGTTCATCGTCACCCGCGTGGGCGACGTGTTCATGGCCATCGGCCTGTTCATCCTCTTCATGCACCTGGGCACCCTGAACATCCAGGAGCTGATGAAGCTGGCCCCCGAGAAGTACGTGGCCGGTGACGCCTGGCTCTGGGTCGCCACCCTGATGCTGCTGGGCGGCGCCGTGGGCAAGTCCGCCCAGCTGCCGCTGCAGACCTGGCTGGCCGACGCGATGGCGGGCCCGACCCCGGTGTCCGCGCTGATCCACGCGGCCACCATGGTGACCGCGGGCGTCTACCTCATCGCCCGTACCCACGGCCTGTTCCTTCTGACCCCCGAGATCCTCGAACTGGTGGGCATCGTCGGTGGCGTCACCCTGGTCCTGGCCGGCTTCGCCGCGCTGGTGCAGACGGACATCAAGCGGATCCTCGCCTACTCCACCATGAGCCAGATCGGCTACATGTTCCTGGCGCTCGGCGTCG
This sequence comes from Pseudomonas furukawaii, assembly GCF_002355475.1. Taxonomy (NCBI): domain Bacteria; kingdom Pseudomonadati; phylum Pseudomonadota; class Gammaproteobacteria; order Pseudomonadales; family Pseudomonadaceae; genus Metapseudomonas; species Metapseudomonas furukawaii. The sequence continues at coordinate 2,868,041 of NZ_AP014862.1, read as the reverse complement.
GCGCCTGGGATGCGGCGATCTTCCACCTGATGACCCACGCCTTCTTCAAGGCCCTGCTGTTCCTCGCCTCCGGTGCGGTGATCAACGCCTGCCACCACGAGCAGAACATCTTCAAGATGGGCGGCCTGTGGAAGAAGCTGCCGCTGGCCTACGCCAGCTTCATCGTCGGCGGCGCGGCCCTGGCGGCATTGCCCCTGGTCACCGCCGGTTTCTACTCCAAGGACGAGATCCTCTGGGAAGCCTTCGCCAGTGGTCACTCCGGGCTGCTCTACGCGGGCCTGGCCGGTGCCTTCCTGACTTCGATCTACACCTTCCGCCTGATCTTCATCGCCTTCCACGGCGAAGCGAAGACCGAAGCCCACGCCGGCCATGGCATCGCCCACTGGTTGCCGCTCTGCGTGCTGATCGTGCTGTCTACCTTCGTCGGCGCGCTGATCACCCCGCCGCTGGCCGGCGTGCTGCCGGAGAGCGTCGGCCATGCCGGAGGCGAAGCCAAGCACAGCCTGGAGATCGCCTCGGGCGCCATCGCCCTGGCGGGCATCCTACTGGCGGCGCTGCTCTTCCTCGGCAAGCGCCGCTTCGTCAGCGCCCTCGCCCAGAGCGCGCCAGGCCGCTTCCTCGGGGCCTGGTGGTACGCCGCCTGGGGCTTCGACTGGCTCTACGACCTGCTCTTCGTCAAGCCGTACCTGCTGATCTGCCGCCTGCTCCGTCGCGACCCCATCGACGGCACCATCGGCCTGGTCCCGCGCCTGGTACGGGGTGGCAACTTTGCCCTGAGTCGTAGCCAGACGGGCCAGCTGCGCTGGTACGCCGTGTCCATCGTCGGCGGAGCCGTGCTCGTGCTCGGCGCCGTGCTGCTGACCTGAATCTTCTTAAGGAACTCCGCCCGTCATGATTCTGCCCTGGCTAATCCTGATTCCCTTCATCGGCGGCCTGCTCTGCTGGCAGGGTGAGCGCTTCAGCTCCACCCTGCCCCGCTGGATCGCACTGCTGACCATGTCCCTGCTGTTCGTCCTCGGCCTCTGGCTGTGGCTGACCGGCGACTTCACCCTGGCGCCGTCGCCAGGCACCGCCCCGGAGTGGGCCCACGAGTTCCAGGTGCAGTGGATCGAGCGCTTCGGCGTCACCATCCACCTGGCGATGGACGGCCTGTCGGTGCTGATGGTGGTCCTCACCGGCCTGCTCGGCGTCCTCTCCGTGCTCTGCTCCTGGCGCGAGATCCAGAACCGCGTCGGCTTCTTCCACCTCAACCTGATGTGGATCCTGGGCGGCGTCGTCGGCGTGTTCCTGGCCATCGACCTGTTCCTGTTCTTCTTCTTCTGGGAAATGATGCTGGTGCCGATGTACTTCCTCATCGCGCTCTGGGGTCACAGCGGCAGCAAGGGCAAGACCCGCATCACCGCCGCCACCAAGTTCTTCATCTACACCCAGGCCAGTGGCCTGGTGATGCTGGTGGCCATCCTCGGCCTGGTCCTGGTGAACTACAGCAACACCGGCGTGCTGACCTTCAACTACGCCGACCTGCTGAAGGCCCAACTGGCGCCCGGCACCGAATACCTGCTGATGCTGGGCTTCTTCATCGCCTTCGCGGTGAAGTTCCCGGTGGTGCCCTTCCACTCCTGGCTGCCCGACGCCCACGCCCAGGCCCCGACCGCTGGCTCCGTGGACCTGGCCGGCATCCTGCTGAAGACCGCCGCCTACGGCATGATCCGCTTCGCCCTGCCGCTGTTCCCCAACGCCTCGGCCGAGTTCGCGCCGATCGCCCAGTGGCTCGGCGTGTTCGCCATCGTCTACGGCGCCCTGCTGTCGTTCGCCCAGACCGACATCAAGCGCCTGGTGGCCTACTCCAGCGTGTCCCACATGGGCTTCGTGCTGATCGCCATCTACTCCGGCAGCCAGATCGCCCTGCAGGGCGCCGTGGTGCAGATGATCGCCCACGGCCTTTCCGCCGCGGCGCTCTTCATCCTCTGCGGCCAGCTGTACGAGCGCCTGCACACCCGTGACATGCGCGAGATGGGCGGAATCTGGAACCGCATGCCCTACCTGCCGGCCATCAGCCTGTTCTTCGCCGCCGCCGCCCTGGGCCTTCCGGGCACCGGCAACTTCGTCGGCGAGTTCCTGATCCTCGTGGGGGCCTTCCAGCAGGTGCCCTGGATCGCCGTCCTGGCATCCACCGGCCTGGTCTTCGGCTCCGTCTACTCGCTGATCATGATCCACCGCGCCTACTTCGGCCCGGGCAAGAACGAGAACGCCTACGAAGGCCTGCGCTCCCGCGAGCTCATCATGGTGCTCGGCCTCGCCGTGCTCCTGATCCTTCTCGGCGTCTACCCGCAACCGGTGCTGGATACTTCCGCTGCGAGCATGCATGGCGTGCACCAGTGGCTGGAATCCGCCGTCAACCAACTCGTAGCCCGGTAAGCAGACCATGGAATTCACGACACAACACTTCATCGCCCTGCTACCGCTGCTGGTCACCTGCGCCACCATAGTCGTGGTGATGCTGGCCATCGCCTGGAAGCGGCACCACTCCTGGACCTTCGGCCTCTCGGTCATCGGCCTGAACCTGGCCCTGCTGTCCCTCCTCCCCACCCTCAAGGTCGCGCCCCTGGAAGTGACGCCGCTGATGATGGTGGATCACTTCGGCGCCTTCTACATGGCGCTGGTGCTGGCCGGAACCCTGGCCTGCGTCACCCTGATCCACGCCTACCTGGGCGGCGAATCCGGCAAGGGTTACCCGGGCAACCGCGAGGAAATGTACCTGCTGATCCTCCTGTCCGCCGCCGGTGGCCTGGTGCTGGTCACGGCGCAGCACCTGGCCGGCCTGTTCATCGGCCTGGAACTGCTTTCGGTGCCGGTCTATGGCCTGGTGGCCTATGCCTTCTTCAACAAGCGCTCCCTGGAAGCCGGCATCAAGTACATGGTGCTGTCCGCCGCCGGTTCCGCCTTCCTGCTGTTCGGCATGGCCCTGCTCTACGCCGACGCCGGCAGCCTGAGCTTCAGCCAGTTGGCCGCCGCCGGCACGTCCAGTGTCCTGTCCCAGCTCGGCATCGGCATGATGCTCATCGGCCTGGCGTTCAAGCTGTCCCTGGTCCCCTTCCACCTCTGGACCCCGGACGTGTACGAAGGCGCCCCTGCACCGGTGGCCGCGTTCCTGGCCACCGCCAGCAAGGTGGCCGTGTTCGCCGTGCTGCTGCGCCTGTACCAGCTCTCCCCGGCCACCGCCGGCGGCTGGCTGAACGACCTGCTGACCCTGATCGCCATCGCCTCCATCCTCTTCGGCAACCTGCTGGCCCTGGTGCAGAACAACATCAAGCGCCTGCTCGGCTACTCCTCCATCGCCCACTTCGGCTACCTGCTGGTGGCGCTGATCGCCAGCAAGGGCCTGGCGGTGGAAGCCATCGGCGTCTACCTGGCCACCTACGTGCTCACCAGCCTCGGCGCCTTCGGTGTGGTCACCCTGATGTCGACGCCCTACAGCGGCCGTGACTGCGACGCCCTGTACGAGTACCGCGGCCTGTTCTGGCGCCGTCCGTACCTGACCGCGGTGCTCACCGTGATGATGCTGTCGCTGGCCGGTATCCCGCTGACCGCCGGCTTCATCGGCAAGTTCTTCGTGATCGCGGCCGGCGTGGAATCCGGCTTGTGGTGGCTGCTGGGCGCCATGGTGCTGGGTAGCGCCATCGGGGTCTTCTACTACCTGCGCGTCATGGTCACCCTGTTCCTGGTGGAGCCGAACCTGCGCCGCCACGACGCCGACATGCACTGGGCCCAGCGCGCCGGCGGCATCATGCTGCTGTTCGTGGCCATCCTCGCGTTCTTCCTCGGCGTCTACCCGCAGCCGCTGCTGGAGCTGGTCCAGCATTCCGGTCTGGTGGCCCTGGCCCAGTAAGACGTCACCCGCACAAAGAAAAACCCGGCCTGGTGCCGGGTTTTTCTTTGCCTGCCCGCTGTCGGCGCGCGAAGGCGCCGCAGCCTGGGTTCAGATCCTGAACTGCTTCACCAGTCCGCCCAGGCCGTCGCCCAGCCGGGCCAGGTTGCGCGCGGTATCGGCACCATGACGGGTTTCCTCGGCGACGCTGTCCACCGCCACGGCGATCTGGTGAACGCTGCGGTTGATCTCCTCGGCCACCGCCGTCTGTTCCTCGGCGGCGCTGGCGATCTGGGCGTTCATGGCGTTGATGGTGCCGATCAGGCCCGCGATGGCGTCGAGGGAGGCGCCAGCCTGGTTGGCCTGCTGGCTGGTGGTGTCCCCGGCATCGCTGGAGCGACGCATCGCGGTTACCGCATCCTGGGTGCCCTGCTGCAAGCGATCAATCATGCCCTGGATTTCCTGCGTGCTCTGCTGGGTGCGGCTGGCCAGGGCGCGCACTTCGTCCGCCACCACGGCAAACCCCCGTCCGGCCTCGCCCGCGCGCGCGGCCTCGATGGCGGCGTTAAGGGCCAGCAGGTTGGTCTGCTCGGCGATGGAGCGAATCACCCCCAACACGCTGACGATGGACTGCACGTCCTGCTGCAGGCTGTCGAGGGAAACGCCGCTGCTGCGAATATCGCCGACCAGGGCATGGATGCGACTGATGCTTCCGTCCACCACCTGCTTGGCGGCCTGGCCCTCGTGATCGGTCTTCTGCGCCGCCTCGGCGGCGCCCTGGGCACTGCGAGCCACCTCATGGGCGGCGGCGGACATCTCGTTGATGGCCGTGGCCACCTGATCGGTCTCCTGGCGCTGCCGCTCCATGGCCTGCTCGGAACGCTGGGCCTGGGCCGCCACTTCTCCCACCAGGCCAGTGAGCTGCTCGGTCATCTCGACGATCTGCCGCACCAGACCGTGGATCTTCTCGACGAAGCGGTTGAAGGAGCCGGCCAGTTCGCCCAGTTCGTCGCGGCTGTCCACCGTCAGCCGGCGGGTCAGATCGCCTTCGCCGGCGGCGATGTCATCGAGATTCGCCTTGATCCGCTGCAACGGGCGGACCAGGGCATTGGCCAGGCCCAGGCCCGCCAACCCGACCACCGCCAGCAACAGGGCGGCGATGACCACCACGCTGGTGACTATGGTGCTCACTCGTTCGTCGATCTCCGCCTCCACCTCGGCGACCTGGGCGGCGACGCCATCCAGGTTGACCGCGGTGCCCAGGGCCAGGTCCCACTTGGGCAGGTAGTAGCTGTAGGCCAACTTCGGCACCAGCACACTCTCGTTCCCCGGCAACGCCGAGCTGTACTCGACATAGTTGGACCCGTCCTTCGCCACCGCCACCAGGCGATCGTTCACCGCCACGCCGTTCGGGTCCTTGCGGCCGGCGAAGCTCTTGCCCACATCAACGGGGCTGTCCCCCCGGAACAGGCGGATCACCTGGGAGTCGTAGCCGAAGAAGTAACCGTCCTTGCCGTACTTGATCTTCGCCAGGATGGCGATGGCCTGGTCGCGGCTGGCCTGGTCCCCCTGCGCCGAGGCGTCGTACAGCGCCTGCACCGAGCCCAGGGCGATCTGCATGTAGTTGCGCAGCTCCTGGCGGCTCTCTTCCATCAGCCGCTCACGGGTGTTCTTCACTTCATCCGCAGCCAGGCTATGGATCACCTGGGTCACGGCACCGGACAACACCAGGGCGAACAGGATCACCGGCACCAGGGCCAGCAGCAGGACTTTGGTCTTCAGGGTCAATCGCATCGGGCGGTCCTCGGCAGGCAGGTCCGGAAATGGAACGGGGTCGCCGTTGTATCGGCAACCCCGTGACGTTCTAAAGTGACCGGTCGGTCGTATGGATCAAGCAGTTCCCCCCGGAGGGGAAAGGCTCAGAGCACCATCGCCGCCACCCAGCCAAAGGCCAGCAGCGGCAGGTTGTAGTGCAGAAAGGTGGGCACCACGGTGTCCCAGATATGATTGTGCTGGCCATCCACGTTCAGGCCCGAGGTGGGGCCCAGGGTGGAGTCGGAAGCCGGCGAACCGGCATCGCCCAGGGCACCGGCGGTACCGACGATGCTGACGATCGCCAGCGGGCTGAAGCCCAGTTGCACGCACAGCGGCACGAAGATCGCCGCGATGATCGGCACCGTCGAGAAGGACGAGCCGATGCCCATGGTCACCAGCAGCCCCACCAGCAGCATCAGCAATGCACCCACCGCCTTGCTGTTGCCGATCCAGGCCGCGGAAGCGTCCACCAGCGTCTGCACATGCCCGGTTTCCCGCAGCACCTCGGCGAAACCGGCTGCGGCGATCATGATGAAGCCGATCATCGCCATCATCTTCATGCCCTCGGTGAACAGGCTGTCCGCTTCCCGCCAACGAACCACGCCGGACAGCGAGAAGATCACGAACCCCAGCAGCGCGCCGATGATCATGGAGTCCAGCCAGAGCTGGACCACGAAGGCCACCAGGATGGCCACGCCCGCCACCACCAGGCTCATGGGGTTGTAGGAGACGCTCACCTGCTCCGCCTGGGCGATGCGATCCAGGTCATAGACCCGCTTGCGGCGGTAGCTGAAGAGCACCGCGACGAGCAACCCGGCCACCATGCCCAGCGCCGGTATCGACATGGCCTCGGTAACCTTCACACCGGTAACGTCGACGCCACTTTTCACCACATTCGCCAGCAGGATCTCGTTCAGGAAGATGTTGCCGAAGCCCACCGGCAGGAACATGTAGGGCGTGATGAGGCCGAAGGTGATCACGCAGGCGACCAGTCGGCGATCGATGGCCAGCCGCGTCATCACATAGAGCAGCGGCGGCACCAGCAGCGGAATGAAGGCGATGTGGATGGGCAGGACGTTCTGCGACGCGATCGCCACGCACAGCAGCAGGGCCAGCAGCAACCATTTCAGTGCACTCCCGCCACTCGCGTCCTGCCGTCCCACCAGGGTCAGCGCCTTGTCCGCCAGCGCATGGGCCAGGCCGGAACGGGCAATCGCCACGGCGAACGCGCCCAGCAGCGCGTAGGACAGGGCCACGGTTGCGCCACCCCCCAGGCCCTTGTTGAAGGCCGCCAGGGAGCCTTCGATCCCCAGTCCGCCCACCAGTCCGCCCGCCAGGGCCCCCACGATCAGGGCCACCACCACATGCACCCGGCACAGGCTGAGGACCAGCATTATCCCTACCGCCGCCACTACCGCATTCATCATTCCTCCTCGGGATATCCCGGCCACGCAAGACGCGGCTTCGCCGCGAAAAAAAGCGCGCACTCTGCCGAACGCGGCACCTCCTGTCAAAAGCGTTCGGAATATCGTTCGGAGTGTGCATAATTCTTGCCTGCAAATTGCGCCCTCGTGCATTTCGCACGGCTATTCGTCGTCCTGGCGTCAAGCAACCGGCACCGGCGCCGATAACGAATGCAGTTCCGACGAGACAGAAGGAAATCCCAATGCCGTTCAATCGACTGTCCATCCAGTGGAAGATCACCCTGCTCGCCGGCCTCTGCCTGCTGGCCATCGTGAGCCTGCTGGTCGGTTCGTCCCTGTACCAATCCCAACGCAGCGCCAGCCTGGTCCAGGCCGACAGCCGCCAGATGCTCGAGCAGAGCGCCCGCCTGCGCCTGCAGGCCCGCGCCGAGCTCCAGGCGATCCGCATCCAGCGCTACTTCATGGACAACTACCAGTACGGCAAGGGTTTCTCCCGGCAGGTGCTGTTCCTCAAGGAGCAGGCCGAGAAACGCTTCCTCGACGCCTTCGACCTGCGCGAGGACCTGACGCGCCAGGTGCGCACCAGCCTGGAAGCCAATCCCGAGATCCTCGGCCTCTACCTGGTGTTCGAGCCCAACGCCCTCGACGGCAAGGACGAACTCTTCGTCGACCAGCCGGAGCTGGGCAGCAACGACAAGGGCCGCTTCTCCCTCTACTGGGCACAGCCCACCCCCGGCACGCTGGAATCGGAATCCATGACCGAGGAACTGCTGGCCGACAGCAGCACCGGCCCCAGCGGCGCTCCCTATAACGCCTGGTACACCTGCCCGATGAAAACCGGACAGTCCTGCGTGCTGGACCCCTACTTCGATAACGTCGGGGACCGCCAGATCCTCATGACCAGCATCGCCTTCCCGCTGCAACTGGACGGCAAGACCGTCGGCGTCATGGGTCTCGACATCAGCCTGGAGCGGCTCCAGCAACTCAGCGTCGCCGGTAACCGCGAGCTGTACGAAGGCAACGGCCACGTCAGCATCCTCAGCCCGGCCGGCCTGCTCGCGGGACACAGCCGGGACGCCAGCCTGCTCAGCGCCAAGCTGGACAAGGCCTTCGGCGCCAACGCCGGGGAACTGGCCGGCAACCTCCAGGCCGGCAAGGCCTTGGAAATGCAGCACGACGGCCTGCTGCGGGTGATGGAACCCTTCAAGCCGATCCCCACCGCCGCGCCCTGGAGCGTCCTGCTGGAGGTTCCCGAACAGGTGCTGTTGGCGCCCGCACTGGAGCTCGACGCCAAGCTGAGTGCCCAGAACCAGGCCGCCAACCTCACCGGCCTGCTGATCGGCATCCTGGCCGCCATCGCCGGCCTGCTGCTGGTCTGGCTCACCGCGCGCGGCGTGACCCGGCCGATCCAGGGCGTCGCCGGCATGCTCAGGGATATCGCCAGCGGCGAAGGCGACCTCACCCGTCGCCTCGATTACGCCCGCCAGGACGAACTCGGCGAGCTGGCCGGCTGGTTCAACCGCTTCCTCGACAAGCTCCAGCCCACCATCGCCGACGTCAAACGCTCGGTGCAGGACGCCCGGGGCACCGCCGACCAGTCCGCCGCCATCGCCAGCCAGACCAGCGCCGGCATGCAGCAGCAGTTCCGCGAAGTGGACCAGGTCGCCACCGCCTCCCACGAAATGAGCGCCACCGCCCAGGACGTCGCCCGCAGCGCCGCCCAGGCCGCCGAAGCCGCACGGGGCGCCGACCAGGCCACCCGCGAAGGCCTCGGCGTGATCGGCCGCACCACCAGCGCCATCGAACAGCTGGCCAGCGAGATGAGCGCGGCCATGGAAGAAGTGCAGGCCCTGGCCAACAGCAGCGAGCAGATCGGCTCGGTGCTGGAGGTGATCCGCGCCATCGCCGAGCAGACCAACCTGCTGGCCCTCAACGCCGCCATCGAGGCCGCCCGCGCCGGCGAGGCGGGCCGGGGCTTCGCCGTGGTGGCCGACGAGGTGCGCAACCTGGCCAGGCGCACCCAGGACTCGGTGGAGGAAATCCGCCAGGTGATCGAAGGCCTGCAGCACGGTACCCGCGAAGTGGTGGGTTCGATGCACAGCAGCCACCGCCAGGCCCAGGGCAGCGTGGAGCAGGTGGAGCAGGCCGTGGCCGCCCTGCAACGGATCGGCAACGCGGTGACCGTGATCACCGACATGAACCTGCAGATCGCCAGCGCCGCCGAGGAACAGAGCGCCGTGGCCGAGGAGATCAACCGCAACGTGGCGGCCATCCGCGACGTGACCGAATCCCTCTCCGGCCAGGCCGAGGAATCCGCCCAGGTCAGCCAGGCCCTGAACCGCCTGGCCAACCACCAGCAGGGCCTGATGGACCAGTTCCGCGCCTGAGGCGGCCTGAAGCACGCGCAGCCGGTGTAGCCTGCTTCAAGGGTTGATTACGTAGCGAAGCGAAACCCATCAGCCGGCCTCGATGGGTTTCGCAGGCTCTACCCATCCTACCGGGCTTCGCCACACGCCTCCGCCCCGTAGCTGGGTAGAGCGAACACGAAGCGAAACCCATCAGCCCTGGCGTAATCCGCAGGCAGAACTGTCGTGCGCTCGCTTGCCGCGGGTCTTCGCCCCGGCTAGCCTGCGCCACGGTCTCAACAAGGAACCCCCAGATGCTCAACATCGTCCTGATCGCCGGCTCCAGCCGCGCCAACAGCCAGTCGGGCAAGGTCGCCCGCTTCCTCCGCCAGCGCCTGATCGACCTGGACAAGGCCAGTCCCGACGGCTGCTCCATCATCGACCTCGGCCAGGGCCCGCTGCCCCTCTGGCCCGCCGAGGACACCGGCCCCTGGAGCCAGTACCAGCAGCAGCTGCGCGCAGCGGATGCCGTGGTGGTGATCGCCCCCGAGTGGAACGGCATGGCCTGTCCGGCCATCAAGAACTTCTTCATCTATGCCAGCAAGGCCGAACTGGCCCACAAGCCGGGCCTGCTGGTAGGCGTCTCCTCGGGGATCGGCGGCAGCTACCCCATCAGCGAACTGCGGGCCTCCAGCTACAAGAACTGCCGCCTCTGCTACCTGCCGGAGCACCTGATCGTCCGTGGCGTCGAAAAAGTGCTGAACGAGACCGATGCGGCCAGCGAGGACGACCAGCGCATCCGCGACCGGATCGACTACGACCTGGATATCCTCGCCCGCTACGCCGTGGCCCTGAAACCGGTGCGCGCCGCCATCGACCTGGGCATCCCCGCTTTCGCCAACGGCATGTGAGCCGGAGCCGATCACCCGGCCCCTAGAGCAACTGGTGCTTGTGCAGCAACCGGTAGAAGGTCGGCCGCGACACCCCCAGCACCTTGGCCGCATGGCTGAGGTTGCTGCTGTAGTGCGCCAGGGCGTCGCACAGGGCCTGGTACTCCGCCCGGCGCTTGTAGTCCTCCAGCGTACCCAGCGGGACCGCGTCCGCCGGGGCGCTGTGCAATCCCAGGTCATCGGCCTCGATAGGCCCCCCTTCCGCCAGCGCGTAGCCCCGACGGACCCGGCTGGCCAACTCCCGCACATTGCCCGGCCAACGGTGGCGCACCATGGCCGCCAGGGCTTCCTCGCTGAAATGGGTGGAACGTCGCCCGGCCTCCAGGCTGTAGAGCTCGACGAAGTAGCTGGCCAGCAGGGCGATGTCGCCCTGGCGCTTGCGCAGCGGCGTGATGGTGAGCCGGTTCTGCTCCAGCCACTGACGCAGGCCGGGATGGAAGGTCCCCTGTTCCACCCGCTCCTCCAGGTCCTCGCGGCTGGAGGCCAGCACCCGCAGGTCCAGGGCCTGGGACTCACCATCGGCACGGCGCAGCACCTTGTTTCGAAGGCAGTTCAGCAACCGCTCGTGCTGCCCCTGCGGAAGGTCATGAATGGCGTCGAGAAACAAGGTCCCGCCGTTGGCCGCGACCAGCTTTCCCTGGTGGGAGAACAGCAGGTTGGCGGTCTCCGCTTCGGGCAGCATGCCGCAGTTGAAACTCACGAACGGCTGGCCCACGCGCCGCGACATCCGATGCAAGGTCCTCGCCACCAGCTCCTTGCCGCTGCCGCTTTCCCCGAGGATCAGCACCGGCCTGTCGCTGGGGCCCAGCCGCGCCAGCTGCTTGCGCAACTCCCGCAAGGGCCGGCTCTGGCCCAGGAGTTCATGCTGATCCCCCCGGCGGGTGCCGATGCCGCGCAAGCGGGCGATGCCGAAGGCCCGTCCCAGGAGGCCCTGCAGGCGAGGCAGGTCCACCGGCAGGGCGAGGGCGTCGAAGAACCACTCGCCAATGAACTCGTCCAGCCCCTGTACGTCCTCGGCCAACGGGTCAACCAGGGCGATCCACTCGGTGCCGCTGCGACTGATCAGGTGCTTGACCCCTTCGGGTCTAAGCAGGTGCTCCGTCCTCAAGCGCAGCAAGCCGATGTCGTAGCTGGCCGCCTGGGCCTGGTCCAGGCTCTGGCTTGACACCAGCCAGCCCGCCTCCTCCAGGTGCGGCTGCAGGCGCCGGCACTGGTCGCAGGGATCCACCAGAAGCAGACGTCGCGGTGCGAGGGAGAGGGCTTCCAAGGTGAATCCTCCTTGACGTCAAAAATTTGATTTGCCAATGAAAACAAGGCTTTGAGATACACAGCTGTAACGCTAGCAAGAACTTTGACGCGCTATGGAACGATTCACTATAGGGCTGATTCCGGGCGGGGATTAACTCGACAGAAGCGTCATGAATGTCTCGAAAATCTTCCAACTAGAGGGCCTTTGCGGGGGTCCATGAGGCCTTCCCCGCCTCTTGAGCCGAGTTGGCCGACAACGAACGCCGACTCGGTGAGCCCGTGAAGTACGTCGCGTCGACTAGGACAAATCTGTAATAGCACCTTGCCAATACCCAGGTTCGTTGGCATAAGCTGGGAAATTCCAACAATCAACAAGGAAGTGTCTGATGCGTGTCCTGCGCCGGATTCTCTGGGCCCTGCTCTTCCTCCTGCTGGCGGGCCTGGCGGTCGTCCTCTACTACATCGCCAACCCCAACCTGCCCGGCTACCAGCCTGCGAGCCAGCTCCACTACCTCGAACAGTGGAGCGAAGAGGACCGCCAGACCTACTACTACACGCCCCAGGGCACCACGGTTAAGGGGCTGCGCTATGCGTGGTTCACCGCCCTGGAACTGCCTTTCTCCCGGGAACGCTTCGCCCGCCCCGAGTACCTGGCCCGTTTCGGCTTCCTGGTGGACCCTAAGCAACAGGCCACCCCGCAGAATCCGGGCAACCTGCCCGTCGGCATGACCCGTCACGAGGACACCGACACCGGCGAGCACTACCTGGACATCAGCTGCGCCGCCTGCCACACCGGCGAGCTGCGCTTCAAGGGCCAGGCCGTGCGTATCGACGGGGGCGCCGCCCTGCATTCCCTGGCCTCCACCGTGCCCACCCTGAAAGGCGGTGCCTTTGGCCAGGCCCTGGGCATGAGCATGGCCTTCACCTACTACAACCCGCTGAAGTTCGATCGCTTTGCCGAAGCGGTGCTCGGCGAGCGCTATCCGGAAGGCAAGGATGCGTTGCGCCGCGACTTCAAGGCTGTCCTCGACCGCCTGATGGCCACCGCCTGGAACGACACCCACCGCGGGCTCTACCCCACCGAGGAAGGCTTCGGTCGCACCGACGCCTTCGGCCGCATCGCCAACAGCGTCTACGGCGACGCCATCGACCCGGCCAACTACCGCGTGGCGGACGCACCGGTGAGCTACCCGCACCTCTGGGACATCTGGAAGTTCGACTGGGTGCAATGGAACGCCTCCGCCATGCAGCCCATGGCCCGCAACATCGGGGAAGCCCTGGGTGTGGGTGCCACCCTGCACCTGTTCCAGGAGGACGGCAGCGCCGTAGCGGAAGACGAGCGTTACGCCTCCGGCGTCCGCGTGCGCGATCTGCACACCCTGGAAGAAACCCTGAAGAAGCTCGGCCCGCCACGCTGGCCGGAAGAGGTCTTCGGCAAGGTCGACCTGGCCCGCGCCAGCCAGGGACGCGCCCTGTTCACCGAGAACTGCGCCTACTGCCACGCCCCCAGGGTGGTGCCGCCGGAGCAACGCATGGCCCCGGCCCGTGATCCCGAATGGCACATGCGCGTGATCCCCATCGAGGAAATCGGCACGGACTCCACCACCGCTGACAACATCGCCGACCACCGTTTCGATATCAGCAAGCTGGGCTGGACCCGCGAACAACTGGCCCGGCTCGACGTGAAACTGTTCGAGGGCAGCCTGGACCGGATCGACTTCAAGAGCATTTCCAGCGCCCAGGGCCTGGCCTACATCACCGCCTTCGTCGAGAACCAGGCCTACCGCCAGGCGGGCATCACCGGCGAGGAGCGCGCCCGGATGGACGGCTTTGGCCTGCCCATCGGCGTCCAGGAAAAGCGCGGCTACAAGCCACGCCCCCTGGACGGCATCTGGGCCACGCCGCCCTTCCTGCATAACGGTTCCGTGCCGACCCTGTTCCAGCTGCTCTCGCCGGTCAACGAACGCGCCACCCAGTTCCACGTGGGCAGCTTCGAGTTCGATCCGACGTTCGTCGGCTTCCAGACCGCCGAATTCCCCGGCGCCTTCCTGCTGGATACCCGCATCAAGGGCAACGGCAACGGCGGCCACGAATTCCGCGACGGCTGTCGCCAGGACGGCGTGATCGGCCGCTTCCTCGAACCCGAGGAGCGGCTGGCACTGATCGAGTACCTCAAGGTGCTGGGCAACCCCGAACTCGAAGCCGGGCTTACCCCGGTCGAACCCCGCCCCTGGACCCCGGGACCCAAGTGCGAGGGCTGAGTCCTCGCCGTCCCTGAAGCAGACAAAGGACCCCAGCCCCATGCTCAAGCGCCTCTGGCTCTGGCTCGGCCGATTGCTAGGCAAGCTCCTTCTCATCCTTGTGGTCGTCGGCCTCGGCGGCTGGCTGATCGGCAAGGCCTACTACGGCTGGAAGTTCTCCGGCCCGGTGCCCAGCGAGGAGGTCATCCCCCCCGACGAGGCGGCCCACACCCGCGCCATCATCGAAGACGCGGTGCGCATCGTCGAACAGCACCGCGACAACACCCGCGTGCTGCGCGACGCTCACGCCAAGGCCCACGGCTGCGTGAAGGCGGAGGTCAGGGTCCTGCCGGACATCGCCAGCGACCTGCGTGCCGGCGTCTTCGCCGAACCGGGCCGGACCTGGCAAGCGGTGATGCGCCTGTCCAACGGCAACGCCTACCCGCAGTTCGACAGCGCCCGCGACGCCCGTGGCATGGCCATCAAGCTGCTGGACGTGCCCGGCGAGAAGCTGATGAAGAGTCCGGCGCACCAGTCCGAGCAGGACTTCGTGATGTTCAACCACCCGGTCTTCTTCGTCCGCGACGTGGCCCAGTACCGACAGAACTTCAACGCCCAGGCCAACGGCCAGAAGGTCGGCGCCTTCTTCCCCGGCTGGGACCCGCGCACCTGGGAGATCCGCCACCTGTTCATCGCCCTGCAGACCCTGGCTCCCGCGCCGGACAGCCCGGTGGACGCCACCTACAGCTCCATCTCCCCCTACAAGCTGGGCGAGGCCAACATCAAGTACAGGGTCATCCCCGATCCGCAGAGCTGCCCGCCCTACACCCTGCCGGAACAGAACACCGCGCTGCCCAACTTCCTCCGCGGCGCGCTCTACCAGCAGCTCTCCCTGGACCGTGTGCCGGCCTGCTTCGCCTTCCAGGTGCAGAAGCAGAATCCCCAGCACTACATGCCCATCGAGGACACCAGCGTCCAATGGGACGAGTCCGTCTCCCCCTTCGTGACCGTCGCGCGGATCACGCTGCCGCCCCAGGACTTCGACAGCCGGGAGCAGAACCTCGCCTGTGACAACCTGTCCTTCAACCCCTGGCACGCCCTCCCCGAGCACCGCCCCATCGGCGGCATCAACCGCCTGCGCAAGGCGGTGTACGAGGCCGTGAGCGCCTACCGTCACGAACGCAACGACGCCACCGACGCCACGCGGCCCTGACGGGCCGCCCGCAGGAGCGTGCGCACGGACTCCCACCCATCCGGCCACGCGATTCCCGCTCCGCGCGGGTGCTAGCCTTCCTTGATGAGCGTCGGGCCCGGGAACCGCCCGGCGCCCGGCCTGCGGGCCACGCCAGGGATCGAATAACCCGCCCGAGGCCGAACCGGCTGCCCGCCCCCTTTGCGCCAGAACCCGCCGGGGCGGGAATCGATCCCCCTACAGGTCCTGGAGTCCCCGGCCATGACCCACTTCCGCAACGCCCTGCCACAACTGGAGGGTGAACTGTTCCTCACCGACGGCGGCATCGAAACCACCCTGGTCTTCCACGAGGGCATCGCCCTTCCCGACTTCGCCGCCTTCGTCCTGCTCAACTATCCCGACGGGCAGGAAGCCCTGCGCCGGTACTTCCGTGCCTACTGCGCCATCGCCAGCCACCACGACACCGGGCTGATCCTGGAAAGCCCCACCTGGCGCGCCAATCCCGACTGGGCGAGGCAACTCGGCTTCACGCCCCAGGGCCTGGCGACGGCCAACCGCCAGGCCATCGCCCTGCTGCAGGGTCTGCGCGACGAACGGGCCGGCGGGCGCGCGCCCATGGTCATAAGCGGCTGTGTAGGCCCCCGGGGCGACGGCTATGTCGCCGATGAGGCGATGGACGAGGAGCAGGCCCGGCACTACCACAGCGAACAGGTGGAGCTCTTCGCCGAAACCTCCGCCGACCTGGTCAGCGCCCTCACCATGAACTACGTGGAAGAGGCCGTCGGCATCGCCCTGGCGGCCCGGGATGCGCGGATGCCCGTGGTCATCTCCTTCACCGTGGAGACCGATGGGCGCCTGCCCACCGGCCAGTCCCTGCAGGCGGCCATCGAACAGGTGGATGCGGCGACCGCCGGCTACCCGGCCTACTACATGATCAACTGCGCCCACCCGGACCACTTCGAATCCGTGCTCACGCCCGGCAGTGGCTGGGTCCAGCGCATCCGGGGCCTTCGCGCCAATGCCTCGCGGCGCAGCCACGCCGAACTCAACGAGGCCACGACCCTGGACAGCGGCGACCCCGAGGAACTGGGCGCCCTGTACGCGCGGTTGCGCCAGCGCCTGCCGCAGATCAACGTCATGGGCGGTTGCTGCGGTACCGACCCGCGCCATGTCGAGGAGATCGCCAGGGCCTGCAAGCCGCTGTTCCACGCAGCCTCTTAAGGGCGAACGAGCGGACGTGAAGATCCGCTCGCCCCCGGCGCCCGCCAGCCGAATACCCGACGAACGGCCTCAACTATGCTGTAACTGAACACGGCATGGCGGGAGGCCCCCATGGTCCGCTGGCTGATCTACCTGCTCCTGCTCTGGCCCGGCGCCCTGTTGGCGGCCGGTAGCGTCACCGTGCTGACGGTGGATGGCCCCATCGGCCCGGCCACCGCCGATTACCTGACCCGGGGCATCGCCCACGCCGAGACGGATGGCTCGCAATTGGTGGTGATCCGCATCGACACGCCCGGCGGCCTCGACACCTCCATGCGCAGCATCATCAAGGCGATCCTCGCCAGCCCGGTGCCCGTGGCCAGTTTCGTCGCGCCCAGCGGCGCCCGGGCCGCCAGTGCCGGCACCTACATCCTCTACGCGAGCCACATCGCCGCCATGGCCCCCGGCACCAACCTGGGCGCCGCCACCCCGGTGCAGATCGGCGGCATGCCGGGCCAGCCGGAGCGGGACAAGCCAACGGGCGACGGCAAGGAGAAGAAACCGCAGGAACAGGCACCGGACAACGCCGAAACCCTCACGCGCAAGCAGGTCAACGACGCGGCCGCCTACATTCGCGGATTGGCCCAGTTGCGCGGACGCAACGCCACCTGGGCCGAGCGGGCCGTGCGCGAGTCCGTGAGCCTGGCGGCCGAGGACGCGCAACGGCAGAAGGTGGTGGATCTCCTCGCCCATGATGTCCCGGACCTGCTCGCCAAGCTGGATGGCCGGGTGCTGGAAATGGGCGGGCGGAAGCTGACCCTGGCGACCCAGGGCGCGCCCCTGGTGGAACGCGCACCCGACTGGCGGGCGCAGATCCTCGCGGTGATCACCAACCCCAGCGTCGCCCTGATCCTGATGATGATCGGCGTCTACGGACTCATCTTCGAATTCTCGAACCCCGGCAGCGGAGTCGGCGGGGTGATCGGCGGCATCTGCCTGATCCTCGCCCTCTACGCCCTGCAACTGCTGCCCGTGAACTTCGCGGGGATCGCACTGATCCTCCTGGGCATCCTGTTCATGGCGGCCGAGGCCTTCATGCCCAGCTTCGGCATCATCGGCTTCGGTGGCATCGCCGCGTTCGTGGTGGGCGCCGTGATCCTCATCGACACCGACGTCCCCGGCCTTGGCATCCCCCTGGCGCTGATCGTCACCGTGGCGGTGTCCAGCGCCCTGTTCATCTTCGCCATCGTCGCCATGGCCCTGCGCGCCCGCCGACGCGTCCTCGTCAGCGGCGATGCCGGCCTGGTGGGCAGCGAAGCGACGTTGCTGGATCTGTCGCCAGGCGACGATCGCAGTGGCTGGGTGCAATTGCAGGGCGAGCGCTGGCAGGTACGCAGCGACACGCCCCTCACGCGAGGCCAGCGGATACGGGTGCGGGCCCGCAACGGTGTGCTGCTGGATGTGACCGCGGACGACGAGCCGCCCAAAGGAGTCTGACCATGGCCTTTCCCCTGAGCTTCGCCACCCTCATCTTCCTGCTGGTCCTCCTGGCGGCCTCGGCGATCCGCATCCTGCGCGAGTACGAACGGGGCGTAGTGTTCCAGCTGGGCCGGTTCTGGAAGGTCAAGGGGCCGGGGCTGGTGCTGATCATCCCCGCCATCCAGCAGATGGTGCGGGTCGACCTGAGGACCGTGGTGCTGGATGTGCCGCCCCAGGACGTGATCTCCCGGGACAACGTCTCGGTGAAGGTGAACGCGGTGCTCTACTTCCGCGTGCTGGACCCGCAGCGGGCCATCATCCAGGTCGAGAACTTCCTCACGGCCACCAGCCAGCTGGCCCAGACCACCCTGCGTGCCGTACTGGGCAAGCACGAGCTGGATGAAATGCTGGCCGAGCGCGAACGGCTCAACGTGGATATCCAGCAGGCCCTCGACGCCCAGACCGACGCCTGGGGCATCAAGGTGGCCAACGTGGAGATCAAGCACGTGGACATCAATGAATCCATGGTCCGCGCCATCGCCCGCCAGGCCGAAGCGGAACGGGAGCGGCGGGCCAAGGTGATCCACGCGGAGGGCGAGTTGCAGGCCTCGGAAAAACTCATGCAGGCGGCGGAAATGCTCAGCCGCCAGCCCGGCGCCATGCAACTGCGCTACATGCAGACCCTGGGCTCCATCGCCACCGACAAGAGCCACACCATCGTCTTCCCCCTGCCGGTGGACCTGCTGGGCGGCCTGGTGAAGAACACGCAAAAGGACCGCGACAGGTGACAGTCGCCGGGGGCATTCAGGTCCTGCGACGAATTTTCAGGGAATTTCCCTGAAATCCAGCCGCTATTCGGCGGGGGCGCCCCCGAGGGATTCCTACACTTGTTCAGGAAGGCAACGGGAACCCCTGGAGGTCGCCATGCGTATCGGAGTGCCGAAGGAGATCAAGAACCACGAGTACCGCGTCGGGCTCACCCCGCAGTCGGTGGCCGAGCTCACCCGCCTGGGGCATGACGTCTGGGTGGAGACCCGCGCCGGCGCCGCCATCGGCTTCAGCGACGAGGACTACCAGGCCGCCGGTGCCCGCCTGGCGGGCGATGCCGCGGAAGTGTTCGACCAGGCGCAACTGGTGGTCAAGGTCAAGGAACCGCTGAGCCAGGAACGCGCGCGGCTGCGCCCCGACCAGACACTCTTCACCTACCTGCATCTGGCGCCCGATCGCCCCCAGACCGACGAGCTCATGGCCTCGGGCGCCACCTGCATCGCCTACGAGACCGTGACCGACAGCCACGGCCGGCTGCCGCTGCTGGCCCCCATGTCGGAGGTGGCCGGCCGCATGTCCATCCAGGCGGGAGCCAGCTGCCTGGAGAAGGCCCGGGGCGGTCGCGGGGTGCTGCTGGGCGGCGTGCCGGGCGTTGCCCCCGGCAAGGTCGTGATCCTCGGTGGCGGCGTGGTGGGCACCCATGCCCTGGCGATGGCGGTCGGCCTGGGCGCCCAGGTCACGGTGCTGGACAAGAGCGTCGACGCCCTGCGCCGACTGGATGCGTTCTACGGCAATCGCATCACCACGCTCTATTCGACCCACGCGGCCGTTCGCGAGCAGGTCCTGGCGGCGGACCTGGTGATAGGCGGCGTGCTGATTCCCGGCGCTGCGGCGCCCAAGCTGGTCAGCGCCGAGATGGTGACGCGCATGCAGGAAGGCGCGGTGCTGGTGGATGTGGCCATCGACCAGGGCGGTTGCGCCGAGACCTCCCGGGCCACCACCCATGCCGACCCCACCTACGTGGTGGATGGCGTGGTGCATTACTGCGTCGCCAACATGCCCGGCGCCGTGGCGCGTACTTCGACCCTGGCACTGAACAACGCCACCCTGCCGTTCGTCATCACCCTGGCCCAGAAGGGAACGCGCAAGGCCCTCGAAGACGACCTGCACCTGCGTCATGGCCTCAACGTCGCCAAGGGCCGCCTGACCAACGCCGGCGTCGCGGCGGCGCATCAACTGGAGTTCGTGCATCTGGAGGACATGCTCAGGCAGCTCTGAGCCCCTTGCCTGTCCTCGCCCGAGGGCTGGGACTCCAATGGTGGACCGGCGACGCCGGGTCCACCCGAAGGCGGGCATCCCCTGATGCCCGGGGTTCACTAGCCGCAGCTGAGCTGCTTGACCACACCGGCGTCGTCGACATCGATGTTCAGGCGGCGGGAGTTGTATTCCATGGTGACCGGCTGGTGCGGGCGCAGGACACGGGCGGTTTCCGCGCCGGACTGGCGCTGGGCCTGTTCCACCAGCGCACCGTCGGCTTTCTTGCCGACGAAGGAGGCGACCGCGGAGGAATCGCAGCTGCCGGTGAACGACGGGGCGGCGGCGCTGGAGGACGACTCGGTGGCAGGCGCGGCGGCCTTGGGCTCAGTCGCCTTGTCGGTAGAGCTGCAACCGGCCAGGAGCAGGCCGGCCAGGGCGAGACTGAGGGAAACGGGCTTGAAATGCATACATCGGTCCTCTTCTGATCGAATATCCTGGCGCGCGCCTGCAACGACGCATTCGTCGTGGCGGGGCTCCTGCCCGCCCGGCGCGCGACGGTGCATTCTATCCTCTGCCTTTGACTCCGGTCAGGTCGCTGCGGCCTAATGCCCCGCCCGAGAAACGCGCCGAAACACTCCATGTCCCAGTCCCCCAGCATCCGCCCCAGCATCCTGCACCTTCCCCAGGGTCCGTGGCGCACCGTCCTCGACTGCCTGTGCGAGCGGTTCCCGGCCATCTCCCGCGAGACCTGGCTGGAGCGCATGGAGAACGGCAAGGTGACCGATGGCCAGGGCAACCGGCTGGGCCCCGGGCACCCTTACCAGGTGGCGCTGCGGGTCCACTATTACCGGGAAGTGAAGGGTGAGAAGGCGATTCCCTTCGTCGAGACGGTGCTCCATGCGGACGAACACCTGGTGGTGGCCGACAAGCCCCACTTCCTGCCGGTGATGCCCGCCGGCGAGTACGTGGAGGAGACGCTCCAGGCGCGCCTCACCCGTCGCCTGGGCAACCCCCACCTGGTGCCCCTGCACCGCATCGACCGCCACACCGCCGGGCTGGTGCTGTTCTCCGCCAATCCCGCCAGCCGCAACGCCTACCACGAACTGTTCCGCGACCGCCGCATCCACAAGCGCTACGAAGCCATCGCCCCGGCCCTGCCGGACCTGCGGTTCCCCCTGCTGCGGGAAACCCGGATCGCCAAGGGCGAACCCTTCTTCCGCATGCAGGAAGTGCCTGGCGAACCCAACTCCCGCACCCGCCTGGAGGTGCTGGAGCGGAACGGCGAGTTCTGGCGCTACGACCTCTACCCCATCACCGGCAAGCAGCATCAGCTCCGGGTCCATCTGGCAGCCCTGGGCGCGCCCATCTGCAATGACGGCTTCTACCCCGAACTGACCGACAAGGGCGGCGCCGACGACTATCGGCGCCCACTCAAGCTGCTGGCCCGCAGCCTCGCCTTCGACGACCCCCTCAGCGGCTTGCCCCGCGCCTTCGAAAGCGCGCTCAGGCTGGACTGGTAGCCCGGGCTAGAACGCCAGCGCCCGTCCCAGCTCGTCGGCGCGGGGATCGCCCTCGCGGCTGACCAGCGCGTAGTTGTAGCCGTCGCGGGACCAGTAGCGCGCCTCCAGCTCGCCCTCCCGGCGCTTGCCGTTGCGCATGTTCGGATAGAGCGAGCCCGGCGCCCGCAGGTAGAGGCTGACCCGCTGGCCCTGGCCATCCTCGAACAGCAACAGCGCGGCGGCACCCTGCTCCGTCACCAGCCAGCGCCCGCCCACCGGCACGAAGCCATAGGGGCTGAGATCGGGAATCCGTGCCGCATGGCTGAAGCGCTGGTCGAGCCAGGCCTGGAGCTCCGCCGGCTGGCGCGCCGCCACATCCACCACCGGATTCGACGCGAACAGGCGATGGGCCTGGAGGGCATCCTGCATGGGCGGATTGGCCGCCAGCAGGCTGATGTCACGGGCCTGCCAGCCCCCCAGGCCGCCCACGCCAAGGGCGATCACGAAGGACGCGGCCAGGGCCAGGCGCCGGTTCCTGCGCGCCCGAAGCGAGGCCCGGATCGCGGCCGGGTCCAGGCGCGGATTGGGCGCCAGGCCCGGGTTGGCCAGCGCCGCGCGCAGCGACTGGGCGTCGCGCCGCCAGGCTTCCACCTGGGCGGCCACCTCCGGATTGGCGGCCAGGTAGGCCTCCACCGCCTGGCACTGCTCGGCGCTCAACTGGCCATCGAGGTAGGCGTGCAGGTCGTCTTCGCTGGGATCGAATGCGTTCATTTCAGTACCCGTAAACGGGGGTTGGACATCTCGCCCTCGGCCAGCTCCCGCAGCGCCTTGCGCGCCCGGGAGAGCCTGGACATCACGGTGCCGATGGGAATGTCGAGGGCCTCGGCGGCCTCCTTGTAACTGAGCCCCTCCACGCTGACCAGCACCAGCAAGGCGCGCTGCTCCGCCGACAACCGGGAAAAGGCCTCGAGGGTCGACTGGTTCATCACCCGCTCCTCGGTCGAGGGGACTTCCTCCTCCCGCCCACCGAAGAACGCCAGAAAGCGCGCATGACGCCGCGCCTTGCGCTCCCCATCGAGGAATTGCCGATAGAGGATGGAAAACAGCCAGGCGCGCAGATCGCCCTCACGTTTCCCGCTCCAGCGACTCAGCGCGCGCTCCAGGGTCGACTGCACCAGGTCATCGGCGGTGGCGGAATTGCGGGTCAGCCAGAGCGCGAATCGTCGCAGCCGCTGTAACAAGGCGCGCAGTTCCGCGTCATCGATCATGTTCATGGTCCGTTCGTGTGTCTCGTCAGTCCGGGATGCAGAGGGAGACGCACCAGGAAGGATTTTATTCCCGGTCGGGAATAAATCCCCTCGGGCCCCGTCACACCGGCTCATGAACAAGGGCACGACGCCCGGGAGTATCCCATGAACGAGGCAACACCCAGGGGGCTGGATCGCGCGGTACGGCTCGCGATCATCGGCCTGACCATCGGCGGACTGGCCGCGGCCTTCGCCTATGCCGGCGGCTGGATCGGCCCGCAACGCCTGACGCCGCAGCACATCATCGATGCCTTCGAGGCCAATGCGGGCACCTTCCCCGGTTATCGCAAGAACCACGCCAAGGGCATCTGCATCGCCGGCTATTTCGAGAGCAACGGGCAGGCCCAGGGCTTGTCGCGTGCCGGCGTCTTCGCGCCGGGACGGACGGCCGTGATCGGCCGGCTGGCCATTGGCGGCAGCAATCCCCACGCGCCGGACGCCGCCGTCGCCACCCGCAGCATGGCCCTGCAGTTCCAGTTGCCGAACGGCGAACAGTGGCGGACGGCGATGAACACGCCGCCGGTACTGGCGGTGGCGACACCGGAGGCGTTCTACGAGCAGGTGCTGGCGGCCCGCCCCGACCCGGCCACCGGCAAGCCGGACCCGGCGAAGATGCAGGCCTTCTTCGCCGCCCACCCGGAAACCGCCGCCTTCCGCGCCTGGTCGGCCAAGGCCGTGCCCAGCGACAGCTTCGCCAACATTCCCTATCACGGCATCAACGCGTTCCGCCTGGTCAATGCGGCGGGCGAGCAGCGCTACGTGCGCTGGAGCATCCAACCTGAAGCGCCCTTCGCGCCGCTGGGCGAGGCGGGACAGGACCCGGATTTCCTCTCCCGGGACCTCCAGCGCCGGCTGGCCGAAGGCCCGCTTCGCTGGCACCTGATGCTGACCCTGGCCGAAGCCGGCGACCCCACCGACGACGCGACCCGCCAGTGGCCCGCCGAGCGCCGCCAGGTGGACGCCGGCACCCTCGTGGTGGAGCGCGCCGAGGCTCAGGACCAGGGCGCCTGCCGTGACATCAACTTCGACCCGCTGGTGCTGCCGGACGGCATCGAGGCCTCCGACGACCCGCTGCTGGCCGCCCGCTCCGCCGCCTATGCGGTTTCCTACAACCGGCGTACCCATGAGGGCGCCCCTGCTCCGGCCAAGGAGTCCCGCCATGAGTAAAGCGACCCACTTCTCCCCCTTGTTGCGGGCGATCCATTGGCTGATGGCGGCGGGCCTGCTGGCCATGCTGTTCATCGGCGTCAGCATGGTGACGGACCTGTCGCCCCGCCACAGCGTCCTGGTCGCCCTGCACAAGCCCCTGGGCCTGATCCTGCTGGCCCTGGCGGTGCTGCGGCTCATCGTTCGCCTGGCCCGCCCGGTGCCGGCGCTGCCGGCCAGCATGCCGCGCTGGCAACGCCGCCTCGCCGGCCTTTCCCACCTGCTGCTCTACGGCCTGATGATCGCCCTGCCCCTGGTGGGCTGGGCCATGCAGTCGGCGGCCGGCAACCCCGTGGTACTCAACGGCAGCCTGGTGATGCCGCCCATCGCCCCACGGGACGCCGACCTCCATGGGTGGCTGCGCCTGGCCCACACTGTACTGGCGTACCTGCTTTTCGCCGGCATCCTGGCGCACCTGGCGGCGGCCCTCCATCACGCACTCATCCTCCGGGATGGCGTGCTATCGAGCATGACCACCGGCCGGGGCATCCGCCCGGCACCGGACGGTCAGTAGGCGCGGGATGTCCCGCAACCTCACCTCTCCAGCAGGAGAAAGCACCATGAAGACCCTTGTCGTCGCCTTGAGCATGAGCCTCGCCTCCAGCGCCGCCCTGGCCGCCAGTACCGACCAGGCGACACAACCCGTCACCGAGTACCAGTACGGCGTCCACCTGGACATCGCCCGCGTGGTGCAGATGACCGACCTGTCCACCTTCTGTGGCGTCGGACCCGCGCGCATGACCTACGAGGACAGCCAGATGCAGGAGCGCACCATCGAGTACCTGGTCTGGGGCACCGGCTGCAAGAACGACTACTGAGGCATACCCCCGAAGCGCTCCGTCCCAAGGTGGGACGGGGCCGCTTCAGCGAAGGTCCCGGGCCTTCACGGGGACCGTTCGGACGCCCGAAAGCGGCATCCGGCGCCTGGCGAGGCAAGCTCCCGCCGCCTGGTCTAGGTTGAGACCAAGGCAAAGGAGGCAACCATGACCCAGCCCATCTCACCGCTGGAGCCGGGAGTGGCGGTGCCCTGGTTCACCAGCAGCACCCCCAGCCGCGACCGCTTCACCTTCGATACCGCAGCGGGGCGCTACATCGTCCTGACCTTCCTCGGCTCATCCTCCGACCCTTCCGCCGCGCGGGTCCTCGACGACCTGCTCGCCCGCCGCGATGCCTTCGACGACGACCGCGCCAGCTTCTTCGGCGTCAGCGTCGACCCGCGCGACCGGGAACGGCAACGGCTTGTGGACCTGCTACCGGGGCTGCGCTTCTTCTGGGACTTCGACCGCAGCATCTGCACCCTCTACGGCGCACAGCAGCCCAATGGCGCCATCCGGCAGATGAGCTACCTGCTGGACCTGCGGCTGCGGGTCATCTCGGTGGTGCCCATCGCGCCCGGCGGTGAGGGGCACGTGGCTCGCCTGATCGAGCTGCTGGATGCCCAGGAGCCCATGCCGCAGCCCAACTACGCCCAGCCCCAGGCTCCGGTGCTGGTGGTGCCACGCATCTTCGAGCCGGGCCTGTGCAAGGCCCTGATCGACTACTACGAGCGCCAGGGCGGCACCGAGTCGGGCTACATGGTCGAAAAGGACGGCAAGACGGTGCAGGTCATCCATCACGATCACAAGCAACGCCGCGACTGCGCCCTCGACGACCCCGAGCTGCGCCGGCATTGCATGCACCGCATCACCACGCGGCTGGTGCCGGAGTTGCGCAAGGCCTTCCAGTTCCAGGCCACGCGAATGGAACGCTACCTGGTGGCCTGCTACGACGCCGAGGAAGGTGGGCATTTCCGCCCCCATCGCGACAACACCACCAAGGGCACCGCCCACCGCCGCTTCGCCGTGTCGCTGTTCCTCAACAGTGGCGAGTACGAGGGCGGGTACCTGCGCTTCCCCGAGTTCGGCCGCAGCCACTACAGCGCGCCCACCGGCGGCGCGGTGGTGTTCTCCTGCTCGCTGCTGCACGAGGCCACGCCCGTCACCGGAGGGCGTCGCTACATGTTCCTGCCCTTCCTCTACGATGAGGAGGGCAAGCGCATCCGCGACGAGAACCAGCAGTACCTCGAAAGACCGGAAGAGCAATGAGGGGCAGCCCTCGCGTATCATGCCGCGCCCCACACCAACGGACGGAAAACCCATGACCCACGAATCCCTGCTGGACGCGCTCCAGGCCACCGACATGCTGGAAATCGACGACCTGCATGCCTGGCATTTCGGCCTGGACCTGCCGCTGGTCAAGGCCCTCGCCGCCGGCGAACCGGGTAACCCCGACGCCCTGCTGCTGCGGGTGGAATGCATGGACGGCCGGACCCGTCGCGAGTGGCGCTTCACCCAGGCGGCGGTACAGGGCGCGCGCTTCGACGCCGAGAGCGGCACCTGGACGCTGGCAGGCGCTGATGGCGAGCATCGCCTGCGCTGCCTGGATGCCTTTGGCGGCGATGCTGGCGAAGACGAGGACGAGCCTGCCAACGACTGAGTGCGCTGCCCCCTGCCGGGGATGCTCGGCAGGCCGACGAAGGGCTCAATCGGTTCAGCAAACTGACAGTCGCCGTTCAGGTTCCTAGGAGGAAAATCCTAAGCATCGTAGGAAACAGCCTACCTATCTGAGCGCCGGAACCATGAAAGTCGTCCTATCGCTGATCCTTGCCCTGGTCGCAGTGACGTCAACCCTCGCCCAGGCCGACGATGCCTGGTACCTGCAGACCAGCGTCTATACCCGCCACTTCCATCCGGACCCGATCCACAACAACAACCAGGACCTGCTCGGCCTCGAGTACCAGGCCGGGGATGGCCGGGTGGCGGGCGGAGCGACCTTCCGCAACTCGTTCCGCCAACGCAGCCAGTACGCCTATGTCGGCAAGCGCTACGACAGCGACTCAAACCCCTTCTACCTCAAGGTCACGGGTGGCCTGATCCAGGGCTACAGGGGGGAGTACCGGGACAAGATCCCGCTCAACCGCTTCGGCGTAGCGCCGGCCATCATTCCCTCGGCAGGCCTCCAGGTCGGCAGGCTGGGGGGTGAAATGGTGCTGCTGGGCAACTCCGCGATGATGGTGAACCTCGGCCTCCACCTCTGAGGCTCAGGTCAGGACATTGCGAACGAACCGCAGCAGCGCCTCGCCTTCATTGGCGTAGGTGTAGGGCTGGTCGCTGCCGAAAACGAGGAAATCCCCCGCCTCCACCGCCTGCATCAGGTCACCCCGGTAGACGCTGAGCCGCCCCTCGATCACGTAGATCATCTCCCGCCAGCCTTCGGCGTCCGGCTCGGCGGTGTAGCGCTCGCCCGGCGCCAGGGACCAGCTCCAGAGCTCCACTTCGTGACGGGTGGCCGAACTGGCCAGCAAGGTCGCGCGGCTGCCGGGCCGCTCGCCCACCCAGGCCACCACGTCGATCCGCGAGCGGTCGGGCCGATCGGGCCGCTGCACCAGGTCGGGGAAAAGCACCCCCAGGGCGGCGGCGATGCGGTCCAGGGTCGCCAGGCTGACGTTCACGTCGCCCCCCTCGATCCCCACCAGCATCCGCCGGCTCACGCCCGCCGCGCTGGCCAGGGCTTCCTGACTGAGCCCCGCCGCACGCCGCAACCGGCGGACGTTCTCCGAGACGTGTTCGAGGACATTGGGACGCTCATCCGACTTGGGCAACATATTGCTCATTTCCGGCCATTTGAGCATTATGTTGCACATAACCAGACCAACATTCCAGCCCCGCCCGACCTGCCGGAACCGCCCCGATGCCTGCCCTTTCGCAACGCCTTGCCTCCACCCTGCTGCCTGTTTCCGTCTTGATGGTGGCCATGGCCTCGATCCAGAGCGGTGCGTCCCTGGCCAAGAGCCTGTTCCCGGAAATCGGCGCACAGGGCACCACCACACTGCGCCTGGTGTTCGCGGCCATCATCCTGGCGCTGATCCTGAGGCCCTGGCGGGCCCGCCTCACCCGGTCATCCATAGTCCCGCTGATCCTCTACGGCGTGGCGCTGGGCGGCATGAACCTGCTGTTCTACATGTCCCTGCGCAGCATCCCCCTGGGCATCGCCGTGGCCCTGGAGTTCACCGGCCCCCTGGCGGTGGCGCTGTTCAATTCGCGCAAACCCATCGACTTCGTCTGGATCGCGCTCGCGGTGCTGGGACTCTGGCTGCTCCTGCCCCTGGGCAAGACCGACGCCCACCTCGACCTCGTCGGCATCGGCTACGCGCTGGGGGCCGGAGTCTGCTGGGCGCTCTACATCCTCTATGGCCAACGCACCGGCAGCGACCACGGCATGCAGGGGGCCGCCCTCGGGGTGCTGGTGGCGGCGCTGGTCATCGCGCCGGTGGGTATCGTCCATGCCGGCACCGACCTGCTCCGGCCGGAACTGTTGCCGGTCGCCCTCGGCGTGGCCCTGCTGTCCACGGCGATCCCCTACAGCCTGGAAATGATCGCCCTGACGCGCCTGCCCGCGCAGACATTCGGCACGCTGATGAGCATCGAACCGGCCTTCGGCGCCCTCTCGGGCCTGCTGTTCCTCGGCGAGCAACTGTCCCTGCTTCAATGGCTGGCGATCCTCTGCATCATCCTCGCGTCCGTGGGCTGCACGGCCACCGCGTCGCCACGCCAGCAGGGCCAGCCCTTGGTGCCGGCGGATTGAAAATCCGCTTGCGAAAATCCGCTGATTTTCCGCAGGCTATAGCGATTCGGACCGCGTATTACAGGTACCCCCATGAATCGACTCCCCTACGTCGCCACCGGCTGCCGGCCGGTCAACTGGCAGCTGGACCAGATCGTCAGCGAACTGCGTGACGCCCGCGCCCAATGGCGCAGCCAGCATGGCCGGCTGCAGGACAGAGGCGGCCGCGAGCTGCCTTCGCGCATCACCGTCGGGCACATCATCGAGGCCCTTTCCGGCGCCCTCTTCCCCATGCGCCTGGGCCCGGCGGACCTTCGGGAGGAAAGCGAGGACTTCTACGTCGGCCACACCCTGGACGTGGCGCTCAACGCCCTGGCCGGCGAAGTGCGCCGGGAGCTGTCATACGCCGCCCGGCACAATGGCGCCAGCGGCGATGACATCGCCTGCCAGGCCATCGAGATCGTCAAGGGTTTCGCCGCCACCCTCCCCAGGTTGCGGGTGCTGCTGGATACCGACGTTCTGGCCGCCTTCCAGGGCGACCCGGCGGCGCGCAGCGTCGATGAGGTGCTGATCTGCTACCCCGGCGTCCACGCGGTGATCCACCACCGCCTGGCCCACTACTTCTACCAGGCCGGCCTGCCGCTGCTGGCGCGGATGATCGCCGAGATCGCCCACTCCGCCACCGGCATCGACATCCACCCCGGCGCGCAGATCGGCAAGAGCTTCTTCATCGACCACGGCACCGGCGTGGTCATCGGCGAGACCGCCATCATCGGTGAGCGTGTGCGCATCTACCAGGCGGTGACCCTGGGCGCCAAGCGCTTCCCCGCCGACGAGGAGGGCAACCTGCAGAAGGGGCAGCCGCGCCACCCCATCGTCGAAGACGACGTGGTGATCTACGCCGGCGCCACCATCCTCGGCCGCATCACCATCGGCAAGGGCTCGACCATCGGTGGCAACGTCTGGCTGACCCGCAGCGTGCCGCCGCAAAGCAACGTCACCCAGGCCAACCTGCAGAACGAATGCGGGATCTGACGTGACGCCCTGCGGTGCGTCGCCCGAAGGGCAACGCACCGCCCCGGTCAGCGCAGCCGCTCGACCATCGCCGCGATCACCGACAGCACATCCTTGCCCAGGCGCTTGGAACGCTCGCCGTTCCAGGCCGTGCGCGGGTGCGGGTTGTCGTCGTGGTCCTTGAAGGGCATCTCGATCGTGAAAGACAGGCAGTCGAACGCCATGCCCACCGCGTTGCAGGCCAGGGTGGTATTGGCCTGGCCCGGCTCGTCGCGGGGATAGCCGAAGGTCGTCTGGAACTCCGCACCCATGTCCACCAGGCGCTGGCGAAACTCGTTTTCCAGGGACGCCAGGCGCGGCGTATAGCCCGGATTGCCCTCGCAGCCGGCGGTGAACACGTGGGGAATCTCCTCATCGCCATGGATGTCGAGGAACAGGTCCACCCCCACCTTGCGCATCTGTTGCTGGACGAAGAACACCTCGGGCGTTTCGCTGTCGTTGGCCGACTGCCACGCGCGGTTCAGGTCCTTGCCGGCGGCATTGGTGCGCAGGTGGCCGCGAAAGGCGCCGTCCGGGTTCATGTTCGGCACCAGGTAGAGGTCGGCCTTGTCCAGCAGCGCGGCCATTTCGGCATCGCCGGACTTCGACAGTCGCTCGATCACCCCCTCCATGTACCACTCGGCCATGTGCTCGCCGGGATGTTGCTGGGCGATGATCCAGACCTTGCGCTGGGCGGCGGGATTACGGCTGACCCTCAACAGCGGGATGTCCCGGCCCTCGACGCTTTTGCCCACGGCCAGCACTTCGGCCCCGGCGTTGTCCAGGGCTTCGCTGATGAGCCAGTCGTGGCGGGCGCGGCTGTAGGGCTCGAAATAGGCGAACCAGATCTGCTCGTGGGTGGGCTCCAGGGCGAAATGCAGGCCCTTGTCGTCGAACTGGCTGGGGACGCGGAACCAGTTCACCTGGTCGTAGGACGCCGCCGCGTTGTAGCCGGCCCAGGCGTGGCTGTAGGCGGACTGGCCGGCGTTGGTCAGGCTGAAGCCGTGACGCTGGCCGGGCACCATGTCCTCGACCTTGAAGTGGAACCACTGGAAGTGGTGGCTTTTCAGGTCCGGCCGGATGGCCAGCAACACCTGCTCGGGATTGCTGGCGTCCAGCACTTCGATATTGCCGCTGTCGAAGTCAGATCTGATTTTCATGAGTACCTCAAGGCGGTGTTGCACGGTGTCGACAGCATCTCAGGTCCACCGTGACGGGGAAATCAGCGGGGCGACATCGACGGACAGCCGGGGCGCCCCGCACGAAGTCAGGCGTCGCGATCCTCGAGACGCGCCAGGCGCGCCTCCAGGTCGGCGACGCGGGCTTCCAGCTCCTCGATGCGAGCGTCGGCCGCCGCGCGGGACTCGCCCCGCTCGGGCTGGCTGGCGCGGGCTTCCAGCAGCGCCTCCAGGTCGCCCGGATCACCCATCAGGTGCATGTAGCGGTCTTCCCGCTGGCCGCCCTGGCGCGGCATCAACACCGCCAACCCTCGCCCAATGAGGCGCTCCAGCTGGTGACGAACGTCTTCGGTGTCGTCGAAGTCGGTCATGCGGTTGCTCCGGGTCAACAACTCGCCCAGGGTCTGCGGCCCGCGCAGCAACAGCAGGCCGATCAGGATCAACTGCGGCTGGACGATCTCCAGCGCCTTGTCGGTCCGCTGCTCCCAACGATCCGCCCGGCTGCCCATCACCAGCTTCACCAGCCCGCGCGCCTCCAGGCTGCGCAGGGCCTGGCCGGCCTGGCCCGGCGTGACGTTCATCACCGGCTCGCGGCTGGTCTTCTGGTTGCAGGCCAGCACCAGGGCGTTGAGGGTGAGGGGATAGGACTCCGGCGTGGTGGCCTGCTTCTCGATCAGGCTGCCGAGCAGGCGGGCCTCGATGGCGTTCAGGGGCGCATCGGCGAACTGGGCGTGAATCTCGGTGGACATGGCACGATCCATCTGCTGAAAAGTGCCCTTATCCTAGCAGGCCGATGAAGCCGCCGACGCCTCCCGGCGGGCCCTCAGCTCGAAAATCGCACCACCAGGAAGTCGATGAAGGCCCGCACCTTCGCAGGCAATCGCCGCCCCGGCGGACAGACCGCATAGATCTGCGAGGCGGGCAGCGGATAGTCCGGCAACACCTCGATCAGCCGCCCCGCGGCCAGGTTTTCCTCCAGCAGGAAACGCGGCAGCGACACCAGCCCCAAGCCGTCCACCGCCGCCTGGACCAGCGCCTCGCCGTTGTTGACGATGAGCCGTGGGCGCACCACCACGGAGCGCCACTCGCCCTCCACCTTGAATTGCCACTGGCTGCCGCTGGCGCGGTTCTTGTACCCCAGGACCTGATGCTCCCGCAGGTCCTCAGGCACCCGGGGCGTGCCGTGGTCCGCGAGATACCCCGGACTGGCACAGACCGCGTGGGGACAGGGACCCAGCTCCCGCGCCACCAGGGTGGAGTCAGGCAGGCGACCGATGCGCAGGGTGAGGTCATAGCCTTCGTTCACCAGGTCCACGTAGCGGTCATTGAGGTCCAGCTCCACCTCGAGCCCCGGGTGCGCCTGCATGAACGCATTGAGGGCCGGGGTCAGGTACTTGAGGCCGAAGGACATGGGCGCCGCCAGCCGCAACCGGCCCCGCAGCTCGGTCTGCAGGCTGCGGGTGGCCTCCTCGGCCTCCGCCAGGTCGCCAAGAATGCGCTGGGCACGCTCGAAGTAGTCCAGCCCGGATTCGGTCAGGCTGAGGCGTCGGGTGGTGCGGTTGAACAGCCGGCACTCCAGGTGCCGCTCCAGGCCCCCCATGCGCCGGCTGACCACCGACTTGGCGATGTTGAGCCGCTGCGCCGCGGCGGAGAAGCCCCCGGCCTCCACCACCACTACGAACACCCGCATATCTTCGAACAGGTTCATCGGTTCCCGCCTCTGCACACTGATGCGCCCTTATCGCAGGTTAGGCGGGAACGGGCATTGGCATCCGTGAAGGCAGGGGTGCCGGGAGCACATGACACCTGCGGTCCCGGCGCGTCACAGCAGCATGACCCGCCCCTCCAGCACGCGCACCGGCACGGCCTCCAGCCGGCTCCCCTCGCAGGGGCCCTCGATGCACTGGCCATCCTCGAAGCGGAACAGTGCGCTGTGGTGGGCGCACATCAGTACCTGGCCCCGGTAGGTGCTGAACTCGCCCGGGCGATAGTCCAGGCCCACCGAGAAATGCGGGCAACGGTTGCGATAGGCCCAGACCTGATCCCCCCGGCGCACCAGCACCAGGGGTTCAGGCCGCCCCCCGACCTCGGCCTGGAGCGCCAGGGCGCCCCCGTCGGCGATGGCATGCAGGTCGCAGAGCCGGCTCATCCCCGCAACTCCGGATTGCCCAGGCCCCAGTTCCAGGGACGGATCTCGATTCGCTCGAACAAGCCCTCCCGTACATAGGGATCGTCCCCGAGGAACGCCTGCACATCCGCCAGGCTCATGGCCTCGACCACCAGCAGGGTGCCATTCATGCGGCCATCGCAGCCGTCCAGGGTGGGGCCGCCGAGGCGCACCACCACCCGATGGGGATAGGGATTGCGCAGGTGCTCGCGATGGGCTGGACGGATGCGATCGCGCAAGGCCAGCCGGTCGGGCTTATCGGTGGCGAACACCGCGAAGTACCGGCTCATGGATGCTCCAGCACGAAATCATAGGTGGCCAGGTGGAAGTCCCCTTCGAACCCGTAGCGCGTCGCCAGGGGATGATTCGCCCGGCACGGCTGGTAGACCACCTTGAGGGAATCCTTCACGCCGAACACCACATCCGACTCCAGGTAGGGATCGTCATGGTTGAACAGGTGGGTGACCAGGGTGCGATGCCCCTCGGCCGTGACCATGAAATGCAGGTGGGCCGGTCGCCACGGATGGCGGTCGCTGGCCTGCAGCAGGCGTCCCACCGGCCCATCGGTGGGAATCGGGTAGCTCACCGGGATGATGGTGCGGATGGCGAAGCGTCCCTCCCCATCGGTGCGGTAGCGCCCCCGCAGGTTCGCCAGGGGCTGTTCCGGGTCCTGGCCGGAATACATGCCGTTGTCGGCGGTCTGCCAGACATCCAGCACGGCACCGGCCACCGGCTCGCCCGCCGGGTCCAGCACCCGCCCCTGCACCAGGGCGGGCTGGCCCGGGGTGAAGGCCATGCTCTCCCCCGCCTGGCGCTCCGGCATCCCTGCGATGTAGAAGGGGCCGAACACCGTGGACTCGGTGGCGGTTTCGCCGGCGCGGTGGTTGATGGCATCCACCAGCATGGACAGGCCGAGCACATCCGACAGCAGGATGAACTCCTGGCGCACCACGCCATCGCAGAGCTTCCCGGTGTCGGTGAGGAAACGGACACCCTCCAGCCACTCGTCCTCGGTCAGTTCGACCTCGCTGGCAAACGCGTGCAGGTGACTCACCAGGCTCTGCAGCACCTGCCGCAGGCGGGGGTTGGGGGTGTTGCCGAAGGCCGCGACGGCCTGGGCGGAAATCTTCGCTTCGTTGGGCGGGATCCTGTGCATCTTCTGTTCCCGTTGAGGGTCATGGAGCGGTGTCCGCAGGGGCGCCATGCGCCTCCTGCGAGTCGTCAGCCGGGGGGCAGGCCCTGCCAGGCGCGGGTCAGCAGGGCCTCGATGGGTTGGCGCTCGAAGGGGCGCGGGTTGTAGTAGGGGCTGGCACAGGCGATCTCGGCGGTTTCCGCCGGCCCTTCCTCGGGCAGGCCGAGCTCCGCCAGGGACGCCGGAATACCCAGTCGCCGGTTCAGGGCGAACAACAGCGCCCCCACGTCCTCCGCCGATCGCCCACCCAGGGCTCGGGCGGCGCGGGCCAGCGGCCCTGCGGCGGCTTCGCGGTTGTAGTGGACCGCGTGGGGCAGCACCACCGAATGCGCCTGGGCATGGGGCAGGTTGAAGGTGCCGCCCAGGGTGTGGCAGAGCTTATGGTGGATGGCCATGCCCACCGAACCCAGGCAGATGCCCGCCAGCCAGGCGCCGTAGAGGGCGCGGCTGCGGGCCTCCAGATCCTGCGGATCGGCCACCACACCCGGCAGGGACTCCGCCAGGGCGCGGATGGATTCTTCCGCCATCAGGCTGACGATGGGGTTCGCATCCTGGGCGTAGAGGGCCTCGACCGCGTGGGCCATGGCGTTCATGCCGGAGCAGGCGGAGATCCCGGCCGGCAGGCTCAGGGTCAGCTCGGGGTCGTAGATCACCGTCCTCGGCAATACCCGGGCGTCACGCCCGGTCTTCTTCAGGCGGTTCTCGGTCATGCCGTAGATGGGCGTCATTTCCGAGCCGGCGTAGGTGGTGGGCACCGCCAGGATCGGCAGGCCCGACTCCAGGGCGATGGCCTTGCCCAGGCCGATGGTGGAACCACCGCCGATGGCCAGGCAGCAGTCGGCGGCGCGGCGCTCGGCTTCGACGCGGGCGGCCCGGGCCACTTCCACCGGCACATGCATCACCGCGTGGGGATAGAGGCCGGCGGCGCGGTCGCCGAGGATCGCCGCCACCCGCTCGCCCAGGTGGGCCTGCTCCGGCGTGGTGAGGACCAGCGCCCGACGGACGCCCAGCCGGTCCATTTCCTCGGCCAGGTGTTCCAGCTTGCCCGGCCCGAATACCACGCGGGATGCCAGGCCCTGATAGATGAAGGGAGTCATGGGCGACCTCAGCGCTTGAAGTGGGGGGGAATCTTCGCGTCCACGTTGACCCACACGGAGCGGGCCTCGGTGTAGTCGTGGATGGCCTCGAAGCCCATTTCACGACCATAGCCCGACTGGCCGACACCGCCGAAGGGGCTGCCCGGGCTCACCCGCTTGTAGCAGTTGATCCAGCACATGCCGGCCTGGATGCCAGCCGCCATGCGGTGGGCGCGCTGCAGGTCGCGGGTCCAGAGGCCGCTGCCAAGCCCGTACTGCGTGCCGTTGGCGATGGCCAGGGCCTCCTCGTCGCTGGAGAATCGCAGCACGGTGACAAAGGGTCCGAAGACCTCTTCCTGGGCCACCCTGTGGTGGGGCTGGGCCTCCACCACCGTGGGTTCGATGTAGCAGCCGCCGGCCAGGGCCGGGTCGCTGGGGGCCTTGCCACCGGTGAGGACGCGACCGCCCTGGGCCCGGGCGATGTCGACATAGGCCAGCACGCGGTCACGGTGCTGGGCGGAAGTCAGCGGCCCCATCTCGGTGTCCGGGTCCATGGGGTCCCCCAGGCGTATGGAACGCGCCAGGCCGACGAAGCGCTCGAGGAATTCATCGGCGATGCGCTCGTGCAGCATCAGGCGCGCACCGGCGATGCAGGCCTGGCCCTGGTTGTGGAAGATGGCCCAGGCGGCGCCGTTGACCGCAGCGTCCAGGTCGGCGTCCTCGAAGACGATATTGGCGCCCTTCCCGCCCAGTTCCAGCTGCACGCGCTTGAGGTTGCCCTGGGAGGCCTCGACGATGCGGCGGCCGGTGGCGGTGGACCCGGTGAAGGCGATCTTGCCCACGTCCTCGTGTTCCGCCAGGCGCTGGCCGGCGGTGTGACCATAGCCCGGCACCACGTTGACCACGCCGTCCGGGAACCCCACGTCCTTCATCAGCTCGGCGATGCGCAGGGTGGACAGCGGCGTGATCTCCGAAGGCTTGATCACCACGGTATTGCCCGCCGCCAGGGCCGGTCCCATCTTCCAGCTGGTGAACATCAGCGGGAAGTTCCAGGGCACGATCTGCCCCACCACGCCGATGGGCTTGCGCTGCACATAGTTGAGGAAGCCGGTTTCCACCGGGATCACCGACCCTTCGATCTTGTCGGCGATACCGCCGAAGTAGCGGAAGCAGGCTGCGGTGCGCGGCACGTCGAGGCTGCGGGAGTCGCGGAGCGGATGGCCGGTATCCAGGGACTCCAGCTGCGCCAGCTCCTCGGCATGGGCCTCGATGCTGTCCGCCAGCTTCAGCAGCAGGCGGCCACGCTCGGCGCCGGACAACGCCGCCCAGGCTGGAAAGGCCCGCTTGGCGGCGGCGACGGCCAGGTCCACGTCCTCGGCCTCGGCAGCGGCGATGCGGGTGATCAGCGAGCCGTCATGGGGCGACAGGACCTCGAGTGTCCCGCCCTTCAGGGCCGGGACGAAACGGCCATCGATGAAGAGTTGGTTCTGCATGGGTAAAGCTCTCCGGGCGCCGTGGCGAACCACGGCGTCTGTGGATGACGAGATGGTGTTCCCTTCTGGGGCGAATCGACCTCAGAACTCCACCGGGTACGGCTTCAGTTCGCCGCTTTCGTAGCGCTGGGGCAGGTTCGGCGTGGCGTTCTCCCAGACCAGCAGCATGGAACGCTTGGTGGAGTAGCCCTGGTGACGGATGTCCGCCGGCATGGCGCAGATGTCGCCGGCACGCATGGTGATGCGGGCGCGGGGGCTGCCGTCGTCCTTGTCCGCGACGTCCCAGATGATTTCGTCGGACAGCTGCAGGAACCACTCGACCCGGTCGTTGCCGTGGAACACCGGGAGAATGAACTCCTCGGTGGTCGGGCAGAACAGGCTCGCCTTGCACACCGAACTCACCGAGGGGTTCCAGGTGACGTCGGAACGGGACAGGTACTTGTAGAGGTTGAAGGCGTGCAATTCGCCCTCGAAGCCTTCGGCGGCATGAATCTCCGGCTCGTCCTGGGGCACGTCGGCGAACTGGCGGTTCACCGGCAGGTCATCCCGCAGGGGCGAATCGTCCGGCAGGCCCGGCATGCATCGGGTGGCCACGCGGAAGCGCTCGATGGCCTCCAGGTTGTCGCCCTTCTTGCGGCCGAAGGCGCTGCCGGTCTCCTCCGGCGCGGCGAAGGGGTCGAAGCCGGCGTTGGTCCAGTCCCGCAGGATGGCCTTGAAGGTGGCCATGATCTTCGGCGTCTCGAACCGCTCGGTGTAGTCGACGCCCGCTTCCCGCAGCACGCCATTGAAGGTGCCGGCGTAGAGATCGACCTTGCCGTAGTGGTTGCGGGTGCCGATGACGTCGTCGAAATTCACCCAGCCGTAGAAGAAGCCCCAGGCCACGTCTCGCATGGTGGCGCGGAGGAAGGCGTCCGCCGGGATCAGGTGGGAGCGCTGCTGGCCCTTGGCGGGCCACTGGATGCGCACGAAGTACTCGTCGCGGGACAGGGTGAAGGCGCCGAGCCTGAAGCTGCGGTAGCCGGTCACGCTGTCGGGGAGACTGGCTTCGACCTCGTCGGCGGCGAAGCTGGGGGAGGTATCGAGGGATTCGAGCATGGCCATGGGCATTGTCCTCTTGTTCGGGTTGGCGGGCGCGGCAGTCACTTCAGGCAGATATCCGCCCATTTCTCCACCGACAGGGGCCCCTGGATGGTCTGCACCAGCAGGACGCCGGGGCGGGGGCTGTCGAAGCGATAGGCGCAACCGGCCGGCAGCAGCGCCTGGTGACCGCGCTTGAGCAGGACGTAGCCCATGGGACGGCCCTTGGGCTGCGGGCCGGCCAGGCGGGTGCCATCACCCTCCACCAGGGGTTCGTCCAGTTTGAGGAAATCGACCCGCACCTCGCCGTCGACGGAGATGGCGAATTCATCGTGGGCGGCGGTGTACCAGGGGGATTGGCCGTCGGCGCGCAGGGTCTCGATCACGTAGCCGAGGTTCAGGCCGACCACCACCTTCTCATAGGGCGCGGACTGGTCGGCGACCTCGAAGATGTTGGAGAAGGCGTAGTGGCGGGCTTCGCCCTGGATGATCTCGATCGACCCCTTGCGGTAATCGTCGAGCGAGCCGAAGACGGTGCGGAATGCGGCAGTGCTCATCTCATTCACCATTTGTTGTTGTAGTGGGTGAATGAACCTTACGGGCGGTGCCGGACGGCAACAATTCCAGGCAGGACGACAACAGTGTTTGCAAAACGCGAACAGTGACGGAAGGCCTCTGGATCGGGGCTTGCCGCGCAAGCTCCCATGCTGCGGCGCCCATGATTGCCACGACACCCCCGCCCATTGCCGCAGCCTATCAGGCTTATATATCGATCCTATCGATTATAAATATCCATGCAAAAGCCTCTTGAGCTCAGCGCGATAATGACCCTGACTTATTCATAAGCCGTTGTTTTATCTTGATTAAAACAACTATCACCGACATCGATGGCAACCATCAGCGAGGATCACTTCTTCATCGAAATCTCATCAGTAACATGGGCCCCGTAGACGAATTCCAACCCCTTCCTCACCGAGGTGCCCGTCATGAAAAAGCAAATCCTTGCCAGCCTGTTCATCGCCAGCCTGTCCGCCACTGCTTTCGCCCTGCCCCAGGGCACCGTCGCTGAAGGTGGTTCCGACCGCACCTCGATCCACCGCGTAGCCGAAGGCGGTTCCGACCGCACCAAGGGCTTCGATATCGCCGAAGGTGGCTCCGACCGCACCAAGGGCTTCGATGTCGCTGAAGGTGGCTCCGACCGCACCAAGGGCTTCGATGTCGCTGAAGGTGGC
The DNA here is from genome assembly GCF_002355475.1 of Pseudomonas furukawaii. Lineage (NCBI taxonomy): Bacteria > Pseudomonadati > Pseudomonadota > Gammaproteobacteria > Pseudomonadales > Pseudomonadaceae > Metapseudomonas > Metapseudomonas furukawaii. The sequence goes on along the minus strand of NZ_AP014862.1, from coordinate 2,829,173 downwards.
TCCGACCGCACCAAGGGCTTCGATGTCGCTGAAGGCGGTTCCGACCGCACCAAGGGCTTCGATGTCGCTGAAGGTGGTTCCGACCGCACCAAGGGCTTCGATGTCGCCGAAGGTGGCTCCGATCGCACCAAGGCCTTCGATGTCGCCGAAGGTGGTTCCGACCGCACCAAGGGCTTCGATGTCGCTGAAGGTGGCTCCGACCGCACCAAGGGCTTCGATGTTGCCGAAGGCGGTTCCGACCGCACCAAAGGCTTCGATATCGCTGAAGGTGGCTCCGACCGCGTAGGCGCCAACCGCATCAGCTGATTCCGCAACCGTTCAGAGGCAGGCAATCACGATGTATGCACCCCTCGAAAGGCAGAAGGCGCCCCTAGTGGCGCCTTCTTCTTTTTTGTAGGAGCGAGCTCGCTCGCGAAATAGTCCGCACCCTTCGCCGGCAAGCCGGCTCCTACGACACCAGCCCCGCACACGCCCGCGAAGCCGCTCGCACCCTTCGCCGGCAAGCCGGCTCCTACGACGACAGGTCCGCGCGTGCCCCGCCCGCGCAGCCCCTACTTCACCAGGCTCAGGCGCTTGTCGGTGAAGACGCAGATCACGCCCGCCTCGTTGTGCATGACCGGATGGTTGAAGTCGCAGTAAGCCGCCGCCACGCTCAGGGGCAACGCCTGGCTGATCGCCTTGCCCGCCTTGAACCAGGACATCTGGCCCGGCTTGCAGAGCTTGGCCTCGGCATCGGTGCTGTAGGTACAGAGCACCGACTGGTCGATGGGTTCTTCCTTGGTGCAGCCAACCAGGGGCAATGCCACCAGGCCGACGAGGGCGAGTTTCTTCAATGGGGACATGGGTAGCTCCGTTAGAGGTCGGTCCGCCAGACATGCGGACCCGCTGCCTTTGATCCGTGGCCCCTCATCGGGTTCCACAGTCCGATCAGGTATGGCCGGTGTACAGCAACATGCCCCAGGCCATCAGGAAGAGGGTCGCCAGCCCTGCCAGCCAGTACCCCGCCGCGAGCATCAGGGGGCTGTGCGCGGAATGCCTTGTCTCGCTCCTGGCGCCCATTTCGCCCCCAATGGCGGGGAGTTGCCGCACGATCACCACCGGTTTTCCAGAGGCTAGCCAAGGGCGGGGCAGGCGCAACCCGGCCGATCGAACAGCCGACGCGCTGCCATCCAAGGGCCCTGGCCAGCGCAGGGTCTATAGTCGATGGAGATCTTTTTTCATCCACCCCCACTCGCGGAGGCCACACCATGGATACCAGCCAGCACAGCCTGGGCGCCCTGTTCGACCAGCTCGGCCTGCCCTCCGGCAAGACGGAGATCGACCGTTTCGTCGCCGGCCATCGCCTGGCCCTGGGCCAGGCCCTGCCTGACGCGCCCTTCTGGAACGCCGCCCAGTCCGCCTTCCTGCGGGATGCCCTGCAGCAGGACTCCGACTGGACCGAGGAAGCCGATGAACTGGCGGTGCTGCTGAGCAAGTGACAGGAGTGCGGCGGAGCGCCATCGACGGGAATGATGTCGACCATCAGCCCCTTTCAATTCCGCGCTGGATGCCCCGGCGGCACTATCGCTCCATCGGCCCTGTGGCCAACGGAACGAGACCGCCGCCATGTCCGCCCATCCCCAGATCGACGACAGCCTCTACCAGGTCACCCACGTGACCCTCGATGACCTGCGCCTGCACTTCGAAACCGAGGTGGCGGTCAGCCTGGAGGACGGCAGCCTCGCCGTACGCCGGGCCCCGACGCCCGCTTCCGAGCGCAAGGCCTTGCGTGAGCTGATCTGCGCCGCCCAGGCCGCCTGACTCAGGCCAGCTTCAGCTGACGGGGCAACGGCAGGCTGTAGAAACGCTGCCCCACGGCTGCATGCAGCGCATTGCCCAGCGCAGGCGCGAGCGGTGGCACGCCAGGCTCGCCAACGCCGGTAGGCGCCTCCGCCGACGGCAGGATATGCACCTCCACCACGGGCATTTCGTTGATCCGCAGCACCTGGAAGTCGTGGAAGTTGGACTGCTCCACCACACCGTCCTTGAGGGTGATGGCCCCATGCAGGGCCGCGGCCAGCCCGAAACCTATCCCCCCTTCCATCTGCGCCCGGATCACATCCGGATTGATGGCCACGCCGCAATCCACGGCGCACACCACGCGATCCACCCGATAGCTGCCATCCGCCTTCACCGTGACCTCCGCCACCTGGGCGACGTAGGAGCCGAAGGACTCATGCACGGCAATGCCCCGTCCACGCTTCTCGCCCTCCGCGCCCGCCTTGAGCGGCTGGCTCCAGCCGGCCTTCTCGGCCGCCAGCTGCAACACGCCGAGGTGGCGAGGATGCTTGCCCAGCAGCGCCCTGCGGTACTCATAGGGGTCCTTTCCGGCGGTGGTGGCCGCCTGGTCGATCAGGGTCTCCACCGAGTAGGCGGTGTGGGTATGGCCCACCGAGCGCCACCACTGCACGGGCACGCCGATGTCATCCGGGCTGTGCAGCTCCACCAGCAGGTTCGGCACCGCGTAGGACAGGTTGGCCACGCCCTCGACCGAGGTGGGGTCAATGCCCTCCTTGGCCATCACGCCCTCGAAGGGCGAGCCCTTGAGGATGGATTGGCCGACGAGGCGCTGGTGCCAGCCCTGGAGGTTGCCCTCGGCGTCCAGCGCCAGCTTCGCGCGATGCAGGAACAACGGCCGGAAGAAGCCCGCATGGGTATCGTCCTCGCGGGTCCAGACCAGCTTCACCGGCACGTCATGCCCCTTGGCGCGCGCCGCCTTGGTGATGGCCACCGCCTCCAGCAGGTAGTCGGAACGGGGATTGGCGCGGCGCCCGAAGCTGCCGCCGGCATAGAGCTGGGTCAGGCTGACCTTCTCCACCGGAATGCCGAGGTACTTGGCGATCGACAGCTGGTCCACGGTCTGGAACTGCTCGCCGTTCCAGATATCGCATTGCCCGGCGGAGATCTTCACCAGGCAGTTCATGGGCTCCATCGCCGCGTGGGCGAGATAGGGGAACTCGAAGTCCGCCTCGATCAGGGTCGCCGGCTGGGCCATCGCCGTGCTGATGTCGCCCTGCTTGCCCGCGACAGCACCCGCCTTGCCCGCCGCCTCGCGGTAGCGCGCGAAGATCTCCGCACTGCCCAGCTTGAAGGCACGGCTCTCGTCCCACTCCACCACCAGTGCGTCGCGTCCCTGGCGCGCCGCCCAGGTATTGGTCGCCAGCACCGCGACACCCGCGCGGCCGTGGGGCGTATCGGTGAACTCCACCACCTCCACCACCCCGGCGACCGCCTTGGCCTTGCTCGAATCGACCTTGGCCGGCACCGCCCCGAAACGCTTCGGGTAGGCCACCACGGCCACCAGCATCCCGGGCAGCTTGAAGTCCTGGGTAAAGACGGCGGTGCCATCGGTCTTGTCCTGGCTGTCGCGGCGAGACAGGCGCTCCCTGCCGATCAGCACGAACTGATCCGGCGTCTTCAGCTTCACCTCGGCGGGCACCGCCTGCCGCGATGCGGCCTCCGCCAGCTCACCGAAACCGGCCTTGCGACCGGAGGCGGCATGGCTCACGACGCCCTGGCTGACGCCGATCTCCGACGCCGGCACCTTCCAGCGCTCGGCGGCGGCGCTCACCAGCATGGCGCGGGCGCTGGCTCCGGCCTTGCGCATCTGTTCCCAGGAGTTGGCCATGGCGTTGCTGCCGCCCGTGCCCTGGATGGGGCCGAAGGCCAGGTTGTTGTACAGGGCCGCGTTGGCCGGCGCGCCTTCCACCCGCACCTGGTTCCAGTCGGCGTCCAGCTCCTCGGCCAACAGGGTGGCGAGCCCGGTGTAGGTGCCCTGCCCCATTTCCACATGCTTGGCGAGCACGGTGACGCTGCCATCGGTCCCCAGGCGCACGAAGGCGTTGGGGACGAAGGCATCGCCTGCAGCCGCCAGCGCCTCGCCACCCTTGAGCAGGGGCGCGAAGACCACCCCGAGGGCCAGGCCGCCGGTGCCTTTGAGGAAGCCTCGGCGGCTGAGGTTGAGAATGCCGCCCTCAGGGCGGAATCGGGATTCGAACTTGCCCATGTCGAGTCTCCTCAGGCCAGGTTGCCGGCGGCTTCGTGGATGGCGGCGCGGATCCGCACGTAGGTGGCGCAGCGGCAGATATTGCCGCTCATGGCCGCATCGATGTCCGCATCGCTGGGCCTGGGATTGCCCTTGAGCAGCGCCGTGGCCGACATGATCTGCCCGGACTGGCAATAACCGCACTGCACCACATCCAGCCGGCGCCAGGCGGCCTGCACCGCCTCGCCCACCGGGTCCTGGCCCACCGCCTCGACGGTGGTGATCTTCTTGCCCGCCACGACGGACACCGGGGTGACGCAGGAGCGCGTGGGCTGGCCGTCCACATGCACGGTGCAGGCGCCGCACAGCGCCATGCCACAGCCATACTTGGTACCGGTCAGGTTGGCGACGTCGCGCAACGCCCACAGCAGCGGCATGTCGGCCGGCACGTCGAGTTCGTGGTCCTTGCCATTCAGGTTCAGGGTAATCATCAGTCACACCACCTCTGTCGGGATGGTTCAGGGAGAGCCGGGCGGCCAGGCCGATCGGCACGTGGAAAAAGCGGAACTGCAATGATGGACCGGTGCGCCCCGATCGGGACGCTTCACGCCGACTGGCGCAGCCGGGCGATGTCCCGCAGCGGCGGTGCGCCGAACAGTCGGCTGTACTCGCGGCTGAACTGCGAGGGGCTCTCGTAGCCCACCCTGCCCCCGGCGCTGGCGGCGTCCAGCGACTCCACCAGCATCAGCCGGCGCGCTTCCTGCAGCCGCAGTTGCTTCTGGAACTGCAGGGGGCTCATGGCCGTGACCGCCTTGAAATGGTGGTGCAGCGCCGAGGTGCTCATGTTCACCTCACGCGCCAGCCGCTCGATCTGCAGCGGCTGGTGGAAGTTCTGCCGCAGCCAGTTCACCGCGCGACCGATGCGGTGTCCCTGGCTGCCGGTGCTGGCCATCTGTCGCAACTGCGCGCCGTAGCTGCCCCGCAGCAGGCGGTAGAGGATCTCCCGCCGGATCAGCGGCAACAGCACCGGGATGTCTTCCGGGGTGTCGAGCAGCCGCAGCAGCCGCAACACGGCATCTCGAAGGGGCGCCTCCAGGTCGTTGACCATCACGCAGCGGGGACAGGGCCTGGCCGTCTGCGACGGCGCGTCCAGGTCCATCAGCAAGGCGCTGATCTCCTTGGGGTCCAGGTCAAGGCGCAGGCTGAGGTAAGGCACGTCGACGCTGGCCTCGATCACCTGGCCGATCACCGGCACATCCACCGACACCATGAGGAACTGGGAGGGCCCGTAGTAGTAGGTTTCCTCGCCCAGCAGGACCTTCTTGCGCCCCTGCACCACCAGCCCCAGGGCCGGCTCGTAGAGGCAGTGCAACGGTTCGCTGGGCCGGGAGGTGCGAAAGAGCATCAGGCCCGGAACCGCGGTCTCGGAAGAACCGTCTTCCCTGGCGAATCGTTCAATGGTCTGCACCAGCTCCTGCTGCTGGCGCGCGGCGAGATCAGGCTCCACGGGAGCGATGGGAGCTTCTGCATTCATGGTTACAACCTTTGCAACGGATGAGGCAACTCTACCCGTGGCTTGCCCAGTCGTCTCGCCTGCGGGGCGAGCCGAAGAGGATCAGGCAACAATCCAGCAGAAATCGACTATCGACGCGATGCGCCGGGGGCGCACACTGCCTCCCATCGACAATCGAACGAAAAAGGCCGGGACAAGTCCCGGCCCTTTCCTCGTCAATCAGTCACCTTGATGACGACGCGACCCCCTGGCGGACAGGTCTCCATATGGCGGTTGGCCTCGACGAAGTCCTCGAAGGCGAACACGCGATCCACCGGCGGTTTCAGCAACCGGTCACGGGTCAACTGGTTGATATGGTCCAGCGCCCGTTTCACCGAAGCCTCATTGGCCTCGATGCCGATCTCCGGCGAACCGGTGAAGTCGAGCACGCAATGACGGAAGAACTGCAGATGCTTCTTGAACGCGGCGCACGCCGGGAACGCGGCATCGTTGCCACCGTTGACCCCATAGAGGATCAGCTTGCCGCGTGGCGCGGCGACGTCGCCCAGCAGCTTCATCTGCTGGCCGGCGCACTGGTCGAGGACCACCTCGACCCCCTTGCCCTGGGTGAAGCGCTCCACCTCCAGGACCAGGTCCTGCTCCTCGGTGACGATGATCTTGTCGGCGCCCAGTTCCTTGAGGAAAGCGCGGCTCTCCGGGTAGGTGGTGGACGCGATCACCTTGGCGCCCAGGGCCTTGGCCAGTTGAACCGTCTGGGGCGCCAGGCAATGGCCGGCCTCGGTGACCAGCACGTGCTGGCCCGGCTTCAGGTTGCCCAGGTCCACCAGCGCGAAGTACGCCAGCAGCGTCGGCGTGTAGTGAATCGCCGCCTCGACCGGCGTCAGGCTGTCGGGGTAGGCCACCAGGCCATTGCGCGGCATCAGCACCCGATCGCCCCAGGCCGGGTAACGGTTCGGCGTGCTGGCCGGGAAGCTGGCCACGGGGGTGCCCACGGCAAGGTCGTCGACGCCCGCGCCAACGGCTTCCACCACGCCGGCCATCTCGAAACCGAGGCCGGACGGTAGCTGGGTCGGCTGCTCGGCCGCCAGGTTCTGCCGCCAGAGCACGTCCTTCCAGCCCACGCCCAGCGCCTGGGTGCGCACCAGCACTTCGCCCGGACCGGGTACGGGGGTCGGTACCTCTTCCAGTTGGAGGACTTCGGGGCCGCCGAACTGGTGAAAACGGATCATGCGGGACATCACATACCTCGCCTGTGACTCTTTCATAGCCACGGACTCTATCCGGGCTTTATCCACAAAACCACCCGTGGCCGTTGATAGTTGTCATAAATGGCGATGATGCGAGCCTTGACGATCGGACACGGGAACTGCACCTTTCACACGTTAATTACGGAAGATTCCATGAACCGAAACGACCTGCGAAGAGTTGACCTCAACCTGCTGATCGTCTTCGAAACGCTGATGCATGAGCGTAGCGTGACGCGCGCGGCGGAAAAGCTGTTCCTCGGCCAACCCGCCATCAGCGCCGCCCTGGCTCGCCTGCGGAACCTCTTCGACGACCCGCTTTTCGTCCGCACCGGCCGGAGCATGGAGCCCACCGCCCGCGCCGTGGAGATCTTCGCCCTGCTTTCGCCGGCGCTGGATTCCATCTCCACCGCCGTGAGCCGGGCGGCGGACTTCGACCCGGCCACCAGCACCGCGGTGTTCCGCATCGGCCTGTCCGATGACGTGGAGTTCGCCCTGCTGCCCGCCCTGCTCCGCCGGCTGCGGGCCGAAGCGCCCGGGGTGGTGCTGGTGGTGCGCCGCACCAACTACCTGCTGATGCCCAACCTGCTGGCCTCCGGCGAAATCTCCGTGGGCGTCAGCTACACCGACGAACTGCCGGCCAATGCCAAGCGCAAGACCCTGCGCCGCTCCAAGCCCAGGCTGCTGCGGGCCGACGCGATTCCCGGGGCCCTGAGCCTGGACGACTATTGCGCACGGCCCCACGCCCTGGTGTCCTTCGCCGGCGACCTGCAGGGTTTCGTCGACGAGGAACTGGCCAAGCAGGGCCGCCAGCGCCGGGTGGTACTGGCGGTGCCCCAGTTCAACGGCCTCGGCACGCTGCTCGCCGGCACCGACCTGGTGGCCATGGTGCCGGACTACACGGCCGCCGCCCTGACCGCCGCCGGCGGCCTGCGGGCGGAAGATCCCCCCCTGCCCACCCAGTCCTTCGAGCTGTCCATGGCCTGGCGCGGCGCCCAGGACAACGACCCCGCCGAGCGTTGGCTGCGTTCCCGCATCCAGATGTACTGCGGCGACCCGGACAGCCTCGAGTAACGCCACAGGCCCCCAACCCGTGCCCTGCGGCGCGTTCGTTCGCCAGGGCGGCGGCTTTTCCCGGAATCCTTCCGGGCTACGAAAGCCGCGTAGTGACTACCCGTCTCAATCACTTCCAGTGATAGTCATTTTCAGGGTGTTCGATTCGTCTGATCGAACTCGCGCACGCAGACTCCGCCCATTCATGAAACCAATTGGCGGAGCTGTCCCATGGAAGCACTTCACAAGAATCTCTGGCGTTACCCCCTGGCCCTTGCGGCGGCGGTGGTGCTGGCGGCCTGCGGCAAGGCACCGGAGGCAGGACTCAACCAGGCAGCACCCAAGGTCAGCGTTGCCGAGGTGATCGAGCAGCCCCTCAACGAGTGGGACGAATTCACCGGCCGCCTGGAAGCCCCCGAATCCGTCGAGATCCGCCCGCGCGTATCCGGCTACATCGACCAGGTGGCCTTCCACGAGGGCAGCCTGGTGAAGAAGGGTGACCTGCTCTTCCAGATCGACCCGCGCCCCTTCCAGGCGGAAGTGAAACGCCTGGAGGCGCAGTTGCAGCAAGCCCGCGCCAGCCAGACCCGCGCGGTCAACGAGGCCCGCCGTGGCGAGCGCCTGCGCCAGAGCAACGCCATCTCCGCCGAACTGGCCGACGCCCGCACCAGCGCCGCCGCCGAGGCCCAGGCCGCCGTCGCCGCCACCCAGGCGGAGCTGGACAATGCCCGCCTCAACCTCAGCTTCACCCGTGTCACCGCGCCCATCGACGGCCGCGTCAGCCGCGCCGAGATCACCGAGGGCAACCTGGTGAACGCCGGCCAGTCGCTGCTCACCTCGGTGGTCTCCACCGACAAGGTCTACGCCTACTTCGACGCCGACGAGCGCGCCTTCCTCAAGTACGTGGAACTGGCGCGCAAGGCCGGCACCGACACCCGTGCCGCCAGCCCGGTGTACATGGGCCTGTCCAGCGAAGAAGGCAATCCGCACCTGGGCCAGCTGGACTTCCTCGACAACCAGGTCAATCCGCGCACCGGCACCATCCGGGGCCGCGCGGTGTTCGACAACACCGACGGCCGCTTCACCCCCGGCCTCTACGCCCGCATCAAGCTGGTGGGCAGCGAGACCTACCCGGCCGCGCTGATCAAGGACGAAGCCATAGGTACTGACCTGGGCAAGAAGTTCGTCCTGGTCCTCGGTGAGGACAACAAGGTCAACTACCGCCCCATCGAGCTGGGGCCGAAGCTGGAAGGGCTGCGCATCGTCCGCAGCGGCCTGGCCAAGGGCGAGAAGATCGTGGTCAACGGCCTGCAGCGCGCCATGCCCGGCGCCCTGGTAGACCCGCAGGCCGTGCCCATGGCCAGCGACGACACCCTCGCCCAGCTGGACCGGCTGCGCCGCTCCGTGGAAGGCCGCGACGCCCCGCGCGTCGCCCGGCAAGACATCAACAACGGCAAGCCACGCGGCTGACAAGACGCCTGGTGCGCGCGGCGCACCCTACCCCAACGTGGGGTGCGCCCTGCGCACCGGAGCCCGAGGACCATCCGATGAACTTTTCGCAATTCTTCATCTCGCGGCCGATCTTCGCCGCCGTGCTGTCGCTGCTGGTCCTGATCGGCGGCGCCATCTCCCTGTTCCAGCTGCCCATCAGCGAATACCCGGAAGTGGTCCCGCCCACCGTGGTCGTGCGCGCCAACTTCCCCGGCGCCAACCCCAAGGTGATCGGCGAGACCGTGGCCTCGCCGCTGGAGCAGGCCATCGTCGGCGTGGAAGGCATGCTCTACATGTCCTCCCAGGCTACCAACGACGGCAAGCTGACCCTGACCATCACCTTCGCCCTGGGTACCGACCTGGACAACGCCCAGGTGCAGGTGCAGAACCGCGTCACCCGCACCATGCCGACCCTGCCCACCGAGGTGCAGCGGCTCGGCGTGACCGTGGACAAGGCCTCCCCGGACCTGACCATGGTGGTGCACCTGACCTCGCCGGATAACCGCTACGACATGCTCTACCTGTCCAACTACGCCGCGCTCAACGTCAAGGACGAGTTGGCGCGCCTGGACGGCGTGGGCGACGTGCAGCTGTTCGGCATGGGCAACTATTCCCTGCGCGTCTGGCTCGACCCGAACAAGGTGGCCTCGCGCAACCTCACCGCCACCGACGTGGTCAACGCCATCCGCGAGCAGAACCGCCAGGTCGCCGCCGGCGCCCTCGGCGCGCCGCCGTCGGATGCTGGCAACAGCTTCCAGCTCTCCATCAACACACAGGGCCGCCTGGTCACCGAGGAAGAGTTCGAGAACATCATCATCCGTGCCGGCTACGACGGCGAGATCACCCGCCTGAAGGACATCGCCCGGGTCGAACTGGGTTCCAACCAGTACGCCCTGCGCTCGCTGCTGAACAACCAGCCGGCCGTGGCCATCCCGGTGTTCCAGCGCCCCGGTTCCAACGCCATCGAGATCTCCGACGCCGTCCGCGAGCGCATGGCCGAGCTGAAGCAGAACTTCCCCCAGGGCATGGACTACGAAATCGTCTATGACCCCACCATCTTCGTCCGTGGCTCCATCGAGGCGGTGGTGCACACCCTGCTCGAAGCGATCGTGCTGGTGGTGCTGGTGGTGATCCTGTTCCTGCAGACCTGGCGCGCGTCCATCATCCCGCTGGCGGCCGTGCCGGTGTCGCTGATCGGCACCTTCGCGGTGATGCACCTGTTCGGCTTCTCCCTCAACGCCCTGTCGCTGTTCGGCCTGGTGCTGGCCATCGGCATCGTGGTGGACGACGCCATCGTGGTGGTGGAGAACGTCGAGCGGAACATCGGCCTCGGCAAGTCGCCGGTTGAGGCCACCCGCCAGGCCATGAAGGAAGTGACCGGCCCCATCGTCGCCACCGCCCTGGTGCTCTGCGCCGTGTTCGTGCCCACCGCCTTCATCTCCGGCCTCACCGGCCAGTTCTACCAGCAGTTCGCGCTGACCATCGCCATCTCCACGGTGATCTCGGCCTTCAACTCCCTGACCCTGTCGCCGGCGCTGGCCGCCGTGCTGCTGAAGGACCACCACGCGCCCAAGGACCGTTTCTCCCGCGTGCTCGACAGGCTGTTCGGCGGCTGGCTGTTCGGTCCCTTCAACCGCTTCTTCGACCGCGCCGGCAAGGGCTATGTCGGCACCGTGCGCCGCGTGCTGCGCGGCAGCAGCATCGCCATGCTGGTCTACGGCGGCTTGCTGGTGCTGGGCTACCTGGGCTTCTCCAGCACCCCCACCGGCTTCGTGCCGCAGCAGGACAAGCAGTACCTGGTGGCCTTCGCCCAACTGCCGGACGCCGCCACCCTCGACCGCACCGAGGCCGTGATCAAGCGCATGTCCGAGATCGCCGCCAAGCACCCGGGCGTGGAGAACACCGTGGCCTTCCCCGGCCTGTCCATCAACGGCTTCACCAACAGCCCCAACAGCGGCATCGTGTTCACCCCGCTCAAGCCCTTCGATGAACGCAAGGACCCGAGCATGTCCGCCGGCGCCATCGCCGCCGAGCTGAACAAGCAGTTCGCGGAAATCCAGGACGCCTACATCGCCATCTTCCCGCCGCCGCCCGTCCAGGGCCTCGGCACCATCGGCGGCTTCCGCCTGCAGGTGGAGGATCGCGGCAACCTGGGTTACGAGGAGCTGTACAAGCAGACCCAGAACGTCATCGCCAAGGCGCGCCAGTTGCCGGAGCTGAACCCCATGTCGGTGTTCACCAGCTACCAGGTCAACGTGCCCCAGGTGGATGCCGCCATCGACCGCGAGAAGGCCAAGACCCACGGCGTGGCCATCAGCGACATCTTCGACACCATGCAGGTGTACCTGGGCTCGCTGTATGCCAACGACTTCAACCGCTTCGGCCGCACCTACCAGGTCAACGTCCAGGCCGACCAGCAGTTCCGCCTGGAGCCCGAGCAGATCGGCCAGCTGAAGGTGCGCAACAACCGTGGCGAAATGATCCCGCTGTCCACCTTCGTCAAGGTGGAGAACAGCTCCGGCCCCGACCGCGTGATGCACTACAACGGCTTCATCACCGCCGAGATCAACGGCGCCGCGGCACCGGGCTACAGCTCGGGCCAGGCCGAAGCGGCGATCGCCAGGCTGCTGAAGGAAGAACTGCCCAACGGCATGACCTATGAATGGACGGACCTGACCTACCAGCAGATCCTCGCCGGCAACACCGCCGTGTTCATCTTCCCGCTCTGCGTGCTGCTGGCCTTCCTGGTGCTGGCCGCCCAGTACGAGAGCTGGAGCCTGCCGCTGGCGGTGATCCTGATCGTGCCGACCGTGCTGTTCTCGGCCATCGTCGGGGTGATCCTCGCCGGCAGCGACAACAACATCTTCACCCAGATCGGCCTGATCGTACTGGTAGGCCTGGCGTGCAAGAACGCCATCCTCATCGTCGAGTTCGCCAAGGAGAAACAGGAAGAAGGCCTGGACCGCGTCGCCGCCGTCCTCGAAGCCTGCCGCCTGCGTCTGCGCCCGATCCTGATGACCTCCATCGCCTTCATCATGGGCGTGGTGCCCCTGGTGCTGTCCTCCGGCGCCGGCGCCGAGATGCGCCATGCCATGGGCGTCGCGGTGTTCAGCGGGATGATCGGCGTGACCTTCTTCGGCCTGCTGCTGACCCCGGTGTTCTATGTCCTGATCCGTGGCTTCGTGGAAAAGCGCGAAGCCCGCAAGGCCCAAGCCAACCAGATTGAGGTACATGCATGAACCCGCTGCGCACCCTTCGTGGGAGCGAGCTCTGCTCGCGAAGCTCCTCGGGCGTTCAGTTCGCGAGCAGAGCTCGCTCCTACAGCCTCGCCAAGGCTTTCGCCCCTGCCCTGCTGGCCCTTGCTTTGAGCGCCTGCGCCGTGGGTCCCGACTACAAGGCCCCCGAGAGCGCGCCAGCCAGGCTCGCCTCGGCCGAGGCCGCGAAGGTCGATCGCGCCCGTTTCGAGAGCCTCTGGTGGCAGCAGTTCGAGGACCCGACCCTTAACCAGCTGGTGGAGGCGTCGCTGCGGGAGAACCGCGAACTGCGCATCGCCTTCTCGCGCCTCCAGGCCGCTCGCGCCATCCGCGACGATGTCGGCAACGACCAGTTGCCGGTGATCACCGCCGGCGCCAGCGCCGAGATCGGCAAGGGCCAGCAGCCGGGCATCACGGAGCAGCGGGTCAACAGCGAGCGCTACGACCTGGGCCTGGACATGGCCTGGGAACTGGACCTGTTCGGCCGCATCCAGCGGCAGATCGAAGCCAGCGACGCGCAAGCCGAGGCCGCCGAAGCCGACCTGCAACAGTTGCAGGTCAGCCTGATCGCCGAGCTGGTGGACGCCTACGGCACCCTGCGCGGCGCCCAACTGCGCGAAGGCATCGCCCGGGAGAACCTGAAGAACCAGCAGGAATCCCGTGCGCTCACCGAGCAACTGCGTGATGCCGGCGTCGGCAGCGAGCTGGACGTGCTGCGCGCCGACGGCCGCCTGGCCGCCACCGAAGCCAGCCTGCCGCAACTGCAGGCCATCGAGGCCCGCGCCCGGAACCGCATCGCCACCCTGCTCGGCCAGCGCCCGGAGCAACTGACCCTGGACCTCTCGCCCAAGCCGCTTCCGGTGATCGCCAAGGCCCTGCCCATCGGCGACCCCGCCGAACTGCTGCGACGCCGCCCGGACGTGCGCTCCGCCGAGCGCCAGCTGGCGGCCGCCACCGCCAATGTCGGCGTCGCCACGGTCGACCTCTTCCCCCGCGTCAGCCTCTCCGGCTTCCTCGGCTTCACCGCCGGGCGCGGCTCGCAGATCGGCTCCTCCGCCGCCCGCGCCTGGGGCGTGGCGCCCACCATCAGCTGGGCCGCCTTCGACCTGGGCAGCGTCCGCGCCCGCCTGCGCGGCGCCGAAGCCGACGCCGAAGGCGCCCTGGCCGGCTATGAGCAGCAGGTGCTGCTCGCCCTGGAGGAATCCGAGAACGCCTTCAGCGACTACGCCAAGCGCCAGCAACGCCTGGTGTCCCTGGTACGCCAGTCGGAAGCCACCCGCGCCGCCGCCGAACAGGCCGCCGTGCGCTACCGCGAAGGCACCGTGGACTTCCTCGTGCTGCTGGACGCCGAACGCGAGCGCCTGGCCGCCGAAGACGCCCAGGCCCAGGCCGAAGTGGAGCTCTACAGCGGCATCGTCGCCATCTACAAGGCCCTGGGCGGCGGCTGGCAGCCCCGGGCCTGAGTGTTTCCCTTGCCCGACCGCCCCCCGGTCGGCTCCTCGCCCCGCGGTCGGGTCCCTCGCCGCGGGGCTTTTTTTGGTCCAGCGCAGATTAACGACGCTAGGGGCCATCCATGGCCCTGCACGACGACTCCGCTCGGCCTCCTGACGGGGCACTTCGCGCGGCGTCATCTTCTTCGCCTGGTTTCAGATCGGTTTGCGCTGCAGGATGACTGGTCCCCTGCCGGCGCGAGTCACCCCTCTCCTCTTCTGGGAGAGGGGCGGGGGAGAGGGCGGTATCCGCAGACTGGGAGTTGGTGAGGGCGCCACGCAAAATCGCCAATCCAGTGTGAACAGGATTTCCCCGATAATCCGCGATGAACCCTTTTTTTGCTTCAGCGCGAACCCGCAGGCGGTCGTTACCCGAGGGGCAACTAGGCCGAAGCCCGCGCGCGGCGCTTGAGCTCGGCCTTGCGCCGCGCCACCAGCGTCTTGGCGGCGGTTTCCTGCAAGGGTCCCCCACCATAGGTCGGCAGCTCGCGACTGACCCAGTCGACACCCGGGTCACGCCAGTGCACCTCTCCCGCATCCAGCTTGAGATCCCGTTGCACCTCGCGGATCGCCTGGCTGACCCGTGCCTCGCTGTACAGGGCCTCGCGGTCGATCGCCTTGCTGAAGCACAGGCCGTCCGGGCCCTCCAGGGTCAGCAGCAGCGAACCGTCCGGTCGCGGGGCGACGGTTACCCGGTGTTGCGGGAAGGCCTCGAAGAAGGCGGTAAAGGGAAGCTTCATCCGGGACACTCCATTCAAGAGGATGGGACCTGATTCCCAGCAGGCCGCGTGCCAGCCTTCCGAAAATAAAAAAATCATGACGATCAATCACTTGGAATGATCAGCGGCAGCAGGCGACCGGCAAGCTGCACGATCTCCGGCAAAATCGCCGTGCAGGTTGCACGATGACGGCAGGCAATCGACCCGACGGCGGCTTGCCATCGCACCCGAATCCTGCGAAAAGGCTGCCCGCGACAGGCCGTCCCGGCCAATCAACCCAGGAGCCTCCATGAGCGACGAATTGCAGATCACCGACATCCAACTGGGCACCGGCAAGGAGGTGGTCAAGGGCGCCCTGATCACCACCCAGTACCGGGGCACCCTGGAAGATGGCACCGAGTTCGACTCGTCCTACAGCCGTGGCAAGCCGTTCCAGTGCGTCATCGGCACCCGTCGCGTGATCAAGGGGTGGGACATCGGTCTCATGGGGATGAGGGTGGGCGGCAAGCGCCGGCTGTACGTCCCCGCCCACCTGGCCTACGGCGAACGCCAGATCGGCGAGCACATCAAGCCCAACTCCAACCTGCTGTTCGAGATCGAGTTGCTGGAAGTGCTGACCCGGGACGATTGATCCGGGCCGAAGGACGGCCGGCCCCGGGCTCGTGACCCGGGGCCTCCGTGGAACCGCGCAAGAGGGAGAACATCGCCAGGCACGGGTAGCGCCGGACGGCACGAGGATAACGAGCGATCCTTGCAACCAGCTGTCAGTCAGCCACTTGCGACCTGAGCCGTCTCTACGACACTCCTCTCAGGACAGCGACCCGGCGTCGCGGCCGACGCTGCGCCGTCGGTCCCGCCGAGGTCGAACGCCCCGCCCACGAATTCCCTGATCCCGGAGCCGTCCATGTCCCTGCAACTCTTCGCCCACCCCTTCTCGTCCTACTGCCAGAAGGTGCTGATCGCCCTCTATGAGAACGACACGCCCTTCCGGTTGCGCCTGCTGTCCGCGGAGAACGCCGAAGCCCTTGCCGAGTTCCAGCGGCTCTGGCCACTCCAGCGATTTCCACTGCTGCTGGACGGCGAGCGCACGGTCATGGAGTCCAGCATCATCATCGAGTACCTGCAGCGGCATCATGCCGGTCCGGTGCGGCTGATCCCCGATGCCCCGGATGCCGCCCTGGAGGTGCGGATGCTGGACCGCTTCTTCGACCTCTACGTGATGACGCCCGCCCAGAAACCGGTACTCGACCGGCTGAGGCCGGAGGACCAGCGCGACCGCTTCGGCGTGGAGGAAGCCAGGGCGCTGCTGCAACGCAGCTACGCCTGGCTCGACGACCGGCTCGCCGGCCACACCTGGGCGGCGGGCGACGAATTCAGCCTGGCGGACTGCGCCGCTGCACCGGCCCTGTTCTATGCCGACTGGGTGCATCCGATCGACGGCACCTTCGGCCATCTCCGCAGCTACCGCAGCCGCTTGCTGGACCGCCCCTCCTTCGCTCGCGCGGTGGACGAGGCCCGCCCCTATCGGCCGCTGTTCCCCCTGGGCGCGCCGGATCGCGATTGACCAGGTCGGCCCCTGCTGCAACGCGCGGAGGGCCTATCGGAAGGACCGTTCGGCGGAATCTTCCACAAGACCAATAAAGACATATTTTTATGCTTTAATTGACCTTGTAGGGCAATCCACTCCAAGAGGGTTCCGCCATGAAACTCAAGGCACTGGTCTTGACGCTGCTGCTCGTACTCCTCCAACCCATCGCCTGGCCGGCCCTGGTTCAGGCGGCGACCGCCCAGGACGGCAGCGCCCTCTCCACCCGCCTGGCGCAGCGTGATCTCTGGGTAGAGCACATCTTCTGGGTCCGGAACTATGTCATCGCCAACCAATCGGGCCGCCCCGAACAGGCCCGGGCGGCGGCCGATGGCGTGGTCGCCAACGCCACGGCCATCGCCAACAGCATCGCTCCGCTCTACGGCCAGCCGGCAGCGGACCAGTTGCTGAAGCTGCTGGCCGGCCACTGGGGCGCGGTGAAGCAATACAGCAACGCGACCCTGGCGAAGGACGCCGCCGCCAGGACAACCGCCGTGGACGACTTGACCCGCAATGCCGGGGCCATCGCCGATTTTCTCGCCGGCGCCAACCCCTACCTGCCGAAGGACGCGCTGGTCGGCATGCTCCAGGCCCACGGCGGCCACCATGTGGCACAGATCGATCAACTGGCCAAGGCTGACTTCAGCGGCGAAGCCGTCACCTGGGGCGCCATGCGCTCGCATATGCTGGTACTGGCCGACACCCTGACGGCAGCGCTGGTCAAGCAGTTCCCCGACACGTTCTGACCGGGTCTTTCGAGGTAGCCGAATGCTTCAAGGAATGGGACGCACCCAACAGGACCTGCTTGGCGCCCTGCTCTACCAGGCGGGGGGCATGAGCATCGACGAGCTGGCCAATCACCTCTCGGTGACGCGCACGGCGATCCGCCAGCACCTGGCCACGCTGGAACGCGACGGGCTGATCCTGCGGGGCGAAACGCGGCCCACCGGCCGCCGGCCCGAGCAACTCTATGTGCTCAGTCCGCGCGGCCGGGAGCTGTTCCCCCGGCAGTACCAGCTACTGGCCGACCTGCTGATCGGCGAGGTCGCCGCCCTCATCGGCCGCGAAGCGCTGCTGCACATGATGCGAGGACTTGGCCGTCGCCTGGCGGCGGAAATGGAGCGCCAGGTGGTGGACGAGACACGCATCGCCAGCCATATGAACCAGGCGGGTTACGAGGCCGAGGTGTTCTTCCGCTCCAGCGGGACGCCGGAAATCGTCGCCCACAACTGCGTCTTTCACCATCTGGCGGCGACCCACCCAGAGGTCTGTGAACTGGACCTGGCACTGATCGGGACCCTTGGCGGCGGCGAGGTGGAACACCTGGAGTGCATGGTGCGCCAGGGACAGGTGTGTCGTTTTCGCCTGAAGCGCTCCGAGTGAGGGTGGCGAAATTCCGCCCCCGATCGCGCCGATAAGGGTCGCCGGGGGCGGAAATCCGCCCGTCCAATCGCATCAAAGCCCCGTAACACGCCAGATCAATCGTTTCACCCGTTTCGGCACGCCCTTTGCCTACGCACCGCCCTTTCAAGAAAAAAGCAAAGGGACTCCCCCCACATGAAGAAACTCCTCCTAGGGTTCATCTGCCTTGCCATGCTGGGCTGCGCCAAGCAGCCGGAACCGGAGAAAACCGTCGACGTCGTGCTGATCGGCGCCGGCATCATGAGCGCCAGCCTCGGCACCTACCTCCATGAGCTGGAGCCGGGCTGGACCCTCGACATCTACGAACGACTGGACCAGGTCGCGGCGGAAAGCTCCAACCCCTGGAACAACGCCGGCACCGGTCACTCGGCCTTCTGCGAGCTGAACTACACGCCGGAAACCGCCGATGGCGGCATCGACATCAGCAAGGCCATCGGCATTGCCGAATCCTTCGAGATCTCCAAGCAGTTCTGGGCCTACCAGGTCGAGCGCGGCGTGCTCAGCGAGCCAAGGTCCTTCATCAACGCCGTGCCCCACATGAGCTTCGTCTGGGGTGACGACAACGTCGCCTTCCTGAAGAAACGCCACGCCGCGCTGCAGCACAGCGCCCTGTTCCGTGGCATGGAGTACTCCGAGGACCACGCCCGGATCGCCCAGTGGGTGCCCCTGGCGATGAACGGCCGCGCCGCCGACCAGAAGGTCGCCGCCACCCGCATGTCCATCGGCACAGACGTCAACTTCGGCGAGATCACCCGCCAGTTGATCGACTCCCTGTCCAGGAGCGACAAGGTGCGCCTGAAGCTCAAGCACGAAGTGCGTGATCTCCAGCGCAACGACGACGGCACCTGGACCGTCACCCTCGCCGACCTGGGCAACAATGAGGCGGAGTCCCGCGTGAAGGCCCGCTTCGTCTTCATCGGCGCCGGCGGTGGCGCCCTCAAGCTGCTGCAGAAGTCCGGCATTCCGGAGGCGGAGGGTTACGCCGGCTTCCCGGTGGGCGGCCAGTTCCTGGTGACCCGCAACCCCGACGTCGTCGCGCAACACCAGGCCAAGCTCTACGGAAAGGCCTCGGTGGGCTCGCCGCCGATGTCCGTGCCGCACCTGGACACCCGTGTGATCGACGGCCAGAAGGTGCTGTTGTTCGGACCCTTCGCCACCTTTTCCACCAAATCCCTGAAGAACGGCTCGCTGCTGGACATGTTCAGCGCCCTGACCACCGACAACATCGGCCCCATGACCCACGCCGGACTCGACAACCTGCCGCTGAGCACCTACCTCATGGGCCAGCTGATGCTGAGCCAGGCCGACCGCATGCACGAGCTGCGTGAGTACTTCCCGGACGCGAAGGACGAGGACTGGGAACTGCTGACCGCCGGCCAGCGCGTGCAGGTGATCAAGAAGGACGCCGACAAGGGCGGCATCCTGCAGTTCGGCACCGAAGTGGTGGCCTCCGCCGACGGCAGCATCGCCGCCCTGCTGGGCGCCTCGCCGGGTGCCTCCACCGCCGCGCCCATCATGCTCAACGTGCTGGAGAAGACCTTCGGGGACAAGGTCCGAAGCCCCGAGTGGCAGGCCCGCCTGAAGGCAATCATTCCCTCCTACGGCCGCAAGCTGAACGACGACCTGGCCCTGACCAATGAAATCCGCGCCTGGAGCAGCGCGCGCCTGCAACTGGAGTACGTGAAGGTCGAACCTGAACTCGCCAGGCAGTAGGCCCGCGCCCCGCAGGTGTGACCTGTGCAGCGAAACCTCGCCCTTGCCGCCCTGCGGGGCCGTCCTGCCGTCCACGCCTGCGTTCGTGCCGACAGGTCCAGGTTCGTAGAGCCTGGACCTGTCGCTGGCTCCCGCGCCTGCAGCGCCGCGAAGCGATGTCCGCGCTGACGGTCCTTTCACACACCCAACAATTTCCCGAGGCTTTTTTCACGAATCCTTGATTCCGCCGTTCCTATCCTCGGCGCCCTATCCATGAGGGATACGTCGTCCAAGTGAGCGGCCCGATGTTCAAACGCATTTCCTTACGCCCCGAAAGTCTCGCCTTCCTCAGCGGCCTCCTGCTGCTGTCCCTCTACAACCTGCCACTCTGGCAGCACCTCTTCTCCATCGTCCCGGCGGATGCCGGAGGCCTTGGCATGGGCATGGCGTTCGGTGCCCTGGTGCTGGCCGTATTCACGTTCGTGCTGGCCCTGGTGTCGTTCCGCTGGGTGTTCAAGCCGGTGCTGATCCTCCTCTTCCTCGTCAGCTCCGGTGTCACCTACTTCATGAGCCAGTACGGCGTGATGATCGACGCCAACATGCTGCGCAACGTCGCGGAGACCGACGTCAACGAAGTGCGGGACCTGCTCTCGTTCAAGCTGCTGCTGTTCATCCTGATCCTCGGTGTGCTGCCCAGCTGGTTGCTGTGGAAGCTCCCGGTCCGCCACCAGCCGCTGCGTCGCGAACTGCTGGGCAAACTGGCCCTGGCGGCCGGCTCGGTAGCGCTGCTCGGGGTCGTGGCCCTGACCAACTACCAGGGGCTTGCCTCGTTGTTCCGCAATCACCACGAGCTGCGTCTGCTGGTCGTTCCCAGCAACTACCTGAACGCGTCCTATGGCTACCTGCGCGAGCAACTGGCGGTCGCCAAGGAGCCCCTGCACCAGATCGGCACCGACGCCCGGAAGGCGGCGGCCTGGAAGGATCACCAGCGCAAGTCGCTGACCGTGCTGGTGATCGGTGAAAGCGCACGGGCCGAGAACTTCGGCATCCTGGGCTATGGCCGCGATACCACGCCGCTGCTCAAAGGCCAACAAGGCGTCACCGCTTTCAGGAACGTGCGCTCCTGCGGCACCGAAACCGCCGTTTCCGTACCCTGCATGTTCTCCAACATGGGGCGCGGCACCTACGACGCCGCCCAGGCGCGCAGCCAGGAAGGCTTGCTCGATGTGCTCAAGCACGCCGGCCTCGCCGTGACCTGGCGCGACAACCAGTCCGGCTGCAAAGGCACCTGTGACCGAGTCGGGCAGGAAAACCTCAGCCACCAGAAAGACCCGGTGCTCTGCAGCGGCGGCGAATGCCACGACGAAATCCTGTTGAAGGACTTGCAGGCCTACATCGACAACCTCAAGGACGACGCCGTGCTGGTCCTGCACCAGATGGGCAGCCACGGCCCGGACTATGCCAAGCGCTATCCCAAGCGCTTCGAGAAGTTCACCCCGGTGTGCGACAGCGCCGCCCTGAACGATTGCAGCCAGCAAAGCATCATCAACGCCTACGACAACACCCTGGTCTACACCGACTACGTGCTGTCGAAGCTGGTGGACCTGCTGCGCAAGAACCAGGACAAGGTCGACACCGCCATGCTCTATATCGCCGACCACGGCGAGTCCCTGGGCGAATACAACCTGTTCCTGCATGGCACGCCGTACATGCTGGCCCCCGACCAGCAGAAGCACGTGGCCATGCTCACCTGGTTCTCCGACAGCTACCGCAAGGATTTCGCCCTGGACACCGGCTGCCTGGGCAAGGAGCGCGACAAGCCGCTGAGCCAGGACAACTTCTTCCACTCGGTACTCGGCCTGCTGCAAGTGCAGACCGACGAATACAAGGAAGGCCTGGACCTGTTCGCCCCCTGCCGCGCCGACGGCGCCGCCGTCGCCGGGATCTAGGGCCCCGTCATGGGCGGCAAGCAACCGCTGGAGCGGCGGATCACCTTAGCCTTCGTGCTGATGACCCTGATCGTCAGCGGCACCTTTTCCCTGGGGATCGTCGCCATCGTGCACTTCATCGAGGAGCACCTGGTCTCCGAGGAGCTGGGCCGCGAGCTGGATTTCGCAATCGACGAAGAGCTCAGGCACGGCGAGGCAGCACGCATCGATGCCAGTACCCGTTTCTTCAGCTCCCATGCCGGACGGGACGCATTGCCGCCGCGCTTCGCCGGACTGCCCGAAGGTTTCTCGGAGGTGATCGATGGCGACGAGGCCTATTACGTCTTCAAGCGCAGCCACGACAGACACGAAGACGTGCTGGTCAAGGAACAGCATGAGTTCGAGGCCCGTGAGCGGGCGCTGTTCGACGTGGTCCTGGCCGGCTTTCTGCTCAGCGTTTTCGGTGCCTGGGGACTCGGGCGCCTGCTGGCCCATCGAGTGATGACACCCCTTCGGCGCCTGGCCCAGCAGGTACGACATCGCGATCAGCTGCTGCCCATGGCGCCAAGGCTCGCCCCCGACTACCCGGACGACGAAGTGGGTTGGCTGGCGGCGGCCTTCGACGAAACCCTGGGCCAGCTCCGCCATTCGCTGGAGCGCGAGCGGCTGTTCACCAGCGACGTCAGTCACGAACTGCGTACGCCGCTGATGGTGATCGCCACCTCCTGCGAGCTCCTGCTGGGTTCACCCGGCCTGTCCGGCAGCGAGCGTGCCCAGCTGGACCGCATCGCCCGAGCCAGCGCCGACATGCACGACCTGGTACAGACCTTCCTGCGGCTGGCCAGGGCCGGCCAGGAAAACGAGGGATTGGCGGACAGCGTCTCCCTGAACAAACTGGCGGCCGAGCAATACCGCCAGTGGGCGCCCCATTTCCAGGCCAAGGGCCTGGCCTTCGCACTCATCGACGAAGGCAGCTCCCTGGGTCGCTACGAAGCCCCGCAGTTGAGAACGGTGATGTCGAACCTCTTGCGCAATGCTCTGCATTACACCGACCAGGGCGCGGTGCGGCTGATACTCGGGACGGACGGCTTCCGTGTCGAGGACAGCGGCCAGGGCGTCCCCGAGGAGGAACAGGAACGCATCTTCCACAGCTTCGTCCGAGGCCATCGGACCCGCGGCGAGGGCCTGGGCTTGGGACTGTCGCTGGTGCGACGCATCTGCCAGCAACAGGGTTGGGCGGTTCGCGTGGAATCCATACCGGACTCGGGCAGTTGCTTCTCCGTGGACCTCGGCAAGGGACGATGACATTTTTTTCACGGGCTTTTGACTTCGCCAATACAGGGCGGGCGACAGATTGTTCAGCTACTTTCTAAAGCCGGTGCAAGGCTGCCTCGCCTTCCGGCAAGACCTATCCGCCTGGAAAGCCGCGATGACCGCTCGCGCGGCGGAGGCCCGTCGCAGCCTGGCATCCTGATCGAAGGAGTCCACCATGTCCGCAGAAACTGCCCCGCTACCTCGGCGCCGCTCCCCTTTTCCGAAGAGCCGCCGTATACGAGGGCAAGCGCTTTCGCTGCTGCTCGATCGCGCCGCCGCACGCTGGCTGCTGACCGCATTCGCCCTGCTCCTGTTGCTGGGCGCCGGTATTCCCGCCTGGCATCACCTGTATCCGGCCAGCGCGTCCGAAGGCTGGCGCTACAAGCTGTTCCTGGACGATATCGAACGCGTCAGCGCGCTCCTGCCCGATGGCCGGGGCGGACTCTACATCAGCCAGGAACTGCAGGATGGCAAAGGCCGCATACTCCATGCCGGACCTGGCGACCGGCGCCATGCGGTGGAGTCCGGCCTGTCCAAACCCGACGGCATGGTGCGCTATCGCGGTGGCGTGGCCTTCAGCCAGGAACAGGGTGAACACCCTGTCCTCTGGATGAACGACCTGGGCACCCGGCAGCTTTTCAGTGCCGACAGCGTCGAGGGCCTGGCCAGCGACGGGCACTTCCTCTATGCCATCGAAGACCGCCACGGAGACGGCCGACTGCTGCGCTACGACCCGGAAACGGACAGCATCACCACGCTGCGCAGCGGCCTGGATGAGGCCGAGGCCATAGCGTCCTGCCCCGATGGCCGCATGTACTACAGCGAAAAGACCTTCGGCCATGTGCGCGAACTGCACGCGGATGGCCGCGACCCGGTCGTACTCGACGGCCTGCGCGAACCCGGCTTCCTGCTCTGCAACCAGGACGGCCTGTGGGTCACCGAAGATGCCACCCACATGGCCCGCGTACTGCTACTCAGCCCTCAGGGCAGGCTCAGCACCGTGCTCTCTCACCTCCGCTCGCCGCAGACCATCGTCGAGATTTCTCCGGGCCGTTACCTGGTCGCCGAACAGGGACGCAACCGGGTGCTGGAGCTTCAGCGGCAGGACGACGCTCCATGACAGTCGGAACACTGCCCCCACCGATTTAGTATCCCCGAGCCGTCCTGTCGCTGGACACAAGAACACACAATTTTCACATTTACATCGTTAATTTGACTCTGCTCCAAGCCGGCATGCCCGAAAAAAACGCGACCGGCGTATCACCAAGTCGCCAGACGGGCCATGGATAACAAACAAACAGGCACTGAATGAAGATCACCATTTTCGGAACCGGCTACGTCGGTCTGACACAGGCAGCCTGCCTGGCGGAAGTTGGTCACTCGGTGTGCTGCGTCGATACCGACGAGCACCGTATCTCCCAGCTCAATCAGGGCCTTTCCCCCCTCTACGAACCCGGCCTGGAAGCCCTGCTCAGGGGCAATCTGGCCGCCGGACGGCTCCACTTCACCACTGACGCCGGTGAGGGCGTGGCCTTCGCCAAGGTGATCTTCATTGCGGTAGGCACGCCCCCGGACGAAGACGGCAGCGCGGACATGCGCTACGTGTTCGCCGTGACCGACACCATCGCCGAGCATGCCGTCGACGCCAAGGTGGTGATCAATAAGTCCACTTCCCCCGTCGGCACCGCACAACGCATCAAGGCTCATCTGGACGCCGTGCTGGCTCGCCAGCGTCGCCAGCTGGATATGCAGGTGGTGTCCAACCCCGAATTTCTCAAGGAAGGCTCCGCGGTCGACGACTGCATGCGCCCCGAGCGCATCATCATCGGTATCGACGGCGAACCGGATACCGAGCTCTTCCGCGAACTCTACAAGCCCTTCAGCCGCAACCACGAAAAGCTCATCGTGATGGACAGTCGCAGCGCCGAACTGACCAAGTACGCCGCCAACAGCATGCTGGCCACCAGGATTTCCTTCATCAACGAGATGGCCAATCTCGCGGAGCGTCTGGGCGCGGACATCGAGATGGTGCGCAAAGGTATCGGCTCCGACTCGCGCATCGGCTACGACTTCATCTACGCAGGCTGCGGCTACGGCGGTTCCTGCTTCCCGAAAGACATCCAGGCGCTGCAACGCACCGCCGCTGAAGCGGGCTACCACCCGCAATTGCTGGAGGCGGTGGAATCGGTCAACCACCGGCAGAAGCACAAGGTCTTCGAGAACATAAAACGCCATTATAACGGCGACCTAA
This sequence comes from Pseudomonas furukawaii, assembly GCF_002355475.1. NCBI lineage: Bacteria > Pseudomonadati > Pseudomonadota > Gammaproteobacteria > Pseudomonadales > Pseudomonadaceae > Metapseudomonas > Metapseudomonas furukawaii. The sequence continues at coordinate 2,804,193 of NZ_AP014862.1, read as the reverse complement.
ACGGCAAGACCTTCGCCGTCTGGGGCCTGTCCTTCAAACCGAACACCGACGACATGCGCGAAGCCCCTAGTCGGGTATTGCTCGAAGCCCTCTGGGCTGAGGGTGCGCGCGTTCGCGCGTTCGATCCGGAAGCGATGCAGGAAGCCAGCCGGCTCTATGGTGCCCGCCTCGACCTGCATCTGGTCGACTCCAAGGAAGAGGCCCTGGACAATGCCCATGCCCTGGTCATCCTCACGGAATGGCTGAACTTCCGCATCGCCGACTTCGGCCTGGTCCGCCAGTGCCTGCACGACAAGGTCGTGTTCGACGGTCGCAATATCTTCGAGCCGTTGCACCTGGCACGCGAGGGTCTGGCGTATTACTCCATCGGCCGTGCCCCAGTAGGGCTGGCGCAGCCATGAAATTCCTGGTCACCGGTGCCGCCGGCTTCATCGGTTTTCACACTGCCATGCGCCTGTGCCGCCTCGGGCACGAGGTGCTGGGCATCGACAACCTCAACGACTACTACAGCGTCGACCTCAAGCTAGCCCGTCTGGCCCGGTTGCAAGACGCTCCCGGCTTTTCCTTCCGCAAGCTGGACATCGCCGATCGCGACGCCATGCGGGCGCTGTTCGACGAGCAGCGTTTCGAGCGCGTCATCCACCTCGCTGCGCAGGCCGGTGTGCGCTATTCGCTGGACAACCCTCACGTCTATGCAGACTCCAACCTCAGCGGATTCGTCAACGTGCTGGAAGGCTGCCGCCAGACCAATGTGGGCCACCTAGCGTATGCCTCCAGTAGCTCGGTCTACGGCACCAACGCCAAGGTGCCCTTCGCCGTGGAGGATGCCGTCGACAACCCGATTTCGCTCTATGCCGCGACCAAGCGTGCCAACGAGCTGATGGCGCACACCTATGCCCATCTTTACCGACTTCCCACCACCGGGCTGCGCTTCTTCACCGTCTATGGCCCCTGGGGACGGCCGGACATGGCGCCGTTCAAGTTCACCAAGGCGATCCTCGAAGGCCAGCCGATCGACATTTACAACGGCGGCGAAATGTCGCGGGACTTCACCTACATCGACGATGTCGTCGAGGGCATTGTGCGTATCCAGGATTGCCCGCCACCCTACGCCAACGAGCCGGAAGAACTCCGCCGTGGCGCCACGGACCGGCTATTCAACATCGGCCTAGGCTCGCCTGTCCGGCTGCTGGATTTCGTCGCCTGCATCGAATCCGCCACGGGCGTCGAAGCCATCAAGCAGATGAAGCCCATGCAACCCGGCGACGTCCTGCAGACCTGGGCCGATGTCGGAGCACTGGCCAGCCGTACCGGTTTCCGCCCCGCCACGCCCCTCCACGAAGGCGTAGCGCGGTTCGTCGACTGGTACCGGACCTTCTACGGCGTGTGAAGGACATAGAAAATGAGCCGATCCAGTGGGCCCAGATCCAGCACAGTGCGCTCAAGCCGGAAAAGCGGCGGCCACACCGGCGCGCCGCGATGATGACCCCGCGCATGATGCTCAAGGGCCTGGGGCTGATCCTCAGCCTGGCGCTCATAGGCTACCTGTTCGACAGCAGCGACCTGGGCAATGCCGTCAACGAAGCCTGGATCGACGCCCACGTCCGGGGGCGCGGCATGCAGGGCACCCTGCTCTTTCTGGCCATGGGAACATTGTTCACGGCAGCCGGCCTGCCCCGGCAGATAATCGCCTTTCTTGCCGGCTACGCCTTCGGCCTGATTCCCGGGACCCTGCTCGGCGCCCTGGCGGCGTTGCTCGGCTGCGTCGCCACGTTCCTCTTTGCCCGGTTGTTCGGCAGGAGCCTGCTGCGCGACCGCCTGAGTGCACGCGCCGTCCGCTACGATCGATTCATCCACGCGCACCCGTTCTCGATGACGCTGCTGATCCGCCTGTTACCGGTCGGCAGCAACATACTAACCAACCTCGTCGCCGGACTCTCCAGCGCAAGCCTGGCGCCCTTCCTGGCTGCCAGCTTCATCGGTTTCCTGCCGCAAACCCTGGTCTTCGCCCTGGTCGGTAGCGGCATCAACGTCGCGCCGACCCTGCGCATCGGTCTGGCGGCGGCGTTGCTCCTGGGGTCCGGGATGCTCGGCACCTGGCTCTATCACCGCCACAGCCACGGCCTGGGCATCGACGACAGGGTCGATGCCGCGCTGGGTGAGATGGAACGGCCGTGAAAAACCCATGCAAACAGGTGGTTAGCGCATCCCTGCTAAATGGAATGACGACAGAGGCTCGCTCCCAACAACGGCTGAACTTTTGTGAACGAATCGAATGCCCCTTTCAAGTGACGAATCCCGCATGTCTAAACCGCCCTTTCTCTCCGTACTGATCCCTGCCAAGAACGAAGCCGAGAACCTGCCCACGCTGCTGGAAGAGGTTCGCCAGGCCCTCCAGGGTGAGTCCTTCGAGGTGATAGTGGTCGACGATGGCAGCACGGATAACACCACCGCGCAGCTGCTGGCCCTGAAACGTAGCGGCTACACGCAACTTCGCGTGCTGATCCATGACCGTTCACTGGGACAGAGCACCTCGATCTACCACGCCGCGCAGGTCGCCGAAGGCACCTGGCTGGCCACGCTGGATGGCGACGGACAGAACGACCCGGCGGACATTCCCGGCATGCTGGACATCGTCCGCGCCCCGGAAGCCCCCCTCAACCTCAAGCTGATTGCCGGGCACCGGGTGAACCGCCGCGACACCACCAGCAAACGCTGGGCCTCGCGCTTCGCCAACCGCCTGCGCGGTCGGCTGCTGAAAGACAACACCCCCGACACCGGCTGCGGGCTCAAGTTGATCGAACGCGACGCCTTCCTCCGTCTGCCCTACTTCGACCACATGCACCGCTTCATTCCGGCGCTTATCCAGCGCCATCAGGGCGGCATGCTGGTCTATCCGGTCAATCACCGCCCGCGCAGCGCCGGCGTATCCAAGTACGGCAACCTCGACCGGGCGCTGGTGGGCATCCTCGATCTGTTTGGTGTCTGGTGGCTGATTCGCCGCACCCGCTTCAACACCTCAGCTCGCGAACTGGAGGCCTGAGCATGAGGCGCACCTCGCATGTTCTGGAAAGGTACGCCAACCCCATTGGGCTGATCCGCTCCCAGCGCCTCTCGCTGCTGCTCCTGCTGTTGCTCGCGGCAGCCATGATCAGCGCCGGGCTGGGCATGCGCCATCCTTCCAACGTCGACGAGGAACGCTTCCTCGGCGTGGCCCTGGAGATGCTTCAAGGCGGCGACTGGCTGATCCCGCACCGTGCTGCCGAGATCTACCCCGACAAGCCGCCGCTGTTCATGTGGACGATCGCCGCCCTGAGCCGGCTCGGAGCGTCACCGACCATCGCGCTGTTCCTCCCGGCGCTGCTAGCCGGCCTAGTGACCACCGCCTGCCTGCACGACCTCGGCAGCCGCTTGTGGAACCGCCGCATCGGCATGATCGCCGGCTTGCTGTTCCTGGCCACCTATCAGACCTACAGCATCCAGCGCGCAGGCCAGATCGACGGTTTCCTGCTGCTCTGGATCGCCCTGGGGCTGTACGGCATGGTCCGCCACCTGCTGCTCGGCCCGTCCTGGGGCTGGTTCTATGCAGCCTGCGCGGCCATGGGCTTCGGCATCATCAGCAAGGGCGTCGGCTTCCTCCCCGCGATGATGCTCCTACCCTATGCTTACGCTGTGCGTCGCGGCTGGAGTGGCGTGGCCCGCATGCCCGGCCAAGGCCGAGCCTGGGCGCTCGGCCTGCTGGTTACACTGGCGGCCATCGCTACCTGGTTACTGCCGATGTTGATCAAGGTGGCGCTGTATGGCGACGAGGCCAGTCGCGCCTATCTCAGCGAAATTCTCCTGAAACAGACCGCCAAGCGTTATGCCGATGCCTGGCATCACCGCGAGCCGTTCTGGTTCTTCTTCACCAATGTGATCCCCAAGTACTGGCTGCCGCTTCTGCTGGCCCTGCCCTGGATGGTCCCGGCATGGCGTCGCCAACTGGCCAGGAATGATGGCCGCTATCTAGTACTGCTGGGCTGGGTAGCGCTGGTACTGATCTTCTTCAGCCTCAGCAGCGGCAAGCGCAAGCTTTACATCTACCCGGCGCTACCCGCCCTGGTGCTGGCCATGGCGCCGCTGGTGCCCTGGCTGTTGAAGCGATGGTTCGCCCAACGGCCGCGTGGCCGGAAAATTTTCATTGGCCTTGCCATCGTCTGGTTCTTCGCCTGGTTCGCGCGGGGCTTCATCGAACCGATCAAGGAGGGTGTCAATCCGCGCCAGACCCTGATGCAGGAAGTCACGGAGCTGACCGGCGGGGATGAACTGGTCCTGACCAACTGGCGCGAGGGCCACTGGCTGTTCGCCCGCCAGCCGCTGGTGCACTTCGGCATCGGCGCACCGGGCCAGACTGACAAGGCGGTCGAATGGCTACGCACCAACCCCGCCAGCCACGCCCTGATCCGTGCGTCCGAACTGACGCGCTGCTTCAAGCCCGAGAAGGCCAGCCGCGTCGGCGATGGTGACGACGAAGACTGGTACCTGGTGCAGGCCGATGCCGATAACGGCCAGTGCCACGACCCAACTGCCACCCAGCGAGCCTACCGATTCGCCTGGAAGCGACCACTCGACTGATGGACCTTGAACGGACTGCGCCCCTTCTCATGGGGCACGCGGCCAGCGCTCGCCCGTCGTACAGGAAAAGACCATGAACAGTGCGGTAGATCTCGACAAGTGCAAGACCAACCCCGGAAAACGACTACGCACACTCGGTGCCTGCAGCCTGGGCTTGCTAGTCCTGCTCCTCGCCACTGTCGCCTCGACCAAATTCCATTGGCACGAGCGCGGATGGTTCTATTTGGCCAGCCGAATTCACGCTGGTGACTGGGCAGGCCATAGTGTCTGGCTACCGGATTACAAGGTGGAGATCGAGGCGCGCCCCGTAGCCGGCATCAACGACGACCTGTCGGCCATCGACTTCGCCAGCGACCGTGGACGTTTACTGACGGTGACCAACGCGCCGCCGATCAAACTGGTGGAAATGGACCGTGAAGGCAACATCACCGCGCAGTACCCGCTCACGGGCTTCGAAGATGTTGAAGGACTGGCCTACATGGGTGACGGCCTGATGGCAGTGGCCGAAGAGGTCCGACAGCAGTTGGTGTTCTTCCGCCTGCCCACACAATCCGGGCAGGCCATTGACAAGCAAGCGGCCCAGACCCTGGCGCTGCCGCTCAGATCCAGTGCCCACAACAAGGGCTTCGAGGGGCTGGCATACGACGAAGCGCACGACCGCATTTTCGTCGCCAAGGAACGCGACCCACGTCAGCTCTACGCGGTCAGCGGGGTGAAGGCGAGCCTTGGCGGCAAGTTGCAGCTCAAGGTTGAGGACCTCTCCGACTGGATAGATCGCAGCGTCTTCGCCAAGGACATTTCCGATCTGCACTTCGACGCGAGGACCGGCCACTTGCTGGTGCTCAGCCATGAATCGAAGCTGGTGATCGAATTGAGCGGAAACGGCGAGGTGGTCAGCTTCCGCACCCTGCTCGGAAGCTTCAGTGACTTGGAGAAAAGCGTGGGCCAGGCCGAAGGCCTGACCCTGGATGATGAAAGCACGCTCTATGTCGTGAGCGAACCGAACCTGCTCTACCGCTTCAGGAAGAACTGATATCGAGAGCCGCGTCAGGCCTGAGGGTCGACTCCGCCGGTGCCGGACGGTAGAGCACCAGGCGGTAGCAGACAAGGCTGATCATCCAGTCGAACAGCAGGGTCCAGACGTTATGGGAGAGGAAGTGCGCGCCCTGCATCATTCGCCCCAGCGAGAAGACGCTGCCGAGTATCAGTGCGCCCACCAGGGCAACCCGGGCCAGGCGCGGGCGCCGGTCACGCAGGGCGAAGAACAGCGCCAGCAGGCTGAAACCGGCGGAGGCATGACCGCCCGGCCAGCAGCGTCCGGGTTTGTCGACATAGGCGTGATGGCCGAGCAGCGGCGAGTACGGCTCCACGCCGCCGAACTCTTCCAGGCTCCAGGGACACTGCACGGCGGTGACCGCCTTGAGCGGTGTGACGATGGCCGTGGAGATGCCCAGCGCCAGGACCAGATAGCCCAGTGGACGACGCCACTGGCGCAGGCGGGTCGGCAACAGGCTGGCGATGAAACCGGCAATGGCGAAAACGCCGAGAAGGATGACCGCCTGCTTGGCGCGGTCGTGGAGGACGTCTTCGAGGAAGGCGCTGTGACGGCCGATGAACCCGCTCTGCGGATCGTAGAAGAGGTGGGCCAGGGCGAAATCGACGCGGGGTACATCGACCAGCAGCAGGAGCGCCATGGCCAACAGCGGCAGGCCGCTCCACAGCAGGAAGTTGAAGGGTCGCGAGTAAGGCATCCTGGGGTCCTGGAACATAAGGGGCGGCGGCAGTCTGCACCGGCAGGCGTGAGCAACTGGTAAAGGGCTTGTGAAAAAAACATCAACGATGCCGTGGCGCCGAACGGTCCTGGAATCTCGAACCCATCGGCCGCCCCCTGCTGCACAGCATCCACGGCATGGGTGAAAGAATCGCGGAGCTGGATGGCGAGCGACGGCACGCCTGATCAACGCCCCGGTATCGGCATCCTGCGGGAGCGCCCCCTGCCGGAGTGGGCCCTGCAGTTCTCCCGGTAGCTTGCCTAACCTGATATCAACTTCCCGAAAAGGACAGGGACATGCCCGCCACCGCGATCACTCACCGCATCCCTCGTACGGTCTGGGCGCTGGGCTTCGTCAGCCTGTTCATGGACCTGTCCTCCGAACTGGTGCACAGCCTGCTACCGCTGTACCTGGTCGGCAGCCTCGGCGTGAGCATGCTTGCCCTGGGGCTGATCGAAGGCCTGGCCGAGGCCACCGCGCTGATCGTCAAGGTCTTCTCCGGCGCGGTCAGTGACTACCTCGGCAAACGCAAGGGGCTGGTGCTGTTCGGCTATGGCCTGGCGGCGCTGACCAAGCCACTGTTCCCGTTGGCCAGCTCCGCCGACCAGGTGCTTTTCGCCCGCCTGCTGGACCGCGTCGGCAAGGGAGTTCGTGGCGCACCGCGCGATGCCCTGGTGGCCGACGTCGCCTCAGCGGAGAACCGGGGTGCGTGCTTCGGCCTGCGCCAGTCGATGGACACCATCGGGGCATTCCTGGGGCCCTTGCTGGCCATCCTGCTGATGACGCTGCTGGCCGGCGAGATCAGCCTGGTGCTCTGGTTCGCGGTGCTTCCAGCGGTGGTATCGGTCGTCCTGATCGTGGTCGGCGTGCAGGAGCCCGACCACCCTCGCCCACCCCGGCACCTGCGATCCCCTATCGACCTGCACGCCTGGCGCCGTTTCCCGCCCCGCTATTGGTGGGTGGTTGGCCTTGGCGGGTTGTTCAGCCTGGCCCGCTTCAGCGAGGCCTTTCTGGTACTGCGTGCACAGGACGTCGGTTTCGAGGCGACCTGGGTGCCGCTGGTGATGGTGGTCATGTCCGCGTTCTACATGCTCTCGGCCTATCCGGCGGGCCGATTGTCCGACCTCATCGGCCCAACCGGGCTGCTGGTGTTCTCGCTGGTGCTGCTGCTTGTGGCCGACCTGCTGCTGGCCTGGGCCGAGTCCCCGGCCTTGCTGCTGGCAGGGGTAACGCTATGGGGCCTGCACATGGGGTTCAGCCAGGGCATCCTTGCGGCGCTGGTGGCCGAAACCACGCCGGCCGAACTAAAGGGTACCGCCTTCGGCCTGTTCAACCTCTCCTGCGGCGGCGCCCTGTTGCTCGCCAGCGTGCTTGCGGGCTGGCTCTGGCAAAGCCAGGGTCCTGCCAGCGCCTTCCTGGCTGGCGCCGCCTTCTGCGTGGTGACGCTCCTGCTGTTGGCGCTGCGTCGCCGCTGATCGAAGGTCGGGCAGCCCTACCCGACCACCGGCGTGAATCCGTTGCCGACTATTTCAGGATCTCCCTGCCGTCCCGGGCCTGTAGGGTCGAGCGCGGCGTGTTCGGATTGCGGCCTGGCACCGCCGGTAAGGAGCCCCTAGGACCGTATCCAGCCCCGCTCCAGCAAACGCCGGTCCCAGGCCGGCTCCTCGGCGATGCGCTCCACCAGGAAGTCGATCAGGGTGCGGACCTTCAACGCCCGCCGCTGGGTGGCGGGGTAGACGGCGGAAAAGCTGAAGGAGGTCAGCGCATAGTCGGTGAGCACCGGCACCAGGCGTCCCGCCAGCAGGTCGGCGCTGGCCACCAGGGTGGGCAGGCAGACCACGCAGGTCCCGGTGATGGCGTAGTCCCGCAACAGGTGAACGGAATTCGAACGCACCTGCCCGGCCAGGTTGAGTTCCACCTCCTCCTCGCCGCTGAACAGCCAGCGGTTGCGCGAGGGATAGCCTTCGTAGAGCGCCACCTTGTGACTTTGCAGGTCGAGGGGCCCGGCGGGGGCACCGCAGCGCTCCAGGTACTCCGGCGAGGCACAGAACAGCCGTCGCACCGAGAACAGCTTGCGCTCGATCAGGCTCTCGGCGAGCGGCGGGAACATCTGGAAGGCCACGTCGAAACCTTCCTCGATGGGGTCCACCACCCGGTCGTTGACGATGACGTCCACCTCGATGTCCGGGTAGAGCCCGGTGAACTCCGCCAGCAGTTGCCCGAAGTGGCCGATGGCGAAACCCGGCAGCATCTGGATGCGCAGCTTGCCGGTGGGCTTGGCGCGCAGGTCGCGCATCTGCTCGGTCAGGCTGTTGAAGCTGGCCACCATGTCCGCGCATTCCTTGTAGTAGGTCTCCCCCACATCGGAGAGCCGCACGTGGCGGGTGCTGCGGTGGAACAGCGGCGCGCTGATGTAGTCCTCCAACTGCTGGATGCGGTTGGTGATGACCGAACGGGTCACCCCCAACTGCTGGGCGGCCCGGGCGAAATTCCCGGTTTCCGCGACGCGGACGAAGGCTTCGATGCTGAGCAGGCGGTCCATGGGTCTATCCGGTGTGCGTTGTTCTTGTAAGAGCGAATCTATTCGCGAACGGGCCGCAACGCAGCCCTTCTTCTCTTGTCACCCGTGAATTCGCTCCCTCAAGGGAAGGTTTCAGCCTCAGCCAGCGACCAACCTTCGTTGCATCGGGAACAGCTGCCAGCCGAAGCGCTCGCTCACCAGTCCCCAGACACCCTGGGGCGCCCTGAGCATCATCAGCACCGCAACCGCCCCGAGGATGATCATGTAGAGCGCGCCGAAGTCGGCGAAGGCGCCGCGCAGGGCGAAGTAGATCAGGGTGCCGATCAGCGGCCCCTCCAGGGTACCGATGCCGCCGATGATGACGATGAAGATCACCGCCGCCGTCCAGTCCTGCACGCTGAAGGCGGCATCCGGGGATATACGCAGCTTCTGCAGGAAGATCAGCGCTCCGATCACCCCGGTGCAGCCGGCGGCCATGACGTAGACCAGCAGCCGGGTGCGAAACACATTGATGCCCAGGCTGCCCGAGGCCGGCTCGGAATCGCGGATCGCGGTCAGGGCCAGTCCCTGGCGGGAGCGCAGCAGCAGGTAGACCACCAGCACCGCCGCCACGGCGATACCCAGGGCGCTGAAATACAGCAGCAGCTCGCGGCTGTCCCGGCTACCGCCGATCTGCCGGACGATGGCCGCCGGCAGGCTCTGCCCGGAGCCGCCGCCGAGGCTGCCCACCTGGGCCAGCCCGAGGCGGAACACCTCCGCCACCACCCAGGTGCCAATGGCGAAGTAGGCGCCGCGCAAGCGGAACAGCACCAGCGCCGTCGGCACCGCCAGCGCCGCGACCAGGACGCCGGAGAGCAGCACCGCCACCAATGGCGGCACCCCGAGCGAGGACGCCAGCACGAAGAGCAGGTAGCCGCCCAGGCCGACGAAGGCCTGCTGGCCCACGGAAACCATGCCGGCGTAGCCCGCCAGCAGGTTCCACATCTGCGCCAGGGCCAGGTAATAGGCGAACTCCATCACCAGGCGCAGCAGCGCACGGTCGGCCCAGAACGGCAGGGAGGCCAGGACCAGCACCAGCAGCCCCAGCAGCGCCAGGCCCACCTGGCTGCTGCGGGTGGCACGCTGGACGAGGTAGACATCGTTCATTGCATTCATCAGTCGACACTCCGGGGGAACAGGCCACGGGGGCGGAAAACCAGGATCAGGAGGAACACCAGGTGACCCGCGAGGATCTGCCAGCCGGGGTCGATCCGGGCGCCGACGGCCTGGGCGACCCCGAGGATCACGCCGCCGGCCAGGGTGCCCCAGAGGCTGCCGAGCCCGCCGATGATCACGGCCTCGAAGCCATAGAGCAGGCGCGCCGGCCCCACACTGGGGTCGAAGCTGGTGCGCACCGCCAGGAACACCCCGGCGATGGACACCACCGCCATCGCCAGGGCCATGGCCAGGCCGAAGATATGGCGGTTGTCGATGCCCATCAGCTGGGCCGTGTGCTGGTCGTCCGACGTGGCGCGGAACGCGCGGCCAAGACGGGTCTTGTAGAACAGCAGCTGCAGGCCACCGATCACCGCCAGGGCGCTGCCGAACACCAGCAACGGCATCACCCCGAGGCTGAGGCCGCCAAGGGAGACGCTGGCCACCTCCAGCTCGCCCTGGGACAGCTTGCGGCTGTCGGCGCTGAAGAACTCCAGCAGCAGGTTCTGCAGGATGATGGACAGGCCGAAGGTCACCAGCAGCGGCGGCAGTATGTCCTGGCCGAGGGTGCGGTTGAGCAGGCCACGCTGCAGGCCGTAGCCCACCGCGAACATCAGCGGCACCACCAGCGCCAGGCTGGCCAGCGGCGAGAGGCCCAGGGCCTCCACCACCACCAGGGCGAGGTAGGACGCCAGCACGATGAAGTCGCCGTGGGCGATGTTCACCAGGCGCATGATGCCGAACATCAGCGACAGTCCCACCGCGAACATGGCGTAGAGGCCGCCGAGCAGCACGCCCTGCACCAGGGTATTGAGCCATTCCATCATCACGCCTCCGCCAGGCCGAAATAGGCCGCCTTGATCTCGTCCTTGCCCACCTCGCCCGGCTTGCCGGAGAGGGAAATGCGTCCTTCCTGGAAGCAGTAGAAACGGTCCGCCACGGCGAGCGCCTGGTTAATGTCCTGTTCCACCAGGATCACCGCCGTGCCGTCGGCCTTGATGGAGGGCAGCGCCGCATAGATGTCCTTGATGGTGGTGGGCGCGAGGCCCAGGCTGATTTCGTCGCAGAGCAGCAGGCTCGGGCTCGACATCAGCGCGCGGCCGATGGCGACCATCTGTTGCTGGCCGCCGGACAGCGCGGTGCCGGGTCGCTTGCGCAGGCCGGCCAGCACCGGGAAGAGCCCGTAGACCCGTTCCAGGTTCCAGGGCCCCGGTCGTTTGCTGTAGGCGCCGATGAGCAGGTTTTCCTCCACGGTGAGGGATGGGAACAGCTTGCGGCCCTCGGGCACCAGGGCGATGCCCCGCTCCAGCACCCGGTTCGCCGGCAGGCTGCCGATGGCCTCGCCCTGGAAGCGGATGGCCCCGGGGTCGTTGCGGATCAGCCCGGCCAGGGAGCGCAGGAAGGTGGACTTGCCGGCGCCATTGGAGCCGATGATGGCCAGGGTCTCCCCTTCGGCCAGATCCAGGTCGATACCGAACAGGGCCTGGAAGTCGCCGTAGCCGGCGTGCAGTTCGCGGATACTCAGCATGACCTCAGCTCCCGATGCCCATGTAGATTTCCTGAACCTTCGGGTTGGCCATCACGGCAGTGGGCTCGCCTTCGTCCAGCTTGCGGCCGAAGTTGATCACCGCCAGGCGCCCCACCACCGCCAGCAACGCATGGACGATGTGCTCGATCCAGATGATCGCGGTGCCGGAGCGGTGGATCCCCTGGATGGTGCCTACCAGTTCGAGGCACTCCGGCTCGGTGAGGCCACCGGCGATCTCGTCCAGCAGCAGCAGGTGCGGCCGCGTGGCCAGGGCGCGGGCCATTTCCAGGCGCTTGCGCTCCAGCAGGGTCAGGGAGCCGGCCAGGGCGTTGGCCTTCTTCATCAGCCCGGTCAGTTCGAGGATATGGGCGCACCAGGCCTGGCCATCCCGCTCCGCCTGGCCGGCGCCGAAGGTGGCGCCCACCAGCAGGTTCTCGAACACCGTCATCTTCACGAAGGGGTGGGGAATCTGGTGGGAGCGGCCGATGCCGCGTCGGCAGCGCGTGTACACCGGCTCGCGGGTGACGTCGTCGCCCCGGAAACGGATACGCCCGCTGTCCGGGGCGACGCCGCCGGCGATCAGGTTGAACAGGGTGCTCTTGCCCGCGCCATTGGGCCCGATGATGCCCAGCGCCTCACCCGGCGCCAGCGCCAGGCTGAGATCGTCGGTCACCTTCACCGAGCCGTAGCGCTTGTTCACCTGCTCCAGTACGAGGAGTTGTTGCATGTGTCGTTACCTATTCGAATGGAGCACGGACGAGCCCCTCTCCCCCGGGGAGAGGGGTTGGGGTGAGGGACGCCCGCCCGCGCTCGGACTCAACCGCCGTATGCGATCGCCTGCATCTCCCCGCCCAGGGGGATCTGCGGCGCGGTCTGGTTGCTGGTGATCACCAGGTCGTAGGTGAAGGGCCCGCCGAGGCGCCACTGGCCGGACACCAGCGGCGTCTTGGCGACGTTCTTCACCGGCCCCTTCTTCCAGCTCACCGGGCCGACCACGGTGTTCAGCTCGGTTTTCAGCAAGGCATCGCGGGTGGCTTCGGGGTTACCCACTTCCTCGGTGCGCTGGAGGATGTCCACCGCCAGCTCGAACAGCGCGTGGACGAACCCCAGGGGCTGGGTCCACTGCTTGCCGGTGCTCCTGGTGTAACGCTCGGCCAGTTGCCCGGCGGTCAGGCCGTTGAGCGAGGACGCGAAGGGATGGCTCGGGCTCCACCAGATTTCCGTGGAGAGGTTGTGCCCGGCCTTGCCCAGGGCCTCCACTGCCGAGGGGAACAGCAACGCCTTGCCCACGGACATGGCCTTGGGCTGGAAGCCCTGCTGGCGCGCCTGGGTCCAGAAGGTGGTGAGGTCCGGCGGGATGACCACCCCGGTGACTATCTCCGCCTCGGCCTTCCTGAAGGCGGAGATCTGTGCCGAGAAGTCGTCGGTCAGGCTCTGGAAACGACCCGGATCCACCAGTTGGAAGCCCTTCTGCGCCAACACTGGCGGGAAGCCCAGCTGGCTGTCGCCCCAGGCATTGCCGTCGCCGTCGTTGGGGAAGAGACCGCCGATCACCTTGTTGCTGCCCATGTCGCCCCACATGGCGGTGTAGGTGGCGATCACGTCCTCCAGGCCCCAGAAGAAGTGGTAGGTCCACTCAAAGCCCTGGTCCGGCTTGCCGCCACGGGTGAAGAACCAGGGCTGCCAGGGCGCGACGGTGGAGATGCAGGGAATCTCGTTGATCTCGCACTGGTCCGACACCGGGTTGGTGGTCTCCGGCGTGGACGACACCAGCATCAGGTCGATGCCGTCGGACAGGATCAGCTCGTTGGCCACTTCGGCGGCGCGGTTGGGGTTGGACTGGCTGTCCTTGACTATCACCTCCAGGCGGCAGCGCTGGCCGCCCACGGTGATGCTGTTCTTCAGCACCGAGGCGAGGCTGTCGAGGATGTAGCCATCGGCGGCGGCGAACGGCGCCAGGGGACCGGTCCTGGGACTGACGTAGCCGATGCGGATGACCTTCTCCGCCGCCAGGGCGGGGCCCGAGGGAGAAAGGCCTGCGAGCAGCGCGCCGCCAGCCACGACGCCGCTGGCCCGCAGGAAATCACGCCGGGAAAGCCCGGCAGCGTGGGGTTTCTTGTTGTTGTCCATGGGGAATCCTCTCGCCGGGCCGGGCGCGCGAGCGTCCGGCGGGCTTGGCAGTGGGATGGAGTTGGATCAGAAGAAGACGGTGACGTCGAAGGAGCCGATCAGTTGGCTGTCCTCGCGGCCGCCGCCGTAGGCGTCGCGGCCATGGCCGCTGTGGATGTCGTAGCGCAACTCGGGGCGCAGGCGGACATGGGGCACCGGCGTCCAGGCCAGGTTGGTGGTGACCCCGTAGAAGCTGCCCCAGCTGGGATCGGGGATACCGGTCTGCGGGTCGATGTTGGCCATCACAACATGCACCGGGGCATCGGTATGGAACCACTCGGCGCGGCTGTTCCATGTCAGGTCATCCGCCAGGCGGTGGTACCAGTTCACGTCGGCGCCATACCAGTGGGCGTTGCCCTTGTCGGCGAACGCGGCGAAGGCGGCGTCTTCCTGCTGGCCGTATTTGAACTCCACCGCGACCCGGTTGCGCTCGTCCAGCACATGGGAAACCGTGAGGTAGCTGGCGTAGCGGGTCAGGTCATCGTCCTGGGTGCCGGCGGGAATCGGCGAGCCGCAGGCGCACTCGGCGAAGCTGTCGCCGGCGCCGTTGCCGTAGATGTTCTCCCAGTCGACCCAGGTGCGGAAATCCGCCGAGCGCCAGCGCAGGTTGGCGATGACATCGGGGTCGCCATTGGGGTCCTGCATGTTGTTCCAGCCCTGCACCAGGCCCAGCTCGAAGCCGAGCATGCTGCCGCCCTCCTCCTGGGGCAGCTTGAAGGAATACAGCGCGCCGGTGTGCTTGGCCGGACCATGCATGAAGGAGTAGGTGTGGCTGTAGAAGTCCGCCGGCGCCGGGCTGCCCAGGGCGAAACCGATCTCGTTCTCCAGCGGCGTATGGAACACGCCGAGCATCAGGTTGGAGCCGCCCAGTACCGGGATGTAGAACTCCAGGTAGGCCTGGGCGATGTTGAAGTTCTCGTCGTTGGCGTCGGCGCTGCGGTTCACGCCCAGGTCGTCGTCGAAGCCGTAGGTCTTGAAGAAGCGAGCGTCCTTGCCGTACAGCGCGGTGACATTGAAGCCCCAATCGGCTTGCTCCGGCATCGGCCCCGGGAAGGGGCCGACCCGACCGACCACGTTGCCCTTGGGTTCCTTCTGGATGGACAAGGCAACCTGGTTGAGGTTGAAGCCTTCATCGTTGTTGAAGAAGGCCTGCTTGCTCAGGTCGTCGCTGCCGTTGTCGTTGTAGGTCCAGCCGGCCTGGGCCCAGCCATTGACCTTGATGCCGTAGTCCGCCTCCAGACCGTCACCGAACGCACTGCGAAACAGCGAACCGGAGGGGTCCGGCGCGGCGGCCTGGACGAAAGCGGGACAGAGCGCGGCGGCCGCCAGGACCGGCGCGCACAGGGAGGACGCGGAAAGATGCTTGCGAGGGATCATGGCAGCTACCTTGTTGTTATTAGTCGGCCTGATGCCGTGACGGTCCTCGCTGGCAATGCGGGCCGTCCGACTGGATCGCAAGCTACAAGCGGCCCTACGACGCAACAATTCCGGTTTCGGCGATATGAGTGTTCGTGCTTCGCGAACAATGCCCCGCACCCCTGCGCCAGAGCGGCCGGGACGGGAAATGGGGGGCGACGGGATGGGCGGTTATCGGACGGAACAGGTGCCCGCAATCGGGCATTCGGGTGTGGAGGCTCGTGAACAGGTCCCTGGGCCCCGGCTGCACGGAACCCGAGAAATCAGGCTCAGCGCTTCCTGCGCAACGGCTCCAGCAACGGCTTCAACCCGTTGTGGTCGATCTCCTGCATCAGCATCAACAGGCGTCCGATCTCGCCCTTGGGGAAGCCTTCGCGGGCGAACCAGTTGAGGTAGTGGCCCGGCAGGTCGGCGAGCAGGCGGCCCTTGTACTTGCCGTAGGGCATTTCACGGGTGACCAGGAGCAGCAGGTCTTCGGGGTTCATCGACGGCGGTCTCCTCCGGTGTAAAGCCGTGGATTGTCGCAGAAGCGCCGATCAGCCATCCAGCGGCGAGCCCATCAGGCCGAATTCGGCGGGCACCTTCACGTAGAACAGTGGCACGCCTTCCCGCTCCAGACGCTGCAACAGCGCGTCGCACTCGGCTTCGGTCAGGGCGAGGAGGATCAGCATGGGCTGGTCGGCCATCTCGAAGAAGTGATGGGAATGGAACTGCCGGTTGTGGCCGAACCCCTCGATCCCGGACACCAGGGTCGCCCCGCGCAGGCCCATCTCCATGGCCAGGGCGACGATCCAGTCCGCCAGCATCTTGCCCTCGTGGCGACGGTTCTGCTGGGTGTAGAGCGTGAGCTGGTAACCCTTCATGACAGGCTCCTCGTCCCGTGGTTCGCACGGGACCCGATCAGATGATGCCGCCATTCGCCCGCAAGGTCTGGCCATTCACCCAGCCGCCCTCCGGACCGACCAGGAAGGCCACCAGGTTGGCGATGTCCTCCGGGGTGCCCAGGCGCTCCAGGGGCGCCTGGCGGGTCAGGCGCTCCACCAGTTCCGGCGGCTTGCCGTCGAGGAACAGGCTGGTGGCGGTGGGCCCCGGGGACACGCAATTGACCGAGATATCGCGGCCACGCAGCTCGCGGGCGAAGATGGCGCTCATGGTTTCCACCGCCGCCTTGGAGGCCGCGTAGATGGCGTAGCCCGGCAGGCAGAGCCCCACCACGCTGCTGGACAGGTTGACGATGCGCCCCCCGCTGCGCAGCCGGGTGGCCGCCAGCTTCAGGGTGTTGAAGGTGCCCCGGGTGTTGATGGCGAACAGCCGGTCGTAGAGCGCCAGCTCGGTGTTGGCCAGGGGCACCAGGCCCGGCTGGATCACGCCGGCGTTGTTGACCAGGATATCGACGCCGCCGAACTCCACCTCGGTCTGGTCGAAAAGCACGGCGACCGCCACCGGATCGCTGACATCCGCCAGCACCGGATAGGCTCGCCCCCCGGCGCGGCGGATGTCCTCCACCACCTGCTCGGCAGCTTCCGGCCGAGTGCTGTAGTTCACCACCACCTGGATCCCCTCGGCGGCCAGGCGACGGGCAATGGCGGCGCCTATCCCCCGGGAAGCCCCGGTGACTATTGCGGTTCTGGCAGGTTCTGGCATGGCGGCTCCCAAGCACCCCGCGACACTGCGGCCATCGAAGGCTGTGGGGGCTTTCCTGTGGTATAGCCGCTGCCACCCGACTCGGGGGCGCCGGCCATCAGCGAGCGCATCGCCGACGCCTCTTCGCCGGCAAGCCGGCTCCTGTAGGAGATTCTATGTCTACCCCGCCGTACAGGTTGGTGACCGATACGGCTGCTGGGTCTTCATGAGGGCGAAGGCAATTCGAGCCAGTTTCCGTGCCAGGATGGTCAGGGCTTCGGTCTTTTTCAGACCACGCTCCAGGTAGCCCAGATAGAGCTTCTGCCAAGCTTTGGTGCGACTGGCGGCCATGGCGGCATTGTGTAGCAGCCGCCGGACCTCCGGATCGCCCTGTTTGCTCAACTTGCGGCGTCCGCTGTAGCGCCCCGATTCCTTCGCGCGCACATCCAGGCCCAGGAAGGCGATGAAGGCGTCGCTGTTGCGGAAGGGGCCACGCTGAAAGGCCATGTTCAGGGCTGCTGCGGTTAGCGGGCCGATGCCTTCAATGGCCCGGCAACGCTTGGCCTGCTCGGCCAGGCCAGCGTCCTTCAGGGCCTGGGCAATGTCCTGATCGAGGCGCTGCTCCAGGCGCTTGAGGGAGCTGAGCGCCGCTTTCATCGACACCTTGAACTGGGTGTCATGGCCAAAGCTCTGGCGCAGCGCCGTGGCACTGCGGATCAGCGTCGCCCGGCGTCGCAGCAGGCTTTGCAGCAGCCGGTAAGCCTTGCCGGCGGGTTGCCAGACCCGCAGTTGGGCCTGTTCGTGGGCCAGATAACGGGCCAGTAGACGGGCATCGCTGGCGTCGGTCTTGATGCGGCCACCGATGCCCTTGCGGTAATTGCTCAGGCGATAGCCATCAATGACATAGAGGCGATGACCACGCGCATGGGCCAGGTCGACGAGCTGCACGTGATAGGTGCTGGTGGCTTCCACTGCCAAGGCACAGTCGCCGGGGAGCGTCTTCAGCCAGGCGCGGATGCTGCGGGCGTCATTGTCCAGGGTGCAGTACTGGTCCAGGTCGGCGCGATACAGGCTCAGGCTGTCCTTGGCCACGTCGATGCCGATGATGGGGGGTTGGGTTGTCATGTGCGATTCCGGCCGACAAGATGAATGAGTCTGTCGGGGGGCTCACCTGTGCGCAGGCTTGCAGATATGGTCGATCTCGAGCGGCTACTCGAGTCGATGGATTCCTTATCGGCGCTTGTCGTGAGCCAGGAGTGGGGGAGTTCTCCTACCGTCTGTCTTGCAGAAGCGAGCTCAGTCCCTCCACCCCCGACAGACTCACCTTACGACATACAAGCGAGCTCGCTCGCGAATCATTCCGCGCCATTCGCCGGCAAGCCGGCTCCTACAGGGCAAGGCCCGCGCCGGTTGTCTGTAGGAGCGAGCTCGCGATCTAGCCTGGAACCATGCCCGCGAGCCCTGTGGAGTTCGGCTGGTCAAGCTCACGGAGGATGCCGGCGACAACCTGACGTCCTAGCCGGAGTGGCTGAGTTGAGGCCCGGCCAATGGTCGTGAGCCTCTACGATTGGTGGCGTTCCCTGCCCGCAGACTGTACCGCAACGAGATCCTCGACGACCTCGATGTACAAGACTGGTACACGCTATTCCAGCACCAGCCTGACCGGCCTTCGCGCGGCATTGGCGATAATCCTAGGCGTCAGCCTACTCTCACTGCGAGTGCCGGGGACGAGCACTAACGTCTGGGAGCGCCGAAAGAATGCAGGAGATCCAGGGCTTTCGTCTCGCGCTCTCTGGGCAGGTAGGATTGGGAGTGGTGAGGGAGAGGCTCGTAAATAAGCTGAGAACGCGATGTGCTGTTACAGAGAAGGAAAAACTAATAGCAAATTGAGAACGACTTCATGTGCTCTCTAACGTAAGCAGGAGTTATCACCGAATACGCGAAAAGATAACCAGAAAAACATTTATCATCCACGCCCACCATAAAGCGAGCACAATACGCCAACGCTCCAAAAAAATTCTTTTTACATAGTGCAATCACGCAAAACACACCTGAGACACCTACATTTCAATAAGCCCAGACTTTATCGCTACAGCGACAGCTGCGGACCTGCTAGACACCCTCAACTTTTTCTTTGCCGAAGCCACGTGAAAATTCACATTTGCCTCAGAGCATGACAATATTCTTGATATTTCCCATGCAGTCTTTCCGTGAGCACACCAGAGCAAAACCTCCAACTCTCGCTTAGAAACACCTATTGACCTTCGCCTCAATGAATATCTTATTCTCAGGAGTGCCTCTAGCACATGATCTCTCACGAAGCTAAATTCTTGAATTCGTTCTGCAAATCCACACTCTGTTGAAAAGGAAAATCCCAAGACACCACGCTCCCCGCCGGTACCGATCAAAGGGAAAACCATACCAACTTTGCACCCCACATTGACACTGAAAGGAAGATCAACTCTCTCGATCCCTTCCACTTTCGCACCCCAAGTCTTCGGCAAGATTGATCCATAAAAAAATCTATCAAAAAGCGAAGACTTCTCATACTCCTCCCCACCAATATCGCCCAGCCTAATAGATCCAAACTCAAACACCAAAGGCTCATCAACAAAAATATCAGAGCCGCACCTCGTCTCCATAAAAAAACCGCTAACACCCAACTTTGAGGAAACCTCCTCCACCCGCACTCTCAAATCATAACTCGTCAACGCTCTTGATATCAGCCCAACTTCAGAAAGAGAAGGCATAATTCCCCCGTCGTCTGCTCTGGAAAACTTTAATTGAATACAAACCCTAGCCAAATACAACTTTTCGCGAACACAACCCCATAGAAAGCGCCAACAACAAAAATCAACAAAATATAAAATAAACCGAAAAACCCAAAGCGGCGCTTGTTTTCCCGAAGAAACATCCCAACCAAACAGAGAACTTTCATACAGAGCGAGGCCAACCAACATAGGAAAAACCTTGAAAACTATCATTTTTGATAGATGAAAAATAAAAAATTAAAAATAAACTAATTCCTGCAATACCTAAAAAACAGAAACTAGAAAACAAGACAAGAGGTACAACTAATGAACAACAACCATTTCATAGAGATCATTTTTGAGTACCAGTTCGACCATGGCCCCGCCGACGTTCCCCTTGCATTCGGTGGTTCAGGAGGCGCCGGAGGCTGTGGTGGCAGTGGTGGATGCGGAGGTGGGGGCGGATGTAGTGGCGGCAGTGGTGGGTGTGGTGGTTGCGGCGGAAACCATATAACTGAGGATGAGTAAAACGTTAAATCAGCCTTCCCGACTTAATGTCGGGAAGGCTTTCAATCAAGCGCCGCACACAACAGACAGAATGAGACATAAAACAATGACAATAAACTCAACCGACTTCGACCTAGCCATCACAAAAAAAGCAGCGCTAATAACAACGCAGAAAGGGATATTCAGAATTACCTCTCCAGAAATAATAAAAGCACTCGAATGGATAAAAAACCAAACAGCCGAAACCAACATAGAAGAAATTGACCTATCAGAAAAATACAACCTAACAAAAAATGACTGGGAAGATTTTCTAATAGCAACATTTCCTCACTCAATAAGAAAACCAAGTTATTTCAGCGGAGCGACATTCATCACCGAAGAAAAAAGCTCATTATTCTATTGCAAGGAAATAATAACTTCGGAAACCCGATGCAAGATCACGTATCTCACAGCAGCTCAAGACACATCACAACAAAAATGTGAGAAACGATATTTTGTAATATCAGCACTCAACTACAACTATTCCGACCTGAAGAAAAAATTCTTCAGCCTCGCATCTTCAAACCCCGACAGTGCCATATCAGTAATATATTCTAACGGAGAGTCAATTTACATCAGCGCACCATTCATACCTAGCATTGGAAACCCATGTCACTTTTGCCTCATAGACAAAATAATCGCATTCGAAAAAAACTCACCGAGAGGCGGTTGGAGCAAGCTACTCAATCACTTTATAAAGCAGCATGAACCCATACCTCTTAGGAGATTTACTGCATACCAAAGAGCCTTAACATCCGGAGCCATTGCAAAAAAAATAAATCTACACACGCAAGGCTCATTAACTTTCAGAACTCAAGACTGCAACCTACCAAATTTAGCGATAAACCTCCACTCAGGTGAATCAAGCGAAGAAACAATACCTCACTGGACAATGTGTGATTGTCTAAGGACACCATAATGAGCACAATCCCCCACGACTATTATCTAAAGTTCTGTGAAGGAAAAGTTCTAGAAAACATCCATGAATTTCACTATCAAGGAAACTATTTAATACACCAAGCCCTTTCCGACTATTCGTATCTACACAACATACAGGAAAAGGATTTGGAAAAACTCACCGGAAACGAACTTAGCCTTTACCCTGGACTAGATGTATCCTGCGGCCAATACTCGCGAAACGAAGAAGAATTAATTGAACAACTGAAAAGGGAAAGATCCTGCGCTAATTTCATCAGGAAAGACTTGAGCTTTGAGACCATCAAGCGACTTTGCAGCCCCCTCTTAACAGTTGACGAGAATTATTACCGTGGCTATCCAAGTGGTGGAGCCCTTTATCCGGTGGAAACCTTTATATTTTCACTAGGCAGTCCGCAAGATTGGCCATGTGATGAGAGAGTACTTCACCTCTTGAACAGGAAGAAAACATTTGAGCCAATCCAAGAAACCTCCAATACAGAGAGATTGACTGAAGCAATTCTTCCCCATGGATCGAATATAGGAACGCCAAGTGCCGCAATAATATTCGTTGCGTACATCCCCAAAACATCTTTCAAATATAGATATAGAGGATACAGACTAGCACTAATGGAGGCAGGCTCGATGTACATGCTCCTCGACTTGAACTCTAAGGCTCTCGGACTAAAAAACAGAGTCTGGTCTGGGTACTCCGATGTCATGATATGTAAACACCTAGGACTAAATCCAACTCTATTTTTCCCAATGGCAGTCCAATTCTTTGGGTACCAAGCATGAACATTGCAAATCAGTCTATTTTTTTAACCTCTCCTAACATCCTTCAACTCCAACCTTCTGCAGTTAAAGAATTACCCCCTTCTCTTGAGGTGTACGATTCATGGAGAAATATTGGTGCAGGTATAGGTCGCTCCGGTTCATGGTATTCAACGGCTATCGGTGAGTACTTCGAGCGACGGCACTTTAACGCTGAAGTACCCTACACCAAAAAAGCACTACTTGGCGAATACCTCGACCAAGACGAGACAAACAGCTTCGCATCCGCCTTCATACAAACAAGCAAAGAGGGAATTACATCAATACTGAGCCATAGATTTCATATAACAGAAGTATTTCGACTAAAGGACTTTTCAAAATGCGGAATCCCATCCATCACTCTATCCCTTGGCGCAAGAAACTATTTTGAAGACAATAGGTTTTATCCGCGCAGAGACACCTGCGGATCAAGCTTTCACTTAGGACTGGAAAGTTCGCTACTAGGAGCAATAAAGGAGATCCTGGAGAGAAATTTTCTATTGAGATTCTGGCTAACAAACAAATGCTCAGAAATCTACTCAAAAGAACACATAGAAAAAGTACTCTCAAACCAAGAAACTTATAGCCTCTTCAATTTGCTTTCAAAGCATGGAAACCTGAAAGCATTCAACATATCCGACCCAATCTTTCCTGGCGAGTGCGCACTAGTTATATATGGCGCACACTCCAACTCCTCCACGGTCAGATACTGCGCAGGAATGTCATACGCTTCCTCTTCCGGCGACGCCCTGAATAAATCACTTCTAGAACTATGGCAAACTTTTCGATTCTTGAACTTATTTGAAACAGGCTTTCAAGACACGTCAACCATCAAGGATCCCTACCAGAGACACTTCATAAAATGCAACTCCATCTCTACTTACGAAGAAATATCAAATCCACATGTCGATCAACCACGACCAAAAAATCACAAACATAAAATCACCCTCCAGAACCTTGTAGAATCCATTGAGAGTTTAGGCGCCAGTGGCTTCTTGTATGTAAAAGAGGAGACAAACTCAGAAGGCAGAATGCACTACTCTCGCTTTGTATCACCGGACTTTTTTATGCACATGAACAACGCGGAGGCATTCAACCTGGAGAATTTGTACTCCAGGCGATTTTTGACTGACATCTTGAAAAGACGCCTTGGAAAAATGGTTCCATTTCCTTGAGAGGAATCTCCATGTACCGGACTATAAAACTAGTGAAAATATTGATCACCGAGCAACTCAGAGAGCCAATCTCCATACTATGGACTACCATTTCCCCTATCTCCATCTTTTATTACAACTTGCTCAACAAAAGCAGAAACCAAGAGCTAACACGAGAAAGCTACACCGAAATCAGTTCCTTGTATTTCTCATACATATCTGCAAGCGTGGCCTTTTTCGGGCTATCCCTTTACATAATAGGCCGAAGGGAAAGTGGCTTCATCAGGTCATTCATATACACAAAACAATCTAGAAACACCTTCCTTGCAGCCCAGATCCTGGCCTACTGCACAGTATCTCTTATATATTTCTCTACCTTCTACATAATCACATCAATATCTATCACGGACTACTCCATTATCCATTACGCTTCACTTGGTGCAAGGTTCATATCTTGCTTCTTCCTATTCTCAATTTTCGGATTACTAATAACATTAGCCCCACTAAGCTTTCAGAACTCAAGCACGACCATGTCGATAATAATTTTTACAGCCGTAGGCTCCGCCATTTACTCAACACACTCCAAC
The DNA here is from genome assembly GCF_002355475.1 of Pseudomonas furukawaii. Lineage (NCBI taxonomy): Bacteria > Pseudomonadati > Pseudomonadota > Gammaproteobacteria > Pseudomonadales > Pseudomonadaceae > Metapseudomonas > Metapseudomonas furukawaii. Next base: position 2,780,591 of record NZ_AP014862.1, on the reverse strand, counting down.
AACCATTTTCTTCAGTATATTAACCTTATCAATCCGGTGCATTACGCAACAGATATCATGAAAAATGGGTTATCGCACAACATCATGGCAGTGCTATTTACAGCAATATTCTTCCCAGCAACCGCACTCTTGGCGTCAAAAAAAATGATAGTCAACCCCGTTTGGAGTAGATACTAATGACCTCTTTCTCAAAGAAATTCCTTGAAGTCAAACTTATAGATTTCGCCCACAAGAAAAATAAAATATTTAATGCAGCCTCAATGAAAATCTCAGAGAGGGAGATCATCGGAATACTAGGCCCTAATGGCTCCGGAAAAACCACGCTTTTCGACCTAATATGCAACATTTCAAAACCAAACTCAGGACTCATCTACAACACGTTCGAGAGACAGTCTTACCTTTCCCAAACAATAACAACACCGCCACTTCTTAAAATGCATGAAATTTTTACAATGGCTTCCTCCCTTACTTGCGAGGATCGCTATCCAGAAACACAAACCTTGAATAAATTAAAGAAATTAGCTCCCGAAATAGTCGGCAGATACAATGAACTTCTAAAAAAGAAATCAGCAATCTGCAGCTACGGTGAAAAGAGATGGTTTTTCGCGTTGCTCGCCCTTACAAATGGATCTGATCTTGTGATTCTTGACGAACCAACAGCAGGTGTTGACCCTGAGTTCAGACATTACATTTGGAAGTGCATAAAAGGGTTCTCAATGGACGGCGGTGCAGTTTTGGTATCATCACATAACACGGAAGAAATTATTCAAAACTGCACATGCTTCTACATGATAAGTAACAAGAAACTCAAAAAATACATGAGCAAAGATTCATTTCTTAGTGCATACCATACGAAAACATTGGATGAAGCCTTTATAGCGGCTGCGTCTGCTCATTGAAGAGCTTTAATCGTCGGCTCGCAGTTTTTATGCGAAATATTGGTACTGGTAGAATTGCCGTCATGGTTGGCCGGGGGACCCGCATCGAATGGCGCTACAAAATCCCTGATGCTGCATGGGAGTTGTTCAAGGATCTTGTTTGCCTGGAACAGAGAAGCGGTCGCCGTGAGTGATGATCGGCAGGTACTCAACAACATCTTCTGGGTCCGCTGCTCCGGAGTCACCTAGCGCGATCTGCCGGAACGGTTCCGCCCGTCGTCAAAAGTCTACCAATGGTTCCGTGGCTGGCGAGATGATCGCATCCGTGTAGGAGCGCGCTTGCGAACACCGCCCATTGGCGAACGAAGTGTAAGCGCTCCACAAACCCCACCTTCATTTGAACTGACCGCTTGCGGATGCTGGGCTCCCGTTTTTCCAGTGGAGCCCCGTCATGATGCGTCCGGACGCCAAGGTCAAAGCCGTCTACCTCTATCCAAAGCCGGTCGACTTCCGGAAATCCATTGATGGTCTGGCGGCCTTGGTGGAGTTGGATATCAAGGTGGCCGTGTTCGATCCGGTGTTGTTCGTCTTCCTCAACAAGACGCGCAATCGGGTGAAGATCCTCTACTGGGAACGCAACGGTTTCTGCCTGTGGCTCAAGCGTTTGCAGGCTGAGCGCTTCAAGACCAAGCCCGATGCGGAGGAACCCATCGTGTTGACGGTGCGGGAACTGAATCAGTTGTTGGCAGGTTTCGACCTCTGGGGGAACCAGCCACACAAAGTGCTGACCCCACGTTTTGTAAGCTGAGCCGGTATAATCCGGCGCCATGAAATCCGGCGCTGACTCCCTTCCCGACGACCCCGTTCTGCTCAAGCAGATGCTGCTGTTGGCGCACGGAAAGGTGGCGCAACTCCAAGAGCAGGTTGCTCTGCTGCGCCACAAACTGTTCTCGCCAAAGTCCGAGCGCAGTCCCGAGGATGCCGACTCCCCGCAGCTGGCCATGTTCAACGAGGCTGAGGAGTTGCTCGAAGAGCCTGCTGGCGGATCGAGTGAAGCCGAGGCCGAAGAAGTCGTCGCCCCCGTGAAGCGACGTGGCAAGCGCAAGCCTCTTCCGGCTAACTTGCCGCGCGTGGATGTCATCCACGAGCTGCCTGAGTACGAGCGCACCTGTACCTGCGGCGCCTGCAAACAGGTGATCGGCGAGGAAACCAGCGAGCAGCTGGAAATCATCCCGATGCAGGTGCGGGTCATTCGCCATATCCGCAAGACCTATGCCTGCAAGGCCTGCGAAACCGCCCCGGTCACCGCTGACAAACCGGCGCAACTGATTGAGAAAAGCCTGGCCAGTCCCAGCGTGCTGGCCATGCTGCTGACCACCAAGTACGCCGATGGCATCCCGCTGTATCGTTTCGAGAAGATGCTCAGCCGCCACGGCATCGACATCCCCCGCCAGACCCTGGCGCGCTGGGTGATCCAGTCCGGCGAACAGCTACAACCCTTGCTCAACCTGATGCGCGACCAGTTGCTGGGCTACCCGGTGCTGCACTGCGACGAAACCCGGCTCCAGGTACTGCATGAGCCCGGGCGCGATCCCACGGCGCAGTCCTGGATGTGGGTGCAGAGCGGCGGCCCGCCGGAGAAACCTGTCGTCCTGTTCGACTACAGCACCAGCCGTGCGCAGGACGTGCCGTTGCACCTGCTCGAAGGCTTCAGCGGCTACCTGATGACCGACGACTATGCCGGCTACAACGCCGTGGCCGCGCAAACGGGGATCGAGCGTCTGGCCTGCTGGGCCCATGCCCGGCGCAAGTTCATCGACGCGCAGAAGGTGCAGCCCAAGGGCAAGATCGGGCGTGCCGACATGGCCTTGAACCTGATCAACAAGCTCTACGGCATCGAGCGCGACCTGAAGGAGGCTAACGACAGCGAACGCCTCGTAGCTCGTCAGCAACGTAGTCAGCCACTGCTCGATCAACTCAAGGCCTGGCTGGACAAGACTCAGCCGCAGGTCGCCGCGCAGAACGCCCTGGGCAAGGCGGTGAACTACCTGGCCAGCAACTGGAGCCGGCTCGTGCGCTATGTCGAAGGCGGACATCTGCCCATCGACAACAACCGCGCGGAGAACGCCATCCGCCCGTTCGTCATCGGGCGCAAGAACTGGCTGTTCAGCGACACGCCCAAAGGCGCTACGGCCAGCGCGCAGATCTACAGCCTGATCGAAACCGCCAAGGCCAACGGGCAGGAGCCCTATGCCTGGCTGCGCTACATCCTCGAACGCCTGCCGTTGGCCAATAGCATCGAAGACTTCGAAGCCCTGCTGCCGTGGAACTGCCCACCGACAAACGCATCCTGATCACGGCAACTCGTCAAAGGAAGACGGGGTTTATGGAGCGGATACAACGAAGTTGCCCACAGCTTTGGCTTCAACCTGTTCAAATACCCTGCGCCGGCCCTGTTCATGGGGGCCGCCCCATCCGTCAGGGCCGTTCCTCGGACTCCGGATCCACCTGTTCCAGCCGCTCCGGGTCCCAGCCTCCGCCCAGGGCGGCGATGAGCTGGACGCTGGCGGTCAGGCGGGTGCCCATCAGGGTGAGCAGGGTGCGTTCGTTGCTGAGGGCGGTGGCCTGGCTGGTGACCACGCTGGTGTAGTCGACGGTACCGGCGCGGTACTGGTTGGTGACCAGGCGCAGGGCTTCGCGGGCGGCGTCCAGGGCCTCCTGCTGCACCCCACTCTCCTCCTCCAGCACGTCCAGCTGGACCATGTAGTCCTCCGCTTCGCGGAAGCTGTCGAGGACGGTCTGGCGGTAGGTCGCCACGGTCTGGTCGTAGGCGGCTTCCGCCTGGTCCACCTGGGAGCGGATCAGGCCCGCGTCGAACAGGGTCATGGCGAACTCAGGCCCGATGGACCAGAAGCGGTTCGGGGTGGTGATCCAGTCCTGGAGGCTGCCGCTGCGATAGCCGCCGGCGGCGCTCAGGCTGAGGCTGGGGAACCAGGCGGCCTTGGCGACGCCGATCCGGGCGTTGGCGGCCATCACGTTGCGCTCGGCCGAGGCCACGTCCGGGCGCCGCTCCAGCAGTTGCGAGGGCAGCAACGCGGGGACGTTCGGCAGCCTGGGGAGGCCGTCCACCTCGGCCAGGCTGAACTCCGCCGGGGGAACGCCCACCAGCACGGCAATGGCGTTCTCCAGCTGCGCCCGCTGGTACCTGAGGTCGATGGCCTGGGCCTGGGTGCTCTTCAGCTGGGTGGTGGCCTGGGCCACGTCGGCGCGGGTGACGATACCGGCCCTGTACTGGTTCTCGGTCAGGGTCAGGGCCCGCTGGTAGGCCGCGATGGTGGCGTCCAGCAGGCGCTTCTGGGCGTCCAGCACACGCAGTTGCAGGTAGTTCTGCGCCAGCTCCGACTGCAGGCTGAGGCGGGCGGCGGCCAGGTCGGCGGCGCTGGCTTCCATGCTGGCGGTGTCGGATTCCAGCTGGCGACGCAGCTTGCCCCAGAGGTCGATCTCCCAGTTCACGCCGAGGCTGGCGTCGTAGCTCTTGGAGATGCCGCCGCTGCCCGAACTGGTGACGGTGGAGCCGTCGGACAGGCGCACCGTGCTGCTGCCGCCGCCCTGCCCCGAGCGGGTCTTGCTGGTGTTGAGGTTGACCGAGGGAAAGAAGGACGAGCGGGCGCCACGGGCCAGCGCCTGGGCCTGACGGTACTGCGCCACGGACTGGGCCAGCGTCTGGTTGGAAACGTCCAGGCGCTGCTGCAAATCGCTCAGCGTGGCGTCGCCGTACAACGTCCACCAGTCGCCGCGCTGGGCCAGGTCCGCCGGGCTGGCCAGGGTCCAGCCCTCGGCATGCTTGAACTGGGCGGGCACCGACTGTTCGGGCCGCTGGTAGTCCGGACCGATGGCGCAACCGCCGAGCAGCAGGCCGGCCAGGGCCAGGGCGACGGCGTGGCGCAGGGGTTTCACGGAAGTGGCGAAGGCAGTCATAGCGGTGTTTCCAGGGCGGCGTCGGACCGCACGCCGCGCCAGCGATTGAACCGATGGCGCAGGCGGTCGAGGTAGAGGTAGACCACGGGGGTGGTGTAGAGGGTCAGCAACTGGCTCAGCACCAGGCCACCGATGATGGCGATGCCCAGCGGCTGGCGCATCTCGGCGCCCTCGGAGCCGCCGATGAGCAGCGGCACGGCACCGAGGATGGCGGCGATGGTGGTCATCAGGATCGGTCTCAGGCGCAGCAGGCAGGCCTGGCGGATCGACTCGTCCGGGGACAATCCGTCCTGGCGCTCCAGTTGCAGCGCCAGGTCGATCATCATGATGGCGTTCTTCTTCACCACGCCGATGAGCAGGAACAGCCCGAGCAGGGAGATGAGGCTGAACTCGCCACCGGTGAGCAGGATGGCCAGCAGCGCGCCGACGCCCGCCGACGGCAGCGTGGAGAGGATGGTCAGCGGGTGGATGTAGCTCTCGTAGAGGATGCCGAGCACCAGGTACACCAGCACCAGGGCGGCGAGGATCATCCAGGGCTGGTTCTGCTGGGTTTTGGCGAAGGCATCGGCGCTGCCGCCCAGCCGCGCGATCACCGAGCTGGGCATGCCGATGGCCGCCACCGCGCGCTCGATGGCCACGGTGGCCTGCTCCAGGTTGACGCCAGGGGCGAGGTCGAAGGAAATGCCCTCGGCGGCGAACTGCCCTTCGTGGGTCACCCGGTCCTCCTCCAGGCTGCGCTCATAGCGGGCGAAGGTGGACAGCGGCACCCGCTGGCCATCGGCGGTGATCAGTTGCACCTGCTGCAGGGTCGCCGGGTCCTGGGCGTATTTCGGGTTGACCTCCATCACCACCTGGTACTGGTTCAGGCTGTCGTAGATGGTGGAGATCTGCCGCTGGCTGTAGGCGTTGTTCAGTGCGGAGCTGACCATGGCCATGTCGATGCCCAGGCGCTTGGCGGCGTCGCGGTCCACCTGCAGGGTGATCTGCTGGGCGCCCTCGCCTTCGTTGGCGTCGATGGCGGTGAGTTCGGGCAGCGACTTCAACGCCGCGGTCACCTTCGGCATCCAGGTGCGCAGATCCGAGAGCTCGCCGGCCTGCAGCACGTACTCGTACTGGGAGCTGCGCTGTTCGCGACCGCCGCCGAACTGCAGGTCCTGGTCGGCCATCAGCATCAGCCGCCCGCCGGGAACCTTGGGCAGGTTGGCGCGCAGCCGCTCGATGACCTTCTGGGCGGAGATGTTGCGTTCCTTGATGGGCTTGAGCCGCACGATCATGAAGGCGTTGTTGATGCCGCCACTGCCGCCGATGAACCCGGCGACGCTTTCCACCGCCGGGTCGGCGAGGACCGCGCGGCGGAAGGTTTCCATCTTCGGCTGCATCACGGTGAAGGACAGGCCGTCGTCGCCCCGGATGAAGCCGATCAGCTGGCCCGTGTCCTGCTGGGGCAGGAAGGTCTTGGGCACCAGCACGTAGAGGGCGACGTTGCAGGCGATGGTCAGCAAGAGGCTGGCCAGGGTCAGGCGCGGGTGGCGCAGGGCGACCCCCAGGGTGCGGTCGTAGGCGGCCACCATGCGGACGTGGATCACCTCGCTCCAGCGCTGCAGCCGGCTGTCACGATCCGGCACGTGGGGCTTCAGCCAGCGGGCGCAGAGCATCGGCGTCAGGGTCAGGGACACCAGCAGCGAGACCAGGATGGCCACCGCCAGGGTGAGGGCGAACTCGCGGAACAGCCGGTCGATGATGCCGCCCATGAAGAGGATGGAGACGAACACCGCCACCAGCGACAGGTTCATCGACAAGAGGGTGAAACCCACTTCGCGGGTGCCCTGCAGCGCCGCCTTGAAGGGCGCCATGCCGTTGTTGATGTGCCGCGAGATGTTCTCCAGCACCACGATGGCGTCGTCCACCACCAGGCCGGCGGCCAGGATCAGCGCCATCAGGGACAGCACGTTGAGGGAGAAACCCATCAGGTACATGGCGGCGAAGGTGCCCACCAGGGACACCGGCACCGCCAGCGCGGGGATCAGCGAAGCCCGCAGGTTGCCGAGGAACAGGTAGACCACCAGGATCACCAGGGACACGGCGATCACCAGGGTGAGCTCCGCCTCGTGGAGGGTGGCGCGGATCACCGGCGAGCGGTCCATGGCCAGGTTCAGGTTGACGCTGGCCGGCAGCACCGCCTGCAGGGCCGGCAACTGCGCCTTGATGCGCTCGATGGTCTCGATGATGTTGGCGCCGGCCTGGCGGTTGATCACCAGCAGCACCGCCGAGTCGTCGTTGTAGAAGCCGCTGTTGTAGCGGTCTTCCACGGCATCGCGGACCTTGGCCACGTCCTTCAGTCGCAGGGCCGCGCCGTCCTGGTAGCGGAGGATCAGCGGCTCGTAGTCGGCGGCCTTCTCCAGCTGGTCGCTGGCGCCCACCTGCCAGTGCCGCCCGGCGTCCTCCACCGCCCCCTTCGGGCGGCGCTGGTTGGCGGCGGCGATGGCGCTGCGCACATCGTCCAGGGCCAGGCCGTACTGGTTGAGCAGCTGCGGCTCCAGCTCCACGCGCACCGCCGGCAGGGAACTGCCGCCGATCTGCACCTCGCCGACGCCGGGCACCTGGGACAGGCTCTGGGCGAGGATGGTGGAGGCCAGGTCGTAGAGCTGGCCCTTCTCCAGCACGTCGGAGGTGAGGGAAAGCACCATGATGGGCGCCTGGGACGGGTTCACCTTCCTGTAGGTGGGCATGCTGCGCATGCCGCTGGGCAGCAGGTTGCGCGAGGCGTTGATGGCCGCCTGCACGTCGCGGGCGGCGCCGTTGATGTCCCGGTCCAGGTCGAACTCGATGATGATCCGCGTGGAGCCCTGGCTGGTGCGGCTGGTCATCTGGTTGATGCCGGCGATGGAGCCCAGGGAGCGTTCAAGGGGCGTGGTGACGCTGGAGGCCATGATCTCCGGACTGGCGCCCGCCAGGCTGGCCTGCACGGTGATGACCGGGAAGTCCATCTGCGGCAGCGGTGAGACCGGCAACAGGCCGAAGCTCACGCTGCCCAGCAGGAAGATCGCCAGGCTCAGCAGCATGGTGGCGACAGGACGACGGATGAAGGGGGCGGAAAGGTTCATAGCCCTTCTCCCTCAGGGAGAAGGTGGCCCGAAGGGCCGGATGAGGGATGGAGGCCATGGCTGAATGCCAGGCGGGGCACGGGAAAGCCGGTCCGTGCGGAATCCAGTCTGCGCATCAGGCTTCCACCCCCGCCGCGCTGCGACCGGTGAGGCGACGCGACAGACGATCGAAGGCGAGGTAGATCACCGGCGTGGTGAACAGCGTCAGCACCTGCGACAGGAGCAGGCCGCCCACCATTACCAGGCCCAGGGGCTGGCGCAGCTCGGCGCCGGAACCGCTGGCGAGCATCAGCGGGATGGTGCCGAACAGGGCCGCCAGGGTGGTCATCAGGATCGGCCGGAAGCGCAGCAGCGCCGCCTGGTAGATGGCCGCCTCGGGGCTCATGCCCTGGTGCCGCTCCGCCTCCAGGGCGAAGTCGATCATCATGATGGCGTTCTTCTTGACGATGCCGATGAGCAGGATGATGCCGATGATGGCGATCAGGCCCAGGTCGTTGCCGGTGAGCAGCAGCGCCAGCAGCGCGCCGACACCCGCCGAGGGCAACGTGGAAAGGATGGTCACCGGGTGGATGTAGCTCTCGTAGAGCACGCCCAGCACGATGTACATGGTCACCACCGCCGCCAGGATCAGCAGCAGGGTGCTGGACAGGGACGCCTGGAAGGCCGCCGCCGCCCCCTGGAAACGGGTCTGCACGCCTTCGGGCATGCCGATCTCCCGCTGCACCCGCTCGATCACCGCCACCGCCTCGCCCAGGGCGACGCCCGGCGCCAGGTTGAACGACAGGGTCACCGCCGGGAACTGGCCGATGTGGTTGATGGCCAACTGCGCCTGGCGTTCTTCCACGCGGGACAGGCTCGACAGTGGCACCTGCACGCCGTCGCGGTTGGCGACGTGGATCTGCTGCAGGGCGGCCGGGCCGATGCTGCCGCCGTTGCTGGACTCCAGCACCACGCGATACTGGCTCGCCTGGGTGAAGATGGTGGAGATCTGCCGCTGGCCGAAGGCGTCGTAGAGCGCGTCGGTGATGGCGGAGATCTCCACGCCGAGGCGGCCGGCCACGTCGCGGTCGATGTTCAGGAAGACCTGCAGCCCCTTGTCCTGCAGGTCGCTGGCGACATCGGAGAGTTCCGGCTGCTGGCGCAGGGCGTCCACCAGCTTCACCGTCCAGGCGTGGAGCAGGTCGGCGTCCGGCGACTCCAGGCTGAACTGGAACTGGGTGCGGCTGACCCGGTCCTCGATGGTCAGGTCCTGGACCGGCTGCAGGTAGAGGCGGATGTCGCTGAGGCGGTCCAGTTCCGGCTGCAGCCGCTGGATCACCTCGGTGGCGGTGACGTCGCGCTCGCCGTGGGGCTTGAGGTTGATCAGCATGCGCCCGCTGTTGAGGGTGGCGTTGTCGCCGTCCACGCCGATGTAGGAGCTCAGGCTTTCCACCGCCGGGTCCTTCAGCACCCGCGCGGCCACCTGCTGCTGCCGCTCGCTCATGGCGCGGAAGGAAACCGACTGCGGCGCCTCGGTGATGCCCTGGATCACCCCGGTGTCCTGCACGGGGAAGAAGCCCTTGGGCACGGCGAGGTAGAGCACCACGGTCAGCGCCAGGGTGCCGAGGGCCACCAGCAGCGTCAGGCCCTGGTGTTTCAGCACCCAGGTCAGGCCGCGCCCGTAGCGCTCGATCATGCCGTCGATGACCGCGCCGCTGGCCTTGTAGAAGCCGCCCTGCTCCTCCCGGGTCTCACGCTTGAGCAGGCGCGCGCACATCATCGGCGTCAGGGTCAGGGACACCACCAGGGAGATCAGGATGGCGACAGCGAGGGTGATGGCGAACTCGCGGAACAGCCGGCCGACCACGTCCGCCATGAACAGCAGCGGGATCAGTACGGCGATCAGCGAGAAGGTCAGGGAAATCAGGGTGAAGCCGATCTGCTTCGCGCCCTTGAGTGCGGCGTTCAGCGGCGTCTCGCCCTCCTCCAGATGCCGGGCGATGTTCTCCAGCATGACGATGGCGTCGTCCACCACGAAGCCGGTGGCGATGGTCAGCGCCATCAGGGTCAGGTTGTTGATGGAGAAGCCGGCCAGGTACATCACCGCGAAGGTGCCCACCAGGGACAGCGGAACGGCGATGGACGGGATGACGGTGGCGCTGACGCGACGCAGGAACAGGAAGGTGACCATCACCACCAGGGCGATGGCGATGAAGAGCTCGTGCTTCACATCGGTGATGGCGGCACGGATGGTCTGGGTGCGGTCGGTGAGCACCACCACGTCCAGGCCCGCCGGCAGGTTGGCGGTGATGGAAGGCAGCAGCGTGCGGATGCGGTCCACCACCTCGATGACGTTGGCGCCGGGCTGGCGCTGGATGTTCAGCAGGACCGCCTCGTTCCGGTTGGCCCAGGCGGCCAGGCGCTCGTTCTCGGCGCCGTCGATGATGCTGGCGACATCCTTCAGCCGCAGGGCCGCGCCATTGTTGTAGGCCAGGATGAGGTTGGCGTATTCCTCGGCGGACTTGAGCTGGTCGTTGGCGTCCAGCATGGACACCCGGGTCGGGCCGTCGAAGTTGCCCTTGGGCTGGTTGACGTTGGAGGCGCTGACCAGGCTGCGCACGTCCGACAGGTTCAGTCCGTTCGCCGCCAATGCCTCGGGGTTCACCCGGATACGCACCGCCTGGCGCTGGCCGCCGGCGATGCTGACCATGCCGACGCCGCTGATCTGGGCGAGCTTCTGCGCCATGCGCGTGTCCACCAGGTTATGCAACTGGGGCAAGGGCAGGGTCTTCGAGCTGATGGCCAGCGACAGCACCGGCGTGTCGGCCGGGTTGACCTTGTTGTAGACCGGCGGCGCCGGCAGGTCGCTGGGCAGGAGGTTGGTGGCCGCGTTGATCGCCGCCTGCACTTCCTGTTCGGCGACGTCGAGCTGCACCTCCAGGCTGAAGCGCAGGGTGATCACCGAAGCACCACCGGAGCTGGTGGAGGACATCTGGGTCAGGCCGGGCATCTGGCCGAACTGGCGTTCCAGCGGCGCGGTCACGGCGCTGGTCATCACATCCGGGCTGGCGCCGGGGTACAGGGTCATCACCCGGATGGTGGGATAGTCCACCTCCGGCAGCGCCGAGACCGGTAGCAGGCGATAGGCGATCAGGCCGGCCAGCAGGATCGCCAGCATGCTCAGCGTGGTGGCGACCGGCCGCAGGATGAACAGGCGGGAGAGGTTCATACGCCGCCTTTCTTCTCGCCCGCGTTCCGCTCACGGCCCTCGGGACGCTGGCCCTGCAACTGCTCGGCGGGCGCGGTGGGAATCTGTTCGGCGTCGTGAACCACTTCCACCTCAGCGCCGTCGCGCAGGCGGTCGGTGCCTTCCAGCACCACGCGATCGCCGGGTTCGAGGCCGCTGCGGACCACGGTGCGCTGCCCGTCGTCGGGGCCGGTCTCCAGCTTGCGCACCCTGACTTTCTTCTCGCCATCCATCACGTAGGCGAAGGTGCCCTCGCTGCCGAACTGCACGGCGGCGGAGGGAATGAGCACGGCGTTGGACAGCAACTCGGCCCGCAAGCGCACGTTGACGAACTGGTTGGGGAACAGGGTCTCGTCCTGGTTGGCGAACCGGGCCTTGAGCTTGAGGGTGCCGGTGGTGGTGTCGATCTGGTTGTCCAGGCTCTGCAGCACGCCTTCCGCCTGCTTGACCTTCTCGTCACGGTCCCAGGCCTCCACCACGAGGGTCTCGCCGGCCCGATAACGACTGACCACGGCGGGCAGCTGGCCCTCCGGCAGGGTGAAGGCGACGCTGATGGGCCGGGTCTGGGTGATCACCACCAGCGGCGTGGTGTCGCCACTGCTGACCAGGTTGCCCAGGTCCACCTGGCGCAGGCCCAGGCGCCCGGAAATGGGCGCTCGCACCTGGGTGAAGCCGAGGTTCAGCCGGGCCTCGGCCACCGCCGCCTCGTTGGTCTTGATCGTGCCTCGGTACTGGGCCACCAGGGCTTCCTGGGTGTCCAGGGTCTGCTTGGCGATGCTGTCCTCGGCATAGAGGCCGCGGTAGCGCGCCAGGTCGATCTCGGCGTTCTTCAACTGGGCGCGATTCTGCGCCAGGGTGCCCTCGGCCTGTTGCAGGGCGACCTGATAGGGACGCGGATCGATCACCGCCAGGAGGTCACCGGCCTTCACCTGCTGACCTTCCTCGAACTCGAGCTTCACCAGTTCGCCGTCTACGCGGCCGCGCACGTTCACGGTGTTCAGCGCGGTGACGGTGCCCAGGGCCTTGAGGTAGACGGGGAAGTCGCCCTGGGTGATGGGGGCCACGCGCACCGGCACCGGTCCGGAGAAGGCGCCGAAACCGGGACGCCCCGGCCCTCCCCTGCCCGCCTGCTGGGCGGATTTACCAGCCGCCTCGGGCCAGAGCCACCAGATCAGCGCGATCAGGGCGGCGAGCGCCACGGCCAGCAGCAGCCAGTTGCGCAGGGAACGGGATTTCGGATTCTGCAGAGTGTTCGGGGACATGGATTCTGGTCGATGAAAGCGAGAGCGTGAACGATAAGCAGTTGAAAGCAGAAGGCAAAGTCAATTTACCGGGTATTTACCTAGGGCTGACGCGGCCAACTATCCTTACCGATCGTCCGCGTCTTCCGTGGGCGCCCACAACGACTCCACCGGACCAGGGAGAGTTCCGTGTTCGATTCCATCCGGCAGCGTTTCGCCGCCCTTGGCACCTGTGCCGAGTTCCATAGCCTCCGCGTCGTCCGCCAGCGCACGGAACGGGCCCTGCTGCGCCGTGGCGTAGCGGAACCCCCTGCGCTGGAGCTGGACCAGGGCGCCATGCTCAGCGTGCGCCTGAACGGCATCGAGGCTTACGCGGCCACCGCCGACCTGAGCGTGGCCGGGCTCCAGCGAGCCCTGGCCAGGGCCGAGGCGATGGCGGCCCGAATCGCCGCCTACACACTGCTGGACCAGGCGCAGCTGCAGCCGCCCAAGGAAAGATCCCGATACGAATCTCCCCAGGCATCCAGCGCCTTTCCCGGCCTGGCCGAGCGCTTCGAACTGCTGGCGGAGGAATCCGCCAGCGTCCCCGCCGATCCGCGCCTGGTGAACTGGACCCTCTACCTGGACAGCCAGCGCGTCGAGCAGCTCTACCTCAGCAGCACGGGTGCCGAGCAATGGCAAGACCTGCGCTTCACCTATCCCGGCATCAGCGTCACGGCCTTCGACGACCATGACAGCCAGACCCGCAGCTTCGGCGGCTACGGCAGCGGCCAGCAGGGCGGCATGGAGGTGCTCGGCCGCCTGGGATTTCGCGGCGCCGCCCCACGCATCGCCGAGGAGGCGCTGCGGTTGCTGGCGGCCCCCAACACCCCCTGCGACACCCGTGACCTGCTGCTGATGCCGGACCAGATGATGCTGCAGATCCACGAGTCCATCGGCCACCCGCTGGAACTGGACCGCATCCTCGGCGATGAGCGCAACTACGCCGGCACCAGCTTTATCGGCCTGGAAGATTTCGGCCGCTACCAGTACGGCTCGCCCCTGCTGAATGTCAGCTTCGACCCCGGCATTCCCGAGGAACTGGCCAGCTACAGCCACGACGATGACGGGCAGCCGGCACGCAAGGAGATGCTGATCCAGGCGGGTCGCCTGCTGCGGCCCCTGGGCGGCGCCCTGTCCCAGTGGCGCAGCGGGCTCCCCGGAGTGGCCAACAGCCGCGCCAGCGGTTGGAACCGCGCGCCCATCGACCGCATGGCGAACCTCAACCTGGAACCCGGCAACCAGACCCTGGACCAGTTGATCGGCGGTATCGAGCGGGGCGTGCTGATGAGCACCAACCGCTCCTGGTCCATCGACGACGCCCGCAACAAGTTCCAGTTCGGCTGCGAATGGGGCCGGCTGATCGAGAACGGCGAACTCAAGGCGGTGGTGAAGAATCCGAACTACCGGGGTGTTTCCGCGCAGTTCTGGCGCAACCTCGTCGCCGTGGGCGATGCCAGCACCGTCGAAGTCCATGGCACGCCCTACTGCGGCAAGGGTGAGCCCAACCAGGTGGTCCGCGTGGGACACGCCTCGCCGGCCTGCGTATTCAGACAGGTGGAAGTCTTTGGAGGAGAGCCGTGATGGCAGACGCAGAATCCCGCTTCACCGCCCTGGCCGAAGGCCTGGGTGCCAGCCTGCAGGCCGGCGAGGACTTCAGCCTCTGGTTCAGCGCCGAAGAGTCCGAGTTCATCCGTTTCAACCGCGCCCAGGTACGCCAGGCGGGCCATGTGGTCCAGGCCACCGGGCGCCTCCGGCTGATTCGTCATGATCGCAGCGCGGAGACCGCCGTGAGCCTCTCGGGCGACGCGGACACCGACCACCAGCGGCTGGCCGAGGGCCTGATGCAATTGCGCCTGGTGATCGACCAGTTGCCCGTCGATCCCTACCTGCACCTGGAGCGCGCGCCCTGGCGGCGCCACGCGACGGATGAGAACAACCTCCCCGACATCAGCCAGGTGCTCGCGGAGATCGACGCCGAGGCACGCGGGCTCGACCTCGTCGGCATCTATGCCGCAGGACCGCTGCACCGGGGCTTCGCCAACAGCTTCGGCGCCTTCGGCTGGCATACGGCCCACTGCTTCAACTTCGACTGGAGCCTGTTCCACGCCAACCACCAGGCGGTGAAGGCCGACTACGCCGGGTCTCGCTGGGACTCCGCCGAATTCGCCAGCCGCCTCGCCGACGCCCGCCAGCAACTGGAGTACCTGGGCCGCCCGGCGCACCCCCTGCAACCCGGCGACTACCGCGCCTACCTCGCGCCCGCGGCCCTGGACGAGGTGCTGGGCATGCTCTCCTGGACCGGCTTCTCGGCGCGGGCACTGGCCAACAAGGAAAGCCCGTTGCAACGCCTGCAGGACGGCAGCGCCCGGTTCAGTCCGCTGGTGGATCTGGACGAACGGGTGGCGGGCGCCCTGGCCCCGGCCTTCGGCCCGGAAGGCGCGCCCCGCAGCGACGTGCCACTGGTGCGCGCCGGCCGCTTCGCCGGCCAACTGGTCTATCCCCGCAGCGCCCGTGAATACGGCCTCGCCGCCAATTGCGCGGACGCCAACGAAGCCACTCAATCGCTGCTGATGGCCGCCGGCACCCTGCCCCTGGACCAGGTGCTGGAGCGCCTGGGAACCGGCCTCTACATCGGCAACCTCTGGTACCTCAACTGGTCGGACCTGCCCGCCGCCCGCATGACCGGGATGACCCGCTTCGCCACCTTCTGGGTGGAAGACGGCCGCATCCGGGCGCCGGTGGACACCATGCGCTTCGACGACAGCCTCTACAGCCTGCTGGGGGATCGACTGGAAGCCCTGACCGTCGAGCGCCAGTTGCGCCTCTCCAACAGCACCTACGGCGAGCGCCAGACCTGGTCGGCATTGGTGCCTGGGGCCCTGGTGGGCCGCCTGAAGCTGACACTGTAGGAGCCGGCTCGCCGGCGAATGTCAGGACCCCGTTCGCGAGCGAGCTCGCTCCTACAATCGTGCCGGTTTCGTAGGAGCCGGCTTGCCGGCGAATGGCGAGCTCGCTCCTGCAGCCGGGGTGCTAAACGAAGAAGGGAGGCCATTGGCCTCCCTTCTTCGATGACAACCGCTGTTTACAGGGCAGCGATGGCGGCCGCGTAATCCGGCTCGTCGGCGATCTCGCCCACCAGCTCGCTGTGCAGCACCTTGTCGTTTTCGTCCAGCACCACCACGGCGCGGGCGGCGACGCCCACCAGCGGGCCGCTGGCGATGGCCACACCGTAGTCCTTGAGGAAGCTGGCGCCACGCATGGTGGACAGGTTCACCACGTTGTCCAGGCCTTCAGCGCCACAGAAGCGCTTCTGGGCGAACGGCAGGTCGGCGGAAATGCACAGCACCACGGTGTTCGGCAGCTTGCTGGCTTCGACGTTGAACTTGCGCACCGAGGTGGCGCAGGTCGGGGTGTCGATGCTCGGGAAGATGTTCAGCACCTTGCGCTTGCCGCTCAGGCTGGCCAGGGTCACGTCGGACAGGTCACCGCCGACCAGGCTGAACGCCGGGGCCTGCTGGCCCTTCTGCGGCAGCTGGCCGTCGACGTTGATCGGATTGCCCTTGAGGGTTACTTGAGCCATTGCATGGGTCCTTGTTTCAGGTGGGGTTGTACGAAGACGCCAAGTTAAGCACGGTCGCAGGCAAAAGTCCTGACCCGAAGGTCAGGACGCTTCCACCGCGCTGGACTGCCTGGCGAAGTACTCGCGGGTCAGCTTCACCACGACGGGGCTCAGCAGCAGCAGCGAGAGCAGGTTCGGCAGCGCCATCAGGCCATTCAGGGTGTCGGCCACCAGCCAGGCGAAGTCCAGCTGGGCGACGGCACCGAAGGGAATCGCCAGCACCCAGACGATACGGAACGGCAGGATGGCCTTGGTGCCCACCAGGAACTCCCAGCAACGCTCGCCGTAGTAGCTCCAGCCGAGGATGGTGGTGTAAGCGAAGATCACCAGGGCCAGGCTGAGGATGATGGCGCCGAAGCCCGGCAGGGCGGATTCGAAGGCCGCCGCGGACAGGGCCGCACCGCTCTGCCCACTGGTCCAGACGCCGGAGCAGATGATCACCAGTCCGGTCATGGTGCAGATGATCAGGGTGTCGATGAAGGTCCCGAGCATGCCGATCAGGCCCGAACGCACCGGGCTGTTGGTGGTGCCGGCGGCCTGGGCGATACCGGCGGTGCCCAGGCCCGCCTCGTTGGAGAAGATGCCACGGGCCACGCCGAAGCGGATGGCCGCCATCACCGCCGCGCCGGCGAAACCACCAGTGGCCGCAGCCGGGCTGAAGGCGTGGGTGAAGATCAGCTCGAAGGCGCCGGGAATGGCGTCGACGTTGATGATGAGCACGGCGATGGACGCGATGATGTAGGCCACGCACATGAAGGGCACCAGGGCCTCGGCCACCTTGCCGATGCGACGGATGCCGCCGAGGATCACCAGGCCGGTGACCACCATGGTGACGACGCCGGTCACCCAGAACGGGACATTGAAGGTGGACTCCAGGGCATGGGCCATGCTGTTCACCTGGACCATGTTGCCGATACCGAAGCCCGCCAGGCCGCCGAAGATGGCGAAGGCGGTACCGAGCCACAGCCACTTCTTGCCCAGGCCGTTCTTGATGGCGTACATCGGTCCGCCGACGTGTTCCTTGCGCGCGTCCTTCTCGCGGTAGTGAACCGCCAGGACCACTTCGGAGTACTTGGTGGCCATGCCCACCAGCGCGGTGCACCACATCCAGAACAGCGCGCCCGGGCCGCCGAGGAAGATGGCGGTGGCGACGCCCGCGATGTTGCCGGTGCCGACGGTGGCGGCAAGGCAGGTCATCAGGGCCTGGAAGGGGCTGATCTCACCGCTCTCTTCATCGCCCTTGGCGCGCCCCTGCCAGAGCAGGCGGAAGCCGGTGCCGATGCGCAGCAGCGGCATGAAGCGCAGGAAGACCATGAGGAACAGGCCGGTGCCGAGGATGGCTACCAGCATCGGCGGGCCCCAGACGAGGCCGTTGATCTGGTTCACCAGGGTATTGATGGATTCCATGGAAGGCTCCTTTCTTCTTGTTCGAGGGAGCCAGTGGTAGCCGGCTCCGATTTGGGAATCCCGACACGGGTAGGCGACGGGATTGTTCCATGTCCGGGGACGACGGGTGACGACGACCATCGGGGTGCATGGGCGTACTGACGGGGGCTGCGCAAGAGCCCGCGGCAGTCAGCGGCGCGGATGCTAGCACGATCGACGAAAAAATCCGCCAGGGTGACGAGCACCTTTCCCACGTCAGAAGTCGCGCTTGTAGAAGAGATCGAGCGAGCTCGCCAGGCCGCTGGCGGCCTCCAGGTAGAGCCGTTTGGTCAGCTCATAGCGCAGGGCCACGACGCTGGTGGAGTCCACCACGCCCAGGCCGTAGCGGAAACTCAGGCGCTCGGATAGCTGCCCCAGGGCGCCGTCCTCATCCAGCTGCAGGTCCTTCAGGCCAAGGCGCTGGGCCAGGTCGCTGGTCATCGAGGCGGTGCCCGACAGGCCCATCGCCAGGGCGGCCTGCCCCACGGCATTGCCATCGCCACCGCTGTTCAGGGGACGGCCGAGGATCAGGTAGGAAAGCGCCTGCTCCTGGCTCATGGCCGGGGTGGAGAAGACTTCCGTGGTCGGCTCGTCGGCCCGTCCGTTGAGGCGCAGCCCGGCGGTGACATCGCCGACGTTGCGCACCGCTTCGACGTCCAGGTAGGGCTGGTCCAGCGGCCCGGCGAAGAGCAACCGCGCCCGACGCAGGTCCAGTCGCTGGCCGTAGGCCCGGTAACGGCCGTTCCGAAGGACCAGTTCGCCATTGCCGGTGAGGTTGTCGCCTACCTGCAGGTGGCCCTGGAGGTCCGCCGTCAGGCCGAACCCGGCGAAGCGCAGGCGATCCTGCCCCACCTCGACGCTGACATCCATGGCCATCTGCAGGGCCTGCCGCTGTTCTTCCGGCTGGCCCAGGATGCGGGCGTCGGGCGAAACCTTGACCGCCTGGGGCGGCAGTTCGCGAATCCTGATCCGGCCACGGGGCACCTGCACCTTGCCGGTCACCGCCAGGCGTTCCCCGGCCAGGCCGATGCGCAGGTCGGGTTCCACCTCGAGGTTGGCGTAGGGCTCCACCACCAGCGGCAGTCGGCTGCCTCGCACGGCCAGGTCCACGTCCAGGCCCTGGGCCCAGGCGAGGTTGCCGGACAGGCTGCCCCGGCCTTGCTCGCCACCGCGCCATTGGCCGGAAAGCTCGAGGCTCTCCCCGGCAATTCGGGCGTCGAGGCCGAGGTCCTCGAACGGGGTGGGCAGGTCGCCACCCGCGATACGCCCCTCGCGCAGGCGCAGGTTGCCCAGCACGTAAGGCGCCTGGAGCGTGCCGCTGAGGGTCCCGCTCCCGTCCAGGCGTCCCGCCAACTCCTCCACCACAGGCAGGAACGGCCTCAGCACCGCCAGCTCGACGCCGCTCAGGCTGAACTGGCCGGACAGCGGCTTGCTGGCCGGGCGGGGGTCGATGCGGGCATCCAGTTGCAGCTGGCCGAGCCCCTGGCCCTCGAAGATGAGCTGGGTATCGATCCGCTGGGGCCGCAGGGTGCTGTCGAGCAGCAGGCGCTGGTAGGGGAAATCGAGCCAGCGGTCGTCTTCCTTCAGGCGCAAGGTGCCACTGCCGGCATCCAGGGTGATACGGCCATCGGGGCCGCTGGCCGGCAGGTCCAGCCTGAGGTCGCCGTTGAGGGTGCCCTGCCAGGCAAAGTCGGCCGGCAGCGCGTGCGCCAGGCTCGCCAGGGGGAAGTCCCGCAGCCGATAGTCCAGCCTCGGCTCCGGCATCAACCGCTGCTCACCGCCACAGAGGCTGGCAGGACCGGAGCGCCAGCAGTGGCTGCCGAAGTTGATGCGGCCGTCCGCCAGGCGCTCCAGGCGCGCGGGCGCCGCCAGTTTCCAGTCCTGCCCCTGGGACTGGACCTCGCCCCGGGCCAGTCGCCCGCGCCAGTTGCCCTTGTCGAGCTGACCGTCCAGCCCCAGTGACAGCGCCAGGACCCCGCCCTCGAGGCTGAGTTCGAGCTGCTGCCTGGCCTGGGTCCCGGATCCCTCCAGCAGCAGGGTGCCGAAGCGGGTATCGCCGGACGCCAGACCATCGGCCTGGAGGCGCAGGCCGCCGCGCTGGGCGCCATCCAGCTGCGCCTGGAGCGCCAGCGTCCTGATACGGGTGTCGCCCTGCCCCAGCCGCCTGCCATCCAGGCGCAAGGTGCCCTGGGGCGCCTGGAGGGTGCCGGCGAGGTCCAGACGCCCGCCAAGCCGGCCGAACACTCCGGGCCAGAGCTGGCCGACGCGGTTGAGGGCGAGATCGAGATGGCCGCTGAGGCGTTGTTCCAGTCGCCCCTGTCCCTCGATGCGGTTGTCCCCCAGGCGAACCTGCAGCATCCCCAGGTTCCAGCGCTCGCCTGCCCCGTCGGCCCTGGCCAGGAGCTGCGCCGGCTGGCCACGCAAGGTGCCCTTGAGGTCGAGGTCGGCATTCAGTTCCAGGCGCTCGTCGCGCCAGGTGCCACGGGAGTGCAACCGGCCCGCCAGGCGGCCGGGCAGTTCGGCCACCCAGTAGGCCGGGTCCAGGTCGCTCAGGGCCAGTTGGCTGTCCCAGCCGAGGCCTTCGGCGAAGTCGATGCGTACCTTGCCCTGGGCCTTGCCCTGCCCGGCCTTGAGCAACAGGTCCGGCAGGCTGACGCTGCCCAGGTCGCCCTCGACCGGGCTGGCCAGGGTGAAATCGCCCGCCGGCCCGCTGAAGTGTCCGTCGAATCGGCCCTGGTAGCGTTCGCGGCCATAGCGGAACTCGGCCTCGAGGCTGTGCAGCGCCACCGGCGGAGGCGATTCCTGGGGAAACAGTCGCTGCCAGGGGAAGTCACGCCATTGCAGACGGCTGTCCACCGCCAGGGCGTCCTGCCAGTCCACCCGGCCTTGCACCGCCAGCAGTTGCTGAGGCTCGCCATCGAGTTGCAGTTGGCGGATATCGGCACCGCGCGCGTCCACCTGGCCGTCGAGCCGCAAGGCCAGGGCGCCGCCCTCACCCGGCAGGTTGGCCTGGCCCTGCACGGCGTAGCCCTGCTGGAGATCGCCACGGGCGGTCAGTTGCAGCTGGTTAAGGGTCAGGGTGTCGGGCAGGTCGGGGCTGGCCTTGAAGCCGTCGGCCCGCAGGGTGGCGCTGGCCGGCAGCTGTGGGGCGAGGGGGCGCACCTCGCCGTCCAGGTGACCGTCGAGATAACCCTGGCTGTCGGCGTCGAGGCGCACCAGCCCCTGGAGATCGCCCGCCGCCTTCAGCGTGAGCGCCCAGGGCGTGTCACCCGGCGCCGGCAGTTTCAGCGTCCCCTGTACTGCCAGGGGCCAGTCGCCCTCGGGCCGCAGGTGGCCGCTGAGGTCCAGGGCCAGGTCGTCGCGGCGCAGGCTGAGGCGCTCCACATGCAGGCCGTCGGCCTGCCAGCGCGCCACCAGGTCGAGTTCCTGCAGTTGGTCGTCACCCTGCAGCAGGAAACGGCCGACCCGCACCTGGCCGATCTGTAACGCCAGGGGCAACCGGAGTTCCGGCAGGCGGAAAGGGGCACCCTCCTCGTCCGAGGTGGACGGAGGCAGGTCGAGGCGAATGCGTTCGCTGGCAAGCTCGTCGATGCACAGGGTCCGTCGCAGCAGGCAGGCGGGCGACCAGTCCAGCAGTGGCGCCTCCAGTTCGAGGCGGGTGCCATCCTGCCGCCAGGCCAGCCGCTCGGCACGCCAACGCCCACCCAGATGGCCGCTGAAGCCTTCCAGTTGCAGACCGGGAACCTGCCGCAACGCCCAACGCCCACCCGCTTCGGTGAACAGCAGGACGGCAGGCACCGCCAGCAGGGCGGCCAGGACGACCGCCAGGCCCGACAGGCCGATCTTCAGTGAGCGCCTCACAGTTCCGGCCCCATGGAGAAGTGGATGCGGAAGCCTCCCGGATCATCGAGGGCCTTGGCCAGGTCGAGGCGGATCGGCCCCACCGGCGACACCCAGCGAACCCCCAGGCCCGCACCGGTCTTCATCGCGGCGCTGAGGGAGTCCATGGCGTTGCCCCGATCGACGAAGGCGGCCAGGCGCCACTTCTCGGCGATGGGGTACTGGTACTCGGCGCTGCCCACCAGCAGGTAGCGACCGCCCACTTTCTTGCCGTTGTTGTCCTCCGGCGAAAGGGTCTGGTAGTCGTAGCCGCGCACGCTCTGGTCACCCCCGGCGAAGAAACGCAGGGAGGGCGGAATCGCCTCGAAGTCGGTGGTGGCGATGCCGCCGGTCTGCACCCGGCCCAGCAACCGATGGCCACCGGGAAGCGTGTAGAGCCCCTTGGCCATGACGCTGGCATAGGTGAAGTCGGTATCGGACAGGATGCCCTCCTTGGCGCCGCGCACATCGAACTGCAGGGAATAGCCCTGGCTGGGGTCCAGCTTGTGGTCGCTGCGGGTCACGCCATAACTGATGCCGGGAATGAGGAAACTGCTGCGGCCATCGTCACTGCCATCGCCGTAGTCGAAGGTTTCCTGCTCCCAGCGCAGGGAGATCACCCGTTGCCAGTCGTCGGGCAGCTTCGATTGCCACTGCCCACCCAGGGTGACGCGACGGCTGTCGACGTCCACCAGGTTTTCCCGCTGCACGCCGGAGGTGAAGCGCAGGGTGTCGGTCAGCGGCGGGTCCAGGGGAATCTCGTACCAGGTGCCAAGGCTCTGCCGCACCGGTGATACCTCGGTCTCGGCCCCGAGACGATGACCCTGGGCGTTGATCCAGTGCCGGGTCCAGTTGGCCCGGGCGCGCGGACCGACGTCGGTGGAGAAGCCGACGCCAAGGCCCAGGGTGCGCGGTTTGGCGGGTGTCAGTCGAACCTTCACGGGGATCAGTCGGCCCTGTCCCTTCACCGGGCTGGCGTCCACCCGCACTTCCTCGAAGTAGCCGCTGGCCTGGAGGTTCTGGCTCAGCTTGGCCACCTCGTCCGAGTCGTAGGGGGTGTTGGCCGGGAAAGGCACCAAGCGCGACAGGAGGTCGGCGTCGAACGGGGTCTCGCCCTCGAAGCTGACGCCGCCGAGGCTGTAGCGCGGCCCGCTGTCGTAGACCAGCTCGATGTCGGCAACGCCGGCGCGGGGATCGATGTCCAGGCGCTGCCGGGTGAAGCGGCCGTCGAAGAAGCCGTAGCGCAGCCCCTGGTTCTGGATCAGCTTCTTGGCGTCCTCGTAGGCACCGTGATTGAGTTGCGCCCCCGGGCTGAGCGCCTTGCTCTGTGGCACCCGGAACGCCCCCAGGCTACTGGCCTCCCCCTCGATCCGCACCGCCACGTTGCGCAGGCGCACCGGCTCACCGGGCACCACCCGCACCAGCAATACGGGGTCCTTGCCGCCCTTCACCCGGCTGCGGATCTCCGCCTGGTAGTAGCCCAGGGCCTGGGCGGCCTGGCTTGCCTGCTCCTGGGCGGAGCGGCGAAAGCGTCGCAATGCTTCTTCGTCGCGATCGGAGATGGAGCCGATGAAGGCCTCGATATTGGCCTTCAACGCGCCATTGGCGGGTTCGATCTTCACATCCAGCGTGGCCTTGGCCAGGGCCGGATTCATCGTGCAGAGCAGGCCCAGCAACAGCGGGCCGCGCAATCCTTGGCAGAAATTCATGCGCGGCATGCTACCACGAAGCTTCGGAAATACCTGTCAGCCGCTGGCCCGGATCAGGGGGCGCGGGTTGGGGTGGAAGAACACGTGCTCCACCACCGACCCCAGGGCCACCTCGCCCACTTCCTCGTAACCCTGCCGCTTGTAGAACTCCAGGTAGCGGGCGTTGCCGGTGTCCAGTACCACGCCCTGGGAGCTGTCATCGGCGGCGCACCACTCGTGCAGCGCCTCCAGCAGTTTCTCCCCCAGGTGGCGCCCCTGGAACTGGGGATGGATGCCCAGCAGCGGCAGCACGTGGTAGGGGCCGGGCGGCAGGCAGGCGAGCACCGCTTCGTGGTAGTCCAGGTAGCGGCGGGTGCAGGCGAAACCGGTGCTCAGCAGCATGCGCAGGCGCCATGCCCAGCTTTCGGTGATGTCCAGGCGCCGCTGGGGAGGGGCGATCAGGGCGATGCCTACCAGGCGGTCCTCGATCAGCAGGCCGATGGCCGGCAACTCCTGGAGAAAATGCTGCTGCACCAGTTCCCGCACCGTGGCGCGTACCCGCTGGTCATAGCCGGGGCGCTCGGATTCGAACAGGTAGGCGAAGGTGGGTTCATGGCGATAGGCGTGATAGAGCAGCGAACGCGCTTCTCGGGCATAGCCGCCATCGAGCATGCGCACCTCCACCGGCGCGTTGGGAACGTAGCCAGGCATTCACGGCACCTCGTTTGTTATGGGTTTGTCGGGCCATGAGGGAAATTAGCACCAGTTCTTCCGGGCGGCCACGCGAGTCAGCGGCCGCACGCGGCGGTTTTTCAACGCCCCGAGCTTGGGCTAGCATCCACCCTTTTCCCAGGATGCCTCGTGATGAAGATCGTTTCTTTCAATATCAACGGCCTGCGCGCCCGGCCCCATCAGTTGGAGGCGCTGATCGCCAAGCACCAGCCGGACGTGATCGGCCTGCAGGAAACCAAGGTGGCCGACGACCAGTTCCCGGAGGCGGAAATCCGCCAGCTCGGCTACCACGTCCACTACCACGGCCAGAAGGGCCACTACGGCGTCGCCCTGCTCTCCCGCCAGGAGCCGCTGTCGCTGTCCAAGGGCTTTCCCGGGGATACCGAGGATGCGCAACGCCGCTTCATCTACGGCACCTTCGCCGATGCCCAGGGCAACCCGGTCACGGTGATGAACGGCTACTTCCCCCAGGGTGAAAGCCGTGACCACCCCGTCAAGTTTCCCGCCAAGGAGCGTTTCTACGCGGACCTGCAAGGCCTGCTGGAAAACCAGTTCCAGCCCAGCCAGCCACTGGTGGTGATGGGGGACATCAACATCTCGCCGGAAGACTGCGACATCGGCATCGGCGAAGTGAACCGCAAGCGCTGGCTGAAGACCGGCAAATGCAGCTTCCTGCCGGAGGAGCGCGAATGGCTGGAGCGCCTGAAGGGCTGGGGCCTGGTGGACAGTTTCCGCCACCTCAATCCCGAGGTGAACGACCGCTTCAGCTGGTTCGACTACCGCAGCCGGGGCTTCGAGGATGAACCCAAGCGCGGACTGCGCATCGACGTGATCCTGGCCAGCCAGCCGCTCCAGGCGCGCTTTCGGGACGCCGGTATCGACTACGACCTGCGCGGCATGGACAAACCCTCGGATCATGCGCCGATCTGGCTGGAACTGGCCTGATCCGAAGGGGCCCCGTGTTCCCCTGCGTCCAGGCCCACGAACAAAGGTTCTTCGCTGATTATCGGGGAATGGACTTGCTCAAGCCGGATTGTCGAACCGCTGTCAGGTTTTGTGGGGGCTCGGCTCATTTCCGTGCAGATTGCGAGTCTCTGTTTCGCCCTCCCGGTCGAGTCCCTTTCTCAATCGCCGAAAGGAACCAAATGGCTTGCCCCTGCATCCGGCCCGGCTTCGCCGGGTCCCCTCGCTGCATCGTCGCTCCGGGGGCACGGCGCGAGGGGCCATCCATGGCCCCACACGCCTCTCGCGGCATCCATGCCGCTCGTCACCCTGCACGACGACTCCGCTCGGCCTCCTGACGGGGCACTTCGCGCGGCGTCATCGTCTTCGCCGGGTTTCAGATCGGTTTGGGCAGCAGGATGACTTGTCCCCTGCCGGCGCGAGTCACCCCTCTCCTCTTCTGGGAGAGGGGCGGGGGAGAGGGCGGTATCCGCAGACTGGGAGTTGGTCAGGGCACCACGCAAAATCGCCAATCCAGTGTGAACAGGATTTCCCCGATAATCCGCGATGAATACGAAAAAAGGCCCATCATCCGATGGGCCTTTTCAGTTTCCGCCGCCTGCCGCCTCAGGCTTCCTTCACCACCTGGGTCTGGCCGACCCGCATGATGGTCTCGATGGCCTGCTGCAGGGTCGACTCGGAATCGTAGAGGTGGCTGCGGGCGATGATTTCCTTCCTGACGCAGCGCAGCTTGAAATAGTTCTTGCCACTGGAATCGATGCGCCGCACGTAGCGCTCCTCATGGGCACAGTTCTCACGGAAGCTGGCGATGGCGCTCTCCGCAGCGCCACGGTCCGGGTACACCCCGGTGTCCAGCAGGGTCTGGGCATCGGCCGCCTTCAAACGCAGGCGCCAGGTGCCACCGCTGTTCTTGCGCAGCTCGAACCAACCACTCATCACAACACTCCTTCAGTACTTTCAGGGAATGCGCCTAAGCGCTGGACCGGACGCCCCTTTCCAGGTGCATTCCGGCAGCCGGCTACGCTACCCCTTCGCCCTGGGAGGGGCTGCCGGCCCCAGGCTTACTTGGCTGTAGGAACGCCCTACCCCATCCATACGATATTTCGACGGATTCGCCGGAAGCCCGATTCCAGGGCCTTTTCTGTCATCTCTCCGTCACCCGACTGACTTAATCTCGCGGCTCCTTCACCCCCTTCCTACAAGGTGTCTGCCCATGCCGCGCGCCACGACCGCCAGCGACAAGGAGCTCTGGGGCCAGGCCCTCAGCCTGCTGCTGCTCGGTTTCATCTGCTATGCCTTCCCCTGGTCGGTGCTTGCCGCCGAGGTGGCGCCCTCGCTGCGCATCCAGGGCTCCAACACCATCGGCGCCAAACTGGGGCCGGCGCTGGTCAGGGGCATGCTGGAAGAGGAAGGCATCCGGGGGATTCGCCAGGTTCCGGGCGAGCGTGAAAACGAAGTGCATATCGAGGGCCAGGACGCCCAGGGCCGTGCCGTGCGCATCGAGCTGGCCGCCCACGGCTCCTCCACGGGGTTCAGTGCCCTCGGTGACGGCAGCGCCGACCTGGCGGCCTCCTCGCGCCCCATCAAGGACGCCGAGGCACAGGCCCTCAGCGCCTTCGGCGACCTGCGCAGCCCCTACTCGGAGCAGGTGATCGCCATCGACGGGCTGGCCATTATCCTGCACCCCGGCAACCCGCTGCGGGCGCTGAGCACTGCCCAGCTGGCGGCGGTATTCGCCGGCGAGGTGAGCACCTGGGAAGAACTGGGAAGCCAGGGAGGCGCCATCCGCCTCTATGCCCGGGATGACCAGTCCGGTACCTACGACACCTTCAAGGAGCTGGTGCTGGCCCGCCAGGGCAAGTCGCTGGCGGCCGGCGCCCAACGCTTCGAATCCAGCGACCGGTTGTCCGCCGCGGTCAGCGCCGATCCCCAGGGCATCGGCTTCGTCGGCCTGGCGTCCATCGGCCAGGCCAGGGCGCTGGCCATCGTCGACGGCGAGTCCCAGCCCATGGCCCCCAGCACCGACCTGATCGCCACCGAGGACTATCCCCTGTCGCGCCGGCTCTACCTCTACATGAAGCCCGGCGAGCAGAACCCCTGGGCCGATGCGCTGCTGCGCTTCGCGCAGAGCCCCCCTGGCCAGGCGATCGTGGAACGGAGCGGGTTCATCGCCCAGCAGGTGGGCGCCGTCCGCATGGCGCCGCGCGCCGACATGCCGGAGGACTACCGCACCCTGGCCACCGAAGCCGAGCGCCTGTCGGTGAACTTCCGCTTCCAGGAAGGCAGTGCCAGCCTCGACAACAAGGCCCTTCGGGATGTGCAACGGCTGGTGGACTACCTGAAGCAGCGCGGCAAGCTGCAACGCAAGGTGGTGCTGGTGGGCTTCGGCGATGCCAAGGCGGATCCGCAGCGGGCCGAACTGCTGTCCCGCCTCCGGGCGATGGCGGTACGCCGGGAACTGGCCAAGGGCGGCGTGGCACTCAAGGACGTGAAGGGATTCGGCGACGTGCTGCCAGTGGCGGCCAACTCGGCCGAGGATGGGCGGAATCGTAATCGCCGGGTCGAGGTCTGGGTGTACTGAGCGGACGGTCAGCAGGATGGGTAGAGCGACGCGAACCCATCAACCCCGAGCGATGGGTTTCGCACCTCAACCCATCCTGCGCAGGCAAGGCCCCACCCCACTCGGGAGCGGGGCCCAACGCCGTCAGAAATCGAGGCGGGCGCTGAGGGTGTAGTTGCGCGGATCGCCGTAGATGGCGCCGCCGAAGTTGCCGATGCTGCTGAAGTACTTCTCGTCGGTCAGGTTGTTGCCGTTGACGGCCAGGGATACCTGCTCGGTGAGCTGGTACCTGGCCATGGCATCCAGCAGCCAGTAGCTGCCCTGGGTGTAGCGCGGGGTGATGTCGTCGGTCCAGATCCTGCTCTGGTAGCTGGCGGAACCGCCAAGGGTCAGCTTGTCGAAGCGGCCCGGCAGGCGGTAGGCGGTGGACAGGCGGAACAGGTCCTCCGGCTCGGTGGTGGAGACCTTGTCATCGTCCCCGTCGCGGGTCACGCGGTGGGTGTAGCCACCCTGCACCTGCCAGTTCCGGGCCAGCTCACCGGCCACCTCGAACTCGATGCCCCTGGTCTCCGCACCGCTGATGGCGCGGTAGATGCCTGCGTTGGTGGCCGGGTCCGTGCCGACCAGGTCCGCCAGGTTGTCCTGCTTGACATGGAACAGCGCGGCGCTGGCGTTGAGGCGGCCATCGAAGAATTCGCCTTTCAGGCCGAGTTCGTAGGCATCCCCTTCTTCCGGCTCGATCAAGGCGCCGCTGGCATCCTTCTCGGATTCGTGGGGTTTGAAGATGCGGGTGTAGCTGGCATAGACCGAGTAGGTCCGGTCCAGGTCGTAGACCACGCCCGCATAGGGCACCACCACGCCGCTCTCCTGGGCGTCCTGCACCCGGGTGCGGCTGCCGGTGGCGAAGAGGTTGCGCGTGGTGTCCAGCTGCCAGTCGGAGACCCGGGCGCCCAGGATGATCGACAGGTCGTCGGAAGGCTTGAGGCGGCTCGCCAGGTAAGCCGCCGTTTCCTTCAACTCGGTTTCGTCCCTGTAGATCGGGTTGCCCCAATCCGGTTTGGGGAAGTTGCCGTTCCAGTTGAAGATGTTGTCGGCCATGCCGAACAGGAAAGGCCAGTTGGTCGCATCGTGGTCGATATCCCGATGGGAAACCCCCGCCATCAACTCATGCTCGCGCCCCATCAACTGGAAGGGACCGCTGGCATGGAGGTCGTAGGCGTTCTGCACCGCCTCGTAGCGGTACTTGCCGAGCCAGATGCCCATGCCGCTGCCATCCACCGGATTCGGGTTGCCGCTGCCGGCGGAACCCAGGGTGATGGGCGAATCGGTCCTGGTGTGAGCGATCGAACCCTTCACCACCCAGTCATTGGCCAGGCGCTGTTCCAGGGTCACGAAGGCGTTGTCCGTGGTGTTGTCCCATTGGCTCCATCGGGTGCCGGGGTTGAAGGAGCGTGGAAGGGCGAACTCATCGCCGTTGCTGTCGTACACCGGGGTGGAATCGCCCCAGGACGAGCCTTCCGGCCGATTGGTCTGGCGGCTCAGGCCCGCGCTCAGCAGCAGGTCGTCGGTGATATCGGTCTCGAGGATGCCGTAGAACACCTGCTTCTTCTCGGACAGGTGGTCCATGAAGGACTGGCGGTCCTCGTAGGCGGAAACGAAGCGGCCGCGCACATTGCCCTCGGAGGTCAGGGCGCCGCCGATGTCGAACTCGCCCCGGTAGGTGTCCCAGCTTCCGGCGCTGGTGGACGCGTATCCGGACAGTTCCCTGGTGGGACGCTTGCGCACCAGGTTGACGGTGGCGGAGGGGCTGCCGAAGCCGCTGAGCAGGCCGTTGGAACCACGCAGCACCTCGACGCGGTCGTAGATCACCATGTCCGCCTGGTCGATGCCGTTGCCGAAGCGGAAGGCGGCCGGAATGCCGTCGATCTGGAAGTTGTCGATCTCGAAGCCACGGGCCGAGAAGGTCGCACGGCTGCTGTCGAACCCGCTCACCGTCACGCCCGGTGTCTTCGCCAGGACGTCCGACAGGCTGGTGAGGTTCTGGTCATCCATCTGCTGCCGCGTGATGACGCTGATCGATTGGGGGGTCTCGCGAGGCGACAGCGCCAGCCGGGTGGCGCTCCGGGTCGTTCCCGTGGTGTAGGAGCCCGTGCCCTCGGTGGTTTCGCCCAGGCGCTCGTCGGTGATCGCCGTGGCGCCCAGTTCCAGCGCCCCCTCAGTCTTCGATCGATCCTGCGCAAACCCCGCCCCGGCCTGCAGGGCGAGGGTCACGCCCAGCACCGCGATGGACAGTGGATGACGGGTGTGGCGGGTGAACACGGACTCCCCAGCCGTGTCTACCCCGTTGAACGCATATCGCTGTTGCACTCTCAAAACCCCTTGAATGGTGTGTCCATGTGTTGGCGGCTAACCACGGGGTTGGTTGGATCACGGCGCTCTTTGTCGGCGCCTGGTGTCGCGCTGGCGTCGATGCCTGGCGACCGGGGCAGAATCCTACCCGCTATTAGGATTAATTCACAGATAGGAATACATGCTATTTAGGCGCAGCTATGAAAACACCTACGACGGGCAAAGAATTGTTACAGCACCCTCGCTGCCCTTTCTGACGACGAACGGCTAGCCTTTTTAATGTGACGCCGGGCCCCTCTGACGGCTTGCCAACCGCCATGTCGGAGTCACGTTTCATCAACGACACTCAGGAGGGGCTCATGGCAGCTCTACAGGCTTTTCTAACGGCCGACTTCCTCGGCACCGCCATCTGGTTGTGGCTCGCCTTCCTCGCCATCGTCCTCGCCCTGCTGGTCTTCGACCTCGGGGTGCTGCACCGCGACCAGCATGAAATCGAGATGCGCGAGAGCCTTCTGCTCTACGGCGGCTACTTCGGCGTCGGCGTGCTGTTCGGTGTCTGGGTCTGGTTCGAACTGGGCGCCCAGAGCGCCATCGAGTTCTACACCGGCTTCCTGGTGGAACAGTCGCTGTCCATGGACAACGTCTTCGTCATGGCGATGATCTTCGGCTTCTTCGCCATCCCCCGCCGCTATCAGCACCGCGTGCTGTTCTGGGGCATCCTCGGCGTGGTGGTGCTGCGGGCCATCATGATCGGCCTGGGCAGTGCCCTGGTGAAGGAGTTCGACTGGATCCTCTACGTCTTCGGTGCCTTCCTGCTGTTCACCGGCGTGAAGATGCTGTTCTCCCGGGAGGAGTCCCACCCGGACCTGGCCAACAACCCGGTGCTCAAGTTCGTTCGCCGCCATATCCGTGTCACCGACGACCTCCACGGCTCGCACTTCTTCGTGCGCCTGAAGCAGCCCGGCCAGAGCAAGGCCCTGCTCTACGCCACCCCGCTGTTCCTGGCCCTGGTGCTGATCGAACTGGCCGACCTGGTGTTCGCGGTGGACAGCGTCCCGGCGATCTTCGCCATCACCCAGGACCCCTTCATCGTCTACACCTCGAACATCTTCGCCATCCTCGGCCTCCGCGCCCTCTACTTCGCCCTGGCGGCCCTGATGCACCGCTTCGTCTACCTGAAGTACGCCCTGGCCCTGGTGCTGATCTTCATCGGCGGCAAGATTTTCCTGCACGGGCTCATCGGCAAGATTCCCCCGCTGCTGTCCCTTGGCGTAACCTTCGGGCTGCTGGCCGGTGGTGTGGTCCTGTCTCTGCTGAAGACACGTGATCGTCCGGTCGAGAAATCCGGAGATTTGGAAAAGCATGGCTGAGGTACGGATCGAATCGTTCGACAAGGCGGGCAAGACCTTCTGGCGTGTCCGCCTGGGGCAGCGCAGCCTGACCTTCCATGAGGAACTGGCGGCCCGCGCCTTCGCCGCCCAGCTGCACCTGCGCATGGGCTGGCTGAAGGCCAGAAACCCCGCGCCGGAGAACGACCTGTAGGAGCGAGCTTGCTCGCGAACAGCCGCAGCCACGCCATTCGCCGGCAAGCCGGCTCCTACGAATCCGGGGCCTTGATGGGTTTCGCTTCGCTCTACGCCATCCTACGAACCAGCTTGTAGGAGC
The DNA here is from genome assembly GCF_002355475.1 of Pseudomonas furukawaii. Classification (NCBI taxonomy): domain Bacteria; kingdom Pseudomonadati; phylum Pseudomonadota; class Gammaproteobacteria; order Pseudomonadales; family Pseudomonadaceae; genus Metapseudomonas; species Metapseudomonas furukawaii. The sequence continues at coordinate 2,749,242 of NZ_AP014862.1, read as the reverse complement.
GAGCTTGCTCGCGAACCTTCGCCGGCAAGCCGGCTCCTACGAATCCGAGGCCTTGATGGGTTTCGCTTCGCTCTACGCCATCCTACGAACCAGCCCGTGGGAACGAGCTTGCTCGCGCCCCCCCTCCGCGCCATTCGCCGGCAAGCCGGCTCCTACATAGAGAAAGGCCCGCATCGCGCGGGCCTTCTTCATCTCGGGGCGATCGGACTCAATGGTCGCCGCGCAGCGCGTCCCTGGGTACGTACTTGCCGATCTCGATCTTGCCGATGGCCGCGCGGTGCACTTCGTCGGGGCCGTCCGCCAGGCGCAGGGTGCGCTGCATGGCGTACATGTAGGCCAGCGGGAAGTCGCTGGAGACGCCGGCGCCACCGTGCATCTGGATGGCACGGTCGATCACCCGCAGGGCGACGTTGGGCGCCACCACCTTGATCTGGGCGATCTCGCTCTTGGCCACCTTGTTGCCCACGGTGTCCATCATGTACGCCGCCTTCAGGGTCAGCAGGCGGGCCATGTCGATCTCCATCCGCGAATCGGCGATCTTGTCCACGTTGCCACCCAGTCGCGCGAGCGGGCGACCGAAGGCGGTGCGGCTCACGGCGCGCTTGCACATCAGTTCCAGCGCGCGCTCGGCCATGCCGATGGAGCGCATGCAGTGGTGGATCCGGCCCGGGCCAAGGCGACCCTGGGCGATCTCGAAGCCGCGCCCCTCGCCGAGCAGCACGTTCTCGTAAGGTACCCGCACGTTCTCGAACACCACCTCGGCGTGGCCGTGGGGGGCGTCGTCGTAGCCGAACACCGGCAGCGGGCGGAGGATCTTCACGCCGGGGGTGTCGGTGGGCACCAGGATCATCGAGTGCTGCTGGTGGCGCGGCGCGTCCGGGTTGGTCAGGCCCATGAAGATCATGATCTTGCAGCGCGGGTCGCAGGCCCCGGAGGTCCACCACTTGCGGCCATTGATGACCCACTCGTCACCCTGGCGCTCGGCGCGGGCTTCCATATTGGTGGCGTCGGACGAGGCCACGCCCGGCTCGGTCATGGCGAAGGCGGAACGAATCTCGCCACGCAGCAGCGGCTCCAGCCACTGGCGCTTCTGCTCCTCGTTGGCGTAGCGCACCAGCACTTCCATGTTGCCGGTATCCGGCGCGGAGCAGTTGAAGGGTTCCGGGCCCAGCAGGGAGCGCCCCATGATCTCGGCCAGCGGTGCGTATTCCATGTTGGTGAGGCCTGCGCCGTACTCGGACTCGGGCAGGAACAGGTTCCACAGGCCTTCCGCCTTCGCCTTGGCCTTCAGCTCTTCCATGATGGCGGTGGGCTGCCAGCGATCGCCCTCGGCGACCTGCTGCTCGAATACGGGCTCGGCGGAATAGACATAGGCATCCATGAATGCGGTGACACGTTCACGCAGTTCCTGGACCTTCGGGGAGTAGGCGAAATCCATGCGGGGCTACCTTCTGGGGCTGTGAGGTGGGACTGGTAAGGATGCTAGTTCAGGGCGTAAGATTTCCCTAGCCTATTTTCTCCATGTATGAACATTCATCACCGATATATAGCCCACTGATAAGAACAACGTAGAGGAGCACGCACGGCATGAATCTGAACAAGGTAGACCTCAACCTATTCATCGTCTTCGACGCCATCTACACCGAGGCCAACCTGACGCGCGCCGGCCAGATCGTCGGCATCACCCAGCCCGCCGTTTCCAACGCCCTCGCCCGCCTCCGGGAGACCTTCAACGACCCGCTCTTCGTCCGTACCGCCCAGGGCATGGTGCCCACGCCCATGGCGCAGAACATCATCGGCCCGGTGCGCAACGCCCTGCAGCTGTTGCGGGTGTCGGTCCAGGAAAGCCGTACCTTCAATCCGGCCCAGGCCAACAAGACCTACCGCATCAGCATGACCGACCTCACCGAAACGGTGATCCTGCCACCGTTGTTCCAGCGCCTGCGCCGCCTGGCGCCGACGGTGCAGATCGAAAGCTTCCTGGCCAAGCGCCGGGAAACCACCAAGGAGCTGGCGGCCGGCCGTCTGGACTTCGCCGTGGACGCGCCGCTGAACACCGACCCCCAGGTCCGCCACGTCAAGCTGATCGAGGATCGCTACGTCTGCGCCATGCGCCGTGGCCACCCGCTGGCCAAGGACAAGATCACCCTGGACGAGTACCTGTCGCTCTCCCACATCCATATTTCCAGCCGCCGCAGCGGCCTCGGCTACATCGACCTGTCGCTGGGCAAGATGGGCATCCAGCGCAAGGTCACCCTGCGCTCCCAGCACTACCTGATGGCCTCCACCGTGCTCCACGGTACCGACCTCGCCATCACCGTGCCCGAGCGCTTCGCCCGCCGCCAGGACCTGCACTACGTGGACCTGCCGGTGAACGACGTGCCCTCCCTGGAAACCCACCTCTACTGGCACGAAAGCACCGACCAGGACCCGGCCAACCGCTGGATGCGCGAGCAGATCATCGAGATCTGCCAGCAGGTCACCGCGCAGGAGCAGAAAGAGCAGAAAGAGCTGAAAGAGCTGAAAGAACGGACCTGATCGCCGCCACCGGGGCAGCCTGGCTGCCCCTGGTCAATGGCCCGGCCCTAGCGACCGAACTGCGGCGGGCGCTTCTCGACGAAGGCGCCCATGCCTTCCTTCTGGTCCGGGGTGGCGAACACCGCCTGGAACATCCGCCGCTCGAAGCGCAGCCCCTCCGCCATCGATCCCTCGTCCACCCGGTTGACGCATTCCTTGAGCATCATCACCGCCGTACGTGACTGCGCGGCGATGGCCTGGGCGCTCGCCAGGGCCTGATCCAGCAGCTCCGCCAGCGGCACCACCCGCGCCACCACGCCGGCCCGCTCGGCCTCGGCAGCGTCCATGCTGCGACCGCTGAGCACCATCTCCATGGCCTTGGCCCGGCCCACCAGCCGGGTCAGGCGCTGCACACCACCGGCACCGGGGATCACCCCCAGTTTCACCTCCGGCAGGCCGAAGCGGGCGTTGTCGGCGGCGATGATGAAGTCGCACATCAGCGCCAACTCGAAGCCGCCCCCCAGGGCGTGACCGGCGACCGCGGCGATGATCGGCTTGCGGCGCTGCGCCACCCGGTCCCAGCGGCCGAGGAAATCGTCCAGGTAGGTTCCCGGGAAGCACAGGGGGGCCATTTCCTTCACATCGGCGCCGGCGGCGAAGGCCTTGCGGGAGCCGGTGATCAGGATGCTACCGATGCTGGCATCGCGCTCGAAGCCGTCCAGCACCTGGTTCAGCTCGTCGATGAGTCGCGTGTTGATGGCGTTCAGGGCATCGGGTCGGTTGAGGGTGACCAGGCCGACAGCGCCGGCCTGCTCCACCAACAGGGTTTCGTAGGTCATGGGGAATCCCGAGCAGGTTGGAATTGGGGATGGTTCAGGGAGGATGCCGCGCTTCGCATCCACCACGGGCGGGCGAGTTGGCGCCGCCCGGTGGACGGGAAAGGCGATGCCCGCCGTGCGGACCGGGACTCAGAGGCTGCGCGCGATCACCATCCGCTGAACGTCCGAGGTGCCTTCGTAGATCTGGCACACGCGCACGTCGCGGTAGATGCGCTCCACCGGGAAGTCCTTCAGGTAGCCGTAGCCGCCCAGGGTCTGGATCGCCGCCGAGCAGACTTCCTCGGCCATTTCCGAGGCGAACAGCTTGGCCATGGAAGCCTCGGTCAGGCAGGGCAGGCCCGCCTCGCGCAGGCTGGCGGCGTGATGGACCATCTGCCGCGCGACGGCAATCTTCGTGGCCATGTCCGCCAGGCGGAAGGCCACGGCCTGGTGCTCGATGATCGGCTTGCCGAAGGTCTTGCGCTCGTGGGCGTAGTCCCGCGCCGCCTCGAAGGCCGCCCGCGCCATGCCCACCGACTGCGCGGCGATGCCGATGCGCCCGCCTTCGAGGTTGGACAGGGCGATGCGGTAGCCCTCGCCCTCCTCGCCCAGGCGCAGGGACGCGGGGATGCGCACGTCATCCAGCTGGATCTGGCAGGTGTCGGACGCATGCTGGCCGAGCTTCTCCTCCACGCGCACCACCTGATAGCCGGGGGTGTCGGTGGGCACGATGAAGGCGCTGATGCCCTTCTTGCCGGCCTGCGGGTCGGTGACGGCGAAGACAATCACCATCCCGGCGTGGCTGCCGGAAGTGATGAACTGCTTGGCGCCGTTCAGCACGTAGTGATCGCCGTCGCGCCGGGCGCGGGTGCGCAGGTCGCTGGCGTCCGAGCCGGCCTGGGGTTCGGTGAGGGCGAAGGCGCCGATCATCCGGCCTTCGGCCAGCGGGCGGAGGAAGCGGGTTTTCTGCTCCTCGCTGCCGTACTTGAGGATGGGCATGCAGCCCACCGAGTTGTGCACGCTCATGATGGTGGAGCAGGCGCCATCACCGGCGGCGATCTCCTCCAGGGCCATGGCGTAGGCCAGGTGGCCGGTGGCGGCGCCGCCCCACTCCTCCGGCACCAGCATGCCGAGGAAGCCCAGCTCGGCCATCTCGCGGATGGCCTCGGCAGGAAAGCGGTGCTCACGGTCCCAGTCGGCGGCGAAGGGTTTCAGCCGCTCCTGGGCGAACTGGCGGGCCATGTCGCGGATCTGGATGTCGTCTTCGGAGGGAATCATGGTCAGCTCCTTCAGCGAATTCGTTCGATGGCGACGGCGGTGGCTTCGCCGCCACCGATGCACACCGAGGCCACGCCCCGGTCGAGGTCGTACTGGGTCAGCGCATTGAGCAGGGTCACCAGCACCCGCGCCCCCGAAGCGCCGATGGGATGGCCGAGGGCACAGGCACCGCCGTGGACGTTGATGCGCTCATGGGCGATGTCCAGGTCACGCATGGCCACCATGGGCACCACCGCGAAGGCTTCGTTCACCTCGAACAGGTCCACGTCCGCCAGGCTCCAGCCGGTGCGGGCCAGCAGGCGCTGGATGGAACCCACCGGCGCGGTGGTGAAGAGGTTCGGCGCATGGGCGAAGGACGCGTGGCCGGCGATCCGGGCCAGCGGCGTGAGGCCGCGCTTCTCCGCCTCGGACAGGCGCATCAGCAGCAGCGACGCGGCGCCATCGGAGATGGAACTGGCGTTGGCGGCGGTCACGGTGCCGCCTTCGCGGAAGGCCGGCTTCAGGGTGGGGATCTTGTCCAGGCGTGCCTTGGGCGGCTGCTCATCCTGGTCGATGGTGCGGGTCTCGCGGCCGGCCCTGGCCTCGACGGCGACGATCTCGGCGGCGAAGCGCCCCTCGCTCATGGCCTTCTGCGCACGGGTCAGGGAAGCGATAGCGAAAGCGTCCTGCTGCTCGCGGGTGAAGCCGTAGGCCTGGGCGCAGTCCTCGGCGAAGGTGCCCATCAGGCGGCCCTTGTCGTAGGCGTCTTCCAGACCGTCGAGGAACATGTGGTCCAGCACCTTGCCGTGGCCCATGCGGTAGCCGGAACGGGCCCTCTCCAGCAGGTAGGGCGCGTTGGACATGCTCTCCATGCCCCCGGCCAGCACCACCTCGACGCTGCCGGCGGCCAGCAGGTCGTGGCCCAGCATCACGGCCTTCATGCCGGAGCCGCACATCTTGTTGACCGTGGAACAGACCACGCCCTGGGGCAGTCCGGCACCGAGGGCGGCCTGGCGCGCCGGCGCCTGACCCTGGCCGGCCTGCAGCACGCAGCCGGTGATGACCTCGTCCACGGCGTCGGCCGCGAGCCCGGCCCGTTCCAGGGCGGCGCGGTTGGCGACGGCGCCCAGTTGCGCGGCGGTCATGTCCTTGAAGTCGCCGAGGAAGCCGCCCATGGGAGTACGGACGGCGCTGACGATGACGATGGGATCGGAAACATTCATTGCAGGGTTCCTCATTAGGTAGCCCGGATGAAATCCGGGGGCCTGACGTTGGGCTTCGCTACGCTCAACTCCAACCTACTTGGCGGCCATGCGGATGGCGCCGTCGAGGCGGATCACCTCGCCGTTGAGCATGACGTTCTCGATGATGTGACGGACCAGCGCGGCGTACTCGGCCGGACGCCCCAGGCGCGGCGGGAAAGGCACCGAGGCGCCCAGGGAGTCGCGGACTTCCTGGGGCATGGCGGCCATCATCGGCGTTTCGAAGATGCCGGGGGCGATGCACATCACGCGGATGCCGGAGCGCGCCAGGTCACGGGCGATGGGCAGGGTCATGGCGGCCACGCCGCCCTTGGAGGCGGAGTACGCCGCCTGGCCCATCTGCCCGTCGAAGGCCGCCACCGAGGCGGTGTTGATGATGACTCCGCGCTCGCCTTCGGCATTGGGTTCCGCGCCGGCCATGGCCTCGGCGGCCAGGCGCAGCATGTTGAAGCTGCCGATCAGGTTCACCTCGACGACCCGGCGGAAGCTCTCCAGGCCATGGGGGCCGTTGCGGCCCACCACCTTCTCCGCCGGCGCGATCCCCGCGCAGTTGACCAGCCCGTGCAGGCCACCGAAGGCCTCCCGGGCCGCAGCCACGGCCTGGCGGGCGTCGTCCTCGCGGGTGATGTCGGCACGGACGAAACGGGCCTGGGCACCCAGTTCCTCGACGGCGGCGGCGCCGGCTTCGGCATTGATGTCCACCAGCACCACCCGGCCGCCCTGCCCCACCAGCTCACGGGCGGTGGCCAGGCCAAGACCGGAGCTGCCGCCGGTCACCAGGAATACGGATTGTTCGATACGCACGTTGCAAACTCCTCGGGATCAGTGAGCGGCGGCCGCCTGGGCCTTGGCGATTTCCTGGTTGCGCAGGAGGAAGCGCTGGATCTTGCCGCTCGGGGTCTTGGGCAGTTCCGCGACGAATTCGATCTCGCGCGGGTAGGCATGGGCGGAGAGGCGCTTGCGCACGTACTGCTGCAGCGTCTCCGCCAGGGTTTCGTCCGGCGCGTGACCGGCGTGCAGCACCACGAAGGCCTTCACCAGTTCGGTGCGCTCCGGGTCGGGCTTGCCGATCACCGCCGCTTCGATCACGGCCGGGTGCTCGATCAGCGCGCTCTCCACGTCGAAGGGGCCGACCCGGTAGCCGGAAGTGGTGATCACGTCGTCGGCACGGCCAACGAAGCTGATGCTGCCGTCCTCGTTCAGCTCCACGGTGTCGCCACTGAGATAGTAGTCGCCGACGAAGGCGCGGGTTTCCATTCCCCGGTAGCCGGGGAACCAGAACAGCGGCGAGCGCGCACGGTCCAGCGCCAGGATGCCCGGCTGGCCGGCGGACAGTTCACGGTGCTGCTCGTCCAGCACCACCACCCGGTGTCCAGGCATGGCGAAGCCGGCGGCGCCCAGGCGCACCGGGTGCTCCAGGGCGTGATGGTTGCACAGCACCATGCCCAGTTCGGTCTGCCCGTAATGGTCATGGATGGTGCAGCCCAGGCCCTCGGAGAACCAGCGAATCACTTCCGGCGTCAGCGGCTCGCCGGCGCTGCTGACCGCGCGGAGCTGGCCTTTCAGGGCCGCTTCCACCTCGTCGCGGGCGGCCAGCAGCAGGCGGTACGCGGTGGGCGAGCCGGCCAGGTTGGTGATGCCGTACTCGCGGATCACCCGGCAGGTGCTCTCCACGGTGAAACCGCCTTCGAAGAAGGTGGTGGCATGCCCCATGGCGAGCGGGCCGGTCACCGCGTAGTAGAGGCCATAGGCCCAGCCCGGATCGGCGAGGTTCCAGAACCGGTCCTCGGGGCGCAGGTCCACCGCATCGCGCATGTAGCTGACGAAGGCGACCATCGCTTTCAGCGGCACTTCCAGGGGTTTGGCGAGGCCGGTGGTGCCTGAGGTGAACATCAGCAGGAAGGGATCGTCGCCACGGCGCATCACCGGCGCGAATTCCGCCGGCTGGCGGTCCAGTTCGGCCCAGAAGTCCGCGCCGAGGGTGAGCGCCGGCGGCGCGTCCGTCACCTCGTCGAGTTTCGGTCGGTTGGCCAGGTCGGTGACCACCAGCTTCGACCCGGCGCCCTGCACACGGTGCTCGATGGCCTTGGGCCCGAAGGCGGTGAACAGCGGCTGGTAGATCGCCCCCGCACGCCAGGTGCCGAGGATGGTGATCAGCAGTTCCGGCGTGCGCGGCAACATCCCCGACACGCAGTCGCCGGCACCGATACCGCGGCTGGCGAGCAGATTCGCGAAGCGCGCGGAGGCTTCCTTGAGCTGGTCGAAGGTCCAGTTGGCCCGCTCGCCGTTGCGCCCTTCCCAGACCAGGGCGACGCGGTCGGACCCTGCATGGCGGTCGCAGCATTCCACGCAGGCGTTGAGGGCATCGAGCCGGCCCGCCAGGGTGCCGGAGACGGCACGGGCGTAATCGAACTCGCGGGCAGCGGTGAAGTAATCGCGCATCGGGGTGGCCTCCCGGATTGTTCTTGTTGGATAGCCGGATGGTCGCGCCGAGGGCGGGTGGCGGCAATGTCGAAAGACATCAACCTGGGTGAGCGGATTTGACAGGGAGGGGCGCTGAATCCGCGCCGGTCAGGGCGCGGACAGTCGTAGGGTGGACCACGCGTCACCGGTCCACCATCGGAGGCCGGCATGGCGCCGCTGGTGGATGAAAACAGCGTCATCCACCCTACGCGTGGGAGCGGATCAGTAGGTCACCGACCAAACGTTGGGCTTCGCTGCGCTCTGCACCAACCTACAAGTCTCCACCTAGGATGGGTTGAGCGAAGCGATACCCATCAGCCGGAGTCGATGGGTTCCGCGCGTCAGGCGCGGAACTGGTCCATCAGGCCCTGCTGGTGGTTGGCCAGGCGGTTCAGGGCCTGGCTGACCTGGGCGGATTCCTCGGCCTGGCCGGAGAGGGATTCGGTCACGTCGCGGATGGCCGCCACGTTGCGGTTGATCTCCTCGGCCACGGCGCTCTGTTCCTCGGCGGCGCTGGCGATCTGCAGGTTCATGTCGGTGATCACGGTCACCGCGTTGCCGATCCGTTGCAGGGCGGCCACGGCCTGCTCCACCTGCTCCACGCTGCCCTGGGCCTGGCGGTGGCTGCTGTGCATCGAACCCACCACTTCGCGGGTACCGTGCTGCAGACCTTCGATCACCTGGCGGATTTCCTCCACCGAGTCCTGGGTGCGCCTGGCCAGGTTGCGCACCTCGTCGGCCACCACGGCGAAGCCCCGGCCCGCCTCACCGGCGCGGGCGGCCTCGATGGCGGCGTTGAGGGCCAGCAGGTTGGTCTGCTCGGCGATGGCGCGGATCACCTCCAGCACCGAGCCGATCTGCTCGCTGCTGTTGGCCAGGGCCTGCACTTCTTCCATGGCCGCGCTCATTTCGCTGGCCAGCTGCTCGATGGCGCTGGTGGTGCGGCCGATCACGCCGAGGCCTTCGCGGGTGGCCTGGTCGGCGCCCCGTGCGGCTTCGGCGGCCTGGGCGGCGCTGCGGGCGACGTCCTGGGCGGTGGCGCTCATTTCGTGGGAGGCGGTGGCGACCTGGTCCACTTCGCGGAACTGCTGCTGCATGCCGGCGCTGGTCTGGCTGGCGATGGCGGCGGACTGGTCGGCGGTGCCCCGGGCGTCCTGCACCGAGCGTTTGACGTCGGCGATGGTGGGCTGGAGCTTGTCGAGGAAGCGGTTGAACCAGCCGGCCAGCTCGCCGAGTTCATCCTGGCGGGCGTAGTCGAGGCGACGGGTGAGGTCGCCTTCGCCGCTGGCGATATCCCTGAGCATGCCGGCGACGCCCTGGATCGGCCGGGTCACGCCGCGCGCGGTGAGCCAGACCAGCAGCAGGCCGGCGATGGCCGCGGCGATACCGACCAGCAATTCCAGCCAGGTGCCCTGGGTGCTGCGGGCATCGAGGTCACGCTGCAGATCGAGGGCCGGCTTGAGCAAGGTCTGCATCGGCACGTCCAATAGCACCGCCCAGGGCTGAGCATCGGGAATCGGCTGTACTGGTGCCAGCACCTGTATGACCCCGTCGCTGCGCTGCTCATGGGGGAGGCCCTGGCGCTGCAGGTCGAGCAACGCCCTGGCCTGCGCCGGATAGACCTTGTCCAGCGGCTGGCCAAGTTCCCCTGCATCGCGACTGTGCCCGGCCAGGAGCCCAGCCGGGCTGAGGATGCTGATGGCCCCCTGCCCTTCGTACAGGTCTGCGTTGCCGGAAGCGGCCAGCTCCTGAAGATTGCTCAGGCTGATGTCCATGCCGACCACGGCAAGCATGCGACCCTTCTCGATCACCGGGAAGGCAAGCGTGGTGATCAGGGTCCTGGTCCCCGACGCATCGTCGAAGTATGGGTTCAGCAGGCAGGGTTTGAGGGTCTGTTTCGGGCAGTTGAACCAGGTATTGAACGGGCTGCCATCGAGCATGGGCGTAGTGTCCCGGATCATCGCCTCGGTAGGTGCCAGGCTGCTGAGTTCTCCGTCACGCTGGGCCCAGTAGGTGGAGTAGCGCCCGGCCTCATTGCTGCCCAGGTCGGCGCGGTTGGCGAACAGGGCATCCTGCCCATCGAGGGCATCCGGCTCGAACACCAGGTAGAGGCTGAGCAATTGCGGGTTGGCCTGCAGCGCGGCCTTGACCTGCTGATGCAAGTCCTGCCTCAGCAACTGGCCGTCCAGTTGCAGGTTTCGCGCCTGCTGGCGTTGCCGCAAGACCTGACGAGAGAAGTTGAGCCCGTCCTGGTAAGCCGAAAGGAAGTAGCGCTGGATGGTCAGGGCCTGCACCTTGCCCTCCCCCTCCATGCGTTCACGGGCCGAGGCTTCCAGCATCTGCGCGCTGTTGGCCTTGACCAGTTCGGTCGAAGCGCTCATGCGATAGAGGGACATGCCGATCAGCACCGCAACGATGGCCAGCAGGCAAAGGCCGGCCAGCAGAGTGATCTTCCACTGGATGGACAGTCGATCGAGAAACATGCAAAGGGTCCTGTGTACGTCGTGTCGGCGGTTGGGCGCATGCGTTGCGCGCCTTTGCGTAGCGTTGGAAAGCGCGTTCAACTGGAATCGGGATGGATCAGCGCGCGGTACTGCCCCGGTGTAGAACCGGTCCACTTCTTGAACGCCTTGTAGAAGGCGCTGGTGTCGGCGAATCCCAGCTCGAAGGCCAGTTCGCTGAAGTTGCCCTCGCCGCTGTCCAGGCGCGCGATGGCCAGGTCGCGGCGCACCTGGTCCTTGAGTCCCTGGTAGGACTGCCCTTCCAGGGACAGCTTGCGCCGCAGGGTGGAAGGCGCCATGTAGAAGTGCCCGGACAGCGCCTCCACATCGGGCCAGCGCTCCGGCTTGACGCTGCGCAGGTAGGCGCGGATGCGCACCGCGAGGCTCTGGGGATCGCGGTAGCGCACCAGGATGTTGGCCGGCAGGCCCAGCAGGAATCGCTTGAGGTCGCGGGGGCTGCGGCGGATCGGCTGGTCGAGGCAGTCGGCGTTGAACAGCAGGCGGGTCTGGGGTCGCGAGAAGCGCAGGTTGGTGCTGAACATCACCCGGTAATCCTCGATGTAGTCTGGCGCCGGGCAACGCAGGTCGACGCCGAGGATGGGCACGCGACGCCCCGCCAGCCAGCACATCAGGCCGTGGATCATCAGCCACAGGGTGAAGTAGCCGAAGGCCCGTCCAGGCGGCAGCGCCCCTTCATCGAGGACGATGTCGGCGAGTCCCTCGCGACGCTCCAGCCTGGGACTGAGGCCGTCGAACACCAGATGCAGAAAGCGCAGCGCCACCTCCAGGCCGGCGCCCACGGTGGGCTCCTTCACCGCCGCCCGGGTCATGTAGCCGAAGCTGCCGAACTTCATGCGCCGGGGGTTCATGCCGAAGAACTCGTCGTCCATGGCCTGGGCGATGCCCAGCCAGAGCTGGCCGTAGCGCTCGGAAGACACCCGGCCATAGGGTCGGGCCAGCAGGTCCAGGGGGATTCCGGCGTCCCGCAGCAGGCCGGAATCGTCGAAGCCCCGCTGGCGCAGTTCCAGCAGGGCTTCGAGGACCAGGCGGACGGAGATGGTGCCTTTTTCGGCGGACGTGCCTGTCATGGTTTCCCTGGGGCTCCGATGCGAAGAAGCGAACGGCGAAGGTCCGTAGGATAGGTTGAGCTTGCGATACCCATGCGGACGGGTCTGTTGGATATCGCTCCGCTCGGCCCGTCCTGCAGAAACCTACCGAATCGCCGTCACCTTGCCGTCCTTGGGCGGAGTCAGTTCCTCGATGCTGATCTCGCGCATGCGGAACTTCTGGATCTTGCCCGTGACCGTCATCGGGAAGGCATCCACGAAGCGGAAGTGGCGCGGCACCTTGAAGTGGGCGATGCGCTCCTTGGCCCAGGCCTTCAGCTCCTCCTCGGTGGCACTGTGACCGGGGTGGAACTTGACCCAGGCGACGATCTCCTCGCCGTACTTGCTGCAGGGAATGCCGATGACCTGCACATCCGCCACCGCCGGGTGGGTGAAGAAGAACTCCTCAAGCTCGCGCGGATAAATGTTCTCGCCGCCGCGGATGATCATGTCCTTGCTGCGGCCGACGATGCAGACATAGCCGTTCTCGTCCATGGAGGCGAGGTCGCCGGTGTGCATCCAGCGGCCGGCATCGATGGCCTCGGCCGTGGCCTGGGGGTTGTTCCAGTAGCCCAGCATCACGCTGTAGCCACGGGTGCAGAGCTCGCCGATGGTGCCACGGGGCACGATGCGGCCCTCGGCGTCGACGATCTTGCTCTCCAGGTGCGGCTGGGTCCGGCCGACGGTGGTGACCCGCAGCTCCAGCTCGTCCTCGGGGCCGGTCTGCAATGACACCGGGCTGGTCTCGGTCATGCCGTAGGCGATCTGCACCTCGCTCATGTGCATTTCCTTGATGACCCGGCGCATCACCTCGATCGGGCAGGTGGCGCCGGCCATGATGCCGGTGCGCAGGCTGGAGAGGTCGAACTCGCCACGCTGCGGATGATCCAGCTCGGCGATGAACATGGTCGGCACGCCGTAGAGCGCGGTGGCCTTTTCCTCGGCCACCGCGCGCAGGGTGGTCAGCGGGTCGAAGGCATCGCCGGGATAGATCATGGTGGACCCGTGGGTCATGCAACCCAGGTTGCCCATGACCATGCCGAAGCAGTGGTAGAGCGGCACCGGGATCACCAGCCGGTCGTGCTCGGTCAGGCCCAGGCTCTCGCCCACCATGTAGCCGTTGTTGAGGATGTTGTAGTGGCTGAGGGTCGCGCCCTTGGGGAAACCGGTGGTGCCGGAGGTGTACTGGATATTGATGGGGTCGTCGAACTGCAGCAGGGCCTGGCGCTCGGCCAGTTGCTCGGCGCTCACCTCGGCGGCGCGGCCCTGCAGCGCGCTCCAGGCGAGAAAGCCCGCCGGCGGGTTGTCCGCCAGGCTCACCACCCCGCGCAGCTCCGGCAGTTTCTCCGAGGCCAGGGTGCCGGGCTCGGCGTTCGCCAGCTCGGGCACCAGCCCTTGCAGCATGGCGTGGTAGTCGGAGGTCTTGAAGGCGTCCGCGCAGATCACCCAGCGGCAGCCGGACTGCTTCAGGGCGTACTCCAGTTCGCTGCTGCGGTAGGCCGGGTTGATGTTCACCAGGACGGCGCCGATCTTGGCGCTGGCGAACTGGGTGATGCACCACTCGGCGCAGTTGGGCGCCCAGATGCCCAGGCGATCGCCGCTTTGCAGTCCCAGGGCCAGCAGTGCGCGGGCCTGGCGGTCCACGGCTTCGGCCAGCTCCCGCCAGCTGTAGCGCAGGTTCTGGTGACGCACCACCAGCGCCTCGCGCTCGGAGAACTTGGCGACGGTGGCATCGAACGCCGCGCCGATGGTCATGGCGAGCAGGGCCTTGTCCTGTCGCCCCCGGGTGTAGCTCTGGTGATTCATGGCTGTCCCTTCTTGTCGTTGTACTGGGATCGAGTCTGGTCGGCTGGCCTCCGGGTCGGCAGGGAGGCCGGGTACGCTCGGGTCATTACCTTTACGTAAACGTAAAGCTAAATAAAGCCTGGTGTCCTGTCCAGTGACCCGTTGGTCGAATGTGGGAGCGAAATCATTGGTGAATGATTTCGCTCCCACCGGGTTTCCCGCAAGGCCTCCTGGCGCTTGCGCACTTACCTCACGAATACCTGGGTGGTGGTGATGGACATGTCACCGCCCGGCAGCTTGATGTTCTTGATCTTCTCAAGGCTGTCCGGATCGAACACCGCGATGTCGTTGAAGGTGCCGGCCAGGTACAGCTTGCTGCCCTGGGTATTGAAGGCCACGCAGTAGTAGGAGTGATCGAGGTTGGCCGCCTTGATCAGCTTCTGCTCCTTGATGTCGTACTTGGCCAGCCGATTGAGCACGCCGAACATCAGGTTCGGGTCCTTCGGCGAACGCAGGCCGGTGAAGTACAGCTCGGTGAGCGGGGCGAAGTCCTGCACGGTGCTCTTGCCGGTCTTCAGGTCGATGCTGACGTAGCCGTAGACGAAGTCGGCGGTGGCGATGTCCTGCTTTTCGTCCTTGAACTTGGCCGCGGTGTAGAGCATGGAGAACTCGTGGTACGGCGTCTGGTGCGGCCAGAAGTACAGCACGTCCGGCGGGCTGTAGTTGGGACGCTGCCAGTTGCGGCCGGCGACCGCCACCTCGTACTTGCCGGTCTGCACGTCCATCTTGTAGATGTCCGGCCCGGCGACGAACAGCGAGCCATCGTCGGCGGCGCGCATCAGGTAGACCTGGCGCGGCATCGGGAAGCTGCGTACCGGCTTGGCGTCGAGGCCGTCGCCGGTGCGGAACACCTCCAGGCGCGGCTGCTTGACCACGTAGTGATCGCTCATCATCTGGGTCGGGTTGACCGTGGTGTACAGCTCCTTGCCATCCGGGCTGAGGGCGAAGGAGAACATCGAACGCACCTTCTCCCCCGGCTTTTGCGACAGCTTGGCGTGGAAGACCGTCTTGCAGTCGTCCAGGTCGATCCCGTAGAGGTCGCCGAAGTGGTTGTTCAGCAGGTAGGCGGTCTTGTTGTCCGGCGCCATCATGGCGGTACCGGGACCGAAAGCATCCGGCAGCTTGCAGGTCTTGTAGAGGCTGTCGGTGGCCAGGTCCACCACGTGCAGGTTGTTCGGATAGTTGGTGGCGATCAGGTATTCGCTACCGGATTTCAGCGCCGGACCGGCGGTGTCGGCGGACCAGGCGGAGCTGCCCAGGGCGAGGCCGGCGACGGCGGTCGCCAGGCTGGCGATGGCTTTGAGTTTCATGCGGTTATCCCTCTTGTTCTGGTCGCCGGTCATTTGTCTTTCGGGAATACGGTGCCGAGGTTGCGCCAGTCCTGCGAGGAGTCCTGGGCATTGGCGTTCCAGTCCTGGTAGGTGCTCATCATGTCCGGCACCTGGGCGGGCCACCAGCAGGGGTCGGAGCAACCGTAGAGGTCGGCCTCCATGGGCTGGCAGAGCGAAGTCACGCCACCGAAGGCGTCCACTTCCCAACCCGGGTCGGTGGTGGCGGTGCAACCGGCCACCGCGCTCATGGCCATGACGTCCTCGATACGATCTTCGGCTGCGGCTTGTTCGAGCAGTTGCGCCTTATTGTTGAGCGGCTTCAGATGTTTCATGTCAGTGCGCCTTCCGCGGAGTGATGTAGCGGCTGATGAAGGCCGGGTTGACGGCCATGATGCGGCTGTAGACCTCGATGCCGAAGTCCACCCAGTCGCGCATCAGCTCGCAGTAGTGATAAGTGGGGTGAGTCGGGTCGCCATAGCGGGCGTAGCTCTCGTGGTAGCAGCCACCGGAGCACAGGTTGCGGATGCGGCAGCTGTCGCAGCCGGTGCCGGTCCGGTCCAGGCGCTGGGAGAGGAAGTCGTTCAGCTCGACCTGTTTCACCGCCCCATGGACATTGCCGAAGGTCGGCAGGCTGGAGCCGGTGAAGCGATGGCAGAGGTTCAGCTCGCCCTTGTGGTCCACCGCCAGCATCTTCAGCCCCGCGCCGCAGGGCAGTGCCTTCTTGTGCCCCTCGTGGATATCGGTGATCAGCTGGTGCAGGTTGGAGAAACCGATGTTCCGGTGTTCCAGCGCCGCCTCCAGGTAACGCCGCCCGAGGGCCTTCATGTTGGCGAAGACCTGTACCAGCTCCTCGCTGGTGAGGTTGAAGCTGCTGATGTCGCCGGACGTCACCGGCGCGAAGCCCACCTCGGCGAACCCCAGTTCGTTGAACAGGTGGTCCCAGATGGTTTCCACGTCGGTAACCCCGGTGGTCAGGGTCACCCGCGCGCCCACCGGGCGGCTGGTGTAGCGCGACAGCAGCATCTCGGCCTTGCGACGTACCACGTCATAGGTGCCCTGCCCGCCCACGGTGATGCGGTTGCGGTCATGCACCGTCTTCGGCCCGTCGATGCTGACCGAGAGGCCGAAGCGATGGGCGTTGAGCCAGTCGACGATCTCCTCGGTGAGCAGGGTGGCGTTGGTGGTCATGATGAACTCCACCTGCTTGCCCGCCTCGGCGAAACGCCGCTCGCAGTAAGCCACCATGTGCTCGATCAGCGGCCGGTTGGACAGCGGCTCGCCGCCGAAGAACACCACGCTGTAGCGTTCTTCATCGGGGGATTCGCGCAGCAGCATCTCCACCGAGGCCTCGGCGGTCTCGGCGCCCATCTTCTTGCCCGCCGACGGCTTGTCGAGGTCTTCCTTGTAGCAATAGGTGCAGCTCAGGTTGCAGCCGGTGTTGACGTTCAGCACCACGGTGTTGAGCGCGGTGCGCTCCACCTTCTTCAGGCCGATCTCCGGCGTCAGTGGCGAGCCATCGCTCACCACCTCCAGGGCGATCAGCTCCCGCAGGGTTTCCTGGACCTCCTGGCCGGCGAAACGCCCGCCCAGGCGGTGAACCAGCTCCTCGGGCGAGCAGCCCTGCTCACGCAGGGCGTCGATGATGCCGCCGGTCACCGCGTCGGTGGCGAACAGCGAACTGCTGGGGATGTGGAACAGCATGCGGTCGGCATCCACCCGCACTTCGTGCAGGTTGCGTTCGACCAGATTCAAGATTGCGCCCATGGCGACCTCCTGGAATTCGTCCCGATTCGTTAGGAATCCGGGCGAGGCACCCGCCCCGCCCGGGCCACGCCCATTACGGCAGCGGCGGGTTGTTCCAGCGCTGGACGGTCACGATCAGATGGCCTTCGCCCTTCTGGCCGCCCTCCTCCAGCTCGGCGATCACCTTCAGGTTGCCGGCGTTGTTGGTCATCATCTTGCGCTCCGGATTCGGGCCGGCACCGCCGGGCACGAAGACGCCGTCCTTCTGCATCACGCCTGCGAACTTCACGTCCTCGTCTTCCCTGGCGCGCTCATCGAAGGGCTCGACGGACCATTTCGCCGGCAGGTAGCCGATGCGATAGGCCTTGCCGGCCGCATCCTTGCCCCAGGCCTCGGCCTCGAAGCGGCCCTGCACCTTGGGCGTGGAGCCACCGTTGTCACCGACACGGGCGATGGAGAACGCGGGCACCACCTTCACCTCGCTGATGTCCTTGTAGACGGCGAGGTCGACGCCACCGAGCTTGCCAAGCGCCACGCCGCGCAGGCCCGGTGCGGCGTTCGCGGCCGCCTTGACCTTGACGCGGACCTGCTTCGGGGTGACTTCCAGCACCTTCACCACCTCGACGCCGGCGCCAAAGTCAGGCGTGCCGGACAGGCCGCTGCCCACCAGGGTCAGTTCGGTCTCGGCGCCCGCCTTGATAAAGGCCGGCTGCACCGCCAGGAGACGGGCATTGCCTTCCTTCGCGGCACTGAAGTCCAGGCCGCGCTCATCATGCTCGGATTCGAACATGCGACCTTTCATCTCGCCGTTCAGGGCGGCGAAGACCTGACGCAGGTTCTGCTCGCCGACCTTGACGTTGCCGCGCCACTCGTAGCCGTTGTAGAGGATGGCCGAGCCGCTGCCATTGAACGGCGTACCGTCGGCGTACTGACCCTTCACATCCACCTTGAAGGTGTCGGCGCCATCGGCGGTGACCGTCATCACACCGCGCACATCACCCTTGGCCAGCATGTGGCCGCTGAAGCTCCACTGGCCCGGCAGTGCGTCGGCCTTGGGCTTGTCCTTCTGCCAGTCCTTCCAGGCCTGGCTGTCCAGGGGGAAGCGCTTGGCCAGATCCGGCACCGTCTCCTTGAGGGCGATCTCCAGCCAGTCGCGGTCGCGGGACTGGGCCTGATATTCGAGTGAGGGCCACTGGCCGAGGTGGAAGTTGACCAGGTGTTCCCATTCCTTGGCGGGACGGCGCTGCAGGGCGACCCGGGCGCCGGAGTGGCAGCGGCCGCACATCTGGCTCAGGTGATCGTCGAACTGCTCCACCGTGTTCAGGCGGCGCTCCATGGCGTAGCGCACACCCTCGGTCTCGCTGGGGGCCAGGCCCTGCTTGTCGGCCAAGTACTTGACCAGGGTGCGGCGGTCTTCGTCGCTGATCTGGAGGCCATGCATCACCTGCATGCGGGCAATGCTCATCAGCCAGCCCTCGGGGGTCTTGCGCTGGTGACTGATGCGGCTGAAAGAATCGTTGCCCTCGGGAATATGGCAACCCACGCACTTGGACTTGAGGAGGGCTTCGCCGCCCTCCGCTGCCTGGGCCTGGCCGAACATCAGGGACGCCATGGCCAGTGCCAGGGTACCTGCGTGCTGCCGGAGTCGAGTCGTCTTCAAGGTCAGACCTCCACGGTGTTGTTCTTATGGTTTGCACCCCGTTGCAAGGCGGGTGCAGCTGTCACGGCAAATACATAATGCGTGCCATGCCGATAAAATTCCTTCTACAACAATGCTTTAGCCATAAATAACGGCGCTGGCAAGGAGGCTGGCAGTCTGCCCGGGTGTCTTGTTTCGCGACAGCCTGTTCCAGCCTGAGACGAGGTCGCACCGCCCCCCGTCAGCCTAGTCCCTGGCAGTGTTCCACGGCCGTCTCAGGCCGTCTCAAAGTGCAACAGCGGCCAACACGGCCTTTCTCCAGAAAGACCCGCAAACTTCATTGATATCAACGACTTGAACCGATTTTCCGGCATTGGCATGGCGGTTGCGAAAGGCTCGGCACAACATCAATGAACAGAGGTCCACTTCCATGTCCGCCGACCTGCCCACCCTTCCCCAGACCCGCGCCTTTCTCGACCGCAAGCTGAAGATGCTGATCGGCGCCGAATGGCAGGACGCCGCCAGCGGCGCCACCATGAGCTTCCGCAATCCGGCCAGCGGCGAGGTGCTGGGCGAGGTGCCCTCCGCTGCCGCCGAGGATGTGGACCGCGCCGTACGCGCCGCGCGCCAGGCGTTCGACGACTCAGCCTGGAGCCGCATGCGCCCCCGCGAACGACAGAACCTCTTGTGGCGCCTGGCCGACCTGATGGAGCGCGATGCCCGCGAACTGGCCGAGCTCGAGTGCCTGAACAATGGCAAGAGCGCCGCCGTGGCCCAGGTGATGGACGTGCAGCTGGCCATCGACTTCCTCCGCTACATGGCGGGCTGGGCCACCAAGATCGAAGGTTCCAGCGTCGACGTCTCCATGCCACTCATGCCCAATGACGAGTTTCACGGCTACATCCGCCGTGAAGCGGTGGGCGTCGTCGGTGCCATCGTCGCCTGGAACTTCCCCCTGCTGCTGGCCTGCTGGAAGCTCGGCCCGGCGCTCGCCACCGGCTGTACCGTGGTGCTCAAGCCCGCCGACGAAACCCCGCTGACCGCCCTGAAACTGGCGGAGCTGGTTCTGGAGGCAGGCTACCCGGCGGGCGTGTTCAACCTGGTCACCGGCACCGGGCTCAACGCCGGCGTCGCCCTCACCCGCCATCCGGGTGTCGACAAGCTGACCTTCACCGGCTCCACCGAGGTGGGCAAGCAGATCGGCAAGGCCGCCATGGACAACATGACCCGCGTGACCCTGGAGCTGGGCGGCAAGTCGCCCACCATCGTCATGGCCGATGCCGACCTGCAGGAGGCCGCCGCCGGCGCCGCCACCGCCATCTTCTTCAACCAGGGCCAGGTCTGCTGCGCCGGCTCGCGGCTCTACGTCCATCGCAAGCACTTCGACAAGGTGGTGGCCGACATCGCCGGCATCGCCAACGGCATGAAACTCGGCAACGGCCTGGACCCCAGCGTGCAGATGGGCCCGCTGATCTCCGCCAAGCAGCAGGACCGCGTCACCGGCTACATCAACCTCGGCCGCGAACTGGGCGCCACCATCGCCTGTGGCGGCGAAGGCTTCGGCCCCGGCTACTTCGTCAAGCCCACGGTGATCGTCGACGTGGACCAGAAACACCGCCTGGTTCAGGAGGAGATCTTCGGCCCGGTGCTGGTGGCGATGCCCTTCGACGACATCGACGACGCCGTGCGCATGGCCAACGACAACCCCTACGGCCTGGGCGCCAGCATCTGGTCCAACGACCTTTCGGCCGTCCACCGCATGGTGCCGCGCATCAAGTCCGGCTCCGTCTGGGTCAACTGCCACAGCGCCCTCGACCCGGCCCTGCCCTTCGGTGGCTACAAGCTCTCCGGCGTCGGCCGCGAGATGGGTGCCGCTGCCATCGAGCACTACACCGAGCTGAAGTCGGTGTTGATCAGGCTCTGAGCGTCGTTCGCCTGTAGACATCATGGATTGACCTGCCCCACCTCGAAAGCGCGGGTTATGTTTTCGGGGTGGAAACACCTCCAACACAGAGCCGCATCGAGGGGGACAGGTCATGAACGAGTTTAACCAGGTCTATGTAGGTTTGGACGTTCACCAGGCGACGATTGCTGTCGCGGTGGCACGGCCGGGGCGCGGTGAGCCGGACTATCACGGCACCATCGAGAACCGCGACAGCGCGCTGCGCAAACTGCTCAAGCAGCTGAGCCGGCAGGGCGAGGCGTTGAGCTTCTGCTACGAGGCCGGCCCCTGCGGCTACGGCCTTTACCGTGAGCTGACAGCGCTGGGCCATGGTTGCGTGGTGGTGGCGCCCTCGCTGATTCCGCGCAAGGCGGGCGAGCGGTTGAAAACCGACCGTCGGGACGCCCTGATGTTGGCGCGCCTGCATCGGGCGGGCGAGCTGACGGCGGTGTGGGTGCCGGATCAGGAGCAGGAAGCGATCCGCGACTTGACGCGCGCCCGGGAGGACATGAAGTCCCTGGAACTGAAGTGCCGGCAACGCCTGGGCGCGTTCTTGCTGCGTCATGGGCACGTCTATGCCGGTAAAAGTCGCTGGACCCAGGCCCATTTCCACTGGTTGGCGAGCGTGAAACTTGACTCGCCGGTGCAGCAGATCGTCCTGCAGGAGTACCTCGACACCGTTAAATCGATGCAACGGCGGGTGGCCGATCTGGAAGCGCAAATGCACGAAGCGCTGGCCGGCTGGTCGCTGGGTACGGTGGCGCAAGCCCTGATGGCGTTGCGCGGGGTGAGCCTGATCACGGCGATGACGGTGTTGGCGGAGTTGGGCGACCTCAGTCGCTTCGACTCGCCGCGCGAGCTGATGGCCTACCTGGGACTGGTTCCCAGCGAGCACTCCAGCGGTGGCTCACGCCGCCAGGGCCGCATTACCCGCACGGGCAATGGCCATGTCCGGCGGGTGCTGGTGGAAGCGGGGTGGAACTACCGTTTCCCGGCACGCAAGACACGCGTCATCGAGGCGCGCGCGGCGAAGACCTCGGCGGTGGTTCAGGCCATCGCCTGGCACGCGCAGATGCGCTTGTGTGGTCGTTATCGAGCGCTGCTGGCGGCGGGCAAGCTCAAGCAGCAGGTCACCACCGCCATCGCCCGGGAGCTGGCGGGATTCATCTGGGCCATCGCCTGCGCGGTGGCGGGCAAGGCACACGGCAGTAAGGCCGTGGCATGAACCCGCAGCAGTGGCTTCGGTTCAGGGGGTGGAGGGCCGGTGAGGAGAACCCCTGGCGCTCCTATGTGGCGTCCTCTGCGAGGAGGACAGACCCACGACCGTAGAGAAGGGCAGCTCCGCGACGAAGTGAAGTCAGGTCGGTAACCAACCCACGTATATCAGAGTGATCCACCGTCGCCTAATCGCCCTCCACCCCCTGAACCGAAGCCACTGGCGGAGAAGAACAAAACGAAAGAATAGACCCAGAGTTGACAGGTCAATCCATATCAGGAGCGAGCTCGCTCGCGAACCGCCCAGCCCGCGTCATTCGCCGGCAAGCCGGCTCCTACAGGCCTCCCGCCCCTGTAGGAGCGAGCTCGCTCGCGAACCGCCAGCCCCCCGTCATTCGCCGGCAAGCCGGCTCCTACAGGCCTCCCGTTCCTGTAGGAGCGAGCTCGCTCGCGAACCGCCCAGCCCCCGTCATTCGCCGGCGAGCCGGCTCCTACAGGCCTCCCGTTCCTGTAGGAGCGAGCTCGCTCGCGAACCGCCCAGCCCGCGTCGTTCGCCGGCAAGCCGGCTCCTACAGGCCTCCCGCCCTGTAGGAGCGAGCTCGCTCGCGAACCGCCCAGCTCGCGTCATTCGCTGGCGAGCCGGCTCCTACGGGCCTCCCGTTCCTGTAGGAGCGAGCTCGCTAGCGAACCGCCCAGCCCGCATCGTTCGCCGGCAAGCCGGCTCCTGCGCGCGGGTGGCCGGACTAGATCGCCGGGTCCCAACGCTGGGACCAGTCGGTGTCCTGCTCGACGATCTCCCGCAGCAGCGCGAAGGCTTGCTGCAGGGCCGGGACGTCCCGCTCGCGGGAGTAGATGAGGTAGGTGGGGTAACTGAACTCCGGGGCCTTGGGCACCCGTCGGAGCACCTTGCGGTCCAGGTAGTGCTGGACCACCCGGGTGCGGAAGTAGCCGGAGCCGCCGTACTCCAGGATGTACTGCAGCGCCAGCGGCCCCAGGTTGAACGCGACCGGTGCCTTGGCGTGCTCCGGCAGCGCGCGGTCGTGCTGGCGGCGGAAGGTCTCGCCCCAGTCGATGTAGACGTAGGGCTCCGCCTTGCGGGCGCGCACCAGGATCAGCTTCTCCTCCAGCAACTGCTCCACCTGCATCCCAGGCCAGTAGTTCGGTTGGTACACCAGCGCCGCGTCCAGGGTCCCCTGCTCCAGCTTGCGCAACAAGGTCTGGCCGTCGGCGACCTCCGCGCGCACGGCGTGGTCGCCGATGACCTCGCGGATGCGCCCGACCCAGCGCAGCATCAACGGATTGCACAGGCTCACCTCGCCACCGATGTGCAACACGTTGTGGTAGCCGTCCGGCATGGGCAGTTCACGCTGGGCCGCCTCCCAGGTCTGCAGGATCTGGTTGGCGAAAGGCACGAAGGCCTCGCCGTCGGGCGTCAGCCGGGCGCCGGCGCGGTTGCGCACGAAGAGCGTCGCGTTGAGGTGGCTCTCCAGCTTCTGGATACGGGCGGTGACCGCGGTCTGGGTCAGGTGCAGCCGCTCGGCGGCGGAGACGAAACTGCCGTGGCGAACGACTTCGAGAAAGGTGCGGGTCAGGTCGATGTCCATGGGGGCCTGCGTTCAGGGGGCGCGGCGTCCAGCCGGTGCCGCGTCCATCGTAAAGGAGTCGATGAGAGGATCAGCCCAGGTGCGCCAGCAGGTCGCGGTGCAGCGCCACGATCAGGTCCGTCTGGGTGATGACGCCCACCAGTGCGCCATTCTCCATCACCGGGAGACAGTGTAGGCCCCGGTCCGATAGCAGCGGAATCAGGTCCACCGCGTGGGTGTCCGCCTCCACGGTGCGCACCGGCCGGCTCATCAGTTGCCCGAGCAGGCGTTCCCGGCGAGGGCCGAAGCCGAATCCCAGGCGCCGCGCCCGGGCGATGCGCACCGGTCCCACCAGGTCGCTGAGGCTGACGATGCCCACCAGCCGCCCCGCGGCATCGAGGATCGGCAGGGCCTTGAGGTGATGCCGGCGCAACAGCCGCAGCCCACTGGCCACCGGCATCTCCGGCGTGCCACAGACCAGGTCGCGGGCCATCATGTCGCGGGCGCGGATGTCCGCCATGCCGCGCCGCAAGGCGTGACGTTCGGTGCTGCGGACGATCACCTCCAGGTCCTCGCGGGTGATGTCGACGAACTCGCCGACCTCCTCCAGCGCCCGATCCAGGTCCTGCGCCACGATGCCAAGCCGTTCGCTGGGCGGCGCGTCGCGCGTCAGGTGGTCGTCCGCCTCGCGGTTGTGGACGCGGGGATAACGCACCCGGGTCAGGTTGTTGTAGAGCAGCGCCGTCGCCAGCAGGCTGCCGGCGCCGGCCAGGGCCAGCCCGATGGGATACCAGACCGGAGCCTTCAGCGCCGGCGCGGCCAGCACCATGCAGAAGGCCACCGCCCCGCCCGGTGGATGCAGGCAGCGCAACGGGCACATCAGCAGCAGGCTCAGCGCCAGCGCCAGGCTGGCCTGGGCCAGCCCCGCACCGAGGGTATGACTGACCAGCACCGCCACGGCCGAGGCGCAGAGGTAGCTGCCGACCAGGGACCAGGGTTGCGCCAGCGCCCCGGAGGACACGGCGAACACCAGGACCGCCGAGGCCGCCAGCGGGCCGGCGAAGGACAGCACCGCCTCCCCGCCGAAGAGCAGGCCGCACAACCAGGTGCTGATGAAGTAGCCGAGCCCCGTGCCGAAGGCGGCGCGCAGCCATTCGCGGGGACGGGTATGGGGGGCTTCGGGCAGGAAAGCGGCGAACCAATGCCGCAGGTAGTGCTTGAAAGTCATGATGTTCCGGCAGTCAGGAAGGGCCCCTCGACCTGCGAGGAACCCGGCAAGGCGCCCATGGGCACCCGGGAGCATTTATTTTTTTGTAGGGATCAGGCGTCGAAACGGCGGACGATCCCGCAGTTGCAGGAGTCGGCCGCGTCGAAGGGAATCGCGGTGGTCATTGGGGTTCCATCTCGGTTCGGATTGCAGGACGCTCCCCCTGCCGCCCCGGGAGGACGGATGACGGCAGTCGTGGCCGAAGGCCGTGGGGTCACGGGGACTTCGAGGGGAGCCGCACTAGTGTGAAGAACCCGGATAAATGCAACAAACTAATAATAATGAGGTTTGACCTCACGAATTTTTATATTAAATCGTCAGGCGTCGCGCCGTGCTTCCAGGCCACGGATCCGGCGCGGGTGCCCCCGCCCGATCGGTCTCAGTGAGGCGAGCCCACAGCAGCGCTCATCGAACCGCCCCCTGCCCGAACTCCGCGTCGGCCGACCAGTCCGGTAACAGCGACGTCACCACCACCCGGTTACGCCCTTCGTTCTTCGCCCGGTAGAGTGCGGCATCGGATGCCGCCAGCAGTTGCTCGATGCTCAATCGACCGTCGCTCTCGGCCACAGCCACGCCAATGCTCATGGTCACCGGCAAAGCGACCCCTTCCGGGATCCGCACCGCCGCCTGGACCACCGTCAGGCGAATTCGCTCGGCGATCGCGGCCAGCTCCTCGGCGGAGTGACCGTCGATCAGGATGGCGAACTCCTCACCGCCGAGGCGACCCAGCAGGTCGCCCGTCCGCAGGCAGTGCTGGATACGACTGGCCACCGACACCAGTACCGCGTCGCCGGCCGCATGGCCATGGGTGTCGTTGATCGCCTTGAAATGGTCCAGGTCGATCATCATCACCCCCACGGGCGAACCGCCACTGCGCAGCTGCTGCCGCGCCCGTTCCATGAAGTCAAGACGGTTGCTCACACCGGTCAGGCCGTCACGCGCGGCCATGTGCTTGAGGGTGGCGAGCAGGCTGTTGTTGCTCTGCATCAGCAAGGACAACATGATCGGCCCCGGCACGATCAGGAACACGCCGAGGCGCAGGGAAATCATCGCCTCGGCGTTGAAAGGCAGGGAGTTCGAATAGCTCACCAGCATCCAGGCGCTGGTCAGCAGGGTCAGGGTCGCGGTGGCGAAGGTGGAGTAGCTCACGGCGCACCACAGCAGGGCCGGCACCGGGAAGGCGATGGCCCCGGGCCCACCGATGAGCTGCGCCCCGACACAGGACACCATCAGGAGCAGGACCGGCAGCAGGTTGGCGCGATAGGCGGGGGTG
Organism: Pseudomonas furukawaii; assembly: GCF_002355475.1. NCBI lineage: Bacteria > Pseudomonadati > Pseudomonadota > Gammaproteobacteria > Pseudomonadales > Pseudomonadaceae > Metapseudomonas > Metapseudomonas furukawaii. The sequence continues at coordinate 2,723,480 of NZ_AP014862.1, read as the reverse complement.
GTCATGTAGCGCACCACACGCCGACACAGGTCCGGCAAGGCCGGAGCCGTGAGCAGCACCGGCAGGATGCCGATGTAGTTGGCGAACTCGGTCACGAACCAGAAGAGGTAGCCAATCAGCACACCGTCATCGAACAGCACCGGATTGATCAGCCCTCCGACCATGCCGGAAGCCGCCGCGCCACAGGCGCAAGCGCAGGCCAGATGGAGCACCGCCAGGGGTTGGTGAATGCCGATGAGCCCCCGGGTAAGCCGAAGGTACGCCGCGCGAATGGCCGCCACCCCGACCAGGTTGGCGAGCGTCAGTAAGCCGGCCTTCAGCGGATAGGAGCCGGTGATCAGGTCGGCGGAAAGAAAGCCGAGCGTCGCCACCAGCCAGCCAAACAGGGTCGAGGACGCCGGGATCCGCAGCAGGACACCCGCCATGATGGCGTTGGCCAGCCAGAACGACGCCAGATGGTTCTCCATCCGGGTCAGGATGCCCAGCAGGCTGCCCATGAACACCAGCGCCCCCAGCGTCAGCCCCGCCCCGAGCGGCCCCTGGATGGGATGCCAGATACTGCTTGAATCGTTGTTCTTCTTGTTCTCACTCATTGACTTACCGGGAAACCGCTCCGTGTTCCGACACCCTGGCGTGCCGGCTGATTCAACAACAAAACCCGCGCCCTCAACCACCTCGAGGCCCCTCCGGCGGCGTCGAGCGCCGGAAAAAGCCGATGAGCGGACACGGCCAAGGCCCCTCATGCCCTTGGACAAGGGCTGCTTGCTGCGTCTGCCCCGAGGGATTGCGGCTATTCCATATCGCTATGGCCTGCATCGTACTGTTGTATTAGTTGCCGCGAAGTTCGCTTGGCTAGCATCGGCGCAGTTGTCCTGCCGATGAGAACAATAAATGAACCTAGGAAAGATCATCAGTCGGAGCGCGCTCTACTGGCCCGACCATGAAGCCGTTGTCGACAGCCGCCAGCGGATCACCTTCGCGCAATTGGAGGCCCGCACCAACCGCCTGGCATCCGGCCTCCAGGCCCTCGGCCTGGCGCGCGGCGCCCATGTGGCGATACTCGCCTTCAACCGCGTCGAACTGGTGGAGGCCGAAGTCGCCTTCTACAAGGCCGGCATGGTCAAGGTGCCGATCAACGCCCGCCTCTCCCTGGACGAGGTCGTCCAGGTGCTGGAAGACTCACGGAGCCAGGCGGTGGTGACCGATGGCCGCTTCGCCGCCGCCCTCCAGGCCCGCCGGGGCGAGGTCCCGCAGCTGCGCTGGATCATCTCCCTCGACGAGGAAAGCGCCGACATCCGCTACCCCGAGGTGCTGGCACGAGGCAGCGAGGCACCGGTGAACTGCGACCCCGACGACGACGAGCTGGCGGTGCTGCACTACACCTCCGGCAGCTCCGGCGTGCTCAAGGCCGCCATGCTCAGCTTCGGCAACCGCAAGGCGCTGATCCGCAAGAGCATCGCCAGCCCCACCCGCCGGGCGGCACCCGGCGACATCATGGCCCACGTCGGCCCCATCACCCATGCCAGCGGCATGCAGATCATGCCGCTGCTGGCGGTGGGCGCCTGCAACCTGCTGCTGGACCGCTACGACGACCGCCTGCTGCTGGAAACCATCCAGCGCGAGCGGGTCACTCGCCTGTTCCTGGTGCCGGCCATGATCAACCGCCTGGTCAACGTGCCGGAGGTCGAGCGCTACGACCTCTCCAGCCTGCGCCTGGTGATGTACGGCGCCGCGCCCATGGCGCCGGCCCTGGTCAAGCGCGCCATCGAGGTGTTCGGCCCCATCCTCGCCCAGGGCTACGGCGCCGGGGAAACCTGCTCCCTGGTGACGGTGCTCACCGAGCAGGACCACCTGATCGAAGGCGACGACCACAGCCGCCTGGCCTCCTGCGGCCGCTGCTACTTCGAGACCGACCTGCGGGTGGTGAACGAGGACTTCGAGGACGTGCGCCCCGGCGAAGTCGGCGAGATCGTGGTCAAGGGCCCGGACATCATGAAGGGCTACTGGCAGGCCCCGGAGCTGACCGCCGAGGTGATGCGCGACGGCTACTACCTCACCGGCGACCTGGCCAGGGTGGACGAACGCGGGTACCTGTTCATCGTCGACCGCAAGAAGGAAATGATCATTTCCGGTGGCTTCAACATCTACCCCACCGAGGTGGAGCAGGTGCTCTACAGCCTGCCCCAGGTCTTCGAGGCCGCTGTGGTGGGCGTGCCGGACGAGCAATGGGGCGAAGCGGTGCGCGCCGTGGTGGTGCTCAAGCCGGGTGAAAGCCTCAGCGCCGACGCCATCATCGAACACTGCGGGCGTTCCCTCGCGGGCTTCAAGAAGCCCCGCGCAGTGGACTTCGTCAAGGAACTGCCGAAGAACCCCAACGGCAAGGTCGTGCGCCGCCTGATCCGCGAAGCGTACTGGCAGAACAGCGAACGACGGATCTGAGGGAGACAGGCACATGCTCAAGCCAAGCGACAAGGCCCGCACCATCATCGACGGCATCAACGCATTCGTCCGCGACGAACTCGACCCGCTGGTGCAGCGCGAAGGCATCGTCTGGGGCCAGCCGATCGCCCGTCCCCTGCTGCGGGACATCTGGAAGCGCTCCTGCGAGCTGGGCTTCTACAACGCCCTGCTGCCGGAGCACCTGGGTGGCGCCGGACTCAGCGTCGCCGAGCTCTGCGCGGTGAAGGAAGCGGCCGTGCTGACCGGCTCGCCGCTGGCGCCCCACGTGCTGGGCGAGCTCTCCGGCCCGCCCCGCATCGGCCACCTGTTCCGCGTGGCCAGCGAGCATCAGGTGGAGGCCTTCCTGCGTCCGGTGTGCCAGGCGGAAAAATCCGTCTGTTTCGCCCTGACCGAGGCGGAAGCCGGCTCCGACGCCACCGCCATCCGCACCGAGGCCCGCCGCGACGGCGACCACTATCTGCTGAACGGAGCCAAACGCTACATTTCCGGCGCGCCCTACGCCGACCTGGCCATTCTGCTGGCGGTGACCGGTCCGGGTCGCGGTCCGCAGGGCATCTCGGCGTTCTTCATTGACCTGCACAGCGAAGGCGTGCGGGTGGAAAGCGACTACTCGGTGATGTCCGGCGGCGGCGCCCACGGCAACATCATCCTGGACGACGTCCGGGTGCCGGTGGAGAACCGCCTCGGCGACGAGGGCGCCGGCTTCAAGCTGGCCATGGGTCGCATCACCCTCAACCGCCTGCTGCACTGTCCCACCATGCTCGGCATGGCGGGCCTGGCGCTGAACCTGTCGATCGAACATGCCCGCACGCGCAAGCAGTTCGGCCAGCCCATCGCGATGTTCCAGTCCATCAACCACATGCTCGCGGACATGGCCACCGAGCTCCACGCCGCGCGCAGCATGATGTTCGCCACGGCGCTCAGCAACGATGCGGGCGGCGACATCAAGGTGCAGGCGTCCATGTGCAAGCTCTACGCCTCGGAAACCGCCTTCCGCATCGCGGATCGGGCCGTGCAGATCCACGGCGGGTCCGGCCTGGTGGCGGGGCATCCCGTCGAATGGCTGTTCCGCGCCACCCGCATGATGCGCATCCTGACCGGCACCAGCGAGATCCAGCGCAACACCATCGCCAAAGGCATCCTGATGCCGGACTGAGGGGCTCCCGACGCCCCAGTGCCCGTCCGGCGAGGGAAGCCGGACGGGTCTTCGATAACGACAACAAGAGCATTCCCATGACCCAAGACGACACTGCCTTCCGCCCGGCCAGCGCCTGGACCATCGCGGTCCTGCTGGCCTTCATGATGCTGGTCAACTTCCTCGACAAGGTGGTGATCGGCCTGGTCGCCGTTCCCATGACCCAGGAACTGGACCTCACCCCCACCGAATTCGGCCTGATCGGCGGCGCGCTGCACTGGCTGTTCGCCGTGTCCGCCGTGGTCGGCGGCTTCCTCGCCAACCGCCGACCCACCCGCAGCCTGCTGCTGGGCATGGGCCTGTTCTGGGCGCTGATCCAGTTGCCCATGCTGTTCGCCAGCTCGCTGTGGATGATCGTCGCCTGCCGCGTGCTGCTGGGCATCGGCGAGGGTCCCGCGTCGCCGGTGGCCACCCACGCCCTCTACAAGTGGTTCCCCGACAACCGCCGCAGCCTGCCGGTGGCCCTGCTGCATTCCGGCAGCGCCATGGGCCTGCTGGTGGCCGGCGCCATGATTCCCTGGATCAGCCTGCATTACGGCTGGCGCACCAACTTCGTCGTGCTGGCGGCCATCGGCCTGGTCTGGTGCGTGCTCTGGTGGTTGCTGGGCCGCGAAGGCACCCTCGACAACCTGCGATCCGGCCAGGTCGCCCCGGACGCCCACCGCGTGCCCTACCGTCGCCTGCTCACCGATGGCAGCGTGCTGGGCAACTACGCCTGCCATTTCGCCGCCAACTGGTCCCTGGCACTGACCCTGACCTGGGTGCCCAGCTACCTGGAAATCGGCCTGGGCATCGACCCGCTGAACACCGGCCGGATGTTCGTCCTCTTCGTCCTGGTGACCACGCCCCTCAGCCTGTTCATGGCCTGGCTGTCCCAGCGCCTGTTGCGCCGGGGCCTGCCATCGCGCCTGGCCCGGGGCGCCTTCGTGTCGGTGTGCCTGATGGCCGGCGGGCTGTTCTCCGCCTCGCTGATGCTCACCGAGCTGTCGGTCGTCACCCGCATCATCGCCCTCACCCTGAGCGGCGGCCTGGCCCTGGTGATGTACTCGGTGGGGCCGGCGATGCTGGCCGAGTTCACCCCCAGCAGCCAGCGTGGCGGCATCCTCGCCATCGGCAACGCGGTGGCGTCCCTGGCCGGGCTCTCGGCGCCGGTGGTCACCGGACTGCTGGTCCACGGCGCTGGCGCGGGGCACCCCGAGGGTTATGCCCAGGGCTTCCTGGCTTGCGGCATCGTGATGGTGGTGGCCGGACTGCTCGGACTGGTGACCATGGATCCGCAACGCTCCCGCCAACGCCTGGCTCAGGACGAAACGCCGGCGCTCGCCTCCAGGGCCTGAGCCCCCTCCTCCACACTCCGCTCGATCAGGCTGCCGCGCCAGCGGTCCTCCCGCACCGCGTCCAGCAGGATCGAGCGCACCAGGTCATGCATGCAGGAGGCCGCGAACGACAGCGGCTTGTGGACCGAGTGGGCGATGGACACCGTGCGGGTAATGCGTGGCTCCACCACCAGCCGGGCGGCGGTGGGCTCGAACAGTTCCATCAGTGGCGGCCAGTTGCAGATGGTCGCCGCCAGCCCGCTGCGCACCAGGCTGGCGATCCCCGGCGCTGACTGCTGCTCATAGGCCACATTCAGCGTGACCCCCGCCTCCATCGCCGCCTGCTCGATGCGACGCCGCAGGTGCAGCGCCCGTGGCGCCACCACCAGGCGCGTGGCGGCGGCCTCCGCCAGGGTGATGGGCGCGTCCTTCTCCGCCTCGCTGGCCGCCCCCACCCAATAGAGGTCCTCGGTGAAGATGGGCTCGGCCGCCACGTGCTCCAGTTCCTCGGCATTGGGCACCACGCCGAAATCCACCTTGCCCAGTTCGATGGCCTGTCCCCCTTCGCGGGTCAGGCCGTCGCACACCGTCAGGGTGATGCCGGGGAACTTCTCCGTGGCCCGCGAGATGATTTCCGGCAGCAGCAGCGCCGAGGCGCTGGCCGGAATCGAGATGGACACATGCCCGCGCGGGTCGCCCCGCGTGGAGGTCAGCTCGTCCTTCACCGAGTCCAGCTTCTGCACCACCGAACGCGCCACTTCGTAGAGCCGTCGTCCCGCGTCGGTCAACGCTACGCCATCGTGCTGGCGCTCCAGCAACTGAATCTCCAGCTCGCTTTCCAGCAGGCCGATCTGTCGGCTCAGCGCCGGTTGCGCAATGAAGGAGCGGCGCGCGGCGGCGGAGAAGCTTCCCGCTTCGGCGATGGCGATCAGGTAGCGGAGCTGCTTGAGGGTCATGGGGATCTCGCTGGCTATGCCGAAGTGATATGGCAACTATCGGAAGACACTATTTGTGGGCATTCCGGGGCGCCCCTAGTATCGCTGAAACAGCAGTTAGAAGGGAGTATCCGCAACTTCACCCCATTACGCAGAACAATAAGTAACGGGCATCCAGCACCCTGTTTCCGGGTCGACTTCCATTCTGCCGAATAGTGTCGATATGTCGCTCAAGCGGCCGGGATTGCTATTGCCTGGATATACCTGAACTTATTGTGCCTGCGCCTTGAACCTGGTTCTCACTCAAAAACAAAGAGGATAACGAGTGATGAGATTCAATATGCGCGGCATTATTCGCCCGCCATTTCTACTATTGCCCCTGAGTTGCCTGGCAAGTCATGCACTGGCGGTCAATTTCCAACTTGGCGGAATCGAGGGCCAGCTGGATTCGTCGCTATCCATCGGCACCAGCCTCTCCACCGCCAACCCCGATCCCAAGCAGCTGAACAGCGCGACCAGCGATGATGGCCGGCGCAACTTCCGTTCAGGCGACGCCTTCTCCGGCCTCTTCAAGGGCACCCATGACCTGCAACTGAGCCAGGGCGATATCGGTATCTTCCTGCGGGGCAGCTACTGGTACGACTATGTCCTGCGCGACCGCGATCAGCGCTTCAAGGATGTGGAGGACAACAACCGCAAGCGCTCGGCGAAGTCCGCCGGCACCGAATTGCTGGATGCCTTCGTCTATTACAACTACGCCATTGCCGACCAGCCGGGCTCCGTGCGCCTGGGCAAGCAGGTGGTGAACTGGGGCGAGAGCACCTTCATCCAGGGCGGCCTCAACGTGGTCAACCCCTTCAACCTCTCGGCGCTGCGCCGTCCGGGTTCCGAGGTGAAGGAAGGGCTGGTGCCGGTGAACATGTTCTACGTCTCGCAGAACCTCAGCGAGTCCCTCTCCGGCGACTTCTTCTACCAACTGGATTGGGAACAGACGCAGTTGGACAACTGCGGCACCTTCTTCTCCAGCAACGACTTCCTCGCCGACGGCTGCGATGGCCTGGACGTGGGCAGCGTGCTGACCGGCAATCCCGCGGCGGTCGCAGGCCTGACGCCCTTCGGCGTCAACCTCACCGACGAAGGCATCCGCATCCCCCGGACCGGCGACGCGGACGCCCGAAACGGTGGCCAGTGGGGCCTGTCCCTGCGCTGGTTCGCCGCCAGCCTGGATACCGAATTCGGCGCCTACGTGGCCAACTACCACAGCCGCCTGCCCTACCTGGGCACCGTCAGCAGCCCCTACTACGGCAACACCGACTTCGCGCCGTCGCTCTGCGCGAACCTGGGCGTGCCCCTGGCCAACTGCCGCGCCTTCCTCGGCAGCGCCAACGGCCAGAGCCTGGCTGGCGCCTTGCGCCTGGGTACCTCCCAGTACCTGGCCCAGTACCCGGAAGACATCCGCCTCTACGGCCTGTCCTTCTCCACCAACCTGGCCACCGGCACCGCCCTGCAGGGCGAGATCAGCTACCGGCCGAACCTGCCGATCCAGCTCAATGGGACCGACATCATCCAGTCGCTGCTGAACAGTCCGGCGCGTTCACCGCTGGTGGCCGGGGACATCCGCCCCGACACCGACAGCACCCTGTTCAACGGCTACCGGCGCAAGGAAGTCACCCAGGCCCAGGTCACCGCCACCCATTCCTTCGCCCAGGTGCTGGGCGCGGACCAGCTGGTGGTCGTGGGCGAGGTGGGCGGCACCTGGGTCGGCGGCCTGGAAGGCACCTTCGGTCCGCGCTACGGCCGCAGCGGCACCTATGGCAGCGGCATCCTCGCCAGCGGCGCCTGTGCCACCCTGTCCAGGACGCCGGAGCACTGCAATGACAAGGGCTTTCTCACACGCTTCTCCTGGGGCTACCGGATGCGCGCCAACCTGAGCTACCCCAACGCCATCGCAGGCATCGACCTGCGCCCCAACCTCTCGTGGCAGCACGACGTGGACGGCAACGGCCCCGGCGAGGGCTCGGCCTTCAGCGAAGGCTCGAAGGCCATCAGCGTCGGCCTCGACGCCTCCTTCAACAACACCTACAACGCCAGCCTGGCGTACACCGACTACATCGACGGCGACTATGGCACGCGCGGCGACCGCGACTACCTGTCCATCAGCCTGGGCGTCACCTTCTAAGCGGAGTTCCTCATGAACAACACCCCTAGCCTGCTGCGTGGCGGCGCGCTCTTCTGCACCCTGTTGCTGTCCGGCCAGTGCCTGGCGGCGGTATCCCCGGAAGAAGCCGCAGCGCTCAACGCCGGCCTCACCCCCATCGGCGCCGAACGTGCCGGCAGCCCCGACGGCCGCATTCCCGCCTGGGATGGCGGCCTCAAACCGGCCGCGCCCAAGCTGTCGGCCAATGGCACGCCGGTGGACCCCTTCGCCGGCGAGAAGCCCCTGTTCACCATCGATGCCAGCAACTACACGCAGTATCAGGAGCAGTTGAGCCCCGGGCAGATCGCCCTGCTTGAACGCTTCCCCGCCAGCTTCCGCCTGCCCGTCTACCCCAGCCATCGCCCGGTAGCGGTGCCCGACGCGGTGCGCGAATCCGCCGCACGCAACGCCGTCAGCGCCCACCTGGTGAACGATGGCAACGGCGTGGAAGGCTTCGCCGGCACCCTCGCCTTCCCGATTTCCCGGAACGGCCTGGAAGTGCTGTGGAATCACCTGACCCGCAATCGCAATCCCAGCTTCCGACTGACCACCGACAGCGCCGCCCCCCAGAAGGACGGCGCCTACACCGTCATGACCACCCAGCAGTACTTCACCCGGCGCGACGCCGTGAAGGGCATGGCACCGGACCAGGCGCGCAACATCCTCTACTACTACAGCCACCTGCTCACCGCGCCGTCGCGCATGGTGGGTGAAGTGGTGCTGGTGCACGAGACCCTGGACCAGGTCGCCGAGCCGCGCCTGTCCTGGGTCTACAGCGCCGGCCAGCGCCGGGTGAGACGCGCGCCGACCCTCGCCTACGACACCGCCGGCCCCACCACCGCCGGCCTGCGCACCGCCGACAGTCGCGACATGTTCAACGGCGCACCCGACCGCTATGACTGGAAGCTGGTGGGCAAGAGGACCCTCTACGTGCCCTACAACAGCTACCGCCTGGCCTCACCGGACCTGAGCTACGACAGCCTGCTGCTGCCTGGCCATATCAACCCGGACGCCACCCGCTACGAACTGCATCGCGTCTGGGAGGTGGTCGCCACCCTCAAGCCCGGCATGCGCCACATCTACAGCAAGCGCCACTACTTCGTCGACGAAGACACCTGGGCCATCCTCGAGGCCGATCACTACGACAACCGTGGCGAGCTCTGGCGCGTCGGCGAGGCCCACAGCTTCTACCACTTCACCGGCCAGGCGGCGGTCAACGCCATGGAGATCACCTACGACCTGAACAACGGCCGATACCTGGCCTCCGGCCTGACCAGCGAGCAGCGCAATCCCTTCGACTTCAGCTACCAGGCCAGCGCCTCCGACTATTCGCCCGGAGCCCTGCGCAGCAAGGGCCTGCGCTGATACACTGCCTCACCGCCGCGCCGTCCGGCCGGCGGTTTCCCCAATCGTCGAGTCACCATGGATACGCCTACCCCCCGCAAAACGCTGGGCCAGCGCCTGCTTGGCGGCAACGAGCCCGACCCCCGTTTCACCCTGGCCAACGAACGCACCTTCCTGGCCTGGATACGCACCTCGCTGGCCCTGCTGGGCGGCGGCATCGCCGTGGAGACCTTCGCCGGCGATGCGTTCGAACCCTCCATGCGCCTGGGCATCACCCTCAGCCTGCTCAGCCTGAGCCTGCTGGTCAGCGCGGGCGCGGGGTTGCGCTGGCTGTCGGTGGAGCGTGCCCTGCGTCACGGCCGCGCCCTGCCCCTGCCGACGCTGGTCCCGCTGCTGGCGATGGGCTGCTGCCTGGCCGCCTTCATCCTCGCCGGCCTGTTCTGGCCCAACTGAAATGCCCCAGCCCCTCACCGACCCCGGCCTGCAGGCCGAGCGCACGGAACTGGCCTGGCGCCGTACCCAGATTGCCCTGGTGGTGATCGCCTGCCTGGCGCTGCGCGGCCAATCGCCGGTACTGATGGGCCTCGCACTGCTCACCGCCGGCCTGCTGTGGATCAGCCAGGGAGGACGCTACCGCTTGAGCCTGGCCATGCTGCGAAACGAAAGCGGCGACTCGCGGCCGCTGCAGATCCTCGGCACCAGCGTCGCCCTGGTGGTGATGGCGCTGATCGGCATGGCCAAGGCGCTGGCGACCCTCTAGAGACGTAATCCCAGCCGGATGTCGCCGCTCAGTGGGAGATCCTGGCCAACCGCCCCCTGCTCCGGCTGAGCGTCCCAGCCCGCAGCCTACTGCTGGTCCAGGGCTAGAGGACGCACCAGGGGTTTCATGGCAGCACCGCCTTGGCCTGCTCGACCAGCCCACCGGTCTTGCGCAGGTAGTCCAGCATGGTCTGCATGCGCTGCTCTTCTTCTGCGGCAAGCAGGGCCTGTCGCTGCTCCGCCACCACCTGGCCGATGGCGCGGGTCGGCTGGAGAATCTTCTCCGCTCCCGGTAGGAAAGGCACCGGCTTGCCGCTGACGGTGTTGATCACCTGGTAGCCGATGCTCCCCGCCGCCAGGGTGCCGGCCAGTCCCGTCCAGCCATGCTTGCGAATGGCGTAGGCGCCGCCCAGCAACACCGCGACGCCGACGACACGCCCGGCGATCACGACCGGTGTGACGCGCTTGTTGGTCTGTGTGCCGAAATACACCATGCGATAGCGGAAATAGTCGCCCCACATCTCCCGCGCACCGATCGTGCTGTGCAGGAACCAGGCACGCGAGTCATGCACCTGATCGTCGAACAGCGCCACCAGCGCCGCCCGTGCGGGGTGGTCGGTGAGCTCGAAACGGCCTTTGAAGGGCTCCGCGAACAGCTCCCGCGCCCGCGCCTCGCCCTCCGCCTTGAGCCGTTGGAACTCGGCGAGCTCATCGTCGTCATTGAGCAGCAACACCGTATCGCCCACCAACACATCGAGCAGGAAGCCGCCGAGGCCGGTCTGCTCGCGCCAGCGCTCCGTATAGTCATGCTCGAACTCGGTGGCGGCCTCGCGGATCTGCTGCCGGTCCAGCACCGGCTCGTAGTCCGGCTCGTCTACGAGCCTCACATCGGGATTGCCACGGGCAGCCTGGCGTTTCTTTCGAAGCTCATCCCTGCGCGCCGCGAGGGCCTCCCGCTCCTGCACCTGCTCCTCCGCACTGGTTTGCCTGGCCTCGCCGTAGAAAGGCCGGCTGGCATAGCTGCCCCGGGCGAAGCGCTCGATACGCCAGCCGGTGAGCCAGGCCAACTGCTCGGCCATCAGGGTGTCCAGGTCCTGCCCGGCCTGCTGCGGTTCGTGGCTAGAGGACTCGGCGGGCGTCGCCTCCGACAGGCCCAGGGTGGCGCTACGCCAGGCGTTGAAGCGGTGGACTAGACCCGGTGTGATATCGAACTCTTCTTTAGTTTCGAGCGACATCTGTCGTGCCGGCTTTATCTGCCTCAGCTCCTCCGGCACCACCGCTTCCGGCACCGCCAAGGGGGCTCCCGCAGCGAAGGCCGCGGCATAGAGATCATGCAGGGCAATCTGCGAGAGCAGCTCGGCCTGCCCATCCCGGGCCTTGCCCTGGGCGCCCGGCGGGTAGCCGCCCCCCACGTCCGAGTGCACGCCGGGGTAGAGCACTTCACGGGCATAGGGTGGGTAGTGCCCCGCTTCGGTGCGGATCGAGTCCAGCGGGAAGCACAGGCGCTGCTCGTGGGCGGCGACGAAATGCCGGCAGTCCTTGATCCACCCTGGAAAGCGCTCGGCGCAGGGCAAGGGCAAGTTGCCGTCGGCCCAGTCCATATGCCCGGAGGCGAAGGGCGCGGCATGGGCACTGCCCACCGAAGCCACGGTGTCCATCAGGCCGAGGAACTCGATGCGCAGCGGAATGCCCAGCAGGCTCCGCTCCGGCTGGTCCGCCCCCTCGGGCGTATCGAACAGCTCGCTGAGCCAGGTGACGAAGGTGCGCGCCTCCGCCGCCCCACGGGAAAAACCGTAGACGAACAGCTTGATCGCCACCACCGTCGGCTGGGCCTTGCCCACCCGCTGGCGCAGCGGCTCGAGCAACTCCATCATCGCCGCACGCCGGCAGGCGCGACCCAGGCCGGTCAATGGCCAGGCAGTGGCCATCTTCTTCAGTTGGGCCTGGGCTTGCGGCAGCTTGAGCCCCTTCTTGTCGTTCAGTGCAAACATCAAGGCATCGGCCAATCGCAGCAGGCCCCAGTTGATGCGGTCCTCCCCACGAAAGCCGAACGCCATTCCTCTTGTGCCGAACTCCAGCTCGCCGATTTCCGGAAAAGGCGTGCCCACGCCAGGGATGTAGTAACGGAAGTAGCCGCAGTCCTGCTCCAGCAACGAGGCATGGTAAAGACAGGCGATATTGGTGGGGTGCGGAGGCTTCGCCTTGCGGGTGTCATATTCCTCGTTGTTGTTGGTGCCATCGAAGAACAGGCTGATATGCAGGCTATGGGCGCAGGTGGAGGCCCCCGGCCCTCCCTGGGCGGCATTCAGGCACCGGCGATGGGCCAGCTCCTCGGCCACCTGCTTGCGGTGGTTGGCGCGTACTGCGCTTGGATTACCGGGCAAACGCCCCGCCAAGGGGAAAACCGCCGGGACATGTGCCCAGGCATGAGTGTTCACTTCGGACATTCGGCAGGCTCCTTCATTTCCAGAGGTTCCTTGATCGGGCTATTGGGCGAGGGGTAGCGCCAACATGAAGTCGTGACCTTGACCTGATGGCAGGGAAAAAAATGCACCTCCAGCGCACACAGGCCCTCTTCTTCATAGGGTGGCAAGGGAACGCTGGCGGTGTGATGCTCGTAGTTAGCCTTGTGCTTGACCATAAACTTACGAAACTCATCAGTACCTAATGGCGGTGACTTGGCATAAGGATCAGGATCGGTTTCCCACTCAACCTTCATCATCAAACCCGGTCGCCATTCGCGGGGCAGCATCACGCAGCAGGCGCCGCCTCCGTATCCGTAAGGGCTCGCATTACCTCCGCCATAACCGTTTACCGAAAAGTGATTGATAGCGGCAGAGGTATGGTTGACCGCCCACAAGTCCCCTCCCAGATATTCAGACTCCCCTAGCGAACAACCCGCCAAACTTAAGAACAACACCCCCCATAACCACTTGAGCTCACACGCAGCCCTCATCTCCAATCCCTCGCAGGGATATTCCAGTGACAAATGAAAACCGCCTGATGCCAGGGGACTTCATTTATTTCCGGAACAACCACCTTATGAACTATTACTCCGGACATACCGCAGGCTCCTTCATTTCCAGAGGTTCCTTGATTGGATTTTTAGGCGAACCGTAACCCCAGCAAGCCGTGGTGAGCTTGACTTGGTGGCAAGGCAAGAAATGCACTTCCAGAGCGCATAGGCCTTGTTCATAGGGTGGCAAGGGAACGCTGGTGATGTGTTGTTGATAATTAGCAGCGTGCTTGGCGTAGGCCGCGGAGTACTCATCAGTACCCAATGGTGGTAGCCGCGCATCAGGATTCGGATCGGTTTCCCACTCAACCTTCATCATCAAACCCGGCCGCCATTCGCGGGGCAGCATCACGCAGCAGGCGCCGCCTCCGTATCCGTAAGGGCTCGCATTACCTCCGCCATAACCGTTTACCGAAAAGTGATTGATAGCGGCAGAGGTATGGTTGACCGCCCACAAGTCCCCTCCCAGATATTCAGACTCCCCTAGCGAACAACCCGCCAAACTTAAGAAAAACACCCCCAGCAACCACTTTGGTTCACACGCAGCCCTCATTTCCAATCCCTTGCATAGATATTCCAGTTGCAAATGAAAGCTGCCTTCTGAAAAAGGCTTCCATTCTCAAAATCAATAAACCCACGCCTATATTCATCCTTGGCCAAGTAACTTGAATCCCTGACTTGAATTAGCTTCCAAGCCTCCGAAATAGCCTTCCTGTTCTGCTTAGCGAGCCAGGTGGGAGCAGGCGTCGAACCATTGCACCTGCGTGTTTTCCGGCATTCGCTCTCTTGCCAGTCCAAGCAATTGCTGGGCATCGCTGAGGCTGCCCAGGCGGAATTACTGTTCATTGGTCGGGGCGATTGCTGACAGTGGCTCTGCTCGACGATCTCGGGCACCGAGAGGTGCTGGTAGATGCGGTACTGGCGGCCCCGTCCGAGCAGGGCCAGGCGCGGCTCCAGGGTGAGTGGGTAACGGGCTTCGTCGTTGGAGCCGGAGAGGCGGCGATAGCCGGTCTTCATGCCGTGCGGGGTGCGCAGGGGTTGCGCGGGGGGCAGGTTCAGGCCGAAGAAGGGGCGGATTTCAGCGAGCATGTTCAGGCCTCGCCAGGGGGGAATCGCACTGGAAGCTGTTGGATGCCATGACCACTCCAGATGGCTCCCGGACGGGAGCGCGGATGGGTTCGATCGAGCTGGAATTCATGGTCACAAGCGGCTTGAGCGCCGAACGGCAGCGGTGAATTCCACTTCGTGCCTTGGGTGTGCCGTGGGGACGGCAACAGCAACCGCCGGCTTCGGCGCTGGGAGCGAGATGCCGGCGGGACGGCGGTTATCTAGGCCGATAACGCTTGGGTGGGGAAATCAGAGGAATCTGGAAAGGCGCTCGAAACGTCTGAGTGCTGGACGATTTTTACCGACCGCTTACCTTGTCGTGGCCTGTCATGCGCCTCTCTGACGTTTTTTGGGGCCGTTTGGAAGAATGTGGGGCTCGACAGGAGCCCCAGACAAACTGATGAGTCGGTACGCCTATTCTCGGGCAGTGGTGCCCTGGGGCACGACAGGTTGGAGGGCGCCGCGCCTTATGGCTCGACGAGGTTGAACTGCGGATTGGCCTCGTCCAGGCCGCCCAGGAGCTTGAGCAGGCTGATCCGCCCCGACTCGAACTCGATGCCGCCCAGGGTGGCTTCCTTGAGGAATCCGGTTTCCTTCAGGGCGATCCGATCCAGCAGGGCCTTGGTCATGCTCAGGTCCACCTCGGCCTCGGGGTGGCGCATGCCCTTGCGGTAGGTGAGCACGCCGTTGCGCACCGTCAGGGCGTAGTCCTCGCCCAGGTCGCTGAAGCGCCAGTTGATGCGCAGGTCCTCCCCGGCGGCCTTCATGGCATCGATGCGCACCGCCAGGTAGTCGAAGAACATGCTGGGCGTCAGCGCACGGACCAGGTCCGGGGCGCCGTTGCGGCCACCCGCCCGGGTCACGCCCTGGCGCAGTTCCTGGGCGCCGCTCAAGTAGATGTTGCGCCAGGTGGCGTTCTCGCTCTGGTAACCCAGCTGCTCCAGGGTGTCGGCCTGCAGCTGGCGCGCCGCCTGGTTGGCGGGTTCGGCGAAGACCAGGTGGTTGAGCAGTTGCGCCGCCCAGCGGTACTCCCCGGTGGCGAAGGCCTTGCGCGCGCTGGCCAGCACGGCCTCGGCGCCGCCCATGGCCTCGACGTAGCGTTTGCCGGCCGCTTCCGGCGGCAGCGGGTCGAGGTTGGCCGGATTGCCGTCGTAGAAGCCCATGTAGCGCTGGTAGACGGCCCGCACGTTATGGCTGAGGGAGCCGTAGTAGTCGCGGCTGTACCACTTGCCCGCCAGGCGCGGCGGCAAGGACGTCAGTTGCGCGGCGATCTCGGTGGGGCCGAGGCCCTGGTTGATCAGCCGCAGGGTCTGGCTGTCGAGGAAGGCGTACATATCGCGCTGGTCCGCCAGGTACTCGCGGATTTCCGCGCCGCCCCAGGTCGGCCAGTGGTGCTGGGCGAAGAGCACCTCGGCCTGGTCGCCGTAGCGCACCAGCGCCTCGTCCAGGTAGTGGGCCCAGACCTTGGCATCGCGCACCAGCGCGCCACGCAGGGTGAGCACGTTGTGCTGGGTGTGGGTCGCGTTCTCGGCCATGCACAGGGTCTTGAACTGCGGGAAGTACAGGTTCATCTCCGCCGGCGCCTCGGTGCCGGGGGTGAGCTGGAACTCGATCTCCACGCCATCGAGGCTGTGCCTCTCCAGCGGCTTGGCGATCAGTTGGGTCGGCGCGATCAGGGTCACCGTGGCGTTGACCGGGGTGCTCTTGCCCAGCCCGGCGTCCACCTGGCCCCGCTCGCCCCGGGGCAGCAACGAGCCGTACATGTACTGGGCGCGGCGCATCATCGCCGGCCCCGCCAGCACGTTTTCGCTGACGGCGTGCTCGTAGAAGCCTTCCGGGGCGATCACCCGGACCTTGCCGGCCTTCACGTCCGCCTCGTCGATCACCCCCCGCACGCCCCCGAAATGGTCCACGTGGGAATGGCTGTAGATCACCGCCAGCACTGGCTTGCGCGGGCGGTGGCGGTAGTAGCTCTCCAGTCCGGCACGGGCCGTTTCGGTGCTGATCAGCGGGTCGATCAGGATCAGTCCGCTGTCGCCCTCGATGATGGTCATGTTCGACAGGTCCAGCCCGCGCACCTGGTAGATCCGCTCGCGCACCTGGAACAGGCCGGCGATGTTGTTCAACTGGCCGATGCGCCAGAGGCTGGGATTCACGCTGGCCGGTGCCTGGTTGCCGTCGAGGAAGTTGTAGGCGGTGCGGTCCCACACCGGCTTGCCCTCGGCATTGTGGATCACCCCGTCGAAGGGCTCGATCAGGCCACGGCGGGCATGCTCGAAGTCCGCCTGGTCGGCGAACGGCAGGCGCGTGAGCCAGGACTGGTTGAGGGACTGGGTGAACTCGGTAGCCGGTTTAGGCGCGGCGGGCTGGTCGGCATGGGCGCCGCCGGAAAGCAGGAGCGCCAGGGCGATGGCGCTTAGGCGGAAACTGGGCATAAGGAGGCTCGTTCTGGTCTTGTTGGAATAGTCGGACACGCGGTCCCACAACGACTCTAGGGATGCCCGCCCCCCAAGGCCAATACCAGAGCCGCATGCCGGCCATAGCGGACCGTGATGCCCCGCCTCAGTGCGCCGAAGGCCACCAGCCCGCCGGTCCAGCGCCCGCTGGCATGAACTGCGGCAGGAAGGTGATGCAGAACACGCCGACCCTGGGGGTGAGCTGGTTGGCCAGGACGCCCTGCAAGCAGGCGCTTGCCGGCCCGCAGTCCGGATTACTCGTAGTAGAGGGTGAGATAGCCCAGGATATTGATCTCGCCGGGCGTCACCTCCGGTTCTATCTGGTAGTAGCGGGCGACCAGGGGGATCGGCATGCTGCCGCCCACCGCTCCCGTGTTGCCGAATGCCGTCTTCCGCCCCAGCACGACAGCGCCATCATCGCCATAGGCCTTGAGTAACTGCACCCCGATGCCCCTGGCCATCCCCGCGCCCTGGGTGTTCTTCAGCACGGCGCCCTCTCCCTCATAAAGGCCGCTGATCGTGTAGGAGACACGCACCTCGGGATCGCAGTTCAGCGGGATCCTGAACGCTTTCGGTGTGCTGGTAGAACCCACTCCCGTGAAGTCGCGGATCGGCGCCGGATCCAGCTTGACGTTGATGTTGCCGACACCCCCATCGCCACCCAGACGGCAACTGCGGGCATTCACCACCACCATGCTGGGCGTGAAGATCAGCTCGTTGGTCAGCTCGTTGTCGTAGTAGATCCTCGCGGGGGCGGCGGTAAGCACGCCGCTTTCCGGGCTGGGCTTGGTCTTGATCAACTGTATCCACCAGCGCTGGGCCGGGGTGTAGTGATTCACGCCAATCGCACGGCGGTTGCGTGGGTACTGCATGATTTCCGCCGCATTGGGGCTCGAGGGGAGATCTTTGAGGCTATTGGCCCAGGCAACCTTGATGCCGATGCCATCCAGGCTGGTGGTGTAGACCCCGCTCATGCCGGGCACCTTGGTGGTCGATGTGAATCCGGTCCCCATGTAATGCTGGAACAGTCCCCCACAGTTCACGTAGGCCTCCCCCGTGCCGACCCACCCCTGGGTGTCGTAGATCACGCCACCCACCGGCAAGTCGCGGGGCACACTGAGCGTGGCGGGAAAGACATGGCGGGTCTCGCCCTTGGTCCGCAGCTGGCATGCAAAGGTCTGGTAGCTCGAGACCAGGAACACCGTGCAGAGGATATAACGCATGCACCTGAACACCTTGTGCGCCCTTTAGTGACTGTCGAGGTAGAGCATGCTAGACGCGCACCAGGCCAAGGCGAGCTGGCATACGCCCCCTTTCCTGTAGTCACATGCTTACCGGCACGTGGGCCGTCACCCCACAGGGGACGACTGGAAACTTGCTACCCGTATTTGTGCGGGCCACAGCCCACGACTTTCCGGAAAGCGTCCTGTGCTCTGGACGGTTCTCCGATCGACGTCATGTCCAGCAGAAACGATCCAGCCGATAGGCGTCCAACCCGTCCACCGCCTGTCCCCGGGCCAGTCGGCCGATGTGCTCGGCGGTAATGGCCGCCTGGGTCAGCCCCAGGTGCTGGTGGCCGAAGGCAAGCAGGACGCGGCCTCCGCACGCCCGGTCGATGACGGGCAGCGAGTCCGGCAAGGAGGGTCGAAAGCCCATCCAGGGGCTGGCAGCTTCGGCATCCAGGTCGTGCCTGAAAAGGCCCTGGCTGAGTCGATGGAGCTGCCAGGCGCGCGCCATGTTCGCCGGCTTCTCCAGCCCGGCGAACTCGACGGTGCCGGCCAGGCGCAGGCCGCCCTCCATGGGCGTCATGATGAACTTGCGCTCGAAGGAGGTGACGGCAAAGGGCAGCCGCCCATGCTCCCGGGGCAGCATCAGGTGATAGCCGCGCTCGGTGTCCAGTGGCGTCCGCGTGCCGGTGAGCCGTTCGGTCATCGCCGCGGAGTGGGCACCGCAGGCAATCAGCACCTGGCGCGCCCGCACGCTGCCGCTGCCCAGGCGCAGTGCGACGCCGTCCGGCAGCAGCTGTCCATCGATGACCCGCTGCCGGTGGAACGCCACCCCCAGCGCCTCGGCGGCGTCCAGCAATGCGCACACCACCCGGTGGGGGTCGATGAAGTGCCCGGTGGCGGGAAAGAACAACCCACCGAGTATCCGCTCGCTCAACTGCGGCGCGGCGGCCTGCACGGCGCCGGCTTCCCAGTACTCCACCGGCACGCCCTGCCCGCCCATCCGCGCCTGCAGGGCCAGCAGCGCCTCGCGCGACTCGGGGCGTTCGAAGGCCAGCAGGGAGCCGTCCTCCTTCAACAGGCCGGCATGCCCGATGGACTGCAGCAGCCGCTGCCAGGCCGCCAGGCTTGCATCGTTGAGCGCGCGAAGCCCGGCGACGGTGCGCTGAAACGGCGCCGGCCGCAGGTTGAGCAGCAGGCGGATGAACCAGGGCATCGCACGCGGCAGGTAGGTCCAGTCCAGCCGCAGCGGGCCCATGGGATCGAGGAGCATGGCGGGCAGGCGCTTGAGGATCGACAGGTCGGCGATGGGGAAGACCTGCTCGGTGGCCAGGTGCCCGGCGTTGCCGAAGGAAGCGCCCTGCCCCGGTCCTTCCGGGTCGAACACCTGCACCCGCTTGCCCTGTCGCGCCAGGTCCAGCGCACAGGCCATGCCGATGACACCGGCGCCCACCACGGCCACGTCGATCTCGGCCGTTCGTTCAGACTGGGAACGGCTCATGGCTCAGGCCTCCCGCTCGCCGTCGATCAACCGCTTGAGGCCCAGGGGATTGGCCTGCCGCAGCGCGGCGGGCAGCAGCCCATCGGGGAAACCCTGGTAGCAGACCGGCCGCAGGAAGCGGTGGATGGCAGCGGTGCCGACCGAGGTGGCGCGCGTGTCCGAAGTGGCCGGGAACGGGCCGCCGTGAACCATGGCGTCGCACACTTCGACGCCCGTGGGCCAGCCATTGACCAGCACGCGGCCAGCCTTGAGCTCCAGGGTCGGCAGCAGGGCTCGGGCGCTGTCGAGGTCGCCATCCTCCAGGTGCAGGGTCGCGGTGAGCTGGCCTTCGAGCCGCTCGGCGAGCTGGCGGAACTGACCCTCATCGCGGCACCGCACCACCAGTCCGGCCGCGCCGAAGATTTCGCCGTGCAGCGCCGGGTCGGCCAGGAAGGATTCGGCATCGGTGACGAACAACCGGGCCTGGCAGCGGTTGGGGCCGTCGCCCGGCAGCCCGGCGGCCAGGAGCCGCACCTGGGGATGCTGGGCCAGCGCGTCCACGCCCACCGCGAATGCCTGGAAGATGCCGGGCGTGAGCATGGTCTGCGCGGGGCACTGCCGCAGGTGCCCGGCCGCCGCCGCGAGAAAGGCGTCGAGCGCCTCGCCCTCGCGGGCGATCAGCAGGCCCGGGTTGGTGCAGAACTGGCCGGCACCCTGGGTCAGGGACGCGACGTAGCCCTCGGCGAGGACCTCTAACCGCGCCTGCAAGGCGTTGGAGAAAAGGAATACCGGATTGATCGAGCTCATCTCCGCGTACACCGGAATGGGTTCGGGACGCGCCTGGGCCGCGCGACACAGGGCCAGGCCGCCGCTGCGCGAGCCGGTGAAACCCACGGCCTTGATGCGCGGATCGATGACCAGGGCGAGGCCCACCTCCCGACCGGCGCCGAACAGGAGCGAGAACACCCCCTCGGGCATCCGGCAGCGCGTGGCCGCGCGCACCACGGCGCGGCCCACCCATTCGCTGGTACCGGGATGAGCGCTGTGGGCCTTGACCACCACGGGGCAACCCGCTGCGAGCGCGGACGCGGTATCACCGCCGGCCACGGAGAAAGCCAGGGGAAAGTTGCTGGCGCCGAACACCGCCACCGGCCCCAGTGGGATCCGCCGCTGGCGCAGGTCGGGTCGTGCCTGGGGCTGGCGTTCGGGCAGCGCCGGATCGATACGCACGTCCAGCCACTCACCGGCCCGCAGGGTGCGGGCGAAGGTCCGGAGCTGCTGGCAGGTACGGCCCCGCTCGCCCTGGATACGGGGCTGCGGAAGGCCGGTTTCGGCCATGGCGCGTTCGATCAGGGCATCCCCCAGGGCCTCGATCTCCTCGGCGATGGCCTCGAGGAAGCCTGCCCGGGTTTCCGGGGCGGTTTCGCGGTAGGCGTCGAAGGCGGCCCAGGCCAGCGCGCAGGCCTGGGCGACCTGGGCCTCGCTGCCGCCGGGATAGGCGGGTTCGAGGAGATTGCCAGTGGCGGGATGTACGGCGCGGATCGCGTCGCGATCACCGGTAACGGCCTGCCGGCCGATCAGCATGTTGCCTGTCAGGTTCATGGTGCGTCCTGCGTCGAGGGAAAGGTGACTGCGGAGCGGGACGGCTCCGCAGCGGGGCGAGGCCGGCGGTCAGGCCAGGTTGTGCTCGGCCGACCAGTTGGCATACCACTGGCGGAACAGCCCGTACTGCTGCTCGGCATAGCGGCGCTGGGAGTCGCTGAGGGCGTCGCTCTCGTTGAAGTGCAGGCGGTACTCGCGGTCGCCGTTGAGCACCATCAGGTACTTGTAGAAGAGCACCAGGTCGCAGCCCTCGTCGAAGGACGAGAGCACGTCCAGCGCCGCGCTCAGCTCCAGGGCCAGGCGGCGTGCGCGGGCATCGCCGGTGGCGGCCTGGCGGCTCAGCGCCACCAGTTGCAGCACCTCGCGGGGCAGCACGTTGCCGATGCCGGTGATGGTGCCGGTGGCGTTGCAGTTGACGTAGCCGTGGAACACCTGGGTGTCGACCCCGGCCATCAGGATCACCTCGTCATCGTGGGAGGTGATGTGCTCGGCGGCGTAGCGCATGGCGTCGGCGCCGCCGAACTCCTTGAAGCCGATCAGGTTGCGGTGTTGCCCGCGCAGTTCGAAGAACAGGTCGGCGCGGGTGGAGAAGCTGTAGTAGGGGCTGTTGTAGATGACCGAGGGCAGCTCCGCCGCCGCCTGGAGCACGGCGGAGAAATGCGCCTTCTGCGCTGCCGGAGAGGCCGCGCGGGACAGCAGGCGCGGAATCACCATCAGGCCATGGGCGCCGACCTTGGCGGCATGGGCGGCGTGGGACACCGCCTCGCGGGTGTTCACCGCGCCGGTGCCGACGATGGTGGGCACGCCGGCCTTCACCAGGCGCGCCACGCCCTCCTGGCGCTGGGCCTCGCTGAGCAACGGCCAGTCGCCCATGGAACCGCAGTAGACCACGGCGCTCATGCCGGCCTGGATCAGTTCACGCCCCTTGGCCACCAGGGCGTCGTAGTCCGGCTGGCGCGCGTCGGTGCAGGGGGTCATGAGGGCGGGGATGCAGCCACGGAAGATGTCGATGTTCATGTTGTCGCTCCTTGAGCAGGGATTCAGGGTTCGGGAAAACGGGGCTCAGATGCCCCAGGCGAAGGGGTCCTGCTCGTCGATGAGCAGGGTGCTGTCGGCGGTGAGGTGGGCACGGCCGGTGATGAAGGGGCGGATGCGCTCGCCTTCCCACTGGTAGTGCCCCTCGAAGCGGCTGCCGGTGATGCTGGCCTGGACCCAGCGCTGGCCGGGGGCGAGCTTGCCGTCCGCCGCCAGGCAGGCCAGCTTGGCGCTGGTGCCGGTGCCGCAGGGGGAGCGGTCGTAGGCCTTGCCGGGGCACATGACGAAGTTGCGGCTGTCGGCCTCGGGGTCCTCGGCGAACAGCTCAACGTGGTCGATCAGCGCCCCGCCCTCGCCGTGGATGCCCTGGGCCTCCAGGGCCCGCAGCATGGCCCAGGTGTACGCGGTGAGGGCTTCGACGTTGTCCAGGTCCAGGCGCTGGCCATGGTCGTTCACCAGGAAGAACCAGTTGCCGCCCCAGGCGATGTCGCCGTGGACCACGCCATGCCCGGGCACCTCCACCGGTACCTGGCGGCGGTAGCGGTAGGCCGGCACGTTGCCCAGGGTGACGCGGCCGTCCTCATGGAGAGTGGCGCTGACGGTGCCCACCGGCGTGTCGATGCGGTGCTCGCCGGGGGCCATCAGCCCCAGGTGCTGGAGGGACGCCACCAGGCCGAGGGTGCCGTGGCCGCACATGCCGAGGTAGCCGGCGTTGTTGAAGAAGATCACCCCGCAGGTGGCGCCGGGCGACACCGGCGGGCGGTACAGCGCGCCCACCAGCACGTCGTTGCCACGCGGTTCCAGCAGGCAGGCGCGGCGCCAGTGGTCGTGCCGCTCGCGCAGGCTGTCGCGCTGCTCGGCCAGGGTGCTGCCTTCCAGTTCGGGAAAGCCGTCCATCACCAGGCGCGTGGGTTCGCCGCCGGTGTGGGAATCGATGACATGGATGCGCTTCATGGGGCTGCTCCGTCAGGTCGGGGAATGGGGGTCGTCGATCAGGCGCTGGATGTCGTCCAGCAGCGTCCGGCCGACCCAGACGCCCTCCCGCTCGCTGCGCTGGCGGGCGGCGAAGCGGCGTTGCGACGGCAGCCGCGCGCCCTGCCCGGTGATGGCGGCGAACAGCGCCTCGGCCCGTTGTCGTCCGGCGTCCAGTTCGTTGCCGAGGAAGCGCGCCGGGTCGAAGGCCAGCACCAGTTCGCCATGGCAGGGCGTGGCGCCGGCCCCGCCGTCGAAGGCCAGGGACTCGGCGCTGGTCAGGTCGCCGATCAGCGCGCCGGCCATGAGTTCGATCATCGCCGCCAGGGCCGAGCCCTTGTGGCCGCCGAAGGTCTGCATGGCGCCCTCCAGCACGGCCCGGGCATCGGTGCTGGGCCGGCCTTCGGCGTCCAGGCCCCAACCCAGTGGAATCGGCTTGCCCTGGCGCGCGTGCAGCTCGATGTCGCCCCGGGCGATGGCGCTGGTGGCGAAGTCGAAGACGAAGGGCTCCTGGCCCTCTCGCGGCCAGGAAAACGCCAGCGGGTTGGTGCCGAACACGCCCCTGCGGCCGCCCTCCGGCGCCACCCAGGCGTGGCTGGGGGTCATGGCCATCCCCACCAGACCCTGGGCGGCTATGGCTTCCACCTCCGGCCACAGCGCGGAGAAGTGGAAGCAATTGCGGATCACCAGGGCGGCCATGCCCAGCTCGCGGGCCTGCTCCACCAGCAGCGGGAGCCCGGTCTGGAAGGCCAGCAGCGAGTAGCCTCGCTGCGCATCGACGCGGACGATGGCCGGCGCCGGGCGGCTCACGCTGGGCCGCGCCACGGGGTCCACCTTGCCGGAGCGCAGCGAATGCACGCACACCAGCACCCGGTACAGGCCGTGGGAATGGCATTCGTCGCGCTGCCCCTGGGTGATGGTGTCGGCGATGGCACGGGCGTGGTCCTCGCCCATGCCGTTGACGGTCAGGGCACGCAGTGCGAGGGCATGCACCTGCTCGAGGCTGAGGTTGATGAGATCGTTCATGGCCGTACTCCTTTCGGTCGGTCAGGACTAAGCCTGGTCAGGGAGCGCCACCGGGGACGGCGCTGCTTCCGCCTCGGTGCCCTCCTCGCTTTCATCCTCGCCGCCGAGGCGGATCAGCTCGGCCGGCACGCCGGTCGCCGCGCCCCAGTGGTAGATGCCCAGGGCGCAAACCGCCACGGCGAGGGTGTCGTAGGGATGGCCGAGCACGCCCAGGCCGCCGAAGCTGCCGAGCCAGGAGAGCAGCAGGGTCAGGGCGTAGAAGCCGATCAGCCAGGCGGACGAGCGCACCTGCTGGGCCAGGCTCAGGTGCTCGGTGGGCACGAAGCGGCGGCACAGGAGGTAGATCACGAACATCAGGATCTGCAGGCCCAGCAGCCAGGACACCGTGCCCCAGCCGGACCAGTAGACGATCAGCGCGGCGATGACGAAGGACAGCGGCCCCATCAGCCCCAGCCCCCGCACCCGGAACGGACGCGGCAGGTCCGGTGCGTTGCGGCGCAGGGCGGCGACCGTTACCGGCGCCACGGCGTAGCTCAGCACCAGGGCGGCGGAAACCACGTTGATCAGCGCTTCCCAGGAGGGAAACGGCAGCGTCCAGAACACCGACAGGGCGAAGGTCAGCCAGAGGGCCGGGCGCGGAATGCCGGACTGTTCGTCGATGCGTGTGAAGATCCGGAAGAAGGTGCCGGTCTTCGCCCAGCCATAGATCACCCGAGGGGTGGCGTTCATGTAGATGTTGCCGCAGCCGCTGGGCGAGACCACCGCGTCGGCCACCACCAGGTAGGCCAGCCAGCCCACCCCGAGCACCAGGGCGATGTCGCGGTACGGCAGGGCGAACTCCCTGGAGATGCCGGCCCAGCCGTTGGCCAGCAGCTCCGTAGGCACCGCCCCGAGGAAAGCGATCTGCAGCAGCACGTAGATGGCGGTGGAAAGCAGCACAGAAAGAATCAGCGCGATGGGGATGGTGCGCTGCGGATTCTTCACCTCGCTGGCCACCGAGATGATCGGCGTGAGCCCCAGGTAGGCGAAGATGATGCCGCCGGCCGACACCGCCATCTCGATACCCGAAAGGCCGAAGGGCGCGAAGCCCTGGACCTCGAAGTTAGCCGGCTTGAAGAAGGTGAAGAGCACGCCGATGACCAGCAGCGGCACGATGAACTTGAACACGCTGACCAGGTTGTTGGCCCGGGCGAAGGTCTTCACGCTGCGGTAGTTGAGCCAGAAGAACAGGCACAGCAGGCCGAACTGCACCAGCCAGCCGAGTACCGTCGGGTCGCTGGAGCCCGCCTCGGTCAGCCCCGGGAACCAGGCCGCCGCGTACTGGCGGGAAGCGACCACTTCGATCGCCACCAGGCTGGAAAAGGCGATCAGCGTGATGAAGCCCATCAGGTACCCCAGCAGCGGCCCGTGGGAGAACACCGGGTAGCGCACCACGCCACCGGCGCGCGGCAAGGCCGCTCCCAGCTCGCAGTAGATGATGCCCAGCAGCAGGACGGCGAAGCCGCCGAGGAACCAGGAGACGATTCCGGCCGGGCCGGCGATGGCGGAGACGTGGCTGGCCGCGAACAGCCAGCCGGAGCCGAAGATGGCCCCCAGGCCGATGAAGGTGAGGTCCGTCAATGAGAGCTGTTTCTTGAACTTTCCAGACATGGCGTAGCCTTCTTGTGCGTTATTGGTTGGGGCTGGAGAGGTCCCGCTGCCGCGCTGTGACCGAGGACGATCGGGACATCCGCTGCCTCGTCATCCCTGAGCGCCACGCCGCATGCGATGGCCATAGAGTGGACGTTCCGGGTCATCCGGGGCTTGATGCTTTTCCCCATGACGAATGACGAAATCAGCACAATTGAGGCGGCCTGTACGCCATCGCTCGACAGCCCCTGCGGGCTGCGGCACTCTCCTGGCGATCAGGCTTCGAGGGAGGGAGGAACCATGGTGCGGAGCACACTGGCGGCACTGGGATCGGCGGAGCCCGGACGGGGTCCGGCGTCCCTGGACGACCTGCTCGCCAGCGCCGAACTGCTGCTGCCGATGCTGGATGCGATCCCCAACGCGGCGATCTTCATCAAGGACCTCCAGGCCCGCTATGTGCTGGCCAACCGCACCCTGGTGCAGCGTTGCGGCCTCAAGGACCTGCGCCCGCTGCTGGGCAGGACCAGCGCCGAGGTCTTCCCGGCCCAGCTCGGCCCCGGCTATACCGAACAGGACCGCCGCGTGCTGGAACAGGGCGAGGTGCTGGAGGACCAGCTGGAACTGCACCTGTACGGCAGCCGCGAACCCGGCTGGTGCCTGACCCACAAACACCCGCTGCTGGATCGCGGCGGCGCCATCATCGGCCTGGCGGGCATCTCCGTGGACCTGCAATCAGCCGGCACCGCACACCCGGCCTACGCGCGGCTCGCCGCCGTGGACGAGCACATCCGCAACCACTTCCACGAAGCCATTACCCTGGACACCCTGACCCGCATCGCCGGGCTCTCGGTCGCCCAGTTGGAGCGCTATTGCACGCGGGTGTTCCAGCTCACGCCCCGGCAGATGATCACCAAGGCGCGCCTCGAACACGCCCACCGCCTGCTGCAGACCGACCTGCCCATCACGGACATCGCCCTGCAGTGCGGCTACACCGACCACAGCGCCTTCAGCCGCCAGTTCAAGCAGCTCACGGGTTTCACGCCCCGGCAGTACCGGCAGGCGATGGGGGGCTGAGCGGCCAGGTCAAGATAACGGCAAGGCGCGCTGTTCGCGGGTACTCGCAGACGCGCCAGCTTCAGCGGCCGTGGCTCACCACGCCGAGCGGGAGGAGAACGGCAGGCGCAGCGGTTCGATCTCGCCGTCGCGCAAGCCGCACATTTCATCGTGGACCACCTGCTGCACCAGGTGGCAGGTGAGTGGCGGCAGGTGCTCCAGCACCTCCCGGGCGTGGGTGGTGGACCGCAGGCGCAGGCTTTCGCCGTGCTCGTCCTGCAGGGTCATCAGCTTGCCGTCCAGGCGTGCCTGGAGCAGGTAGATGCCGCCTTCCAGCGACACCAGGTCCAGTTCGCGGATGTGCCCGGCGCCCACTTCACTCGCCAGTTCCTGAAGATTCATGACTCACCCTCCCGGGGCGCTGCCCCTGTGCGTGCCAGGGCCCGCGAACGCGGGCCGGATCATCACTGCCCAGCCGGCTGGCGGCGGAAGAACAGGGTCACCTGGCCCAGCTCCACGCCGAACTTGCTCATGAAGGAACGGTTGATCAGGGTGTCCTCGTCCATGAGGTACATCCAGTCGTCGAACTGGACGTGGTAGCGGGTGTCATCCACCGGCAGGTCCAGGGTGTAGCGCCAGCGCAGGGCGTTGCCCGCCACCTCGCCATCGGCCTCCCCCACCACGTCGCCGGCGGTGCCACGCCAGCGCCCGTCGCCCAGCGGCGTGAGCGTCCAGACCCGCTGCTGGCGGGTGCCGTCGCTGTAGACGAAGCGCTCGTCGAGGATCAGCTTGTCTCCATCACGCCGGCTGGTGATATCGACATGGAAGCGCTTGACCACCTCCCCGGAACGCTTCTGGAACATGCCCCAGGCTTCCACCGGGCGGGAAAAATACTCGACCAGGTCCAGCTTCGGCTGCTCCTGCCGGTAATGGTCGACGTCGATCCCCCCACAACTGGCCAGCAGCAGGGTCATTGCCAGTAGTACCAAGCGCATCGAACAGCCCTCCGAAATTCGAGCCAGGCGCGGGGAAAGACGCTGTGCCCTCACGACCATGAAGGCAAATAATTGTACATAAATACTATTTGTACAACTATTGTCGACCAAGGCAACAGACCGGAGCGGTCCATGGGGATGTCGAGAAGGCGGCGCCAGCGCGACCCGCGCCACGCGCTGACGCTACAATGGCGCCCGCCCCGATTCCCCGGATCGGCCACGCCCGGAGCCCGCTTCAGATGTTCACCCTTGTACACCTCGACACCCCGCCGCCCGAATCCCTGAAGAACCAGGTCCTGCAGATGGTGGTGGACTACTTCAGCGATATCAGCCCGGTGCCGCTGACGCCCAGCAATCCGCTCTATCAGCTGTACCAGTACGTGATCGGCTACGAAGTGCACCTGTATCTGCAGGCCATGGACGCCGCCACGAACAGCAGCGCGCGGCTGATCCTGGCGCTGGATGACGAAGACCCTTCGCAGGTGCTGGGCTTCGCCCTCTACCTGCCGAGCCAGGATGACGCCGAGGCCTGCACCCTGACCTACCTGGCCGTCAGGGCCAGCCACCGCCGGCGCGGCATCGCCCGGGCCATGGTGCAGCGCATGCTCGAACACCGCCCCCACGCCGAACTGGCCTGCGCGGCGAGCAAGGCGCCGACCTTCGAATCGATGGGGTTTCAGCTACTGGCCGCCCAGGGCCCGCAGGCGCTGCTGAACACCCGTGACCACCGCTCGGACGGCATGGTGGCGGTGCAGGACCTGGCCCCGATCTTCCAATCCAAGGAAGTGCGGCAGATCCACGCCTACCTGGTGAAGCAACACGGTCGGAAGGCCATGAGCGAGGCCGAGCACAAGCGTGACCGCTTGCTGGACCAGATGGCCTATCAGGCCCAGGCATTGGTGAAAGAGCGTTTTCCCACGATTCACTGACGACCGAAGGGACGCAAGCCGTCGCTCGTCGATAGCGACAAAGCCGGAGCCGCTTCAAAAGCGCCGCTGACCGCGAGCCTTGGCAGTGCCGGCTAGATCCGGAAATACCCCTCTCCCCGGGGTTCGTGCTGACTCCGCTCGACCGAACGTACCGGCCCCCAGCCGCTCGGCACGCATCCAGACTCGGGCGCTTCAGGCGCCGCGAGCGTACTTCTTCTGCAGGATCATCGACGCCTCGTTGTAGGCAGTCTGGAAGGCATCGCTGCTGACCCAGCTCACTGCCGTGTCTTCGTCTTCATCGTGGAAGATTCCGCGATAGGTAATCAGCAGGCCCATCATGAAGTCGATGGCTGACTCGTGCTCCTCCTCAGCGACCACCAGCTCCAGCACCGGGTACTGCAGGAACACCAGGCACATCGCCAGCAGGCTGATGCTTTCTCCAACCCTCATCGCCTGGAACAGATCGTCGAACTCCGCCGGGTCGAAACCGTTCTCTTCAATATCTTTGAAGTCGAAGGTGCTCAGGTCGATATCGACATCATCGAATGGCTCGTTGACCAGTGGATTGGCCAGAAGCGGGTGCACGGCATGGGTCTTGGCTTTGCCCACACGGTTCTGCTTGGCCTTGGCTTTGGCTCGCCGGGCGCGCTTTTGCTGTTTATCAGGGGAGGCCATGGAGGTGAGTTCCTTGTTCGACGCAGCCATGTTCATGGCTTTGAGTAATCGGGCACAAAGTGTATCGATTCCGGGCCAGGTTCGTCGGCCAAGGGACAGATTTTTCGTGCGCCAAGGCTTTGCTTTCGGCCAGACGCAACCCCTTGCCCTCGATCAGCCCAAATCCATAGCCCGCCGCTCCAGGGCTCGCTGGCGCTCGACCGGGATGTCGCCTGTGCTCGCATTGATCGGGCCGACGCTCAATCAGGCTGTTTCAAAAGGCTGCATGAGATAACCTTGCACCACGAATCAACCATGAAGCTGCGAACTGAACGATGGGTTTTGAACAACTAGCTGAACTACGCGATCGCCTGCGGGCCGAAAAAGTGCAGGCAAAGACTGAGAATACGAAGCAGCGTACGCGGAAGCCTTCTCCGCAGACTAAGCCTCGCGAGCAAGATCCCGCGGTGGAAGCGATCTGGAGATTGCAGAAGCACTTCCCATTGGCCTTCCCGGTCAATCCGGCCCCCAAGGTTCCGCTCAAGGAAGGCATTCTCAAGGATGCCGAGCAGCACCTGGAACTGCTCGGAATCACCAGCGAACAGCTCAAGCAGGGCATCGCTACCTGGTGCCGCGGAAGTCGATACTGGGCAAGCATGACGGAGAATGCGCCGCGCCTGGACTTGAACGGCCAGGCAGTCGGCATCGTGACAGCGGCTCAGGCGCTGCATGCGAAGCAACAGGCCAAGCGGCAGCGCGGACAAGCACGACGCAATCAGCCCAAGCCTAAACAGGACAAGGCCGTCGATACCGCTGCGGAACAGATCGCGGATTGAAATCACTCGCCCTCGGCACCGAGTCGTCCAGTCACGGACAAGGTGCGCGAGGCGATGATGAGCCAGTTCGAAACGGGGCACCTGGCCCAGCACCGCGAGACTGCCCCGCCCCGGAGGGCGGGACAGTCTCGCGGACGCCTTCATTCGGTGGATTGATCGCGATCGCGCACCCTCCACCTCATCGACACAAGGCGGCACCAATCACGAGGTCAGTGGAGCCAGGTAGTTGATGATGACCGGTTGCGAGAAGCCGCACTTTTCGTTCACGAAGATTACCGTGGCGTTGGACGAATTGAGGCTCAGATTGCCGTAGTTGTCCGTAGAACCCGCGATCACGCTCTCTATCTCCTCGCCGCTCACCTGGGCCTCGACGATCATGTCCGACTGGTCGTACACCCAGACCTGGTTATAGGTACCGTCGAGACCCATTTGGGTTTGTTGCACGAAGAACTGGGTATAGAACTGCTCCTTGGTGAAAGGCCCGGTCCAGTTGGTCGTCACGCCAAAGCCATCGTTAGAGAACAGGTCATACACCAGGGTGGCCGGCGGGTACTCGGGGAAGCTGCTCGCGATAGCCTGCATCCACCACTCGTTGAGCTCGACGTAGTCACTCACCTGAAGCGCACCGTTGAACCAGACCGACAGATCGCTCTCGCTGCTGATGACGTACTGCGAGCAATCGCCGCCCGGGCCGGTCACCGACGCGATAGTGCCGTACCACCATTGCTTGTCCGGAGCCCGGTTCTGATAGGTGCGCGACTGGATTTCGTACAACTGTGCGGTGATCTGGATCTTCAGGTTCTCCAGATAGCTCGCCTCCATCTGCTGCGACAACTGTGCCCAGAAGGCGTCACCGTCGACGACCTCCGGCGGCGTACAGGCCAGTAACCCGAGCGCGATGCTGCGCCCCGTGAGCGGGTCGTTGTAGGGCGATAGCCACAGCTTCTGCAGATCGTCGCCGGTGGCCTGTTGCAGCGAGTCGTGCAACTGGGCGACGTAATTGATGGTGGCATTGGACGCGTCGACCAGCATGCCCTGGTACTCCTCGAGGGAGAACGTACCGCCGCTGCTGTTGGTCGCGTCGATGGCGACCTGTACTCCCGAGGAGACAATCGCAGCCAAGGCCCCGCCCACGCCAGGAATGGCGTTGAGGCACACCTGCACGGCGCCGAACAGGCAGTCGGTGAGAATCTGCAGGGTCGGATCGGCGATCGGTGCGGCGGTAAAGTCGACGAAAACCCCGGACGTCAACGATGAGGACACGCTTTCGCAATTCTGTAGCGCCAGAGAAGTCCGGTGCAGCACCTTGATCGCGGTGGCCACGTTGGCAGGGCTCGCGTCGGGCACCGGCCCGAGGTCGTAGGCCGGGATGCCGATCAGCCCCCTGTTCGTCGTGTATTCCCAAGTGGGCCAGCCGGCCGCAAAGCCGAGGTTATTGGCCACGCGCATCGCCGCATTGGCCCAGACGGCCGGGTCCTGCAGATTGATGAGCTTGGCCGGCTGCTGAAGCGAGAAGTACAGCTGGGTATTCGGCGCATCGTAGAACGTCAGCGCCGGATAGCTTGGAGTGAACACGAGGGCACTGAAGGTCTCGTCGTCACTCACGTACATCGGGATGGCGAGCTGGTTCGAACCGTTCTCCTCGGCTTGCGCCCAGCGCATGACGCCCTGTCCGCAACTTTGAGGATTGGACAGATCGTATCCGGCCAGGTCGGAGATCGGGATCTCCACCACTTGCAGCCCTGGATGGGGGAAGAAGCAAATGACACCCCAGGTGCCACTGCCGATCTCCCACGTCGGAATCGCGCCGGAAAAGCCTTGTTGCGTCGCCCAATTCATGACGGTGGACACCGCGTACTGGCCCATGGGCAGCGTGCTATCGAGCGGCGCATAGGGTGCCAACTCGCTGACGCTGACGTCTTGCCATTGGGTCAGCGGCGTGGCCAAGGGTAAGAGCGGAATCTTCTTCGATTCGGGAAGTGCGGCTTGCAGTACGGTATTCACGATAGTTCTCCTACGCAAAGAGTGGACAGCAATAGCCACCACGGTCTTTCATGGCGACCGGGAGATGCGCCAGATGGCGCGAAACCGTGCATCTGGACGGCATGCACGTGCTGCGTCGTTGCGGCCTTCCATTGCCCCCACTCAGCGATTTGAACGCTATGGCCGTAACTTCCCGCATTCGATGGCAGTGCCTTGCACACAGGCTTGCCTACGAGCGGACTATCAAAGGAACCGGTGTTTTCCTGCTCTGGACATTCGGAATTGGACGTCAGCCGGCTGCGGCTTCAGCCATGCACGAGCGGTCGTGCCTGTCATCGACGTGCGAGCGGATGCGAGGCTGAGCCCGGCCTTCCGGGACGCATCCTCGGGTCGCAGATCGAACCAGCCTGTCCAATCGCTTCGCCCATTCGCGGTCACCGAAACCCTGCCATGGGCTCGTGGGAACACATCACCACGAACCTTGTTCAGGGTCACCGGTGCATTCGCGGGGGAATCGAGGGCAGAGGATGGGAACTGGCGGTCAAGGTCCAACAGCGTCTGCTCGCCGCTCTCGCTGTAGACCCGCCTGACGACAATCGCGCTGGCCAAGGCATGATCGCCCAGGGCGCGCGGGCCTTCGGCTCCATCCATCATCATTGCGGATGGACGGGTGAAGTCGTTTTGAAGATTGAACGACGCGATCCGGATAGTCACGGCTCTAGCTCTCCCTGCTAGCGAAGCTCAACGGAAACAGCTTAGCCGCACCTTGGAAGATGAATGAGCCGGCACGTGCCGCTTTTCATGAAATTTTATGATGATTCATCCGAGATTGATCAGGTACACCACGGTCTTTGCCTTTACCTACGCACTTTGCATAAGCCATTCACGGCTTGCTCCCAGAACCGGCAGGCGCCAATCGAAAAGCCGAACGGCGCTTCGGCAAGGCGGGCTTGGTGTAACTGACTGGGTGGCCGAGGTCTGGCGGCGGTTGTAGCCAGACAGTCGATATCGGCCAGATGCGGGCGTTACCACTACCGGGCTCCGCAGTTTGAACCACCAAAACTGTAAGCTAGCTCGGCTTCGGTATGGCTCCCAGACGCAGACGCATTTCTGCGCTGGCATTGGGTCCTGCTTGCACAGTGCACTGGTCCAACGGTATGGAATGGCCATCGGAGATGTCTGCCATGAGCTGGCGTACCGGCCGCCCGGTTGCTCGCTCGACGAGCTGCACACTTTCCCCTTCCTGGGCGTAATGGCGATTCCCCCAGGCCACAAAAGCCATCAGTACCACGCGGAAGTCTTCGCCTTTGGCAGTCGGCACATATTGATAGCGCAGAGGGCGCTGACTGTATGCCTGGCGTTCGAGCAGCCCCGCCTCCACGAGTGAATTCAAACGCCGAGTGAGCATGTTCGGAGCGATCTCCAGACTGCGGGCGAACTCATCGAAGCGTCGCAAGCCCTGCAAGGCATCACGCATGATCAGGATGCTCCACCACTCACCAACCCGTTCCAGGCTGCGCGCGATGGGGCATTCGGCATCGGCAAGAGTCTTGCGCTGCATAGCAGGTCCTTTCTAGGGCTAATGAATGTTCGCTAGGCATGTTACTTTCATGATGATAGTAACGTCCATGCACTGCTATCCATCAAGAAGCAGAAGGAGTTGGACCAGCATGAGCAAGCGTATCGTCATTACCGGAATGGGCGCGGTTAGCCCACTCGGCTGCGGAGTCGAACAGATATGGAAGCGCCTTCTGGATGGCCAGTCGGGCATCCGCCGCTTGCCGCCTGAACTAGTGGGTGACCTACCAATCACCATTGGCGGCCAGGTACCGGATCGCGTCCAAGATCCGGAAGTCGGATTCGATCCGGATCAACTGCTGGCGGCTAAAGAGCAGCGGAAGATGGACCGTTTCATTCTCTTCGCCTTGGCTGCCGCCCACGAGGCCTTGGCCCAAGCCAGTTGGTCTCCGACCACACCTGAAGAGCAAGAACGCACGGCAACCATCATCGCCTCGGGCGTTGGCGGGTTTCATTCGATTGCTGAGGCCGTACGGATCACCGACAGCAAGGGGCCGCGTCGCTTGTCCCCCTTCACCATTCCGTCCTTCCTAAGCAACATGGCCGCCGGGCATGTTTCCATCGCCCATGGTTTCAAGGGGCCGCTGGGCACGCCGGTCACGGCATGTGCAGCCGGGGTCCAGGCGATTGGTGATGCTGCACGGATGATTCGCGCGGGCGAGGTGGACGTGGCGGTGTGTGGCGGGGCGGAGGCGACCATCCACCGGGTCAGCCTGGCCGGATTCGCCGCTGCACGAGCACTTTCAAGTAACTACAACGATACCCCGGAGTACGCCTCTCGCCCCTTCGATGAGGGGCGCGACGGATTCGTCATGGGTGAAGGCGCAGGTCTCCTGGTCATCGAAGAGCTGCAGCATGCTCTTTCGCGAGGCGCCACGCCGATTGCCGAACTGGTGGGCTACGGCACCAGTTCCGACGCTTATCACATGACGGCTGGCCCGGAGGACGGAGATGGCGCCCGCAGGGCGATGCAGCAAGCGCTGCGACAGGCAGGTGTCGAAGCCTCCCAGGTCCAACATCTCAATGCACACGCCACCTCGACTCAAGTAGGCGATAAGGGTGAGTTGGCCGCGATCAAAACCGTATTTGGCAACGGCAGCCGTGTTGCCATTAGCTCGACAAAATCCGCCACGGGACACCTCTTGGGCGCCGCGGGAGGCATTGAGGCCATTTTCACGATCCTTGCGCTGCGCGATCAAGTCGTTCCCGCCACGCTGAATCTGGAGATGCCAGATGCCGCCGCTGAAGGCTTGAATCTGATTAGCGGCGGCGCCCGGCATATGCCTCTGGAATACGCGCTATCCAATGGCTTTGGCTTCGGCGGGGTGAATGCGAGCGTCCTGTTCCGGAGATGGAGTTGAGGCCATCAATGGGAACTGGAAGTCGCGAGGCGCACTAGGGAGGCGTCGCTACTCGCTCCACTACCCCATGGTAGTGGGGCTTCTGCCTTGGCCGATAGCAGACGTTCGCGAGAGGCAGCTCCTGGCCGCTTTCCGCCAATCCCGAAACGCACCACACGACCGACGCCAACCCTCCCCTTGCCCTCCCCCTCCGCTATCCCTATCCTGCCCCGGCCACGGTCAATCCCGTGGCCGGGTTTGACAGCCTGAATGCGAGAGGCGCGATTGCGCCCTTCAAGGTGCATGCGAGAAACGGCGAATGTTTCTTGCAGGCCCTTGCTCGCATGTAGCGTTTAGCTGCTGCGCTTTATGGCAGATCGCGTGGGGAGATCCTCGCGATCTGCCGGGTCCTCTTGCCTCGGTCTGTCAACCCCACGTGGTCTGCCACCCTCGATTGACAGCGCGGGTGGTGGAGTCTTCCAACGCAAGAGGAGATCCACCATGCAAGATGCATATTCCCCCATCGTTTTCTATAACCACGGCCAACGCCTGCGCTGCCTGATGGCCGATAACCAGCCCTGGTTCGTCGCCCGGGATTACGCCCGGCTGATTGGCGTCGATGACGCCCGCGAGATGCTCCAGGCGCTGGAGCCCTTCGAGAAGCGCCAGGTCCTGCTCCGCTACACCGACAGCTTCCACGAAGAGGTGGATGCCATCAGCGATGCCGGGGCCTACAAGGCGCTGTTCCGCTTCGGCCTCGTGGAGCACGACGCCATCGGCCGCTGGCTGGCGGAGGTGCTGGTGCCGACCCTGCACGACTACCACCGCGACCCCGGCGCCGAGCCGCGCCGGGCCTTTCTCCATTGGGATGACCATCCGATCAACGTGGTGAAGTGGCAGCGGGAAGTCTGGGTGGCCTGGCGGGATCTGCCGGTGTTGATGCAGGAATCCGCAGACCTGTCGTCATGACCCGCGCCGGGGCGACCACCCTGCCCTTCACGCTGGCAAGGTTGCCAGCCAGGATTGACGCGCGGCCATAAGCGCTGACGGGGCGGGACAGCCCACGCTGCCCCGCCCCGCCGCGACGGCGCCGCTCGCCGGCTAACTAGCCCTTATCCGCCTTGCCCGCAGCCGCTGCGAACTTGGCCAAGTGAACGTCGATCCGACGCGGGCGGCGGCCATGGTCTTCGGCGCGCTCCTTGCGGCGGATGGCGTTGCGCACCATCAGCGATCCCAGATAGCGAATCGGCTCTGGCGGGAAGTAGCCGAGCGGCCCCTGGACCAGCGGCGAGCGAGTCCAGGCGTTGTCCAGTCCCAGTACCAGCGACGACAGGATCTGCCCACCCATGTGGCAGGGACCGACGCCGCTTCCCGAATAACCGAAACCATAGAAAACGTTGTCGCTTCGCCCCAGTCGGCCGAAGAAAGGCAGCCCGGTGACCGAGCGATCCGAAGGGCCGTTCCAGCTCGCAGCGATGCCCACCTCGGCGAAGTCCGGGAAGAACTCCTCCAGGGTGCTGCGCAAAAGCGGTTGGTAAGGGGAAGGCTGGTCGAACACCGGCAGGATGCGCCCGCCAAAGGCGAAGGTGTTGCCACCTTTGCCCAGCATGATCCGGCCGTCCGGGGTGTTGCGGTAGTAGTGCACGAAGATGCGCGAATCGAGCACCGTCACGCCACTGGTGAGGCCGATGCGCTGCAGCAGGTCCGGGCGTGGTTCAGTGATGACCATGTCGCTGGAGACGATCGCCACGGTGCGTTCGAACTGCGGGAAGGCCCGTGCCATCCAGGCGTT
Source organism: Pseudomonas furukawaii (assembly GCF_002355475.1). Classification (NCBI taxonomy): domain Bacteria; kingdom Pseudomonadati; phylum Pseudomonadota; class Gammaproteobacteria; order Pseudomonadales; family Pseudomonadaceae; genus Metapseudomonas; species Metapseudomonas furukawaii. Next base: position 2,686,565 of record NZ_AP014862.1, on the reverse strand, counting down.
GATGGCCAACACCACCCGATCGGCGACTACCCGCCCGAACGCCGTCGTGACCACGGCAGGTCTGCCCTCCTCCAGCCCGGTCATCGGTGTGCCCTCATACAGGCGAACCCCCAGCTCCAGTGCCACACGGCGCAAGCCGCGCACCAGCTTGCCCGGTTGTACGCTCGCAGCCGCCGGCGAGAACCAGCCCTCGATGTGTCGGGTCGAACCCGCCCTGCGCTGCAACTCGGGCAGGGGGCAACGGACGAAAGAGTTGATGCCGTTGCGCTCCAATGCCGCGATCACGCTGTCGGTGGAGCCCTGCTGCGCCCGGTTCGTCGCGGTGTAGAGCGTGCCATCGAGGCGGTACTCGGCATCGACGCCGTACTTTCTGCAGAAATCACCGATGGCGTAGAGGCTCTGCTCCGAAGCGCGGACCAGGCGCACAGCCTCTTCGCGTCCGAACAGCCGTTCCAGGGTGAAGTACTTGGCGGACCAGGACAGCGCACAACCGCCATTGCGGCCACTGGCGCCCGCGCCGCAGATATCGGCTTCGATAATGACGACGTCCAGCTCAGGGTTCCGCTCCTTGAGCATGATCGCCGTCCACAAGCCGGTGTAGCCGCCGCCCACGATGCAGACATCGGCGCGGGTCTCGTTCTGCAGCGACGCGCTGGGCTCCGAGGGCTGGGCCTTGAGGGCCTCGTCGAGCCAGAAGGGTCTCATCGATGTGATCTCCATGAAGTGGATCGGTCAGGTCAGTGACGCGCGGCGACGGATCAGGCACGCAGCGGCTTGTGCAGCACGCGGCGATTGGGAATCGGAAAACGTCCCGGCCCGAAGACGACGGGGCGACTGTTCCAATACGGCAGCAGGATCAGGCAGGACAGCAGGGAGCAGCCCACGAACACCGTGAACACGCTGTAGGTATCGAGATAACCCGGCAGCAGCCCGCCCAGGATGGCGCCAACCGAGCCACATCCATTGACGAAACCGGACGCCGTTCCCGCCGCTCGGCTGGTGCCGAAATCGATGGCCGCCGCGCCACAGATCATCGAGTCCGGCCCGTACAGGGTCAGGCCCATGACGAACAGCAGGGCCATCACGATCATTGCGCTGCCGGTCCGCAGTGCCGGGAGGAACAGTGCCAGGGCCACCGTCAGCACCAGCAGGCTGATGACGCAGGCGGGCATGCGTCGCGCACCGAACAGCTTGTCGGAGGCCAGGCCGATGAGAATCGGCCCGAGCAGCCCCGCCAGCTCGAAGGCGGTAGGAATGACCGCCGCCCCCACCTTGCCGACCGACGGCATGCGCTCATACACGATCACCGGTCCCCAGAAAAGAATGGCGTAGCGCGCCGGCTTGAGCAGGAAGTAGGCCGCTCCAAGGGCCAGCACCGTGCGATTGCGCAGTACATCGCGCAGCGGGGTTGCATTGGATCGCCCCTCATCGCCGTCATCCGGCTCGACCTCTACCGGAGGCAGGCCCACATCTTCCGGGCGGTTGCGCTGGAAAAGGAAGAACAGCAGCGCCACGCCGGCCACCACGCCCGCGCCGGAGTAGAACGCCGCCTGCCAGCTCTGAAAGACCGTATAGGCCCACCAGCCCGCGAAGGGCGAGGCCACCAAACCGCCGAAGGCATAGCAGGTGCTCCAGAAGCCCATCACCCGCCCGCGCATCTCACCGGGAAAGAAGCTGCCGAGGTTCTTGCACAGCCCCGACCAGCCGGTGGATTGCGCAAGTCCCTGGACCAGCATGCAGGTCGCGAAGATCGGCAAGGTGGCAAAGGTCCCCATCAGCATCGCAGCCAGCGCCGACACGACCATGCCGCCCAGCACGACGACGCGAGGTCCGAAACGGTCGGCCAGCACGCCGAAGGCAAACTGCCCCACCGCGTAGGCGGCCAGGTAGAGGGCATCGAGATTCGCCATATCCATCTTGTCGAGCATGAAGCCGGGGTCTTCGGCAATGCCGAGCTTGGCAACTGAAAAGGCCTTGCGAGTGAAGTAGAAGGCGGCGTAAGCCAGCCAGGTGACGGCGAATATCTGCAGGCGCCAGCGGCTCAGAGAACCTCCGGTACCCACGGCGGCATGTTCATTCATGGTGATTCTGACCTCAGGTGTGCTGGCGCCCTTGCCAGGCGCCTGTTTGTTGTTTTGGAAGGCACTCCAGCGCCGGTTTGAAACCTGGCGCCGGTCAGACTGCGGTGAATCAGGTTGCGGGGGTTATCAGACCAATTCGTCTTGAATAAACAAAATCGATTTATCGTATCCTCACATAAGTTCAACTTATTCAAACGGTATCGCCATGCAGATATCCCATTCGCAATTACGAGCCTTCCATGCCGTCGCCGAGGCCGGCAGCTTCACCCGCGCGGCGGAGCGGCTCTGCCTCTCGCAGCCAGCGGTTTCCGACCAGGTGCGCAAGCTCGAGGAGTACTACGGCGTGATGGTCTTTCACCGGGACAAGCGCGCGGTGCGGCTGACCGAAGTGGGCGAGCGGCTGCTGGGACTGACGCGGCGGCTCTTCGACATCAGTATCGATGCCCACGAACTGCTGATGGACTATCGCGATCTCACGACCGGCAGCCTGGTCCTCGCGGTCGACGCTCCGGTTCACGTGCTGCCCTATGTCGCACGTTTCTGCGCGCGCTACCCGGGCATCGATGTGAGGATCGAGTCAGCCAACACGGACGTGGTCCTGCAGCGGCTGTTCAGCCACAGCGCGGACCTTGCACTGCTGGGCCGCAGCATCGACGACGAGCGCCTGCATTCAGTGCCGCTGCGCCGCGATCCCATGATCGCCTTCGTCGCCAAGGACCACCCCTGGGCACGACGCAAGTCCATTCGCCTCGCGGACCTCGACGGCACGCCGCTGGTGCTGCGTGAGCAAGGCTCGGTCACACGCCAGACCCTGGAGGAAGAAATGGCGGCGGCCGGCTTCACCATCCGCAAGGCCATCGAGGTAGAGGGACGCGAGGGCGCGATGGAGGCCGTGGCATTCGGTATTGGCGTAGGGGTGATCTCCGCAGCCGAGCTGGGATTCGACTCTCGACTACGCGCCCTGCCCATCATCGACTGCCGGAGTCATTTCACCGAAACCCTGGCCTGCCTCCGGGCGCAGAGTTCTCGGCGGATTCTCATGGCATTCCTGCAATTGGTCAGCGAGGGCTGAGCCGCATGGCTGCGTGGATTGGGACGGTGCCGACTTCGCCCTTTGCGGAAAAGGGGACAGATTCTTTTTCTACGCTAATGTCCGCTCGTGGCGGGGTTCTGCTGACCTCTACTGGTAGAAGCCGGCCAGAAACGGACAGTCACGAATAAATAAATCTGTCCCATTTTCTGCGCGGGCCAAAGCTTCACCACCAGGGTGGATCAGCTCTGGACGGTGTAGGCTTAATCGTCGGAAGGCTCTTCAGCGAACTCATCAAACTCAATGCCTACAGAGGGATCAAGAGTGTTTTCAATGATTCTTATAACACGAGGATCAGATATCACGTACCGATAGACCTGTTTACCACCAGCGGAGCTAGGCAAAGTTCCGCTTTGTTTGACTAGGCCTGCATCTTCCCATGTCTTAATTTTAACTCTGGCTCCTTGATCACCGATTTTGAAGGTGGTTTGAACGTCCTGATTTATGAATGGTGTTTTGCCTAGCCGATAAATTTGCTGTAGGATTTTTGGAGCGTGCCAAGTGTCAATGGTTTCGATGCAGTACTTGTTGATGCCGGCATTGACGGAGTTGAGCGTTAGTGAGGTGTCTGGCTCGTTTATGTCGTGCTCGCGGATAATGATATCAATAATTTTGATAAGCTCGCGCGGGGAGTTTATCGAGTGAGTGAGAAGCAAGTTATAAACCTGCTCCATATCTGTTTCCGGTTCAAAAAGCTGTGAAAAATTGAGGGCGCCACTGGAGAAAAACTCTACTCTTTTATCGAGCATTTCTCGGAGCTGGATTTGACCCCAGACGATATTGGATGAAGGGATTTTGTCGAGCCTTACTTCATGCTTCCCGTTGAAGTGAGTGGTTACGTTTCTCCAGATGAAAAATATCCAGGAAAAACCTACTACTTCAAGAAGCTGAATGTGTGAAAGAAGCGGATGGATAAGCTTGGCTGTAGACTCGGCAGACTTCATGGTTGCAGCTGTTTCATCGAGTTTATCAACCAGCATGCATACGCCGGTGAATCCAAAAATTTGAGCAAGTTCCACAAGCTTATGCAAAATTGCTCGCGGTGCATTTGGAGAGTCACCAATCAAACTCTTCAGAAGTTTTTCCGCAGGCTCGGAAATCTCGAGGCTGTCGTCTTCAGTAACTCGTCGACTAAATAAGGCCACTGCTTCAGCTATGATTTTGCTTATGGTCTCGCCACGTTGAGTTGTCCAAACAACGGCCTTAGTCTGCCATGTACTATCTAGCAGACGAAACGTTTCGGCAGTTGAGTGCTCTCGGTCCATCTCCTCCTTAGACAGATAGAATCCTTGAACTAAGGCCATGATAAGCGATCGCTGCTCCTTAGTTAAGGAGCTAAGTTTGGCAGAGCGATCACTCTCATTCAGGGATGCTAGCCATGCAAGCATCTGCTCAATCGTATTGTATGCAGCGAGGAAGATAATTTCTTTTTCGGATAGCTTGTCTTTTTTAAATATCTCAATAATGCTACTGAAATCTGTAAGATTAACAATAAAGGGTTTGTCGCTGTCCTTGCTTCCCCAGATTTCCTTGAAGACAGTTAGGCGTGTTGCGCTTTTCCCCGCGCCACGATCTCCGAACAGGATGAACGAACTAAGCTTTCGGGCTCTGGCAGAAATCGACTCAAGATATGGTGGCCGAACCGCATATTCGCCGATGTCTGGTTCAGTCTCTGCGGTGTAATTTTCAAATGGATTTCCGCTGAGGCCTAGCTTGTAGATGAGGGACATTTTCGCTCCATGCTAACTGTGCAAATCGGCTCGTATGGTCTGGCACATAGTCGGGTTTTTCAAGAGCGTAAAGCGCGGAAAGGGGGCAGATTTATTTACTGGCCTACTGTCCGCATTTGGCCGCCTCCTGCCCGTTACGCCACACCCCCCGCCCAAAATCCGTCATTTCAATTTGATGAACTAAAGCTTCTCGCCGTGCCCCCTGCACACGTCCCTGTGCGCCTGAGACCTACCACTGGTGGCTATAGCCCAATGTCAGCGTGATGCCGGGAGCCGGCAGGTGGCTGGTGTTGCTGCTGCTGCGCATCAATTGGCTGTACAGCGGGTAATAGTCGCGGTTGAACAGGTTCTCGATACCCAGGCTGACCTTGTCTTTTTCGCTCAGGCGGTAGTCGCTGATCAGGTCAACCGTGGTGTAGCTGTCCACTTCGCGGCGTCCAAAGCTGGCCATGCCATCCAGACGGTAGTCCTCGCTGCCGACGTAGGTGGCCTGCAGGCGGTTGCTCCAGGCCTCATCCGGCTGGTACTGCAGGTAGGCGGTCAGTTTCAACGGCGGTACGCGAAAGCCGGTCATGTCCTGCCAGTCGCCGTCTTCTGGCTTCTCGCGCCCCTTCATCCAGGTGAAGGTACCGCCCACGCCCCAGACTTCGTCCGGAGTCAGCCAGTCGGCGCTGCCTTCGACGCCATAGATGCGTTCCTTGGTGCGCTTGAGGATCAGGCCGTTGTTGAAGCTCTGCACATCGCCCAGGTCCGAGGTGGTGTAGAACAGCGCCAGCGAGGCCAGGGTCTGCTCGCCGAGGGCGCCACGCCAACCCAGCTCGTAGTTGTCGGTCTTCACCGGTTCCAGGTCGGAGGAGTCGATATCGAAGCCGCGTCGGGCATTACGCACCTGCACGCCGATATCCGGCAGCTGGAAGCCCTGGCTGAAGGCTGCATATACCTCCTGGCCCTCGATCGGCGAGTAGACCGCGCCGACGTTGTAGAGCACATCGTCGTAGCGAACCTTGCCGCCCTGGACGGTCGCCGGGCTGGCGTTGTGGATTTCCGAGAGCGGGACGAAGTCATCGAACTCGGCAGTGGCGTATTCGTAGCGCAAGCCGCCATCGATTGACCATTGTTCATTGAAGCGATGCTGCAACTGGGCGAAGGCGCCGGTGCTGACGGTGGTCAGGTCCGGCATGTAGGTCATCTTGCCGATCTTCTCGAAGTCGGTGCCGCCACTGGCGTCGTAGAGGGCCGGATCGAAGATGTCGAGCGGCATGTCACTGCGCTCGTGGTTCAGATCGCCACCCCAGACCAGCTCCGTGCTCTCGCCCAGCGGCGTGCGCAGTGTCAGGCGGCTGCCGAAGACTTCGCTGTTCTGCATGACTTGATCGACGAAGCGACCGCGCGTGGCCACGCCACGGGCATCGAAGGGGGTGAAGCGGGTGAAGTAGTCGCGGTAGTAGAGCTGCGCCGACAGGCGACTGCCGAGCAGGTCTTCATGGCTGTATTCGAGATTGGCCATGGAGTTCTTGATCTGGTTCTGCTCGTCCAGGCTGAGGCCTTTGAGCGCCTGCGCCGGTACCGTGCCTGCGGGCAGGCTGGCCACGGACGGGTCGGACGTGTAGTCGCTGTCCTGCTGTGCATCGTAGTGGCTGAGGGCGAGCTGGATGCGCTGGCTCTCATCGATGCGCAGGCCGAGCTTGCCGCCGATATTGAAGGCGTTGGAGTCGAACAGGTCGCCCTGGCTGGGCTCTGGCGCAATGCGCTGGCCGTCGGCGTCGAACGAGCCGCCGATATGCCGTGCGCCGAAGTCGAGGGCATAGTCGAACCGGTCCCGGGAGCCGGACAGGTGATGTTGGAGCTGTCCGCCGAGGCCGTCGTTGTCGAACTGGGTCAGCGAAGACGTGCCGGTCAGCCTGGTCTCGGCGCGCATTTCACCGCCCGCGGGGCGTGTCGTGATGTTGACGATGCCGCCCGTAGCGCCAGCGCCATAGATCGCGCTGCTGCCGTGGATCACCTCGACGCGCTCGATCAGCGCCGGATCGATGTTGGCCAGGTTGCGCGAGGAGTCACGGTTGGTGTTCAGCGGCACGCCATCGACCAGGACCAGCATGGTGCGGCCGCGCAGGGTCTGGCCGTAGTCGGTGACCGTGCGGCTGGAGTCCGACATGCCGGGGATGCTCTTGGCCAGTACGGTAGCCAGGCTGTCGGAGGCCATGCGCAGCTTTTCCAACTGCTCCCGCTCGATGACGTCGACCTGACGCACCTGCGGCACCAGATCACTGGAAGTACGTGACGAAGTCACTTCCATGGGCGCCAGTTCGACGGCGGCCGCAGCGGTTTCCAGCGCGTCTGCGGCCGCTGCGCGCGGCACCACGATGAAGGTGTGTTCATCCTGCCGCTGCACGTCGAGACCGCTGTCGTTGAGCAGGCGTTGCAGGGCTTCACGGGTGGTCAGGCGGCCGCGCAGGGCTGGCGACCGCTTGCCCAGGGTGGCGTCGCTGGAGAACAGTATCTGGCTGTCAGACTGGGCTGCCAGGGCGTTCAGCGATTGTTCGAGAGGTGCAGCGGGCAGATCGAAGTCGATTTCGCCAGCGGCCTGGGCCATCGATGACAGGCCGAGCAGCAGGCTGCTGGCCAACAGGTTGAGGCGCCGTGTCGGGGTTCGCACTGGTAAGGCTCCGGGAAGATGTGAGGCGTTCCTGGAATAAGCCGCCAGAGCGGAGCGAAAACCCTACCTCGGGATGGAATTATTTTTTCGTAGCCCGTCGACTCAGGCTCAACGAGCCGTCCGCAGCGGTATGCAGCTCCAGTGGCAATATTTTCGGCAACAAGGCCAACAGGGCATCCAGGTTGGCGCTGTCGAAGGTGCCGGATACCGGCAGCCGTGCCAGATCCGGGTCGTCGAGGTGCACGACGATGTTCCGTTGGCGCCTGAGCGTATCCAGCACCTCGACCAGCGGAGTGCGATCAAATACCACGCGGCCTTTGATCCAACCGTTCAAAGCCTTGGCATCCACCTGAGCGGGATTGCCCAGCTGGCCGTCATGCACCAGAACCTGCTGACCGGGCGTTAGCAGCAGCTCATTCACCTGGCCGCGTACAGCGACCTTGCCTTCCTCGACGGTCACCCGCACCTGCTCTGCCACGCGGCTGACGTTGTAGCGGGTGCCGACCACGGTGATCTCGGTCGAGCCGGCCAGCGTGTAGAAAGGACGGAAGGTGGCAGGCGCGACATCGAACAGTGCCTGACCCGCCAGCAACTCGACGCGGCGGCTGCGCAGGTGCCAGCTGACGTTGACCTGGCTGCCACCATCGAGGATGAGGCTGCTGCCGTCAGCCAAGGCGATGTTCTGCACCTGGCCCGGTGCGCTGCCATAGCGCTCGCTGCGATAGCTTGGGTCGAGCCAGACCAGCCCCAGGGCCATCGCTCCGATCAGCAACCCGAGCAGGGCGGGAGGTTTACGGGATTTCTTGACAGGCGCCGGCAGGGGGAAGCGCCTCTTCAGCTCCTCGCGATGGCGCGCGAGCGGGTCGTCTGCAGGGTGTTGCTCGTCAGCGGGGCGACTCATGCGCAGGCCTCTTGATAGCCCAGGCGGGCCAAGCACTTGGCCATGCCGACCTTGAGGTGTTTCTCCACGGCCTTTACCGAAATCCCCAGTCGCTCGGCGACCTCCTGCTGCGGCAGCTCATGAATCTTGTGCATGACGAAAACCTGCTGGCAGCGTGGTGGCAGTTCGGTGATGGCAGCGCATAAGCGCTCCAGCTCTTCAGCGGCGTCATGCTGGCGCTCCGGGCTCGGGGCATTACAGAGCACCTCGGTCAGTTCGGCCTGGTCATCCACCCAGGCTTGCCGGCGGCGCTCACTGCGGTAATGGCTGATGGCGCGATCATGGGTGATCTTGTGAAGCAGCGCCAAGGGCACACGTACAGCTTCCTTTTCGGGCGACTCCAGCAACTGCACGCAGACATCGTGCACCACCTCGCGCGCCGCCTGACGGTCGCCGAAACGGCGACGTACAGAGTCCACCAGCTCGTCGTAGTGTCGGGCTAGGGTCGTGATCAGAGACGGTTTGGCCGGGGCGTGAGGCAAGATTGCGTGCGCGGTAGGTAGTGGAGAGCGCGCGAATATAAATGATAACGAGTAACGTTTGAAGATCGTTCGCACGATAGAGCGACGCCAACCCGCCCTCCCCGGAATCGACACCCCGTCCCCTTGCCCTCCCCCTTCGCTGTCCCTGTCCTTGTGGAACCTGCTCCACTTCCTTGGCGTTAAGAATTCGTAAATTTTCGCTGTTTGGGGACCTGATCTGCTGACTCCTTGCGGTATCGTGCAGCGCCGCATCCGATGGGCCGGCATGCCTTGCCAGACAAGCATTGAGTAATGGCCATGAGCGAAACCCCACATCCAGCCCCCCCGTTCAAGCCGACGACTCCCACATGAGAACGCTGCTTCACCCCAACAGGGCAGTGGCCCTGATTTTCCTCGCCGTGATACTGATGGGGACCGGCCTCCTGATGCTTCCGGTGTCGAATGCCGAGGGTATTTCCGCTCCCTGGATAACCGCCTTCTTCACTGCGGTTTCTGCCGTGTGCGTGACCGGTCTGGCGACAGTGGACACCGGCACCTATTGGTCGACCTTTGGCCAGGTGGTGATTCTGCTGCTGTTTCAGCTGGGCGGTTTCGGAATCATGACGGTCGCGACCCTGCTGGGTCTGCTGGTCAACAGCTCGCTACGACTTCGGACCCGGATGATCGCCCAGAGCGAGTCGCGCTCCCTGGGGATGGGTGATGTCGTCAGCGTGGCCAAGGTCGTGCTGTTGGTGACCTTTGTCATGGAGCTGCTGGTAGCTGGCTTGCTGACCCTCAGACTGCACTTCGCCTATGGCCAGCCTTGGGGCGAGGCAGCGTGGAGCGGTCTGTTCCATTCTGTCTCGGCCTTCAACAACGCCGGCTTCTCGATCTACCCCGATAACTTGATGGGTTACGCCACCGATGCGCTGATACTGCTTCCGGTCATGGCGGCGATCGTCATTGGAGGTATCGGCTTTCCCGTGCTGAACGACCTCCGGCGCAAGATCAGCGACCCCCGCCATTGGTCGCTGCACACCAAGCTCACCCTGTCGGGGACCGCGCTGTTGCTCTTTGGCGGCTTCGCCAGCCTGCTGGTATTCGAATGGTCCAACCCGGGCACGCTGGGAACCATGTCGCTGCCGGACAAGCTGCTCTCGGCGGCCTTCGCGTCGGTTTCCGCGCGTACGGCAGGATTCAACTCGATCGACATCGGCGCACTGACGCACGAGAGCTGGGCCCTGCACTACTTCCTGATGTTCGTTGGCGGAGGCAGCGCGGGAACAGCGGGCGGTGTGAAAGTAGGCACCATCGCCATCCTGGCCTTGCTGGTCATCGCGGAGATACGCGGACGCCAGGACAGCGAGGCGTTCGGGCGACGCGTTGGCGGTGCGGCGCAGCGCCAGGCCATTACCGTGCTCGTGCTGGGAAGCACGATGATCGTACTGGGCACTTTGGTGATTCTGCGCGACACGGATATCCCGACCGATCAGGTCATCTTCGAAGTGATCTCCGCGTTCGGCACCGTAGGGCTCTCCACCGGAATCACCGCCAGCCTGCCCGAATCGAGCCAGCTCATGTTGACGGTACTGATGTACGTCGGCCGAGTCGGGACCATTACGCTGGCCGCATCACTGGCGCTGGGCGAGCACCGCATGTCCTACCGCTATCCAGAGGAGCATCCAATTGTTGGCTAAATTGCTATTTTCGGAACAGTTCGCCTTCTCCAAAGGCGACAGCGTCGTCGTGATCGGCCTGGGGCGCTTTGGCAGTTCGGTGGCCCAATCGCTGATGCGTCTGGGGCATGACGTGATGGGTATCGACAAGGACGCCGAGTCGGTGCACGCCTGGGCCGATCTGCTGACCCACGCGGTGCAAGCCGACTCCACCAACACCATGGTGCTGCGCCAGCTGGGCGTTGCCGACTTCGCCCACGCAATCGTGGGAATAGGCACTGACCTGGCCGCGAGCCTGATGACCATCATGGCGCTGACCGAACTGGGCATAAAGGATATCTGGGTCAAGGCGTTGACCACCGAGCATGGGCATATCGCGCAGCGGATCGGCGCCCACCACGTCGTCCATCCGGAAGCGGACATGGGTGAGCGCGTGGCACACCTCATCTCCGGGCGAATGGTGGACTTCATCGAATTCGACGACGGATTCGGCATCGCGAAGATTCATGCCCCTACCGCCACCCACAATCACACACTGGCCGAGTCCAACGTGCGTGGAGAGTTCGGTGTAACGGTCGTTGGCCTCAAGCGTGCCAATGAAGACTTCCAACACGCCAAGCCCGAAACCTTGGTCCTGCCGGGCGATTTGCTCATCGTGTCCGGGTCGACTCACCGGATTCAGAAATTCGCTGGGCGTAAGTGATCGAGGATTCAGCAGCGTAAATTGCCGCGCAGGGTGACTGCTTTGGCCGATTCGGTTGACGTGGCTGGCGGGCACTCGGCCCCGAAGAGGATGGTTGCGAGAAAGACCGGGAATCGTCCGAAGCAACGCAATGGCATCTGTGTCCTGTTGCGGACGGTTTAACCGGCCCCCGCCAACCCTCCCCAGAATCGACGACCCGCACCCCCCGTCCCCTTGCCCTCCCCCTTCGCTGTCCCTATCCTGCCCCGGCCACGGTCAATCCCGTGGCCGGGTTTGACAGCCCGTAGCAAAGGCGCGATTGCGCCGCAAGGTGCATGCGAGAAGCGGCGAACGCTTCTTGCAGGCCTTTGTTCGCATGCAGTTTTTCAGGACTGCTCTGCTTTATGGCAGATCGCGTAGGGAGATCCTTGCGATCTGCCGGCTCCTTTGCCCGGTCTGTCAACCCTGCGCGGTCTGCCACCCTTCGATTGACAGCGGAATGTGGCAGTGGATGGACTTAGCAAAGGACTCTTAGCCATGCAAAACGCCTATTCCCCCATCGTTTTCTACAACCACGGCCAACGCCTGCGCTGCCTGATGGCCGACAACCAGCCCTGGTTCGTCGCCCGGGATTACGCCCGGCTGATTGGCGTCGATGACGCCCGCGAGATGCTCCAGGCGCTGGAGCCCTTCGAGAAGCGCCAGGTCCTGCTCCGCTACACCGACAGCTTCCACGAAGAGGTGGATGCCATCAGCGATGCCGGGGCCTACAAGGCGCTATTTCGCTTCGGCCTCGTGGAGCACGACGCCATCGGCCGCTGGCTGGCGGAGGTGCTGGTGCCGACCCTGCACGACTACCACCGCGACCCCGGCGCCGAGCCGCGCCGGGCCTTTCTCCATTGGGATGACCATCCGATCAACGTGCTGAAGTGGCAGCGGGAAGTCTGGGTGGCCTGGCGGGACTTGCCGCTGCTGATGAAGGAGAGTCAGGAGGCGCAGCCATGAGCGACGTCCACGAAGAGCGGCGGATCAGGCAGCTGGTGCGTCGCCTGGAAGACCGGCTCTACACCACGCAGGTGCTGGCCGAGCTGCTGCTGAAGAACGCCGACCGGCGCCCCAGCGACCTGGGACCCTACCTGAACGATCACCAGGAGGGCGCCCTGATGGATGCGGTGATCCACCTGTCACGCAGCAACCACGATGATTTCCTCAAGCTGGTGGACCTGACGCGGTTGCCCAGCGGGCTGTACGAGCAACGTTAGAGCGCGGTGGGTTTGGGGCAGCGCGCCTTGGGTGCGCTGCCCCGATTCGTGGAAAAGGTACAGATTGATTGGCTGCCAACCGACCGCGCTTCGCCACGAACAGCTACAGCCATCGGCCCGATATGAATGATCGGCAGGGAGCTATCTCAGGGCAGACGATCCAAGCTCGTTGATCAAGAACCTCCGCAGATGATCCACCGGCTTCGAGCCGATCGAGGCGCGGCTTCGGTACAGCACGACTTCTGCGGGAACCATGGGACTTAAACCCTGCTCCTTGCCCAGGATCTGCAAGTGCTGGGGCGTGCAGCACTGAGTGAGTGCGGCTATGGCCAAGCCGCTTTCGACGGCCGCAATCTGACCGGCAAGGCTGGAGCTGTGATAGACCACCTTGTACTCGCGGCCCTGCAGCGCCAGGGCATTCAATGCGATGCGCCTGGCGAGGTTCTGCGCGTCGTACACGGCAACTGGCAATGGGTCTTTGCGCCAAAGCTCGAATTGGGGCGAGCCTACCCACACCATCGGCTCCTGGAAAAGCAAGGTCCCTCGCCGCGCCTGGTCCCTGGATACCAGCGCAAGGTCCAACTCGCCCCGGGTAACAAGGGGGATGAGGTTCACGGACTGCTCACAGGTGAGCTCTATATCGACGCCACCATGGCGGGGCGTAAAGCGCTTGAGCGCCGGGGTCAGGTACTTCGCCGCGTAGTCTTCAGCCACACCCAGTCGAATCAGGCCGGTGAGTTCTTCACCGTCGAACGCCGCTTGTGTTTCGGCATAAAGGGCCAGCATCCGCCTCGCATAGCCGAGGAGAACCTGTCCATCGACGGTCAGCTGCATATGCCTCGGCCCACGGTCGAGCAATGACCGCCCGACAGCCGCTTCAAGCTTCTTCAGTTGCATGCTGACTGCGGACTGCGAGCGATGCACGTCCAGCGCGGCACTCGACAACGACCCGTTGTCGACTACCGCCACGAAGCATTTGAGCCAATCGAGCTGCAGCTCACCCATGTTCACAGTTCCCCCGGCCACCTATTCGACAATCGAATAGTTGCCTTCTGGATTATGTGCTTTTCGAGCAGAGATGCCAGCTTCATCATTCGTAGGAAATCCGCTCTTCAGGACTGTTTCATGCCCTTCGATACCTGGCTCCTTTATCTGCTGACCTGCCTAGGCATGGCAGTCGTTCCCGGACCCAATGCGCTGCTCGTGCTGACTCACGGCGCGATCTACGGACGCAAGGAAACGCTCTTCACCATCTCTGGAGGCGTTCTTGGGTTCATTGCAATGATCTCCCTCTGCGCAACCGGGTTGGCAGTCCTGATCAAGACGTCAGTCACCGTATTCACCGCATTGAAGGTGCTCGGCGGGCTGTATCTCATCTGGATCGGCATCAGCCTGTGGCGGTCGACGCCCCTGTCGCTTGATTCCGTGCAAACCGCCGCGTCGACGAAGTGGTCGTTGTTCAGGCAAGGGCTGCTATCGGCACTGTCAAATCCCAAGGCACTGCTGCTCTACACCGCGTTCATCCCACCCTTTCTCGATGCCGGCAGGAACCTCTTCATCCAGACGGTGGTGATCGCTCTGACCTACGCGGTGGTGGAGTTCCTCGTGGAGTACATCGTTGCCAGCGGGGCGCATCGGGTCAGGCCCTGGCTTGCGAAAACCGGTCGACGCTTCAATCAAACCTGCGGTGGTTTCTTCATGATCTTCGGGGCTCTGCTTCCAATTCGCTCCTAGGCCTGGCCTTCACTTCCGGTCGGTCATTGCAACCCGATCTGAAACATGCTGAAGCCATCTGCCGCCCTTGAAACAACAACCGAACGGGATCAACAACGCCCCCTTGCCCTCCCCCTTCGCTATCCCTATCCTGCCCCGGCCACGGTCAATCCCGTGGCCGGGTTTGACAGCCCGCAGACAAGGCGCGATTGCGCCGCTTGGTGCATGCGAGAAACGGCGGATGTTTCTTGCAGGCATTTGCACGCATGCAGCTTTTTGGCTGCACCGCTCTATGGCGGATCGCGCGGGGAGACCCCTGCGGTCTGCCGGTCCTTGTCCCGGTCTGTCAACCCCGTGCGATTCGCCACCCCTCGATTGACAGCGACGTGTGGCGAGGTGTCTTTCAGACAAGGAGCCATACCCATGCAAAACACTTTCACCCCCATCGTTTTCTACAACCACGGCCAACGCCTGCGCTGCCTGATGGCCGACAACCAGCCCTGGTTCGTCGCCCGGGATTACGCCCGGCTGATTGGCATCGATGACGCCCGCGAGATGCTCCAGGCACTGGAGCCCTTCGAGAAGCGCCAGGTCCTGCTCAGCTACACCGACAGCTTCCACGAAGAGGTGGATGCCATCAGCGATGCCGGGGCTTACAAGGCGCTGTTCCGCTTCGGCCTCGTCGAGCACGACGCCATCGGCCGTTGGCTGGCGGAGGTGCTGGTGCCGACCCTGCACGACTACCACCGCGACCCCGGCGCCGAGCCGCGCCGGGCCTTTCTCCATTGGGATGACCATCCGATCAACGTGCTGAAGTGGCAGCGGGAAGTCTGGGTGGCCTGGCGGGACTTGCCGCTGGTGATGAAGGAGAGTCAGGAGGCGCAGCCATGAGCGACGTCCACGAAGAGCGGCGGATCAGGCAGCTGGTGCGTCGCCTGGAAGACCGGCTCTACACCACGCAGGTGCTGGCCGAGCTGCTGCTGAAGAACGCCGACCGGCGCCCCAGCGATCTGGGGCCCTACCTGAACGATCACCAGGAGGGCGCCCTGATGGATGCCATGATCCACCTGTCACGCAGCAACCACGATGATTTCCTCAAGCTGGTGGACCTGGCGAGGTTGCCCAGCGGGCTGTACGAGCAACATTAGAGCGCGATGGGCTTGGGGCAGCGCGCCGTGGGTGCGCTGCCCCGATTCGTGGAAAAGGTACAGCGCCGTAGCCTGGATGAAATCCAGGGACAAACCCGAACTCCGCTCCCGGATTGCATCCGGGCTACCCATTCCCCGCGCATCGTCATTACCCGGGGCGCCGTAGCCTGGATGGAATCCAGGGACAAACCCGGCCCCCGCCGGGGTCAGCCCTTCAGCTTCGCCAGATAGGGCCCCACCCGCCGCCCCATTTCCTCGCCCAGCGCCTGAAGGCCGCTCAAGGGGCGGACCATCACTTCGAACTCGACGATCTTGCCCGCCTCGTCGAAGCGGATCATGTCGATGCCCTTGAGCTCGCGCCCGTTCACCGTGGCGCTGAACTCCAGCACCACGCTGAGGCCGTCGGCACTGGCGAGTTCGCGGTGGTAGGCGAAATCGGCGAAGACCTGCATCACGGTGTTGAGGATGGTGGAGACCACCTGGGGCCCCGGGTACGGCGTGTGGGCCATGGGCGAGCGGAACACCACGTCGTCCGCCAGCCACTCGGGCAGCGCGGACAGGTCGCGTCGGGCGACCATTTCGTGCCAGTGCCTGAGGGTGGTGGCGGCGTGGGCTTGCAGGGCGGGTGCGGACATGTCGGTTCTCCTCTCGATTCTTGTTGTGCTGGACGCCGGCTGGCGGCGTCAGGGGAATCGCGACGATACGAGCCTGCGCCCCGGGGCCTCAATGATCGAAAATGACAGCCTTATGATCCTCCCGCACAACCTGCACCTCAGTGGGTGGCGCGGGTCACCAGGAAGGTTTCCAGCTGCGGATCGTCACCCGGGTCGAGGCTGCGCACGGGGCGCGGCATATCGTCCAGCACCGCTTTCCAGAAGGCCTGGGCCACCTCGTCCTCGCCGAAGAAGCGCACCAGCCAGTCGCATTCGCCCTCCAGCAGCACCTGGGTCGCCACCGCGCGGCCTATCCCCAGCCGGCGGTACTTCTTCAGCACGAAGAGGTCGGCCAGCTCCAGCGCGTCGAGGCCCGGCAGCTCGCTGCGCTCCACCAGCAGGAAGCCGGCGATGAAGCCGTCCACCAGGATGAGCTCGGCCCGCCAGCCGGCCTCCTGCCAGTAGCGCTGGAAATGCGGCTCGTGGATGTAGAAGCGGCCGTCCACCTCCACGTCCTCATCCTCCCAATCGGAGGATTCGTAGGCGTAGTACTGGTAGAGGTTGCGGATCAGGTCGGCATGTTCCGGGCCGGTGAGGACCCGTTCGAGGGAGGCGCTGTGCATGGACTTGGGGCCAGGTGATGGGATGGCGGGCGATTCTACAGGCGGGTCGGCGCGCCGGGCGCGGTCCCGCTCAATCCAGGGTCAACATCAGGCACAGGCCCACGATCAGCATGGCCGACGCGGCCAGGGCGGTGGCGGTGCGCACATGGTTCCAGCGAGACCAGGTCTCCACGTACTCGCGCCAGGGCGCGACGGCGTCCGGGCTGCCGGCGTCGAGACGGGCCAGGGCGTTGTTGCGGGGCACGTTGCAGGCGAGGGTCACGACGAAATTGCCCGCCAGATAAAGCAGGCTGCCCAGCAGCAGGAAGAAGGTACCCGGGACCTCCCAGTTGGACAGGGCGTAGAGCACCAGCAACACGCAGGCCGCCGTTGTGCCCATGAAGAGGCAGAGGAAGGCGCGGTTGAGCACCACCTGGTTGATGGACTGCATGGCCGCGATGCCGGCCTCGGGGTGGATGCGCCCCAGGGCCTGCATCACGAAGTTGGAGAAGGCGAAGAACAGGCCGCCCATCAGCCCACAGGCGATGGCGGTCAGGAACGCCAGGATAAAGGCCAGGTCGTCGAGGAATGCCATGGTGCTCAGGGTTTCCGGGCAAGGTCGGTCACGGATTCGGGGGTGGGTTCCGGCCTGTCCTCCTCCAGCGGATGGCGCACCCAGGACATGAACAGCTGGTAGCCCACCCCGAGGATCACCGGGCCGATGAAGAGGCCGATGATGCCGTTGGTGACCATGCCCCCCAAGGCGCCGATGAGCACCACCGGCATCGGGACCGCCACCCCGCGCCCCAGCAACAGGGGCTTGAGGACGTTGTCGGACAGCCCGGCGACGAAGGTCCAGATGGCGAAGATCACGGTGGCGACGTTCACGCCCTCCTGGCCGAGCACGTAGATGATCACCGGGATGGTCACCAGGACCACCGGCAGCTGCATGATGCCGAGGATCAGCACGGCCAGGGCCAGCAGGCCGGCGCCGGGCACGCCCTTCATCACCAGGCCGACGCCCACCAGCAGCATCTGGATGAAGGCGATGCCCACCACGCCCTGGGCCACCGCGCGGATGGTGGCGGTGCAGAGCGTCGCCAGCTCGGGGCCCCGCTCGGGTCCGGAGATCCGGCTGGCGATGGCCACCGAATTGCGCGTGCCGCTTTCGCCGTGGGCCATGATCAGCCCGGCGATCACCAGGGCCATGACGAAGACCAGGATCCCGGCGCCCACCCCGGCGAGCTGGCCCAGCAGCGTCCTGCTCAGCCCCTTGAGGTGGGGCGCCACCTGCTGGAAGGCCCAGCTCAGGTCGGTGGAGGCATGCATCCAGATGCGGAACAGGGGCTCGCCGATCAGGGGCCACTCCTGCACCCGCGCGGGCGGTGGAGGAATCGCCAGCAGGTCGCCAAGCCCTTCGACGCTGTGTACGCCGCTCTGCACCGATTCGGCGATGGAGGCGCCAAGAAATCCCAGCGGCGTGATCAGGCAGGCCAGCCCCAGCACCACCAGCAAGGTGGCGGCGCGCCCGGAGCGATTGCCCAGCATCGGGGCCAGGCGCTGGTTCAGCGGATAGAGGGTGATGGCGAGGATCACCGCCCAGAGCATGATGTTCATGAAGGGGCGGAAGATGTCGAAGCAGGACACCACCAGCACGGCAATCAGGCCGGCGCGAATCAGCACATCCAGAAGCTCCCGAGCGTTGGCGAGCGTAATCGACCGTTTGTCGTTCATTGACCTGTCCTCCGGCACCTCCATGCATTCTGGACCAGATGGAAAAATCTGCAGGGACACCGCCTCGATTCGTGGAGGACTTCCCATGAACAACGCACACGCACCGCATCCCGGCCGTCGGGCACGCCCCTCGCCGCTGCCGGCCTGGGCGCAATCGGCACAGTGGTTCGGCCTGAGTTTGCTGCTGGTGGCGATCGGCCTCGGCGTCTTCACCCCGCTGGCCAGCGAATCCACCGGCGCCTGGCTGATCGGCGCCTTCGTCCTGTTCGGCCTGCTGACGCTGCTGTTCGAGCGCCTGATCCTCGCGCTCCATCGCTGACGTCGCGGCGGACCGGTGCCGAGGCAATAAGCCGCAAGCGCATATTCCAAATACATATATCGATATAACCATTTATCGACTATGCTCAGCACCATACCCCCAGGGGTATTTATTTCAGAGGCCTGAGCACCATGGTTCCCCACGTTGAAGCCTTCTTCGACCCCGACACCTTCACCTTCAGCTATGTCGTCTCCGACCCGGCCACGCACCGCTGCGCCATCATCGATTCGGTGCTGGACTACGATCCCGCCGCAGGCCGGACGTCCTGTGCCAACGCCGATCGCCTGGTGGACTACGTCAGGGACCAGGGGCTCAGGGTGGACTGGCTGCTGGAAACCCATGTCCACGCCGACCACCTGTCCGCCGCGCCCTACCTGAAGCAGAAGCTCGGCGGCCGCCTGGCCATCGGCGAGCTGATCACCCGGGTGCAGGACACCTTCGGCAAGCTGTTCAACGCCGGCACCGAGTTCGCCACCGACGGCAGCCAGTTCGACCACCTGTTCCACGACGGCGAGCGCTTCAAGGTCGGCAACATCGAGGCGCACGCCATTCACACCCCGGGCCATACGCCCGCCTGCATGACCTACCTGATCGGCGACGCCGCCTTCGTCGGTGACACGCTGTTCATGCCGGACTACGGCACCGCGCGCTGCGACTTCCCCGGCGGCGACGCCCGCGCCCTCTACCGCTCCATCGCCAGGCTGTTCGCCCTGCCCCCGGAAACCCGGCTGTTCATGTGCCACGACTACAAGGCACCGGGCCGTGAGGACTACCTGCACCAGACCACCGTCGCGGAGGAGCGCACCCACAACATCCATGTGCATGAAGGCATCAGCGAGGACGATTTCGTCACCATGCGCCGTGCCCGCGACGCCACCCTGGGAATGCCCAAGCTGATCCTGCCCTCGGTGCAGGTGAACATGCGCGCCGGCCATCTGCCGCCCGCCGAAGACAACGGCACCCGCTACCTGAAGATCCCACTCAACGCGCTCTGAGCCCGCCAGCATGGATACCCTCGACACAGGCGCCCTTCAGGCCGTCCCCCCGGTTGTAGCGACCCTCGCGCCCGGGGAGCGCAACCCGGCATGAGCCTCCAGCGCTGGCTGCCCTGCCTGGCCTGGGGCCGCGACTACAACCGCGAAACGGCCGCCCAGGATGGGCTGGCGGCGATGATCGTCACCCTCATGCTGATCCCCCAGAGCCTGGCCTACGCCATGCTCGCGGGGTTGCCGCCGGTCACCGGGCTCTACGCCAGCATGCTGCCGCTGCTCGCCTACGCGCTCTTCGGTTCCAGCCGCACCCTGGCCGTGGGGCCGGTGGCCGTCGCGTCGCTGATGACCGCGTCGGCACTGAGTCCGCTGTTTCCGGCGGGCAGCCCCGAGTACATCGGTGCCGCCATGCTGCTGGCGGCGCTCTCCGGCCTGGTCCTGGCGGGCATGGCCCTGCTGCGCCTGGGCTTCATCGCCAACTTTCTCAGCCACCCGGTGATTTCCGGCTTCATCAGCGCCTCCGCCCTGCTCATCGCCATCAGCCAGCTCAAGCACATCCTCGGCATCTCCGCCCAGGGCGATACCTTGCCGGAGCTGATCCCGGAACTGCTCCGCCACCTCCCTGATTTCAGCGCGCCCACCCTGCTGATCGGCGCACTCGCCATGGCCTGGCTGTGGTGGGCCCGTCGCCACGCCAAGGGCGCCCTGATGCAGCTCGGCGCGTCCCCGACCCTGGCCGCGAACCTGAGCAAGGCCGCACCGGCGCTGGCCATCATCGTCGCCATCCTCGCGGTGGCGGGGTTCGACCTGGGCGCCGCCGGGGTGAAGGTGGTGGGCGCCATTCCCCAGGGGCTGCCCGGACTGGCCCTGCCCACCCTGGACCTCGACCTGGCCGGACAGCTGCTGCCGGCGGCCGTGCTGATCAGCCTGGTGGGCTTCGTCGAATCGGTCTCCGTCGGCCAGACCCTGGCGGCCAAGCGGCGCCAGCCCATCGACCCGGACAACGAGCTGCTCGGCCTGGGCGCCGCCAACGTGGCGGCCGCGGTCAGCGGCGGCTTCCCGGTCACCGGCGGTTTCGCCCGCTCGGTGGTCAACCATGATGCCGGCGCCCAGACGCCCATGGCCGGAGTCTTCACCGCCGCCGGCATCGCCCTGGGCGTGCTGCTGCTCACTCCCCTGCTGCATGACCTGCCGCAGGCGGTGCTGGCCGCCACCATCATCGTCGCGGTGCTCAGCCTGGTAGACCTGGGCGCGGTGCTGCGCACCTGGCGCTACTCACGGCAGGACGGCCTGGCGCAGGTGGTGACCCTGGCCGGCGTGCTGCTCATCGGTGTCGAGACCGGCATCCTCCTGGGCGTCGGCCTGTCGCTGCTGCTGTTTCTCTGGCGCACCAGCCGGCCGCACATGGCCGTGGTGGGCCTGGTGCCCGGCAGCGAGCACTTCCGTAACGTCGAGCGCCACCGGGTCATCGAAAGCCCCCGGGTGCTGTCGATCCGCGTCGATGAAAGCCTGTACTTCCCCAATGCCCGCTTCCTCGAGGAACGGGTCAACGAACTGGTGGCCCAGCATCCCGAGGTCCGTCACCTGGTGTTGATGTGTTCCAGCGTCAACCTGATCGACGCCAGTGCCCTGGACTCCCTGGAGGCCATCGCCCATCGCCTCGGCGCGAGCGGTATCCAGTTGCACCTCTCGGAGGTGAAGGGGCCGGTGATGGACCAGTTGAATCGATCGGATTTCCTGCAGCGCTTCGGCGGGCAGGTCTTCCTCAGCCAGTTCCAGGCGCTCCACTGCCTGGACCCCGATTGCGTGTCGGCCCCGGGCGCCGGGTCGAAGGGAGAAGCCGGCCAGAACCGGCCCCAGGCCATGCAGGACAGGCGCCAGAACCAGGACACAGCCGTTTGAAACAGGAGAACACCATGCAATGCAATGTAGGCGGCATCGACAAGGGCGTGCGGATCGCGGCGGGTATCGCGCTGATCCTCTGGGCGGTGATGGGCGGTCCGGCCTGGGCCTGGATCGGGGTGATCCCCCTGGCGACCGGCCTGGTGGGGTTCTGCCCGGCCTATCGCCTGCTGGGGATCCAGACCTGCTCGGCGAAGAAACCCTAGCGAACCCGGGCGGGGCCCTCGCGGCCCCGCCCCTTCGCGTCAGCTGTACTTGGTGAAGATCGCCCGCACCTGGGACATGGTCTCGTCAGGCGCCTGGTTGGGGTTCATCACCGCCTCTTCCACCAGGCACACCAGCAATTGCTGATAGGCCCGATCCAGGGCCTTGCGTGACGCGCTGAACTGCTGGGCGATGGCCTCGCAGTCATCGCCGCGCCGGATCATCGCCTGGATTCCCCGGATCTGCCCTTCCAGGCGCGCCAACCGCCGCAGCATGGCGTTGCGCTGCTCCTCACCCACCTGCTCGCTCATCTGCTTCCACCCATCCACCTTGCGGTGGTCACCGTTCACATGCCGCCCTCGGGACGAGGGCGTGCCGAGGATATCGGACCGGATCGGCAACTGGCCACCGGCGAAGCCGCGTCCAGCTGGCGACCTGCACGGCACGGGGATGCGCTTGGGCGGAAAATCCCATGAACGCGCGGCGCTCGATCAACTCACCGCCTTGCAGGTCATCCGGGTGCCGTACCAGTTCACCCTGGCTTCCCCCTGGTGTTCCCAGAAGTCCATGCCCTCGCCACTGTAGCGCGCGCCGCTGGCGGTGCGCTGCCCGATGGCGATGGTCTGGTCGTCGCCGTAGGAGAACACCGCCGCCTTGGGCTCGACGTCGTTATAGAAGGTGGCCGTGAAGACCTTGCGATGTTCACCGCAGGAAAACTCCACCGCCTTGAGCAGCACGCCTTCCCCGGACTGGATCCGCAGCTCCACCAGGCGCCTCAGGTAACTGAGGGTGGCGCACCGGTTCGGGTCGCTGGCCTTCCCGCACTCGTCGCGCCCCCTGATCCAGCCCCGCTGCTCGGCGCGCATGCGCCTCTGGGTGGCGGCATCGGTGCCGGCCAGGGCCTTCTTGTAGACCTCCGCCAACTGCCGGTCCAGGGCGCTGAGCTCCGCGCTGGCGCAGACCTGCCGCTCGATGCCCTGGGCCTGGGCGCAATCGTAGGAAGGGCCGGCGTCGGCCATGGCCAGCGGGCTGGCTGCGCTGAGGGCGAGGATCAGTCCTTTTGCGTGAATCATGTCGGCCTCCGGCCTGGGTGGAAATTCGTTTCCAGTTAAGACCAAGGCTTCGCATAACGCTCGTCACGGCCCGCTGGCCTCCGCTGACTGACCGTCGGCTACCGAGGCCGGGGTCTGGTCACGACTTTCACAGCGATCTATTTTGTACAACTTGAGTAAAAGCCATTTCCGGTGCCCCACCATGAAACCACTCCTTGCCGTCCTGGCCTGGCTGCTGGCCGCCGACGTCAGCGCCAGTTGGCGTGAATCCCTCCCCGACGCCCGCGTGGTGGGCCAGGGGGACCTCCGTGTGTTCGGCTTCCGCATCTACACCGCCCGGCTCTGGAGCGGACAGGCCCCCTTCGACCCGAGCGCACCCTTCGCCCTGGAACTCACCTACCACCGCAGCATCAGTCGCGAGCAGTTCGTCAGCACCAGCCTGGAGGAAATCCGCCGCGTGAGCCGCCGTCCCATCAGCGACGAACAACTGCGCCGCTGGGAAGCCGAACTGAGCCTGGCCTTCATCGACGTCGAGCCGGGTGACCGCATCACCGGGCTCTACCTGCCCGGACGGGGCTGCCGCTTCTACGCCGGCGAGCGTCTCTTGCGGGAAATCGACGACCCGGCCCTGGCCAGCGCCTTCTTCGACATCTGGCTGGACCCGCGCAGCCGCGACCCGGACCTGCGCCGGCAGTTGCTGGGGATCGCGAGCACCCTGTAATCGCCAGGCCAGGTGCAAGGAGCAGCACAGCGGGGAGCCAAAGGGTTTACCATGGCGCCCTTCCCCCTACCTGGCCTGCCCCATGACCGAATCCATTCGTCTCTCCAAACGCATCATCGAACTGACCGGCTGCTCACGCCGGGAGGCCGAGCTCTACATCGAGGGTGGCTGGGTCACGGTGGATGGCGAGGTCGTGGAGCTGCCGCAGTTTCCGGTCACCGACCAGGCCGTCGCCCTGCTTCCCGGCGCGGCGCCCGAGCCGCTGGAGCCCTGCACCCTGCTGCTCAACCAGCCCGCCGGCCTTCGCCTCGAACAGGCCCAGCGCCTGCTGTCGCCGGAAAGCCGCTGGTCCGAGGACCGGGCCGAGGTTCGAGTGCGGCGTGGCCACTTCTTCCGCCTCGACACCGCCCTGCCCCTGCAACCCGGCGCCAGCGGCCTGCTGGTGCTGACCCAGGACTGGCGGACCCTGCGCAAGCTCAACGAGGACGCCCGCAAGCTGGAGCAGGAATATGTGGTGGAGGTCGGCGGAACCCTGGTGGACGGCGGCCTGGACAAGCTCAAGCGCGGCGTCCGGGTGAAGGGCGGCGAGCTGCCGCCGGTCAAGGCCAGCTGGCAGAACGAAACCCACCTGCGCTTCGCCCTGAAGAATCCCCGCGCCGGCCTCATCGCCGAGTACTGCCAGGCCGTCGGCCTCAAGGTGCTCGGCATGAAGCGCATCCGCATCGGCGGCGTTCCCATGGGCAAGCTGCCCGGCGGCCAATGGCGCTACCTGGGGCAGGCCGAGCGCTTCTGACACCGCCCACGCCATCTCGCTTCAATGGCCATGACGCGGCAAACACCGGGTCATGAGCCACCGGTGCCGCCCGTGGCGATTCGCCGAATGGTGCGAAAACCCACATGGGAGGTGGCCAGGTCGGCCTCCTGGCGCTCGCGGGCGGCGGCGCGATAACGGGCGCAGTAGGTGCTGGCGCAGAGCCAGGAACCACCCTTGATGACCTGGGGCCGGGAGCCTCCCGGGACTGCCCGGAGCTGGCCCGGATCGCCGTTGGCGTGGCTGATCAGGCGGCCCCACTGGGCATCGGCGGTCCACTCCCAGACATTGCCGATCATGTCGTACAGGCCATTGCCATTGGCGGCGAAGCAGCCGCTGGGCGCCAGGCCGGCGAAACCGTCCTCGCCCGCGTCCTGCACCGGGAATACGCCCTGCCAGTAATTGGCCGTCGGCCGGCCTTCGGCATCCAGCGGCGCCTCCCCCAGCCGTGCCGAGTCCCCGCCGGCACGGGCCGCGTATTCCCACTCGGCCTCGCTGGGCAGTTCGTTGCCGCGCCACCGGGCATAGGCCTGGGCGTCGGCCAGGGTGACCAGGGTCACCGGATGGGCATTCAGGGCGGCCGGGGCGGCATCCGGCCCCTCGGGGTGACGCCAGTCGGCGCCCTCGACATAGCGCCACCAGGGCAGCGCCGAGCCGTCGGCGGCGTTCTCCAGCGGCGCGCGGAACAGCGCCGCGCCACCCTGGCGCTCGGCCTCGGTGACGTAGCCGGTGGCGGCCACGAAGGCGGCGAACTGGGCGCGGGTCACTTCGGTGCGGTCGATCCAGAAATCACCGACCTCGACGGCACCCAGCGGACGCTCGTCCGGGTATCCGCCTTCGGTGCCGGGCACGAATCGACCACCCCGGATGAGCGCCATGCCGGCGAGCGGATCCTCACCCCAGCCCGGGGGCAGCCCTCCGTACGCCAGGCAGCCGGCGCGGGAACCCAGCTCCGGGATCGCGCGCGGCCAGGCCACCACCAGGGCGAGCAGGGCCAGGGCGAGGCCCCCGCCCGCAGCCAGGCGCCACCTCATGGCGTCTGGGCCGTCATCGGCGGAGCGACCACGCCGACGCGGCGGGCATAGTCCTGCCAGGCACGCTTGAGGCGCTCCAGGGTTTCCGGTTGCTGGGCGGACAGGTCCTGCCGCTCGCCCCGGTCCCGGGACAGGTCGAACAGCTGCCAGCGCAGCGGCGGCGGCGTCTCGCCCGGCTTCACCCAAGGCACCAGGCCCAGCAGCTTCAGGTCACCCTCGCGGTAATAGCGGCTGCCGAAGAGTTCCCCGGCCATGACCGGTTCGGCGTCTTGCCGGCCTTCCAGCATGGGCAGCATCGAACGGCCCGTGATGGGGTGCTTGGGCTGGCCCTTCCAGCTGTCGCCCGGGTCCGGCAACCCGGCCAGGGCCAGGAAGGTGGGCGCCAGGTCATCCACCCGCGCCACGCTGCGCTCCAGTCCCTGGCGACGCAGGCCGGTCGGCAGCTGGACGATGGCCGGGACGCTGATGCCGCCCTCGGCGGTGGTGCCCTTGAACAGCCGCAGCGGTGCGGCGCTGACTTCAGCCCAGCGCAGGCCGTAGTCGATCTGCGAGCCGCGCCGCCCGAGGTTTCTCAGGCTGTTGTCGGTGCCAGGGCCGGCCGGGTAGAACTGCTCATGCCGTTCCCCGGCGGCCCCGTTATCGGACATGAACACCACCAGGGTGTCGTCCAGTTGGCCGCTGTCCCTCAGGTAGTCCAGCAGACGGCCGATGTTGTGGTCGAGGTGGCTCACCATGGCCGCATAGATCTCCATCTTGCGCGCCTCGACGCGCTTCCGGTCGGCGTCCAGTTGCGCCCAGCCCGGCAGCTGCGGGGTCACCGGCAGGGGCGCCGCCGGCTGGAAGTCGGCGGGCAGCAGCCCCTTGGCCTTCATCCGCTCGATACGCGCCAGGCGCACGGCGTCGTAGCCGGCGTCGTAACGCCCCCGGTACTTGTCGATCCAGGGCTCCGGCGCCTGCAGCGGCCAGTGGGGCGCGGTGTAGGCGGCGTAGGCGAAGAAGGGCTTGCCACTGCCCTCCCCGGCCTTGAGGTAGGCCAGGAGCTTGTCGGTGTAGAAGTCGGTGGAATAGAAGTCCTCCGGCAGTTCCACCGACTGGCCGTTCTCCCGGTAGGTGACCTGCTCGATCCTCGCCATTGAGCCCGGCGCGGGCTTGAAGTGCACGCCACCGCCGTCCAGCAAAGTGAAGGACTGCTCGAAACCCCGCCGGTCCGGGCCTTGTTCCGGTGCCAGGCCCAGGTGCCACTTGCCCACCATGCTGGTGCGGTAGCCACCGTCCCGCAGCAGCTCGGCGATGGAGTGGGCCTGCGGGTTGAGGTAGCCCTCGTAGCCCGGTTTGCCGCGCTGGAACGGCTGGATGGCCTCGGCCATGGTGCCCAGCCCGGCCAGGTGATTGTCGGTGCCGGACATCAGCATGGCGCGGGTCGGCGAGCAGGTGGGCGCGGCGTACATGCTGGTCAGTTGCAGGCCGCTTTCGGCCAGGCGGTCGAGGTTCGGCGTCTCGATCTCGCCGCCGAAGGCGCCCAGGTCCGAGTAGCCCAGGTCGTCGGCGACGATCAGCAGGATGTTCGGGCGCTCGGCGGCAGCGGCGAAGGCCGGTGCGATGCAGGCCAGGGCTGCCAGCAGGAAGGGGAAACGCACGGCAATGCTCCTTTCTTATTCTTCGAAGATGGCCACGGCGCGGACGAAGCCGGCGGAGGCGTGTTTGATCTTGTAGGGAAAGCAGGACACGAGGAAGCCGTTGGCCGGCAGGCTGTCGAGGTTGGCGAGCTTTTCCATCTGACCGTAGCCGATGTCGCGCCCGGCCTTGTGGCCTTCCCAGATGATCGAGGCATCGCCTGATTCGGCGAAGCGCTCGCGGGTGTACTTGAACGGCGCGTCCCAGCTCCAGGCATCGGTGCCCACCACCCGCACGCCGCACTCCAGCAGGTAGAGGGTGGCCTCGCGGCCCATGCCGACGCCGGCTTCCAGGTAGCCCGGCTGGCCGAACAGGCTGCCGGCGCGGGTGTTCACCAGCACGATATCCAGCGGTTGCAGCGCGTGGCCGATGCGCGCCAGCTCGGCCTCCACTTCGGCGGCGGTCACCACGTGGCCGTCCGGCAGGTGGCGGAAGTCCAGCTTCACGCCGGGTTGCAGGCACCACTCCAGGGGCAATTCGTCGATGCCGAAGGCCGGCTGGCCGCCGTCGGTGGTGGAGGCGTAATGCCAGGGCGCGTCCATGTGGGTGCCGCTGTGGGTGGTGATGGACAGGCGCTCGGCGGCCCAGGCTTCCTGGCCCGGCATCTGGTCGAGGGACAGGCCGGGGAACATGGCGGCCATCTCCGGCCAGCCCTGCTGGTGGTCCATGTAGTCGATCTTCGGCAGCAGCGGCGGCGGATCGGTATAGGGGTTGTTGTCGAGGGTGACGGAAAGGTCGACGAGGCGACGAGTACGGGTCATGGCAGGGTTCTCAGGCAAGGGACGGAATGGCGCGCGGGCGACGGGGCCGGGGCGCCAGGTCGAGGGCGTTGCGCACCAGGGCCAGGGCGTTGCCGTCGTGACGGAAGCCCAGGGTCCGCGCAAGGGGCGTACGCAGCGGCGGGAAGCGGCCGAACAGGGCTTCCAGGGCGGCATCCGGCTGATAGCTGACCAGGTGCCGGCGGTCTTCGCCGAAGGTCTGCACCAGGGCGTCCACCACCTGGCCGACCGACAGGTGCAGCACCGGCAGCTGCCAGGTTCGCGGGTTGCCCGGGTTCTCCAGCTCGGCGGCGAGCAGCAGGTTGTCCACGCAGCAGCGCGCCGACATCCACCAGGCGGTGGCCAGGGGCGATACCGGGCAGCGGTAGGCTTCGCCCGCCGCCAGCGCGTGCATCAGGTCGCTCATGAAGGCCGAGCGCAGGCCGTTCGGCGCCGGCGGCCGGGCGACGATGCCGGGCAGCCGCAGCGCCCGGCCATCCACTTCGCCCCGCCGCGCCAGGTCCTCCAGCAGGGTTTCCAGCATGAGCTTGTGGCTGCCGTAGGACAGCGCCGGCCGGGGCGGCTGCTGCTCGTCCATGCGCGCCGGCAGGTCGCCGCCGTAGACCGCCACGCTGCTGGCGAAGACCACCACCGGCGGGCGGGCGCTGCGCCGCAACTGGTCCAGCAGCTCCAGGCTGCCCAGCAGGTTGACCTGGTAGCCCAGTCCATAGTCCTGCTCCGCCGTGCCCCCCGGAACGCTCACCAGGTGGAACACCACATCCATGCCATCGGCCAGTGCCCGGCGCAGCAGCGCCGGCTCGGTGATGCTGCCGGCCAGCAGGCGCAGCCGAGAGTCCTCGGGAAAGCCCTCCAGGCGCGTGTCCAGCAGCACCAGCGCCTCCAGGGCGCGCCCACGCAGGCTGCCCCGGGACAGGAGCCGCTCCACCAGTTGACGGCCGAGAAAACCACCGGCGCCCGTGACCATCACGCGCATGACAGGCCTCCCCGGACGACCCTCTGGTCGATGGCGCCGAACAGCGGCGTACCGTCGGCGAGACGGGCCTCCATGCGCACCCGATCACCGAAGCGCATGAACCCGGTGCGCGGCGCGCCGTGTTCGATCATCTCGATGGCGCGGCGTTCGGAGATGCAGGCCGAGCCCAGGCTGCGGTCGTGATTGGAGACGGTGCCGGAACCGATCAGGGTGCCGGCGCTGAGCCGCCGGGTCAGGGCCCCATGGGCGATGAGCTGGTGGAAGCCGAAGTGCATGGCGCCACCGTGGGGATGGCCGAACCACTCACCGTTCCATTCCACCTTCAGCGGCAGATGCACGCGGCCCTCCGTCCAGGCGTCGCCCAGCTCGTCCGGGGTCACCGCCACCGGCGCGAAGCTGGACGAGGGCTTGGCCTGGACGAAGCCGAAGCCGGTCTTCATCTCCCGGGGGGCCAGCGCCCGCAGGCTGACGTCGTTGAGCTGCAGGATCAGGCGCACATGGGCCAGGGCCTGTTCGGCCGGGCAGCCCATGGGCACCTCGTCCACCAGCACCGCGAACTCGCCCTCGAAATCGATGCCCTGGGCTTCGCTGGGCAGCGGGATGTCCTGGTGCGGGCCGAGGAAGTCGTCGCCCGCGCCCTGGTACATCAGCGGCGTCCGCTCCACGCCCTCGATGGGTTCCAGGTCGAAGGCGCGCTGCATCAGCTCGCCGTGGCTGAGGAAACAGGAGCCGTCGAGCCATTGCCAGGCCCTCGGCAGCGGCGCCATCACGCGCGCCGGGTCGAAGTCGAAGGCGCCGTCCGCCTCGCCGCGATTGAGGGCGTCATAGCGCGCCTGCAGGGCCGCCTCCACCTGCGGCCAGCGCTCCACCGCCGCCTGCAGCGTGGGCGCGATATCGGCCGCCTCGACGGCGCGGGCCAGATCGCGGGACACCAGCAACAGGCGCCCGTCGCGGCTGCCATCGGCCAGGGTCGCGAGCTTCATGGCAGCACCTCCGCCAGTTCCGGGGCGTAGCGCCCATCCAGCAGGATGAAGACCATGCGCGCCATGGCTTCGGTGCGGTTGCTCCAGGCGTGGTTGGTGCCGCGCTGGACCACGATATCGCCGCGCCTGAGGTGCACCTCCTCGCCGTCCAGCACCAGCCAGACCTCGCCCTCGGTGACGATGCCGTAGTCCAGGGTCTCGGTGCGGTGCATCAGCTTGTGCTTCGAATCAGCCGTGCCGGTGCCGGCGTGGGCCTCGCCGATTTCCGCGAAGGCGGCCGCCGCGTCCTCGGCGCTGACCTGGTTCTGCACGCTGTCCGGCGGGATGTCCACCACGCGGATCAGGCTGCCCAGGGGGCCGGGCGAGAGTTGCAGCGGCTTGGCGGTGGGGTCGTCGCCATTGTCCAGCGGCGCCGGGCTGCCGGTGCTGTTCCAGACCTCATGGAACAGGGTGCCGGGCACCGCCTTGAGCGGGAAGTTGTTGGGGGTCGGGCCGGCCAGGGCGACCACGGCCTGGCCGGCGGCATCGTGGCCGGTGACCACGCGCTTGAAGGGGGGAAGAGCGTGCATGGGGGGACTCCTTTCGATGGCCGTCGCCGAGGGCGACGGTGCGTGTCGTTCACGGGAAGCGGCGCCTGCGGCGACCTCAGGGCACCGAAGGCACCGGGGCGCCCAGCGGCCGGAACAGCCGGGGCAGCGCCAGGCAGGCGATGGCCAGGGCCAGCTGCGCCAATGCCACCAGCGCCAGGGCGGACGGCAGTTCGGCGACCTGGCCAGCGTTCAGGCCGAGCACCACCAGCGGGCTGACGAACTCGCCGGCGAACAGCGCGGCGGTGAAGCCGCCAGCGGCCCTGCCGCGCAGGCTGAAGCTGACCTGGCTCATGACCCAGGTGATCAGCGTCGGTAGCATCAGGCCGATGCCCAGGCCGTTCAGCAGCACCGCGACTATCACCAGCGCATGGCTCTGGGCCTGGGCCATGAGCAGTCCGCCCAGGCCGGCCAGGGCGAAGGCCAGGCACAGCAGCAGGGGCCGGCGCAGCCCCGCGAGGATGCGGAACGCCAGCGCACCGGCCAGCACGCCGAGCTGGTTCGCGCCCATGGTCATGCCGATCTGCTGGGGCGCATCGACGTGCAGCAGCGTGAGCAGGAAACCCGCCTGCACCGGCACGATGAACAGGCTGATTCCCGCCAGCACGGTCAACCCGTACAGCGGCAGCAGCGCGCCCCAGGGAAAGCGCTCCACCGCCAGGTTCTGCGGCTCGCCTTCCCGCGCGCGGGGCTCCCAGAGCAGCAGGGCCATCAGCGGCATGAACAGCAGGCCGGCGGCATAGAGCACGAAGGGGGTACGCCAGTCGTCCTGGCCCAGGGCCCCGCCCAGGGCGATGAACACGGCGGCGGAGAACGAGGTGGCGACCATCTGCAGGGCGAACAGACGCTCGCGGCGCGCGCCCTGGTAGTAGTCACCCATCAGGGTGGTGCAGCAGGTCATGATGCCCGCCTCGGCCAGGCCGAGACCGGCGCGGCTGGCGACTATCCCCACCAGCGAGTCCAGCCAGAGGGGCGACAGGCCGCAGGCCGCGTAGAGCACCATCGAGCCGAGCAACAGCGGCTTGCGACCGACGCGGTCGGCGATCAGGCCGGCGAAGGGCGCCAGCAGGGCGATCACCAGCGCCGGAACGGTCAGGGCGATGGGGGCCAGCACCTCGGCCCCCGGGGTGTCGGCGAAATGCGCCTGCATCCTCGGCAGCACCGGCGCCAGGAGCACCGCCCCCAACACCGGCAGGCAGCTGCCCAGCAACAGCAGGAGGGATTGCGGCAGGCCCGCCTGGCGGTCAGCGCGGCTCATGGCGCACCTCCCCGGGGTGGCCCTGGGCGTCGGTCGGACGGGCCTGGAACGGTCGCAAGGTGTCGAACAGTCGATTCATGCCGATGCTTCTCTTGTCGTTGTTTCAGCGGGTGGCGGCACGCAGCAGCGGCCGCTCGGTCATGGCGGGATCAGCGCAACGTTCGGTGGGACTCAGCGCCTGGCGCTCCAGGCGTCGGGCCGGCAGCAGGAAGTAGGCGAGCGCCGGCAGCAGCACCAGCGCACCGACCATGTTCCAGACGAACATGAAGGCCAGCAGCACGCCCATGTCGGCCTGGAACTTGATGGGCGAGAGCATCCAGGTGCCGACGCCGATGGCGAGCGTGATGCCGGTGAGCATCACCACCTTGCCGGTGGAGACCAGCGCGCGGTAATAGGCCTCGGACAGGCTCGCGCCCTGGCGCAGGTGGCCGAGCAGGATGCTCATCACGTAGAGCGCGTAGTCGACGCCGATGCCCACGCCCAGGGCGATCACCGGCAGCGTGGCGACCTTGACGCCGATCCCGAGCCCGACCATCAGCGCCTCGCAGAGGATGGAGGTGAGCATCAGCGGGATCACCGCGCAGAGCGTGGCGCGCCAGGAGCGGAAGGTGACCAGGCAGAGCAGGATCACCGCGCCGTAGACCCAGAACAGCATCTCCCGGTTGGCTTCGCGCACGACGATGTTGGTGGCGGCCTCGATCCCGGCGTTGCCGGCGGCCAGCTGGAACTTCACCTCGTCGGTGTCGTTGGCGGCGGCGAAGGCTTCGACGTGGTCCACCAGCCGGGTCAGGGTCTCGGCCTTGTGGTCGGTGAGGTAGACGTAGAGCGTCAGCAGGTTGCAGGACTCGTTGTAGAGGCCGCGCGGCGCGCTGGCGGTGATCATGTTGAGCATCGCCTGGTTGTTCTGCAGCTCGTACCACTTCGGGCTGCCCTCGGAGAGGCCCACCAGCATGCGGCGGTTGAGCAGCGCCAGCGAGTTGGTGGAATCCACCCCCGGCAGGCTGCGCAGCTGCCAGTCCAGTTCGTCCACCTTGCGCAGGATGTCGTAGCGCGCGCAGGCGCTGTCCGGCGTGCGCACCATGATCGCGAAGAGGTCGCTGCTGGCCCCATAGCTGCGGGTCATGAAGGCGTCGTCCAGGTTGTAGCGCGAGTCCGGGCGCAGCTCGGGGGCGCCGGCGTCCAGGTCGCCGATGGCCAGGTGCAGGCTGACCATGAAGCCGAGCACCGCCATCACCAGGCTGACGCCCACGCAGATCGCCGCCCAGGGCTTGCGGGTGAAGAGGTCGAGGAAGCGCCAGAACGGATGGCGCGCCTGGCCGCCCTCCTCCGCCCGCTCGCTCTTCAGGCTGAGTTCGGCGGCCCGGGGGCTGACGCCCACATAGGAGAGCAGCACCGGCAGCAGGATCAGGTTGGTGAAGATCAGCACCGCCACGCCGATGCTGGCGATGATGGCGAGGTCCTGGATCACCTCGATCTGGATGATCATCAGCACGGCGAAGCCCACCGCGTCGCAGAGCAGCGCGGTGAGGCCGGCGAGGAACAGCCGGCGGAAGGTGAAACGCGCCGCCACCACGCGGTGCATGCCACGGCCGATGTCCTGCATGATGCCGTTCATCTTCTGCGCGCCGTGGCTCATGCCGATGGCGAACACCAGGAAGGGCACCAGCACCGAATAGGGGTCCAACTGGTAGCCCAGCAGCGGCAGCAGGCCCAACTGCCAGACCACCGCCACCAGCGAGCAGAACACCACCAGCAGGGTGCTGCGCACGCATCGGGTGTAGCCGTAGAGCACGGCGGTGGTGATGAGGATGGCCACGGCGAAGAACAGCAGGATCTGCTCCAGGCCCTCGATCAGGTCGCCGACCTTCTTGGCGAAGCCGGTGATGTGGATGTCGAGGCTGTCGCTCTGGAACTCCGCCCGCAGCGCCTCCAGCTGGGCGGAAAGGGTCGCGTAGTCGAGCGGTTCGCCATCCGGGGTACGCGCCAGCAAGGGTACGTAGATGATGCTGGAGCGCTGGTCGAAGGCCACCAGTTGGCCGATCTCGTTGGACAGCTGCACGTTGCGCCGCAGCTCCGCCAGGGCGCGCGGGCTGCCGTCGTAGTCATCGGGGATCACCGGCCCGCCGTCGAGGCCTTCCTCGGTCACCGAGACCCAGCGGGTGGCCGGGGTCCACAGCGACTTCATGTAGGCGCGGTCAACGCCCGGCAGCAGGTAGATGCGGTCGCTCAGCGCCTGCAGGTTGCGCAGGTAATCGGCGTCGTAGATATCGCCCTTGGGGTTGGCCACGGCGATGCGCAGGGTGTTGCCCAGGCCGGACAGTTCCTTCTGGTTGGCCAGGTAGTTGGCGATGTAGGGATGCCCGGTGGGGATCATCTTCTCGAAGCTGGCGTTCAGTTCCAGGCGCGAGGATTGCCAGCCCAGCAGGACGGTGGTCACCAGGCACAGGAGCAGCACCCAGTGGCGGTGGTTGAACAGGGCCCGCTCCACCAGCGAACCGGAGCGGGGATCGAAGGGGCCCGAGTCGGGCAAGGGGGTTGGGCGAGTGGAATTCATGACCTCACTCCGAAGGGGAAACGGCGGGCAATGGCAGGCGCGACAACCCGGTGAAACCGGCCAGCACCAGGCTGCCATCGGCGGCCTGGACCGCGCCGGACAAGGGTTTGCCGGTGGGCGGCAGCGCCGGCACCAGGCGCCCCGGCAGGCTGGCGAACAGGCCGCCGGCCTGGTTCACCAACAGGGTGCGGCCATCCGCCAGGCGGACCGCGTCGCTGAAAGACACCGGCGCGGCGACCGGCAGGGCCTCGGCCAGGTCGGCGCCGGGGGCGAGCACGAAGGCGTGACCCTTGAGCCCGCCGATCAGCAGGGAACCGTCGGCGCGGCTGGCCAGGGTGAAGAAGGTGCCCTCATAGGGGCTCTGGAGCGCCTCGAAACGCTGCCCGTCCCGGGAGCGGGCCAGGTAGCCCTGCTCGCCGGCGAGCAACCAGTCGCGCCCTTGCCGCGCCACGGCGTAGAGGTGCAGCCCCATGGGGTTGTCGATGGCGCCGACGGCGGATTGCCAGGTGGCGCCGCCGTCCCCGGTGCGGAAGGCCAGGCCGTAGGCACCGACCACCAGGCCTTGGCGGGCGTCGCTGAAGTCCAGGGCGAGGAAAGGCTTGTCGGCTCCCTCCTCCACCAGGCGCTCGGCGACCTGCACCCGTGCTTCGGCGGCTTCGGCGTCGGTCGCCAGCGGCAGTTCGCGGCGCGCGGCCTCCAGCTCCAACCGTGCGGCGCGGCGGCCGTCGAGTTGCAGGGTCCAGGTCTCGCCCGCGTCGGTGGTCGCCAGGACCACGCCGGCATGGCCCACCGCCCAGCCTGTGCGGGCATCGACAAACTGCACGGCGGTCAGCCCCACCGACACCGGCACGCTGGCCTGGCGCCAATGCTGGCCGTTGTCATCGGACAGCAGCACCAGGCCACGCTCGCCTGCCGCCACAAGGCGCTCGCCGGCACGGGCGAGGTCGGTGAAGACCGCGCGCTCGGCATTGAGTATCCGCATGGCGGGGCTTTCCAGGACGTCGCCGACGGCCTTGGCATCGGCCAGACAAGGCGCGGCGATGGGCAGGGCGAGGGCCAGCAGCAGCCCGCTCAGCTGACGCAATCTGTTCATGTTCTACCTCGAAATTCAGCCAGAGCCGGGGAGGACCTGCGCCCTCCCCTCACCTCGTCAACGCACGCCACGTCCCGCCATGGCCGCCGGGGAGAACTCCGCCGGCTTGTAGCGATCCACCACCGCGTACTGCTGGTTCTTGCCGGCATAGAGGTTCTGGATGAACCAGGCACCTGAGACCAGGTCGTAGAAGCCCGCAGAGAGAGTCGCGTGGGCCGGCAGGTCCGGCATCACCGCAGGCAGAGACCAGAGGGTCTTGGCCAGTTGGCCATTGGCGTCCCAGCGATCGCCGAGCAGGGCCTGCCAGGTGTCCTCGTCGAGGTAGTAGCGGCCCTTGGGCAGCTGGTGGCGCTTGCCCGGCGCCAGGTCGGCCTCCACCACCCAGACGCGGTGCAGTTCCCAGCGCACGTAGTCGGGGTTGAGGTGATGTTTGCCTAACACGTCCTCGGGCCTGGCGGCGGCCTGCACCTTGTTGGTGTTGTAGGGGATGTACAGCTCCCGCTTGCCCACCAGCTTCCAGTCGAAGCGGTCCATGCGGCCCTGGAACACGCTCAGTTCGTCGAAGGACATGACCCCGGCGGTGGCCGGCGTCGGGGTGTCGCAGCAGGCGTTGGGCAGCTTGCGCACGCGGCGCTGGCCGGTCAGGTAGACATGGGCCTGGGACTTGTCGCCATTGACGTTGGTGCGCCCCATGATCTGCTCGCCGGCACGCAGCGGCGGCCCGACGTTGAGCAGGCGGAACAGCCAGTAGTCACCCTCGAAACTGGCGGCGCTGCCGTCCGGGTAGTAGTAGGGCATCTCCTGGATGGCCTTGCCGTCGGTGGTGAGCACCTGGGTGCCATCGGCGGTCATCAGGTAATGGCGGAAGTCCATGGCCACCGAGGTACCGCGCCAGTTCAGGATGTGGTTCCACATGGCCTCGGCGCCGTTCTTCGGTATCGGGAACGGGATGCCGCCATAGGCGCCCTCAGGCACCGGGCCGGCGCTGCTGTCCACCAGCCTGGCGCCCTGGGCGTTCTTCAGGGTGTTGTCGTAGACCCACTGGGGCGCGGCAGCGGTGCGACGGGTGGGGTAGACGTCGATCCGGTAGGTTTCGGGGTAGCGCTTGAACATCGCCTTGACCCCATCGCTGAGCTTGTCGGCGTACTGGTCGAGGTTCTTCGCGGTGATGCTGAACAGCGGCTTGTCGGCGGCGAAGGGATCGCCGCGCTTGCCGCCTTCCTTGAAGGCCGGGTCCACCTGGGTGAAGCCACCGTCCCAGGCCGGGATGCTGCCGTCGGCGTTGCCGGCGCGTTCGGCGCCCAGCGGGGTCAGGCTCTTGCCCAGGTCATCGGCGCTGGCGGCGAGCGCGGGTTGCAGGCCCAGGGCGGCGGCGCCCACCAGGGCCAGGCAGAAGGTCTTGAGAGTGAACGGGATGGTCATGCGCAAGTCCCTCAGAAGGTGGTTTTCACGGAGAAGGCCAGGTAGTCCCGGTCCTTCAGCGACTGCTTGAAGTTGAACCTCGTGGCCGAATTCAGGTTGGTGTCCTCCGCCCCGTAGTAGTGGGTGTAGGTGAGGCCGAAGGTGACCCGGTCGAGGTAGGTGGCGCTGACGCCGATGTTGAAGTCGCCGCCGCCGTCCGGCCCGAAGCTGCTGACCACGGCCGACTTGCCCAGGGGGAAGTAGCTGATGCCCACCGGCACGCTGAGGTCGATGCCGGGGAAGACCTGGCGGTAAGTCGGCGTGTAGACCAGCTTCATGCCGAGGCCATCGTCGGTGGCGCCGGGGTCCAGCGCGGCGCGGTTCCTGGTCACGCTGAGCAGGCGGTTCCAGGCGATCTCGCCCACCAGGCTGGCCTCGTTGGAAATGAACGACGGGCCGAGGGACGCAAGCATGTTCAGGTTGACGTGGGCGGTGCGGCCGACGGCATAGAGCGGGTCGTCGTCGTTGTCGGCGGCCACGCCCGGTAGCACGGTCTGTCCGTTGGAGACCAGGGGCATGTTCCAGCGCAGGGAGGCTTCGCCGGCGAAGCTGAACTCGTCAACGGTGGTGGCGAAGCTGGCGCCCAGGGCGCGGATCTCCTCCGGGTAGACCCAGTAGTACTCGCCCACCTGGCCGGTGGCGAAGTTGGGCCCGGTGGCATTGGGCTTCAGGTAAAGCTTCGGCGACTTGTCGTGGTACTGGATGGCGTAGAGACCGTACTCGGTGGTGTCGGCGGTGTAGCGCAGCTGCAGGCCGCCCTGCCCAGAGCTCTTGGCTTCCTTGTCATTGCCATGGAAGAAGGCCGCCGGGCTATTCGGGTTGCCGCCGAGGAAGGGCGGGAACGGCGCGCCGACGATGAGGCGCTCGTTGCCTTCGCCGATGGTGTCGCTCACCGAGAAGTAGCTGCCGGCCGCGGGCAGGCGCGTTTCCTCCCATTCGAACTGGTAGAAGGCGCCGAGGGACAGGTCGTCGGTCAGCTGGAAGGTGCCCGAGAGCTGGTTGACCGGACGGGTGATCTCCTTGAACTGGGTGTTGGGCACCGAGACGGCCTTGACCACGTCCACCGGCGCCATGCCGCCGGCGATGCCGTTGGCGCCGAAGAACAGGCTCTCGCCCCAGATCAGGCCATGACGACCCAGGCGCACCGAGGTGGCCTTGTCGGCCAGCGCGCCGTTCCAGTAGACGAAGGCATCGAGGATCTCGGCGTCGCCGCCATGCAGGTGACGGGTGTCGTCGGTGAACTGGTCGTAGGCCACCGAACGGGCATTGGCGCGGGCCGGATCGTCGTTGTCGTTGTCGTCCTGGTACACGGTATCGAACCAGCCGGCGGCGCTGACGCGGGCGCCGAAGTCGCGGTAGCTCATGTCCAGTTCGGAGAGGATGTCGAGCCGGTTGGAGATCAGTCCCTTGTCGAAGGCGCGGTCGCCGTCGTCCTGGTTCAGGGCGACCTGCCCTTCGCTGAGCGTGCTGCTTGGGTCCTGCAGGCGCCAGGCGGCGCTGTATTTGAGGGTGTTGTCCCAACGAAGACTCAGGTCCGGGTTGCCGGTCTGAATCTCGAAGGCCTGTGCGGAGGGGAAACCGGCCACCAGCGCTGCGGCGAGCGTCAGGGCGTGGGGCGCACGCCGGGTGAGGGCGCTATTGCGAATAGCCATCGAACGGATCCTCTTATTGTTCTTGTTGGCGAACTTCTTGTTGGCCACCGCCGGCCGGATCAAGGCAATCCGAGCCGGTAGGGCTGGAAACGCCGGGGTGACGTCGCCAGGCGGGATAGACCCGGCGATGGGCAAAGGTTGACCGCAGGCGCGGTGTCTGACTAATCGCTTGTTGGGATGCGACCTATCGGGGAACGCGATACCTGAGACCGAGGCGAGTCACGGGGTTGTCCGGCGGCGGGACGCGCAGGCGGGGATGGGCGAACGGGCGGGACTCAGGGCGCCGAAACCGGACGCGCGCCCTCCTCCGCACCCTCCAGGTAGGCCAGCAAGGCCTCCACATCCGCCTCGGCGAGGCGCAGGTTGGGCATGGCGACGCGGTCGTAGCGCTCGTAGAGGCTGATGGCGAGCGGGTCCTTTTCCGCCAGCAGGCGGTCAGGCTCGCGGATCCAGCGGGCCAGCCAGGCCCGGTCGCGCTGGCGGGTGACACCGGCGAGGTCGGGACCGAGGCTGCGCAGGCTGGCCAGCTCGCCGGGCTGGGCGCCGAGTGTGTGGCAGGCGCTGCAACGGGTGCGGAACAACTGCTCGCCGGAGGACGGCGGGCGGATGGCCGGAGCCTTGGCATAGTCCCGGCCCGGTTCGGCCGCGTCCTGCCAGTTGCGCAGGCTGTTGGCCAGCTTGTCGGCGAGGATCCAGGGGTTCTCGAAGGGCGACACCTTCATCCACTGGCCGGTGGCCTGGTTGCCGACGATCAGGCTCAGGTTGTGCTGTTTGAGCACAGCGGGGTCGTCTCCCTGGGCCAGCAGCCCCATGCGTTCGCGCAGTCCGTTGATCTGGTCCTGGTCGCCCGTGAGGAAGAGCCAGCCCGGCCCCACCTGGAAGCGCTCCGCATAGGCCCTGAGCACCTCCGGCGTGTCGTGCAGCGGGTCGATGCTGATGGAGTAGAAGTGGATGTCCCGCCCCACCCGCTGGCCGAGGATCTTCTGCACCTGCCGCAGCCGCGCGGTTTCCAGGGGACAGGTGTCGCCGCAGCTGGTGAAGATGAAGTTCACCAGCACCACCTTGCCGGCGATCAGGTCATCGTAGAAGCGCAGCTGGCGGCCGTCGTGGCTGGTCAGCGGGATATTGGGGAAGTAGCGCCCATCCCAGGCGGCGGCCGGCGCGGGCGCTTCGGCCGGTCTCCGGTAGCCGACCTGCGTCCCCAGCAGGACCAGGGCGATGATGCCGATGAGCGCGAACGCGGATCGCCTGGACATCCACCGCCCTCCCCGTGCTCAGTCCTCGAGATTAGCGGTGCCCTGGGGCCCCATGCCGTCGCCGTCGCGGAAGGTGGGCAGTGCCACCGACTTGACGTACTTCACGCCGTCCCAGGTGGGCAGGGGCGTCGGCATCAGCTGCACCTGGCCGGGATGCTCGGCATCCCAGCGCAGCAGCATGGACGTGTCCTCGTGCTGGGTGTTGTGGCAGTGCTCCATGTAGGTCCCGGCGAATTCGCGGATGCGGATGGCGAACTCCACTTCCTTCAGGCTGTCCTCCTCGCGGCCGATGCGGTAGACGTCCTTGCGCGCCCACTTCTCCCACTCGGGCGGGGGCTTGCCGCCCCGGCTGAGGATGATGCCCTCCTCGAAGTGGACATGGACCGGATGGCTCCAGCCGCCACCGGTGGCGATCTTCCAGATCTCGAGGGTCCCCGCTCCCGCATAGCCGGCCGGCGTGGCGCCCGTGGCCAACTGCGGCGCGGAGGCGATGCGGCGCGGGTCCATGCTGAAGCCCCGGGCGTTGTTGACCAGGGGAATCTCGTCGGTACGGATGGTCCAGGGCGCTTCGTCGGTGCCGTTGGAGCGGCCGAACTCGAAACGCCGGTGGCGGGCCTGGCTCAGCAGTTGCTGGTCGGCGGGATCATCCGGGTGGATGGACAGCGGGATCATCACCTTGCCCGCCGCCTTGCCGGGCTTGGCCGGCTCGTAGTCCGCCGGGTTCATCGCCAGGTCCTGGCCGCTGTAGGCCTGCACCCGCAGTTCGAGGAACCTGCCGACGCCAGGATCGCCCTTGTCCCAGGTGAGCCCCTGACTGGTCTGCCTGAGTACCGGCTTGTACTTCTCGGAAAGCACGTCGGCCAGGTCGATGGCTTTCTTGCTGCCCTGCCCGGTGTCGTGCTCCAGCAGGTTGACGAAGTAGAGCTTGTCGCCGGGCCTGATGCCGTGCTTGCCGAAGTTGACGACGATGTCGTAGCGCTCGGCGATGCCCTGGCTGGGCAGGATGCCGAAATGGTCCTTGAGGTTGCCGTCGTGGTCCAGGTCCAGGGTGCCGTCGAAGGGCACCGCGTGCTCCATGATGTTGCCGTCGTTGGCGATCATGTGGAACGGCACCCGCGCGTAGGAGTAGTTCGCCCCCTTGGGCCCCTTCAGCTCGCCCCCGGTGCCCTTCACCTGCCGCACCAGCGCCAGCTTCAGGTAGCGCGACACCGAGCCGTTGAGGATGCGGAAGCGGTAGCTGCGGGCGCGCACGTTGAACCAGGGCTTGTAGAGCCAGTTGGTGAGGATCTGGTCGCCGAGGAAGCCATCGGTGTTGAAGGGGTTGAACCAGAGCTGGCCCTGCTGATCCCAGGCCTTGTCCGCCACCATCAGGTTCACGTCGTAGTCGCGATTGCCCCAGGAAGCCGCCGAGCCACTGGGGAAGCGCAGGTTGATGCCGTCCTCCAAAGCCTCGTTGCCCCGGTCCACCGCGCTGTAGTAGTTCATCATCGCGGCGTTGCCCTTGTAGACGTTCTGGGCGGTGAAATCGAGCATGTGGTCGTGGAACCAGTGGGTGCTCATGGTCTCGCGCCAGTCGCCACGGATCTGGATCCGGCCGTTCTGGCAGGGCCGCATGCCGGGGCTTTCGTCGTTCACCCAGAGCATTTCCCCGGCGTCGCAGGGGAAGGCCGCGCGGGGGTCGCTGGCGGTGGTGTTGATGCTGTCGTAGCCGGCCAGCTGGATCGGCCAGCGGTAGTCGTAGAACTGTCCGGGGAAGTAGAAGGCGTTGGTATAGCCGTCGCTCTCCGCCGGGGTGTGGCCGTTGTGTTCATGGGTGGTGATGGTGTGCAGCCCGAAGCCGTGGTTGGCGGCGGGGTCGATGGGCAGTCCGTTGTAATGACGGAACAGCAGCGGCTGGCCGTAGCGCACCATCAGCAGCTTGGGCGGCAGGGTGCCATCGAAGGTCCACACCGAGTTGTGGTCCTGCACCGGCATGTTGGGGTGGAAACGCACCTGGATGCCCGCCGTGGTGCCTTCGGTGCCCGGGAGGCCGGCGGTGTTGTAGTAGAGCCCGCCGGGTGCGAACTCGCCACGGCCGTATCCGTGGCGCTGGTAGCCGTCACGCACGCCGCCGTTGGTACGGGCGCCCGCCTGCACGGTTTTGATGCTCTGCTGCGGGTAGAACTCGTTCCAGCGCTGGTGGGACCAGCCCATGCCCGGGGGCCGTCCCTCCGCCGGGCCGAGCACGGTGCGCTTGAGGAAGCCCTTCACCAGCGGATTCCAGGGGTTGGCATCCACCACGTTGGCGTACTGGCTGGGGAAGGGAAACAGCCCCGGCTCGCCCAGGAAGGCATCCAGGTCGGCGCCCGACGGTCCGCTGCGGAAGATGTCGCTCGGGTCCTGCTCGGGGGCGGCGCCCAGGCTGGGTTGCGGGAAAGGCGCGCTTGGCGGCGGCGCGGCCGGGTCCAGCGGCTCCAGGCCGAAGGCCTCGAACAGCAGCATCTGCTGGCTGAAGGGCTGGGCGTTGTACAGGGGGCTGGGCCGGCCGTTGGTGGGGATGTTGAACAGCGTCTGCTGGCCGGGCGGCAAGGCGTTCTCCTCCAGGACCCGTTCGCGGTCGCCGACCTTCCCGCCCTCCAGCTCGAAGGCGCCCTGGTTGGTGGGCGCCAGGCCCTGGAGGATCTTGCGGGTGTCCCCCGCTTTCTTCGGCTGGTCGGTGAAGGCGGAAGGATCGTCAGCCGGCGGCTGACCCGAGCCGGAGCCCTCGTCGGCGGTCACCAGGCCGAAGGCGCACAGGAGGCTGAGGGCGAGCCCGCCGTGGCGGACGAGGGGGCCACGGGGAGCCCGGGGTTGGCGCGTCGACATATCCATTTCCTCGGTTCGAGTCTGGATCGGTCACGGCCACGGCATCACATTCGAAAAATCACGGCACGACAGGGGTCCGGCAGCTGGAGTCCGCCTGATCGAAGAGGGTTCGGGTGGTGGTGGCACATTGGCCTTATGTCGATGTTTCGCCGTGTAACAGGATGTGTCAACGGACGAAACAGCTCGCATTCAGCGAGTGGTCAAAATGCAGGCATCAATGGTATCGGCCAAAAATGAACGTCAAATTTGTGCCTTCAGGGGCGACCTGTTCGCGGAACAGGCAATCAGCCGAAATCGCGGCGTGGCCGCAGGAGCCGGCTTGCCGGCGAAGGACCCCCACGTAGGAGCCGGCTTGCCGGCGAAATTCGCGAGTAGGCGACATTCGCGAGCGAGCTCGCTCCTACAGCGAAGGTTCGCGAGCGAGCGCGATCACCCCTTGAACTGCACCCGCGAACGGAACTGGCCGGGGGGGATGTCGAACAGGCCACGGAAGCAGCGGTGGAAGTGGGACAGGGTGGCGAAACCACAGGCCACGGCGATCTCCACCAGGGACTTGTTGGTGTTCTGCAGCAGCCGCCGCGCATGGGTCAGGCGCAGCTCCAGGTAGTAGCGCGGCGGCGTGGCATTGACGTAGCGGCGGAACAGGCGTTCGAGGTGACGACGGGAGATGCCGGCATAGCGGGCGATCTCGTCGATCTCGATGGGGTCCTCGATATTGCTGTGCATCAGCTCCAGGGCGATCTTCAGCGGGCTGGGCAGGGTCGGGTCGAAATCGATGGCGACCACGGACACGTCCACCACGTCCTTCATCTTGTCGCAGCTCAGCACCTCTTCCACCGCGCTCACCAGCTCGGGGTTGGCGCGGTCGCGCACCACGTCGAGCATCATGCCGAGGGAGCTGTTGGCGCCGGCGCAGCTGATGCGCGTGGCTTCCACCACATGGTTGCGGCTGCTGAGGCGGACCTTGGGGAAATGCTCGGCCATCATCACCCGGCCGTCCGGGTGGAAGGCGCACTCGTGGCCATCCAGCAGCCCGGCCTCGGCCAGGAAGTAGGCGCCGTTCCACAGGCCGCCCAGGGTCGCGCCAGCGCCATCGGCGGCGCGCAGCTTGGTCCGCAGCCGTGGGTCGGGCTCCAGCACC
Source organism: Pseudomonas furukawaii (assembly GCF_002355475.1). Taxonomy (NCBI): domain Bacteria; kingdom Pseudomonadati; phylum Pseudomonadota; class Gammaproteobacteria; order Pseudomonadales; family Pseudomonadaceae; genus Metapseudomonas; species Metapseudomonas furukawaii. The sequence goes on along the minus strand of NZ_AP014862.1, from coordinate 2,642,850 downwards.
ACGCGGAAGCCGCCGCAGACCACCAGGATGTCCTGGGTCTTCTCGTCGAGTTCCTCCAGGGTGCAGTCGGTGGAGATGGAGATGCCGATATCGCTCACCACCAGGCGCTGGGCGCCACCCACCACCTTGACTTCGAACAGCGGCAGCGAGCTCATCAGGTTGGCGGTGACCAGGGCATCCACGGCGCCGGTGAAGGCCATCATCGAGAAGTGCTCGCGCAGGACGAAGGCCACCCGCCGCACCGGGAGCGTCAGCCCGGCATTGCGGGCCTTGTCCAGGTGAACCAGGTTCTTGCTTTTGAGGACGCTTTCGAAGGAGGACTTCATCCGACCACCCGTTTCGACTCCACGCGGGATCCTAGCGGCAGCCTACCACCGATGCGCCACCCGACAGTGAGCCGCCACCCGCCCCGAAGATGTCTGGATGCGACTCGCCCGTCGACTGACCGGTCGAGGGCGCTTGAAGGCGACTCTTTCGACCGACTTCACCCCACGACCGGGGAATTTCTGGCAGCCTGTGCAACGTCGCCTCTCAAGGAGATCCCTGTGACCAGCACCAGCCACCACACCCAGGACCTGCGTGTCGAGAGCCTCCACGGCAAGCTTTTCGTGCGCATCTGGAGCCCCGATCACCAGAGCCCCTGCTTCGATCAGGCGCCCATCGTGCTCTTCCACGACTCCCTGGGTTGCGTCGAGCTCTGGCGGGATTTTCCGGCCCGGCTGGCGGCCGCCACCGGCAAGGCGGTGGTGGCCTATGACCGCCTGGGCTTCGGGCGCTCGGACCCGCACCCCGACGAGCTGACCTTCGGCTTCATCGCCGACGAGGCGGAGCGTGCCTTTCCGGCGGTGAAGGACCAGCTGGGCATCGACGATTTCATCGCCTTCGGCCACAGCGTCGGCGGCGCCATGGCCACGCTCTGCGCCGACCGCCACCGGATGCATTGCCATGCGCTGATCACCGTGGCCGCCCAGGCCTTCGTCGAGGAGCACACCCTGGAGGGCATTCGCGTCGCCAAGGAGAACTTCCGGCAGCCCGAACAGTTGCAGCGGCTGGTGAAATACCACGGCGACAAGGCCCGCTGGGTGCTGGACGCCTGGACCGAGACCTGGCTTTCCCCCGCCTACGCCCACTGGACCCTGGAGGAGGAAATCCAGTCCCTCGACTGCCCGCTGCTGGTCATCCACGGCGACCAGGACGAGTTCGGTTCCCGCCTCCACCCCCAGCGCATCGTCCAGCTCACCGAGGGTCCGTCCCGGTTGCTGCTGATGGACGACTGCGGCCACGTGCCCCATCGGGAGAAGCCCGAGGCGGTGCTGGCGGCGGTGGCGGACTTCCTGCGCTGATGCGGCGCGTCCCGCAGGCGGCTATGCTCGGCCCATGACCGCCTCTCCTCCCCTCCGCCAGCCCTGCCCGCCCGGCGCCTGCGATTGCGGGCGCGACGCGCTGCTGGAGAATCCCGGCGCCGACCTGCGCATCCTGCTGCTGACCCGGCAGGAAGAGAAGCGCCTGCTGGAGCGGCTGGAGCGCCTGCAGAGCCTGGAGGACCTGGAGCGTCTGCAGCAACGCATGTACGAGCAGCTGGGCCTGCGCCTGCACATCGCCCCCGGTATCAACGAGGTGCGCACCATGCGCGGTTTCGAGATCCGCATCGACCCGCTGCCCGGCCTCTGCCGCAAGACCCGCCAGTCCATCCCCGCCGCCATCCGTCGTGGACTGGAAAACCACCCCGAGATCGCCTACCGGCTCCTCGACGCCCACGACCTGCTGGGCGGCTGAACGGCGTCCCGACCTCGTGGCCCGGGTTCCGGGTTGGCGCTATACCCAAAGAAACGCCTCGCCGGAGTGGCCGCCATGACGTCCCTGCTGATCCGCAACATGACCCGCGCCGAACTGGACGAGCTGGTGGCCTGGGCGGCCCGCGAAGGCTGGAACCCCGGCCTGCACGACGCCGAGCTGTTCTGGGCCACCGACCCCGAGGCCTTCATCGCCGCCGAGCTGGATGGCGAGCTGATCGGCGGCGGCGCCATCACCGCCTACAACGGCGAGTTCGGTTTCATGGGCTTTTTCATCGTGCGCCCGGAGTTTCGCGGTCGAGGGCTCGGCGACACCCTCTGGAAGGTTCGCCGCGAGCGACTCATCGGCCGCCTGCGCCCCGGCGCCAGCATCGGCATGGACGGCGTCTTCGCCATGCAGGACTACTACGCCAAGGGCGGCTTCGTGTTTTCCCACCGTAACCTGCGCTACCGCCTGGACACCCCCGAGCCGGCGACGCCCAACGCGGCGGTGGAACCCCTGGCCGCCTTTCCCCTGGACGAGGTGCTGGCCTACGACCGCGCCTGCTTCTCCACCACCCGGGGCACCTTCCTGCCGGGCTGGATCGCCCAGCCGGACGCCCTGGCCCTGGGCTATCGACGCGAGGGCCGCCTGGCCGGGTTCGGCGTAGTGCGCCGCTGCATCGAGGGCTGCAAGATCGGGCCGCTGTTCGCCGACGACGCCGGCGTGGCCGAAGCCCTCTACCGGCAACTGGCCGGGTTCGCCGTCGGCGGGCCGCTGTTCCTCGACGCCCCGGAGAACAATGTCGAAGCCATGGCCCTGGTACGCCGCCACGGCATGGTGGAAATCTTCGGCTGCGCGCGCATGTACCTGGGCCCGCCGCCGCAGCAGGACCAGGCGCGGGTATTCGGCGTCACCACCTTCGAGCTGGGCTGATGCAACCCCGGGACCTGGTCGGCTACGCCGGCGCCCCGCCCCATCCCCACTGGCCGGGCGAGGCGCGGGTGGCGCTGCAGTTCGTCCTGAACATCGAGGAAGGCGCGGAATCCACGGTGCTCAACGACGATCCCCGCTCCGAGGCCTACCTCCACGAACTGTCGGGCCGACCGGCCCGCGAGGGCGAACGGGACCTCAGCGTCGAGGGCCTCTACGAGTACGGCTCCCGCGCGGGCGCCTGGCGGCTGCTGGCGCTGTTCGCCGAGCGTGGCCTGCCCCTCACCGCCTTCGCCGTGGGCCGCGCCCTGGAGCTGGTGCCGGAACTGGGCCGCGCCCTGGCCGCCGCCGGGCACGAAGTGGCCGGGCATGGCTGGCGCTGGCTGGACTACCGGACCATCGCCGAGGACGAGGAGCGCCGCCATATCCGCCAGACGGTCGAGGTGATCGAGCGCCTTTGCGGCCGGCGCCCGGTGGGCTGGTACACCGGCAGGGTCAGCGCCAACACCCGGCGCCTGCTGCGGGAGGAAGGGGGATTCCTCTACGACTCCGACGCCTACAACGACGACCTGCCGTGGTGGCTGCCAGGCGAACCGCCGCACCTGGTGATCCCCTACAGCCTGGTGAACAACGACGCCCGCTACCTGATGCCCCACGGCTTCGCCTCGGGCCAGGACTTCTACCAGTCCCTGAAGGACGCCTTCGACTGGCTGTGGCGGGAGGGCGAGCGCCACCCCAAGCTGATGAGCGTCGGCCTGCACGGGCGCATCAGCGGCCACCCCGCACGCACCCTGGCCCTGGCACGCTTTCTCGATCACGTGCAGGGCCATGGGGAGGTGTGGGTCTGCCGCCGGGAGGACGTGGCCCGGCACTGGATCGCCGGGCAGCCTCCCCGCTAGCTCGCGGTCAGTGGAAGGGGAAGATGTAGTTCATCCAGGCCGCCATCCGCAGGAGGATCTTGCGCATGATGGCCACATGGTGGAAATGCTCGCTGTAGAGCGCCGCCTGGCCGTAGGAGCCGCCGGGCATCAGCGCCGCGTACTGGGCGTAGTCGGGGTCGGTGATTTCGATGGAGACCGGCACGCGCCCCGGGGGCGGCGAACCGGTGAAGCTCAGCAGGGTCCCTGAGGGTTGCACCTGGCCCTCGCCGATCACCGAGATCACCTGCCTCACCCTGCCCGTGAAGACCTTGCCGGGAATACCGTCGAAGGCCACTTCCGCCTCGTCCCCGGGGGTCAGGCGCAGCTGGCTGTTCTGCCGCATCCAGGCCACGAAGTAGTGGCCCTCGTCGGGAATGAACACCATGGACGGACGCAGCGGCAGCTTCACCGCGCGAACTCCCGGGCGCAGGGAGACATGGGTGACGAAGCCCTTGCTGGGCGCCCGCACCACGGTGTTGTCCAGTTCGAACTGGGCGATGTTCAGCTGCGCCTGCAGGTCTTCCACCCGCGCCGTGGTCAGGTCCACGTCACGGCGGTTGCCGACGTTGCGTGCGGCCAGCTCACGGGCGCGGGACTGGTCGGCGCGGGCCGCGACCAGTTGGGCCTTGAACGACCTGACGCGGTTCTCGAAGGGGGTGGGATCGATGCGGAACAGCACATCGCCCGCCGCCAGGAGCTGGTTCGGCTTGACCGGCACTTCGATGACCTCGCCGGACACTTCGGGGACGATGGGCACCGAGACGAAGTAGGTCCGCGCCACCTCCGAATAGGGGTGGTTGTAGTTCATCAGGAAGATCAGCGCGCCGATCAGCACCACCCCGCCCAGCACGGCGGTGGGGACGGTCCACTTGTTCAGCGGGATATTGAAGATCTTGAAGATGGCGATGCAGATGGAGGCATAGGTGAGGATCAGCAACAGGTCCATGGCTCATTCCTCCCGGGGCGCTTCGGCGCCGGCGTTGCGCTGGCCTTCCAGCTGCTCGACGCGCTGGCGCAATGCCGCCAGCTCCTGGGCGAGGTCGGCGACGCCGGCCCCTCCCGGTTTGTCGGTGGAGAATCCCCAGCCCCGGTCCTCGCGGTACAACATCGCCCAGATCCAGAGGAAGGGCCACAAGGCGTGGAGGGTGAACAGGCTGACCCAGCCGGCCGCATGGATCGCGTCCTGGTGGGGATGGTTGCGGTGGACGGCGATCTCGTAGGGGATGTCGTGCAGGACGATGATTCCGTAGAACAACACGACAGCCGCGAAGCAGAGAATGCCGAGGGCGATGTAATCGAGCATGCTGGATCTTCCTGATGGAGGCCCTGACCACTGGGGGCGGGCCTGCAGACGCTTCGAGGGTCGGGGCGCGGCCCGGGTTTCCCACCCGGTTTTCGCGCCCCTCGCACTCCAGATTAGTCCAACTTGCCCAGGCTGCAGGGGCCGTTTCAGGCGGGCTCGACGGCCTTGTTGCGCAGGAGGAAATGGGACAGCGCCGGAATCAGGATCAGCGCCCCCACCATGTTCCAGAGGAACATGAAGGTCAGCAGGATGCCCATGTCGGCCTGGAACTTGATCGGCGACCAGGCCCAGGTGATGACGCCGGCCGCCAGGGTGATGCCCACCAGCCCCACCACGCGGCCGGTGAAGGCCACCGCACGCTTGTAGGCCAGCGCCAACGGCAGCCCCTGGCGCTGGAACTGCAGCTGCACGCTGAGCAGGTAGAGCGCGTAGTCCACACCGATGCCCACGCCCAGCGCGATCACCGGCAGGGTCGCTACCTTGACGCCGATTCCCATGGCCACCATCAGCGCCTCGCAGAGGATGGAGGTCAGCACCAGGGGCAGCAGCGCCACCAGGGTCGCCCGCCAGCTGCGGAAGGTGATCAGGCAGAACACCGTCACCGCCAGGTAGACGTAGAACAGCATGGTGCGGTTGGCCTCGCGGACCACGCTGTTGGTCACCGCCTCGATGCCCGCGCTGCCCGCCGCCAAAAGGAACTGCCGGTCCGGCCCGCTGTTCTCGGCGGCGAAGCCTTCGGCGATGGCGACCACCTCGTCCAGGGTCTGCGCCTTGTGGTCCTTGAGGAAGGCGATGACCGGCATCAGCGAGCAGTCGGTATTGAACAGCTCGGGGGTGTTCACCGAGGCCTGCTGGGCCGCGTAGTTGAGCACGTCCTGGTTGCGCTGCACGCTGAGGAACTTGGGGTTGCCCTCGTAGGTGCCGGCGGTGATCTGCCGCACGGCGTTGGCCAGGGAGCTGGTGGCCTGCACGTTCGGGTGCTGCTGCAGGGCCCAGGCCAGGCGGTCGGCCTGGATCAGGGTCTGGTAGTTCAGGCAGCCTTCCGGCGGCGTCTTCACCATCACCGCGAAAAGGTCGCTGGACAGCGCGTAATGGCTGGTGATGTAGGCGTTGTCACGGTTGTAGCGGGAGTCCGGGCGCAGCTCCGGGGCGCCGGCGTCCAGGTCGCCGATCTCGAGGTTCAGGCTCACCAGGAAACCGCCCACGCCCATGGCCAGGGCCAGCGCCACCGTGGGCAATGCCCAGCGCCGCTCGGTGAAGCGGTCGAGGAAGTCCCAGACATGACCGAAGCCCTTGTGCGCCTCGGCGTTGGAGTCGATGCGCAGGGCACGTTCGGCGGCGCGGGCACCGACCCCGGTATAGGACAGCGCCACCGGCATCATCAGCAGGGTGGTGAAGATCAGCACCGCCACGCCGATGCTGGCGGTGATGGCCAGGTCCTGGATCACCGGGATGTCGATCAGCATCAGCACGGCGAAGCCCACGGCGTCGGCCAGCAAGGCGGTGACCCCGGCGAGAAACAGGCGGCGGAAGGTGTTGCGCGCCGCCACCAGGCGATGGGTGCCCCGGCCGATGTCCTGCATGATGCCGTTCATCTTCTGGGTGGCGTGGGACACGCCGATGGCGAAGATCAGGAAAGGCACCAGGATGGAATAAGGGTCCAGCGCATAGCCCATCCAGGCGACTATCCCCAGCTGCCAGACCACCGCCAGCAAGGAGCAGAGGATCACCAGCAGGCTGCTGCGCAGGCAGCGGGTGTAGGCCAGGATGATGAAGAAGGCGGTGACCACGGCCAGGCCGAAGAACACCATGACCCGCATCAGGCCGTCGATCAGGTCCCCCACCAGCTTGGCGAAGCCGATGACCCGGACCTTGATGGCGCCCTGCCCCTCCTCGCCGGAGGCCTGGGCCGCCCGGTCGCCCTGGAACTCGAAGCGCAGGCGCAGCTGGTCTTCCAGGGTGCGGGAGAAGGCGTGGTAGTCCACGCCGTGGCTGCCGGCGCTGGCGCGATCCAGCAGGGGCACCACCAGCATGGTGGACTTGAAGTCGTTGGCCACCAGGCTGCCGACGATGCCGGCGCGGGCGATGTTCTGCCGCAGCTGCTCGATGCTGGCGGGCGAACCGTCGTAGCCGTCGGGCATCACCGGGCCACCCTGGAAACCCTCCTCGGTCACCTCGGTCCAGCGCACGCCAGGCGCCCAGAGGGACTTCATCCAGGCACGGTCGACGCCGTCGGTGAGGAAGAGCTCGTCGTGGATCTGTTTCAGGGCGTCGAGGTAGGCCGGATCGAAGATGTCGCCACGGGGATTCTCCACCACCACCCGCACGCTGTTGCCCAGGCCACGCAGGGCCTTGCGGTTCTCCAGGAAGTTCTGGATGTAGGGATGCCCCTGGGGAATCATCTTCTCGAAACTGGGACGCAGCTCCAATCGGGTCAGGGCCATGTAGCCCAGCACCAGGGTGACCAGCAGGATGCCGAGCATGAACGGCAGCCGGTTGTTGAACACCAGGCGCTCCAGCAGGTTGCCGCTCCGGGGATCGAAATCTTCGAGGTTCTGGATGATCGGCATCACGCCTTCTTTCATGGCACCCATGGGGAATCGCCTCTCTCTTATTCTTGTTGGGCCGGAGCCAGGGGACGTAGGACGACGCCACGCGCGCCCGCCAGCAGCAGTCCGGCATCGGCGGACACCAGCGCGCCATAGACCGGCACGGGCTGGCCGAGGTCCAGGGGCTGGAAGTGTGCGCCCTTATCCGCGCTGACCAGCGCCTGGCCGGTCTGGCTGAACAGGTACAGGCGCCCTGCCCCATCCTTCGCCGATGCGGTGATGCTGGCGTTGAGTCCGGTGTCCACCGGGCTCCAGCTGTCGCCGCCGTCGTGGCTGCGGTAGGCGTGGCCGCGCAGGCCGTGGACCAGCAGCACGCCGGGCTCGGCGACCAGGCCGAAGTAGCTGCCCGCGTAGGGCGAGGCCAGGGCGGTGAAACGTTCGCCGGCCGGGTCCAGGCGCAGCAGCAGGCCCTGTTCGCCGGCGATGTACAGCCCCTCGCCGTCGCTGGCGATGGCGCCGAGGTGGTAGGCCGAGGGGTTGTCGGTGCGGTCCAGCCAGGGCTCCCAGCTCTGTCCGCCATCGCGGGTGCGGAAGATCAGGTTGAAGGCGCCCACGACGAAACCATTGCGCTCGTCGCTGAACCAGAGGTCGAGGAAGGGCTTGTCGGCCCCGTCCTGCTCCAGCCGCCGGCCTTCGTCCAGCCATTGCGCCGCGTCCGCGCGGGATGCGTAGAAATCCTGCACCAGGCGGCCGATCTGGCGACCATCCAGTTGCCGGACCCAGCTGGCGCCGCCGTCGTCGCTGTGCAGCACCACGCCATCGTGGCCCACGGCCCAGCCCTGGGTGGGCGTGGGAAAGTGCACCGCGGTCAGGTCGGAACTGACGGGCACGCGGGCCTGGTTCCAGCTCCGGCCCTGGTCGTCGGAATAGAGGATGTGGCCGCGCTGGCCCACGGCGACCAGCCGCGACCCGGCCTGGGCCAGGTCCAGCAAGGGGCTGCGCACCGCCAGCTCGCTGCGGGCGGCCGGCAAGTCGAGCACATCCACCAGGGGCGCGGCGCCGCAGGTGCCCGCCGCCAGGGCCAGGCCCAGGGCGATGAACGTGAAGGGAATCATGGGGAGGTCCTCTGAAAGAAAAGTGGTTGCCGCCCCCACACTCGAAGGGGCGGCAACCCACCTGGCTCAGCGAATGCCGGCGCCGGCCAGGGACTCGGCGGCCCACTGGGACTTGGCCAGGGGCTCGATGTAACGGATGCCGCCGTAGGGGCCGACGATGCCGTTGATGTTGTAGGAGTTGCCCACCAGGTCGTAGATCACGAAGGGCGTGGTGTCGGGCACCTGCTTGTCGTAGCTCTGGCTGAGGAAGGCGAAGGAGCCACGGTAGATCTGCCCACGGGCGTCGTACTGGTCGGAGGCCAGGGCCACCCAGCTGTCTTCGTCCAGGTAGAAGCGGCGCTTGGCGTAGATGTGGCGCGCGCCCGACTTCAGGGTGCCTTCGACGACCCAGACCCGGTGCTTCTCCCAGCGCACCTGGTCGGGCGCGAGGTGGTTGGGCGTGGTCAGGGCCTTGGGATCCTGGGCGTAGGTCAGCTTGTAGGTGTTGTAGGGCACGATCATGTCCTGCTTGCCCACCAGCTTCCAGTCGTAGCGGTCCAGGGCACCGTTGAAGACGAACACGTCGTCGTAGGTGCCGGCGCCGGCGGTACCGGGGTTGGGGGTGTCGTAGGCCAGGTTCGGCGCCAGCTTCACCCGGCGCTGGCCGGGCAGGTACTGCCAGGCGCGGCGCGGCTGCTCCACGGCGTTGGCGGCGTCCTTGAGCATGATGGCCTCGCCGGCACGGCGGGCCGGGCCGGTGTAGTACAGCTTCATCTGGTAATACACGTCGGTATCGTTGATGGGCTGGGACAGGTCCTGGTAGATCGGGTAGTTGATGAAGGCCTGGCCGGTGGTGGCCAGGGTGGCGACGCCGGCGGCATCCACGTTCCAGGAGTCGTACTTGGAGTTGATGGTCACGCCCTGGTAGCGCAGCAGGTGGTTCCACATGGCCTCGGCGCCCGACTGGGGAATCGGGAAGGGCACGCCCGGCAGCACGTTCTCGATGGCCAGTCCGCCGTTGCTGGACTTGGCGCCGGTGGCGTTCTTCACCGCGTTGTCCAGCACCGCCTGGGGCATGGCGACGGTGCGGTGGGTCGGGTAGACGTCGACGCGGAAGCCCGGATAACGCTTGGCCAGCTCGACCGTGGTGGCGCTCAGCAGGTCCTTGTACTGGTCGACGTTCTTGCCGTCGATCACCAGCACCGGCTTCTCATCGGCGAAGGGGTCCGGGCGCATGCTGTCGCCGGCCTTGAAGCCTGCCGGGGCGGTGGTCAGGCCACCCTCGTAGGCGGGAATGGAGCCGTCCGCGCTGGCGGCCTTTTCGGCACCCACCAGGGTCAGGCTGGTGCCCAGCTTTGCGGCCTCCTCAGGGGAAACGGCGGCCTGGGCGGCACCTGCAATGGCCACCGCGAGGGAAGCCGCCATCAGACTTTTCACGAATTTCATCTCGTAGGTCTCCTGCTCGTTCTTCGAGCGATGGGGATTATCAGAAGGTGGTCTTGAAGGTCAGGTAAACCGCGCCACGGTCTTCCGTGGTAGCCCCGCCGCCGGAGAAGGAGGAGTACCCCCCCGCGTAGCAGGTGTAGCGCTGAGTGGCGTCCAGTGCGTTGGGTGTCGAGCCGTCGGTGGCGCCGTCCTGGCATTTCTCGGCATCACCGAAGGAATCCACGTACTTCAGGTCGACGAAGTACTGGTTGTAGATGGCCGCGCCGACGCCGACCGAGTAGTTGCCGGTGTCCTCGGCGCCGCCCCCCTGGACCGGGGAAACACCGTCCAGGCCGACGTTGACGGACATCGGGGCGGAAAGGTCGACGCCCGGGAAGACCTGGTACCAGGTGGGGGTGAAGTTCACCGCCAGGCCCCAGTTGTCGCGGGTGGGCTTGTCGATGCCGCGATAGCTGTCCTTGCCCTTGTAGAGCGCCTCGTTGTGGCTATCGAGCTTCAGCAGGTTGCTGTAGTAGAGCTCCCCCAGCAGGGACGCGGCATCGAACAGCGGCGTGTCGCCGATGGCCATCAGGCCATTGATCGTCCAGTGCAGGGTGTCGCCGGTGGCGCTCAGGCTGTCGCCGTCCTGGGGCACGTCGGTGATCACGCCGGTGCCGGGCACCCGCGCCGGCAGCAGGCCGAGGCCGGCGGCCAGGCCACCGGGGCCTGCGTCACTGAGGATGGCCGGGATGCTCGCCAGCGGCATGTTGTGGCGAACGTTCAGGTCGCTGGCCACGCTGACGCCGCCGATGTCCTTGGACAGGCTCAGGCCCAGGATCTTGATGTCGTCGGCGTAGGCGAACTGGTAGCTGGTGGTGCTGATGGAGTTGCGCACGTTGGCGATGGGGCCGCCGGCGCCCGCTGCGGTAAGCCCGGTGCCGTCCAGCACCGCCTGCGGCAGGATCTCCGAGGTCTCGCGGTAGTAGGCGCCGAGGGTGCCGTCCAGCCATTCGGGGGACCACTTGAGCATCAGGCCCCAGTCGCCGCGCTTGTCCGGCTCGTAGTCGTGGCCACGGCGGATGGTGGTGAGGGTGCCGCTGGGACCGGCCAGGCCGGGACCGCCGGTGTGGCCGAGGAGGAAGGACTGGGCACCGAAGCCCACCAGGTCCGAGCTGCCGTAGTAGGTGCCGGCCTCGGGCAGGCGCGCGGCGTCCCACTCCAGGAAGTACTGGGCGGCCACCGTCAGCTCGGGATTGAGGGTGAAGGAGGCGGAGATCTGGTTGCGCGGAACGAACAGCTCCTTGGCCTCGGTGCCGGGGGCGGCGGCCAGCTTGGCCAGGTCCAGGCCGGACTGGCCGTAGCTGATGGCATGAACCGGGTTGAGGAGGGTCTCGCCCCAGTAAACGTTGTGCTGGCCGGCCTTGATGCTGAACAGGGACTCCTCGCCGACTTCGGTGCTGTAGAACACGAAGGCGTCGAGGATCTCGCCGGACGGGCCGCTGTAGTAGCGCTGGGCGTAGTTGGACAGGTGCGGGCTGCCGAACCCGGCGCTGCCGGTTCCCGGCTGGCCGACGATGGCCGAGAAGGCATCGTTGCCGTTGACGAAGGGGTTGGAGTTGGAACCGGTGTTGTCGTAGGCCTTGTCGTACCAGCTGGCGGCGCTGACGCGGAAGCCCTTGTTGCCGCCGTGGATCACGTCCAATTCGGTCAGCAGGTCAACGCGGTTGGTGATGTTGGTGCCGGAGCGACGGAAGTTGTAATCGCCGTCATTGTTGTTCGGCGTCGCCAGCAGGGTCTTGTCGGCGCTTTCGGTCCGCACCCCGTAGTTGTACTTCAGGGTGTTGTCGAAGCGAATGCTCCAGTCCGGATTCCCGGTGTCGACCTCGAAGGCCTGCGCGGCGGGAATACCCAGTCCGGCGGCGATGGCCGAGGCGAGCAGGCACTTGCGCAGGTGGGCCTGCGGGTTGTTGTTCTTCATGCGTTGGCTCCGCTTCTTGTTGTAATGACGCAACCCTGGTCGAGCTCCCTGCCTGGTCCGCGTGCGGCTGGTTGCATCACCGCGCGCCCCTCTCGCCCGGCTCCCGGGCGTGGTTCGTCGTGCCGGATCAGTGATCCAGCACCTGGATCAGTTGCTGTGCCCGGGGCCATTCGCCGTAACCCGAGGCCGGGTTGAGGTGGCCGACGCTGCCCAGCTCCACCAGGGTGGAGCCCCAGTCCATGGCCATGCGGCGCACGGCCCCTGGGCTGGCGAGGTGGTCGTCGTCGCTGGCGGCCAGCAGGCTGGGGAAAGGCAGCGGCTGGCGCGGCAGCGGCGTCCAGCCGTTCTCCCGCAGGGTCGTGGGGCTGGGGTAGTTGTCCGGCCAGGTGGCGTCGAGGTCCGGCGGCGTGGCCAGCAGCGCGCCCTTGATCGGACGTTGGTAACGCGCCGCCCAGTGCACCACCATCAGTACGCCGGCGCTGTGGGCCACCAGGATGACCGGGCCGTCGATCCGCTCCAGCTCGTGCTGGATGGCCTCGACCCGTGCCGGCAGGCTCAGCTTGTCCCGCTCCAGCGGAGGAACGCTGCGTACCTTGGGCAGCTTCGCGGCAAGCAGGGTCTGCCAGTGCTCCGGCACGTGCTCGCGCAGGCCGGGGACGATAAGGATGGTTGTGCGGTCGTCTTTCACGTCATCACCTTGATGCGGTCGCTGGGCTGGCCAGCGCGTCCTCAGGTTCTTGGTGATGCCTACATTAGGGACGCCAGGGGTGGGTCGCTTTTCATAGGGCGTCAGGCACTTCGCATTTCATGACAGCCCGACCGCCCCTTCCCCCGGCCATCCCGAACTGTGGGCCTCGCCGCTCGCGGCCTGGGCCTGTTTCCGTGGATTGGCTTTACTCACTAGGGGTCCGTTCGGGGACATGGCCAGGCGTTGTCATGAAAGACAATTTCACTGACCATCCCCGACGCCTGAATCACTTCGCTTTAGACGACAAGAACGACCGGCAGTGGCCCCGATGGCCCGCTCCGGCACAACAAGAGTGCAGCGATAGACATGACCCCAATGGTTCGCGCCGCGTCCCTGACCAACTACATCGAGGTGGCCCAGCACCTGGGCCTCAACCCCGCGCAACTGCTGCGCCAGGTGGGCCTCAGCCAGGCCCTGATGGAGAATCCCGAACAGCGCCTGCCCACCTCGGCGGCGGTGACCCTGCTGGAGGAGTCGGCCCGCGCCAGCGGCTGCCCCACCTTCGGCCTGCGCATGGCCGAATCCCGCCAACTGTCGGATTTCGGCGCCATCAGCCTGCTGCTGTCCCATCAGCCCACCCTGCGGGACGCCCTGGACACCATCGTGCAATACCGCCACCTGCTCAACGAATCCCTGGCGCTGTTCGTGGATGAGGTGGGCAAGACCGTGGTGCTGCGGGAGGACATCATCACCGACCCGCCCATGTCCGTTCGCCAGGGCATCGAACTGGCCATCGGCGTGCTCTTCCGCATGTGCAGCGCCCTGCTCGGCTCGGGCTGGCGCCCCTTGTCGGTGAACTTCACCCATGACGCGCCGCCGGACCTGCAGCTGCACCGGCGGGTATTCGGCTGCAAGGTGGAGTTCGGCAGCGAGTTCAACGGCATCGTCTGCCAGGCGGCCGACCTGGACAAGGCCAACCCCCTCGCCGACCCGGCCATGGCCCGCCACGCCCGCCGCCTGGTGGAAACCCTGCCCGGCGCAGTCCCGCAATCCACCCTGAACGACGTGCGCAAGGCCATCTACCTGCTGCTGCCCATGGGCCGCGCCACCATCGAGCAGATCGCCCAGTCCCTGGGCATGAACGTGCGCACCCTGCAGCGTCGCCTGGAAGAGAGCGAAGTGACCTTCTCCGACCTGATCAACGACGTGCGCCGCGACCTGGTGCTGCGCTACATGGAGAACCCGCGCTACTCCCTGGCGCGCGTCGCCGACCTGCTCGGCTACTCGGCGCCCAGCTCCTTCACCCGCTGGTTCACCACCCAGTTCGGCATGGCCCCGGCGGCCTGGCGAAGGGAGCACCAGGTCAAACCCGAGGAATGACGCCGTTTCCGGCGAGTCATGCGCAGCGTTACTCCACGCGGGAGTGTTGGTGCGCACGGCGCACCCTAAGAAGCTTCACCGCGTGTTGTGGCCGCCGCTTGCAAAAAAAAACCGCGCCGGGAGCCCGATCCACGAGGCTCCGGTGCGGTGAAGGCCCGCTGTGGCAGGCGTCGATGACCCCCGTTGCCGGGAGCAGGAGTCAGGGTCAGAACCCCCAGTGCAGCATCGCCAGCACCAGGACGGCGAGGAAGGCGGTCTCCCCCACCATCAGCAGGATCGGCTTGATGCCCACCGAGGCCAGTTCCTTGAGTTGGGTTTTCATGCCCAGGGCGCTGATGGCGATCACCAGGCACCAGCGGGACAGCTCGTTGCCCGCCTGCTGCACCAGCTCCGGGATGAAGCCGGTGCTGTTGACGGCGGCCAGGATGAAGAAGCCCACTGCGAACCAGGGCAGCAACGGCGGCCGCTTGCTGCCCGGCTCGGCGCCTCGGGCGCGGGTGATCATGGCGGCGCAGAGGATCACCGGCAGCAGCATGGCCACCCGCATCAGCTTGACCACGGTGGCGCTGTCGCCGGTTTCGTGGCCCATGCTGTAGCCGGCGCCGACCACCTGGGCCACGTCGTGGATGGTGCCGCCGATGAAGAGCCCCGCGTGCAGCGGCGAGAGGCCCAGGGACTGGGCGATCATCGGGTAGAGGATCATCGCCAGGGTGGACAGGGCCGATACGCCGATCACGGTGAACAGCGTGGCGCGCTCCTTCTGCGGATGGGACGGCAGCGCCGCCGCCAGGGCCAGGGCGGCCGAAGCGCCGCAGATGGCGGTGGCGCCACCGGTGAGCAGGCCGAACAGGCTGTTGAACCCCAGCAGGCGCGCCACCGCCACCGACAGGAGGATGGTGATCGCCACCAGCGCCACCACCATGGCCACCGGCTGCCAGCCGAGGGAGGCGATCTGCTCCAGGGTGATGCGCAGGCCCAGCAGCGCCACCCCGACCCGCAGCACCTCGCGGGCGGTGAACTCGATGCCCGGCTTGCAGACGCCGTCGGCGGCGAGGAAATTCACCGACAATCCCAGCAGCAACGCGAAGAGCATCACCGGGGCGCCGTAGTGCTCGGAGAGGAAGGTGGCCGCGGCGGCGACCATGGCGCTGACGATGATGCCGGGCATCAGCACCCGGCTGCGCGACCCCAGCGCGCTGATGGACAGGGCGGTCATGGCAGGCACTCCTCGGCGCGGCGCCGGGACAGATCGATGAACAGGCGGCCCTGGCGCTCCTCCAGGGCGTAGGTGGTGGCGCCGAAACCGGTGACGCCGGGTACGCGGCCACTGGCCAGGTCGAAGCGCAGGCCGTGGGCCGGGCACTGCAGCAGCCGGCCCTGCAGGCGTCCGCAGAACAGCGAGGCGCCGTTGTGCGGGCAGGCATCGTCGAGGGCGTAGAGCGCGCCGTCCTGGTTGAACAGCACCACGCAGCCGCCTTCATGGTGGATCAGGCTGCGGCTCCCGGGCGCCGGGACCTTGTCCGTCGGGACTTCCAGCAGGCGGGTCATGCGCTTCGCGCCTCCGCGCCGCCACGGGCCTCGAGGGCGCGGTGCAACTGGGCCAGCATCAGCCAGGACGGCTGGGCGCCGGCCAGGGAGATGGCGCCGTCGAGGACGAAGGACGGCACCGCGCGGTTGTCGGGGACGGCCACGCGCCCGACATAGGGACGGCCCTCGTCGGACAGCACCGGGGCCAGGACCTCAGGGTCGAAACCGCAACGACGGGCGAGTTTCAGCAGCAGGTCGCGGTCGCCCAGGTCCTCGCCTTGCTGGAAGTAGGCGGCGAACAGCCCCTCCAGCAGAGCGTTCAACTGGGTCTGGCTGCCCCGCTCCGCCGCGCGCTCCAGCAGGCGATGGGCATTGGCGGTGTTGGGCATGCGCCGGATGCGCGCCAGGTCGATGTCCACGTCGGCGTGGTAGGCCGCCTCCTGCACCTGGGCCTGGCGGGCCTTCACCGCCGCCTCGCTGCCCAGGCGGCGCCGGTAGAACTCGGCGAAGGGCACGCCCTCGACGGGCAGGTCCGGCAGCAGTTGCACGCCACGCCACTGCACATGTACCGGCACCTCGGGGCGGCTCGCGGCCAGGGAGGCCAGGGCCTTTTCCAGGTTGCGCTTGCCGATGAGGCACCAGGGGCAGATGAAATCGAAGGACATCTCGATGGACAGGGCTTTCACGACGGGTCTCCTTGGGCCATCAGCGGTGCCAGCCGGGCGATGTCACGGTGGTAGTGACGCTTGGCGTAGAAGAACACCAGGGCGGCGGCGATGCTGATGAGGGGAATGAGCTGGAAGGCGTGGTCCAGGCCGAGGCGGTCGGCCAGCACGCCGGTCAGGTAGGGCCCGGGGGCCAGGCCCAGCAGGTTGTTGGCCAGGGTAAGGGTGGCGAAGGCGGTGCCGTGCACCGAGAAATGGGTGAGGTTGGCCACCATGGCACCGGCGGGGCCGGAGGTGCCGGTGGCCACCAGCATGCCCAGGGCGATGATCACCAGCTGGACCAGGCCCGGCTGCAGCTGGAAGGCCAGGAACAGCAGGACGCAGCTCAGCAGGCAATAGCCGATGGCCAGGGCGATCTTTCGGTCCGGGGCGTTGCGGCACAGGCGGTCGCTGAGGATGCCGCAGAGGATCATCCCGGTGCCGCCGGCCAGCACGATGATGGCCGAGACCACGCCGGCCTGGTCGGTGTCCATGAAGTAGTAGCGGTTCAGGTAGCTGGGGAACCAGACCATCACGGCGGCGCCGACGAACAGCTGCAGGCCGCTGCCGATATAGGCGCAGACCACCGAGCGGCTGGCGAACAGGCTTTTCAGCGGTTGCCTGCAGGCTCCGCCCTCGCCCGCCGTTTTCGGTGTGCAGCCAATGCGCGACGACTTCACCACCAGGGGGTAGACGCTGGCCAGCAGCAGGCCGAACAGGGCCATGCCGGCGAACGCCCAGCGCCAGCCCAGGTGCTCGGCGAGGACGCCGCCCAGGGCCATGCCCAGCACCGAGCCGAACATGCCGCCGGCCATGAAGGCCCCGGTCAGGGTGGCGCGCAGGTGCCGGGGGAAGACCGAGAGCACCACGGCGATGCCGACGCTGCCGTAGGCCGCCTCGCCCACGCCGACGAAGAAGCGCGCGATGAACATGTGCTGGAAGTTGTCCGCCAGGCTGCAGCCGAGGGTGGCCAGGCTCCAGAGGGTGGCCATCAGCACCAGGCTGCGCACCCGGCCCCAACGGTCGGCCAGCAGCGACAGGGGGAAGGTCAGCAACCCCACCATCAGGGCGACGATGCCGCTGAGCAGGCCGAGCTGGGAATCGCTCAGGGCCCATTCGTGCTTGAGCAGGGGAAACACCGCATTGAGCACCTGCCGGGACATGTAGTCGGAGATCAGCAGGCCGAAGGTCAGGGCGAAGACCACCCAGGCGTAGGTGCGGGGGACGTTGACGGTCGAGTCGTCGAACTCGGCCGAGGCGGCAGCGGGATGAAAAGCCATGACGTGGGTACCTGGGGTCTGTGCGTTTCTTGTTCTTGTGTCTTGATCACGCTAGTCGGCCGGGCGGCCGTTCGCCGCCCTGCCCCGGGCCAGCCTTGTGGGCCGGCCCGCGTGCGCACCGGTCAGGCGCGCAGGGGAACCTGCTTCTGGCCCGGCTGGCGGTTCGGCGCCATGCCGTTCATGCGCAGGGTTTCTTCCGCATCCTTGTACTGCACGCCGATCCGGTAGATTTCGCGCGCCTCCTTGCCCGTGGCGATCTCGCGGCCCAGTTCGTGGGCGATGCGCACGGTCTGCTGGATCTGCTGCACGGAGGTGAAGCGCTTGCCGTGCTGGTCGATGATGGTGTCCTCGATGCCGACGCGGGGATGCAGGCCCATGGCCAGGGCCATGGCGTTGAACGGCAGGACGTTCTTCAGCAGGGACTCGGCGGTCAGGGTGCAGCCATCCGGCGCACGGTGGATGAAGTTGAAGAAGTTGAAGGGGTTCGGGCCGTCGAAGCCGCCGCCGATGCCGATCCAGGTCAGGTTCAGCGGGCCCTTGTAGACGCCCTTGCGCACCAGGCGCTCGAGGGTTTCCAGGGCGTGCATGCCGGTGAGCTGGAAGTGCGGCTGGATGCCGTTGGCGGTGAGGCGCTTGAGGTGTTCCTCGACCCAGGCCGGGCCGGCCGGCACGGTCATTTCGCTGTAGGCGGCCTGGTAGGCCGGGTGGGCCAGGGAGGTGCCTTCCAGGTACTCCGGGTAGAGCAGCTCCATGATGTTCATCTGGGTGGTGTTGATGGCGACCGTCACCTGGTCCGGCTTGGGCGTCAGCTCCGCCAGCATGTGGCGGGTGTCGTCGGACAGCCACTTGGCCGCCTCGCCCTCGCCTTCCGGGGCGAAGGAGATGGAGCCGCCCACCTGGATGATCATGTCCGGCACCGCTTCGCGCACGCCGGCGATCAGTTCGTTGAACTTGGACAGGCGCTTGGAGCCGGTGCCGTCCAGTTCACGCACGTGCAGGTGGAGCACGGTGGCCCCCGCTTCGTAGCAGTCCACGGCTTTCTGGATCTGCTCGTCCATGGTCACCGGGATGTCCTCGGGGAAGTCGGCCGGCATCCACTCGGGGCCGTAGGGCGCCACGGTGATGACCACCTTCTGCATGTTTTCCGGGTGCAGGGAGTCGTCGAAGAATTGCATGGAAATGTCCTCGTTATGTTCTTGTTCGGCAGATGTGGCCGGCAGGCGCCGGCCGTTCGGATCGCAGGTCAGTAGGGTTTGTCGCCGATGATCCCCGCGCGCTCCATCTTGCGGACGCAGGGCGGGTAATCCATGACGGCGTAGTGCTGGGTGGAGCGGTTGTCCCAGATGGCCACGCTGTTGGGCTTCCAGCGCCAGCGCACCTGGTACTCGGGGATGTAGGCCTGGCTCACCAGGTAGCGCAGCAGGTCGCTGGCGCCCAGGCTGAAGTCCTGGCCGTACCGCACGCGCTCGGGGGTGTGGTAGTTGGTGAAATGGGTGGTGAAGGCGTTGACGAAGAGGATCTTCTCGCCGGTTTCCGGGTGAATACGCACCACCGGATGCTCGGCATCGGGGAACTGGGCCTTGAGGGCCAGGCGCTTCTCCATGGGCATGGCGGCGCCGAAGCTGGCTTCGATGCTGTGGCGGGCGCGCAGGCCCTCGATACGGACCTTCACCTCGTCCGGCAGCTTCTCGTAGGCCAGGGCCATGTTCGCCCACATGGTGTCACCGCCCACCGGCGGGCATTCCACGCAACGCAGCACGCAGCCCATCGGCGGGACCTCGCGCCAGGTGGCGTCGGTGTGCCAGGCGTTCTCGTAGCGGTCGTTGGGCTGGTCGGGGTTCTTGTAGATGCGCACCAGGCCCGGATGCTCCGGGTCGCTGCCGGCCACGGGGTGGTCCTCCAGTTCGCCGAAACGACGGGCGAAGGCCACGTGGTCGGCCCGGTCGATGTCCTGGTCCCGCAGGAACAGCACCTTGTGCTGCAGCAGCAGCGCCTTGATCTCGGCGAACAGGCCCTCGTCGCGGGCCGCGTCGCCCAGGTTCACGCCGCTGATCTCGGCGCCTATGGCGCAGGTGAGTGGTTCGACACGCATGGCCGGCTCCCTAGATGACGAAGATGGACGAACCGGTGGTCTTGCGGGATTCCAGGTCACGATGGGCCTGGACCGCGTCCGCCAGTGCGTAGTGCTGGTTGATGTCGATGCGAATGCGACCGGCACCCACGTGGTCGAACAGCTCGCCCACCAGATCGGCCTTTTCCGCCGGGTCGGCGATGTAGTCGGCGAGCGCCGGGCGGGTCATGTAGAGCGATCCCTTCATGGCCAGCAGCACCGGGTCGAAGGCCGGGATCGGGCCGGAGGCGGTGCCCACGCAGACCAGCAGTCCACGGCGCTTGAGGGAATCCAGGGAGGCCATGAAGGTGGCCTTGCCGACGCTGTCGAAGACCACGTCCACGCCGCGTCCGCCGGTGAGCTCGCGCACCCGCTTGGCGATGTCTTCCTCGCTGTAGTTGATGACGTGGTCGCAACCGTGGGCGCGGGCGACCTCGGCCTTGGCCTCGGTGGACACGGTGCCGATCACGGTCAGGCCCAGCAGCTTGGCCCACTGGGAGACGATCAGGCCGACGCCACCGGCGGCCGCGTGCAGCAGGATGCTGTCGCCCTCGCGGAAGGCATGGATGCGGCGCATCAGGTAGGCGGAGGTGAGCCCGCGCATGGTCATGGCGGCGGCGGTCTCGAAGGCGATGCTTTCCGGCAGGCGGATCAGCGGCGCGGCGGACACCAGGCGCTCGGTGCTGTAGGCGCCGAGGGTATTGAGGAAGCCGGTGTAGGTCACGCGGTCACCCAGGGCCACGTTGTCCACGCCCTCGCCCAGGGCGGTCACCACGCCCGAGGCTTCCACGCCGATGCCGTTGGGCAGCGGAATGGGGTAGGTGCCGTTGCGGAAATAGGTGTCGGCGTAGTTCAGGCCAACGGCCACGTGGCGGATACGCACTTCGCCCGGGCCCGGGTCGCCCACCTCCACGTCTTCGTAGCGGAGCACTTCCGGCCCCCCGGTCTCATAGAAACGAACGGCTTTGGCCATGCCTGGTCTCCCATCTGGATTCTTGTCTTCGGGAAAGGGTCCCGTGGATTGGACTCTAGGGAAGCGCCCCCCCACAGGCTTCTCATAGGGCGACAGGGGCTTTTCATTTCATGACACGCAGGCGGGCGTCAGTCCCAGGGCACCGGCACCACCCGGGGCTCGGGCTCGAAGCGGATGGGGTGGACGGCGGTGCGCCCGAGGCGGCCCTCCACCTGCCCGGCAAGGTGGAACACACCGGCCATGACGCCGGTGTCGGGGTTGCGCATCAGCTCCAGCCATTCCTCGTCGAAGGCCTCGTTCAGGCTCTTGCGCAGGCGCGCTTCGCGGTCCGGCCGCTCGTTCTCCTGGAGCATCGCGCTGATGCCGGTGAAGCCCAGGGAGAGCACCGAGCCGGCCACCCTGCCCACCAGGCTGGACACCACGCTGGCGGCACCGCTGGCGGTCATTTCCGAGGTGAGCTGCTGGCTGGTCTGGCGGGTGATGGAGGAGAGCCCCGCGTGGGTGGCCCAGGCGCCCGCGCCGCCGGGGGCTTCGCGCAGGCGGGTCATGAGCCCGGCGTAGGCCGGCAGTTTCTCCAGGGGATCGGCGCTCAGCACCTGGTAGAGGGAGGCGCCTTCGGCCGGGGGCACGCTTTCGATGGCGGGAATCTCCATCAGGTGCCGCTCGAACTGGTCCAGGGGCACGCCCAGGCGCTGGGGAATGCCGTCCAGGCGCTGGTCCAGTTGGAGGACATAGAGCCGGGTGGCCTTTTCCATGATGTCGTCGGGGCTCAGCTCGCGGGCCACCGGCTCCAGTACCTGCTCGTCGTATTCCTCCTGCAGGTAGCGGGCCAGGCGCTCCACGGTGTCGTCGTGCTGATCGTCGGCGCTGAGCCGGTACCAGGTGACTTTCATGCCCAGCCACTTGCGGGTCCAGAAGCTGGAGAACCAGGGAATGTAGTGGCTGTCGGTGCGCTGGTAGAC
Organism: Pseudomonas furukawaii; assembly: GCF_002355475.1. Taxonomy (NCBI): domain Bacteria; kingdom Pseudomonadati; phylum Pseudomonadota; class Gammaproteobacteria; order Pseudomonadales; family Pseudomonadaceae; genus Metapseudomonas; species Metapseudomonas furukawaii. The sequence continues at coordinate 2,621,251 of NZ_AP014862.1, read as the reverse complement.
CAGGTCCATCCAGCGCTCCATGGCGTCCTGGGCGTAGCCTCGCGCCTGCCCGGTGGCCGCCAGGGAGGCGGCGGCGATATCCCGGTCCACCTGGCGCCAGGTGCTGGCGGAAACCACCACGGGCGGCGGCTCCGGCCGCGACGCGCAGCCCGCCACCGTCAGCAGCGCGGCGACGGTCAGGAGCAGGAACACGCCGTGGCGGACGGCGCGGCTGGTGGTCGTCATGGAGGCACCCCGCAGGCCTTCCGGCCAGGGTGATTTGAGTATAGGAAGCCGCGCCGCCGGCAGCAGTCGCCATTGAGCAGAATCGCCCGGGACGCTGTCAGAGCATGGGCCGGACGGCTACCAAGGTCCTCCGGCCAACTTCAGCCGAATCGGAAATCGAGGTAATGAAATGAAGGCAGGCCCGTTCCTGGGTGTGTTTTTCCTGGTCGCCGCCATCGCCGGCATTCCGCAGGGTGCCCTGGCCGATCACAGATGGGACGACGACGGTGGCCGCGTCGAGCGCTATCGCGACGGTCCATGCCGGGTGAAGGAAATCACCGACCGGGGCTACTACCGCAAGGTGGTGCGCTGCCCCGACGGACGGGGCAAGACCTGGCGCCGGGGCGAATGGCATCGGGACTATCGGGAAGGCCGCTGCCGGGTGCGCATCGACGCCTCCCGGGAGGTCTTCAGCAAGGAGCGTATCTGCCGGGGCCGGGGTGACTACGACCACTGAGGCACCGCCACGATGGGGCCGGCCGGCCCCTTTTCCGGGGCTCAGGCCACGAACAACTCGACGAAGCGGTCCACCGGCATCGCCTCCAGCGCCGCCTGGTCCTGGCAGAGGGCGCTGATCCGCGCGCAACGGTCGGCGCCGAAGCGCGTCGCCAGGCTGGCCCTGAACTTCCGCTCCAGTAGCGGCATGCCCTCGCTGCGCCGCCGGCGATGGCCGATGGGGTACTCCACTTCAACCTTCTCCGTGCAGGCTCCATCCTTGAAGAACACCTGCACGGCGTTGGCGATGGAGCGCTTGCCAGGCTCCAGGTATTCACGGCTGTAACGCGGGTCCTCGACGACCTCCATGCGCTCGCGCAACCGGTCGATCACCGGATGGGCCTGGTGGAAGGCGTCCTCGTAGTGTTCGGCCACCAGGTCGCCGAACAGCAGGGCTACCGCCGTCATGTACTGGATGCAATGGTCGCGGTCGGCGGCATTGGCCAGCGGACCGGTCTTGTCGATGATGCGCATGGCCGATTCCTGGGTGGTGATCTGGATGCGGTCGATCTCGGTCACCCGGTTGCGCACCTGCGGGTGCAACTGCACCGCCGCCTCGCAGGCCGTCTGGCCGTGGAACTCGGCGGGGTAGCTGATCTTGAAGAGGATGTTCTCCATGACCTGGCAGGCGAATCCCTGGGGCAGGCTGAAGCGACGCTGCTCCTTTGGCTTGGTGGCCAGGTCCTTGCTGGTATGGCTGAAGGAGACCTCGTAGAACCCCCACTGCGGCGCACTGAGTACACCAGGCACGCCCATTTCGCCGCGCAGGGCGATATCCGCCAGGCGAACCCCACGACTGGTGGCATCCCCGGCCGCCCAGGACTTGCGCGAACCGGCATTGGGCGCGTGGCGATAGGTGCGCAGGGGCTGGCCATCCACCAGGGCATGGGAAATGGCCGAGAGCAGCTGCTCGCGATCGGCCCCCATCAGCCAGGCACAGACCGCGGTGGAGGCCAGCTTGACCAGAATCACGTGGTCCAGGCCCACGCGGTTGAACGCGTTCTCCAGCGCCAGCACGCCCTGTATCTCGTGGGCCTTGACCATGGCCTCCAGCACCCGGCGCATCGGCAGCGGCGCCTCGCCCCGGGCCAGGCACCGCTGGGACAGGTGATCGGCGACGGCGAGGATGCCGCCCAGGTTGTCGGACGGATGACCCCATTCAGCCGCCAGCCAGGTGTCGTTGAAGTCCAGCCAGCGGATCATGGCCCCCAGGTCCCAGGCCGCCTTGACCGGGTCCATCCGGTAGCTGGTGCCCGGCACTCGTGCGCCCTGGGGCACCTGCGTGCCCTCCACCAGGGGGCCGAGCAGCTTGGTGCACTCGGGGAAACGCAGGGCCAGCAGGGCGCAGCCGAGGCTGTCCAGGAGGCAGTGCCGCGCGGTATCCAGCGCCTCCCGGGATTCCACCCGATAATCCAGCACATAGTCGGCGATGTCCTGGATCACCGCGTCGTAGGGCGGCCGCTGGTTCGGGTCGACCTTGCTGCTCATGGCCGTGTCTCCGTGTCGCCAATGGATTCCAGTCTACGCCCTGTACCCGGAAACAAGGGCGGCGAACCCCGCAGGCGACCAGCGGCCAGCACGGGGCGTCCGGTTGTGCTGCGCTTGGGGAACGGCAGGCAACCGGAGACCGACCATGAGCAGCGACCCCAATGTGCGCACGCCCGCGCCCAGGCCCCAGGGCCCCAGCCAGCCGCCGGAACAGGTGCCGGCGGCGGACGTGAAACGCATCAGCGACAAGGCACCGAGCAAGGACAAGAAGCCGGATGACTGGGAATAGGCGGTGGACTGACTCGCGAATATTCGCCGGCAAGCCGGCTCCTACGGGGAGGGGGTCGGCCCCGGGGCCTTGAACCGGTGGTCCGGGTCTGGAAGCCCGGCCCGGGTTTTCGGTATCTTCTCCGCCATCCCCATCGCCCCCTGGAATGCCCCGCATCATGAGTCGTACCGCCGCTCGGGTCGCCCTGTTCTGCCTCGCCAGCCTCGCCGCCGCCCCCGCCCTGTCGAAGGTGGAGGTCCAGGGCGTCCAGCACGCCAAGGCCGGTCGCATCCTGGCGGTGCAGATTTCCGAGGAGATCGCCCCGGGGGACTACGAATCGCTGATGCAGGGCCTGCGGGCCAACCCCGGCAAGTTCGACCGCAAGATGGCCCTGCTGGACAGCATCGGTGGCAGCGTCGCCGAGGCCATCCGCATGGGCCGCCTGCTGCGGGAAACCGGCTTCGAAGTGATGGTGCCCAGTGATGGCCTGTGCCAGGGGAGCTGCGTCTACCTGCTGGCCGCCGGCCTGAAGAAGACCGTCAAAGGCTACGTCGGCCTGCACCGCCCCTACTTCCCGGAAGGCGACTCGGCCCGGGCCGCAGAGGCCAGCGGGCGCTACAGCCCCGCCGCCTACCTGAAGGAAATGAACATCCCCCTCAGCCTGCTGGACGCCATGCACAGCGCCGAACCCACCCGCATGCGCGTACTGACCCGGGACGAACTGGACCGCTACCGGCTGAACTGAGCCCCCTCCTCACTCCGACCTGAGCAAGCGCGTCACCAGGAACCGCGCCAGGGGCGAGACCAGCAGCACCGCCGGAAAGGCCACCAGCCAGGCGAGCCACCAGGCGCCCAGCCAGAGCGCCAGGAACCCCGGCGCCGGGCCCACCGCTCGCCAGGTGGAGATCCCGGACACCAGCAGCGACATCAGTCCCGAGAGGATCAGGCCGAACAGCAGCGGAGCGAAACGGCGGGGAATCATGGTCGCCCCTCCGTCTCAGGCGCCGGCCAGCCGACGCAGGGACTCGGCCACATGGCGGCCGAACAACCGGGCGGTCTTCACGTCCCCCGAGGCGAAGTGATCGGCCGGCGTGCCGTGGGTCGATTGCGCCATCAGGCCCGACCAGGAGCCCAGGCGGTTGGCGGCCTCCTCGTAGGGCACGCCGGCGTGCTGCTCCGGCAGGATCGGATTGCCCACCCAGAGCAGCCCGTGCTGCATGCAGAACACGAACAGCGCAATGAGGGTCGACTGCTTGTCGCCCGCCGCCAGTGAGGACACGGTGAAGCCGGCTGCCAGGCGTCCCTTCAGTTGCTGGTTGCGCCAGATCGGCCCGGTGGCGTCCATGAAGCTCTTGAAGGGACCGGACACACCGCCGAAGTAGGTGGGCGAACCGAGGATGAAACCGTCGAAGGCGAGCAACTGGCCCGGATCGGCGGCGACGGCTTCGGCGCGGAGCAGGTGGACCTGGGTATCGGCCACGGCGCGGGCGCCTTCGCCGATCTGCCAGGCGATGTGCTCGGTATGGCCGTGGGCGCTGTGATAGATGATGGCGAGCCTGTTCATGCAGGTGATCTCCTGAGTCGATGGATTGGACGTGACGATGGCCTCAGCCACCGATGTGCTGGTACAGGGCGGCGGCCAGGAACAGGCCGAAGCCGAATACGCCGTGGTTGACGAGGCTGCGCAGGCAGTTGCGAAGGGGTGTGGCGGTCTTGCGGGCCAGCACGCCGGCGCCCATGGCCGGCTGCATCACCAGCAGCGGTGCGGCGACGGTGCCCAGGCCCACCAGCACGGCGGGCAGCGCCGTCGGGTTTTCCGGCCACTGGCTGCCGGCGAGGATCACCAGCAGTGCGGCGAAGGCGATGCCGATGGCGTAGTGGGTGATCCAGCCCAGGGCGGTTTCACCCGGAACGGGCTGTGCCTTGGCGATGGCGTCGTGGAAGAAGCGCCCCCGGGGGAGGTGCCCGACCCAGCGGCCGATGAAGGCGAAATTGAGCGTCGGCACCCCCAGCCGGCGCAGGAGCACCAGCCAGGCATCCATGATGAGGGTGGCGCCGATGCCGATGCAGGCGATGCGAATGATGTCCTGAGTCATGTGAGCCCCTTGTGCGTTGACCGTTGGAGGTGATGGGCTCACTCTAGAAGTTGAAGTCAACTTCAAGTCAAGAGGTCGAGAATGGACATCGCGGAAGTCGCCCGACGCACGGGCCTGCCCTCCTCCACGCTGCGTTACTACGAGAAGAAAGGCCTGATCACCTCCCTCAGCCAGCAGGGCACGCGGCGCTGGTTCGGGCCCGGCATCCTCGACCAGCTGGCGCTGATCTCACTGGGCCAGGCCGCCGGCCTGTCCCTCGACGAAATCCGCTCGATGTTCGCACCCGATGGCCAGCCGGAGATCGACCGCCCGTTGCTCGAAGCCAAGGCGGACGAGATCGACGCCCTGGTCAAGCGCCTGCAGGCCATGAGCCGGGGGCTGCGTCACGCGGCAGCCTGCCCGGCGCCCAGCCACACGGAATGCCCGACCTTCAAGCGACTGCTGAAGGCGGCGTCTTCGGGAGCGATCGAGCGACGCTGGAGCAAAGGGGCGCCCAAGCGGGCGAAGCTCGCGGGCCGATCGCCGCGAGGTGCGGGAAGCGATGTCGAACCCTGACAGGAACCTCCTCCGCAGCCCTTGCGATGCGGAGGAGGTTCAGCCAGAGGCGCGCTGCGCCGGGCGTCAGAATGGCAATGGCAGCTTGGCTGTCCGACCGCCGTCGACGACCAGTACCTGGCCGGTGATGAAGGCCGCCGCCTCGCTGGCCAGGAAGACGACGACGTTGCCGATGTCCTGCGGCTCGCCGGTACGCCCGACGGGATGCAGTTTGAGCAGACCGGCGCGGGCCTGCGCGGGATCGGGCTGGGCGTCGATGTAGGCGTGGCTCAGGTCCGAATTGATCCACCCGGGGGCGATGGCATTGCAACGGATTCCATCGCGCCCCAGGTCGACGGCCATGGCCCGGGTAAAGCCATGGACACCCGCCTTGGAGGCGCAGTAGGCAGCGTGCCAGGGGTTGGCACCCAGGCCCTCGATGGAGCCGATGTTGACGATGCTGCCGCCATGCCTGCGCAGCAAGGGCAGCAGGGCCTTGGCCAGGAACACCGGGGCACGCAGGTTGACGGCCATCATCCGGTCCCAGTCGTCTTCCTCCATCTCTTCCAGCGAACGTTCGAACATGAAGCCGGCATTGTTGACCAGGACATCGGCGCCGCCGAACCGCTTTTCCACCTCCCGCGCGATGACAGCGGGCGCATCGGGCTCCGCCAGGTCGACTTCGACCCAGGCCACCTGCGGATTGGCGGCCAGGATTTCATCCAGGGGTTGGCGCTGCGCGACCAGCACCCGGGCGCCGGCTTCCAGGAGTTTTTCGGTGATCCCACGGCCGATTCCACGCCCGCCGCCGGTAACGACGGCGATCTTGTCGTTGAGCATCTGCATTCTCCTCAGCCCGAAACCGGTTTGGCGCCGGTGACTTCCACCGTCTCGCCGGCGATGTACCGGGCCTGGTCGGACGCCAGGAAGGCAATCACATCGGCGATGTCCTCCGGCTCGGCGATCCGGCCCAGCGGCACGGTCCTGTTCAGCTCCTCGATGGCCTTGTCGGGATCCAGCCCCCGGCGCTCGAAGCCGCTGCGGATCATGGGCGTGTTGATTTCATGGGGGCAGACGGCATTGACGCGGATACCCAAGGGCGCGCAATCGCGCCCCAGGTTCCTGGACAGTGCCGCCACCGCCCCCTTGCTGGTGCAGTAGGCGACATGGCCGGGGCCCGGATAGGTGCCCCAGACCGAGGAGGTATTGACGATGGCACCACCGCCGCGCCGCTTCATGTGGGGGATGGCGGCACGGCAGAGGAAGAACACCGCGTTCAGGTTGACGTCCATGGCGGTGAACCACATTTCGTCGGTGGTTTCCTCGATGGTTCCGCGGGGAATGATGCCGGCATTGTTGAGCAGGATATCGACGCCGCCGAAGCGTTCGGCGGTCCGGGCGATGACCGCTTCGCAGTACTCTTTCTCCCGCAGATTGCCTGCCAGGCCGTCAGCCTCGGCGCCGAGCCTGCGAGCTTCGTCGACCATCGCCTGGCAACCCTCGGCATTGATATCCGAGATCATCAGACGCGCACCTTCCGCTGCAAACAGCCTCACCAGTGCCTGACCGACGCCGCCGGCGCCTCCGGTAATCACTACAGTCTTGTTTTCGAACCTCATCGTTCATGTCCTCGGGTTGGGTGATCCGAGGTCGATCATCGACGGACCGCCAAAGGCTGACAAACGAGTTCTACGTAGCCTTCACTTAGCTTTTGGTTAAGTGAACATTGAACAACCTTGCACAGTGGCAGCCAGCTTGCTGGCGTGATCCTGTCATTTCCGATTGATCTTTGGTTAACTGCTGAAAGTGTCCGACTCATCACCCCTGGCCTATGAACAGCCTCAGGCAACTCCTTCCGCCACTGAACGCGCTGCGCACCTTCGAAGCGGCTGCCCGCCATGGCAGTTTCAAGATGGCGGCGGAGGAACTCTGTGTGACCCAGGCGGCGGTCAGTCGCCAGATCCAGACGCTGGAAGATTTCTACGGCTTGAAACTCTTCCTGCGCGGCAATCGCAAGGTCCAGCTGACCAGCGACGGGCACACCCTGTACCTGGCGGCCTCGTCGGCCTTGCAGAGCATCGCCACGGCATCCCGAGGGCTGCTGCGGCGCAATAGCCTGGACTATCTGGCGCTGATCAGCACGACCTCCTTCGCCCAGCTCTGGCTGATGCCAAGGCTGAAGCAACTGAGAGTCCAGCATCCCGAACTCCAGTTGCACATGATCAGTTCCGAGGAGAACCCCGACTATCAGGAGCGTTTCAGCGCTGCGGTGACCCTGGGGCTCGAAGAGCATCCGCACTATGTGGCCGAGTACCTCTTCTCCGAAGAGATATTCCCGGTCTGTACGCCCCGGTTTCTTGCGCAGAACCCCCGCATCACGACCCTGGAAGGAATGCTGGGCGTCACGCTGCTGAACCTCAGCGCCAGCCACTGGAAAGCCAGGCTCTGGGCACCTGTCGATTGGGCGTTCTGGCTGAAGGAGTTCGGCCTGGACTCCACCATGTGCACGGAACTAGTGGATTTCAGCCACTTTTCGATGCTGCTCAATGCCGCCCAGGAAGACGTGGGTGTCTGCCTGGCCTGGCGCCATCTGGTAGAGCCACAGCTGAACGCGGGCACGCTGGTAAGGCCGCTCGAGGAGACCCTCTTTGCCGACGATCGCAAGCACTACTTCGTTTGCCGCCGCGACCTGGCCGGTTCGAGTGAAATGCGGGTGCTTCGCGACTGGCTGATGAGCGAGACGCAGGCGCTGAGGGATCGACCAAGTCAGAAAGCGGATCAGTGACGCGGCAGCACGGGTGATCCCCCCCGAAGAATTGCCGGGCGCCCTCCTCGATCTTATCCGCCCGTTCCGGTACGGAGGCCGCCCGTCGTCCGGCGGGACTTCGCTGGCAGCTCCGTGCTCGTTCCGACCCGGAACTGGGAACGGGAGCGGAACTCGCCAGGCGCCACATCGAACTTCTCGCGAAAGCAGCGACTGAAATGAGGAAGCGTCGCAAAGCCGCTCGCGACCGATATTTCCGTCATGGACTTGTTGGTGTGCTGCAGCAGTTGACGGGCGTGGGTGAGCCTCAGCTCCATGTAGTAGCGTGGCGGGGTCGCCTTCACGTAGCGGCGGAACAGGCGCTCCAGGTGCCGTCTGGAGATGCGTGCATAGCGCGCGATCTCGACTATTTCGATGGGGTCCTCGATGTTGCTGTGCATGAGTTCCAGGGCGAGCTTGAGGGGGCGTGGCAAGGTTGGATCGAAGTCGATCGACACCACGGAAATATCAACGGTTTCCCGCATCTTGTCGCACCCCAGGACCTCCTCCACGGCATCCACCAGATCCTGGCCGGCACTGTGTCCCACCACTTCCAGCATCATGCCCAGCGAGCTGTTCGCGCCCGCACAGCTCAGGCGCTTGCGGTCGAGCACATGGGAGTGGGTGGTCACCCGCACCTTGGGAAAGAGCTCCGCCATCATCGCCCGACCGTCCGGATGGAACGCGCATTCATGGCCATCCAGCAACCCGGCCTCGGCCAGGAAGTAGGCTCCGTTCCACAAGCCGCCCAGCACAGCACCTGAGGTGTCGGCCTGACGCAGTTTCGCGCGCAGCTGCGGATCACCCTGCAGGCGGACGCGGTAGCCGCCGCACACCACCAGGATATCCAGGTGCCGCTCTTCCATTTCGGCCAAGGAGCAATCGGCGGAGATGGCGATGCCCAGATCGCTCACGACCAGATTGCTCTCGCCGCCGACGACCAGCACCTCGAACACCGGACTCGAGCTCATGAGGTTGGCCGTTACCAGGGCATCCACCGCCCCGGTGAAGGCCATCATCGAGAAATGCTCGCGCAGGATGAAGGCCACTCGCCGGACGGGCAGCCTCACCCCCACGCCGCTGGCCTTGTCCAGATGCGCCAGGTTCTTGCACTTCAACACACTCTCGAATGACGTTCTCATCGCTCACCTCACCGCTGAACAACTGTCACCAGGGCGAACCCGCCTGCTCGAACAGCAAGGCGAACAGCGTCTCGCAGCTGGCGCTGCCCGGCAGCGCCGCGATGGCCTGTTCGATGCCCAGCCGTTGCTCCGGGGCCAGGCTGATCCCGGCCAGCAGGCTGAACTTGGCGAGGAACTCCGCGCGGGTCATGGCCGTTTCGGGATCGCCCTTGGCGGCGGTGATCGGACTGGTGAGCGCCTGGCCATCCTTGAGCTGGACCACGACCCTGGACAGGATCTCATTGGGGAATCGCTCGGAAAGCTCCTCGCTCTCGACGATGTCGATGCGCTGGCTGACCGCGAGGATGTCGGGGGCATGGATTGCCTCCCCCGTCACCTCCAAGGGGCCGACCTGTCCGCGCACCACCAGGGCCGCCAGCGGAAAGGCCAGCGCGTACTGGGCCTCGTCGGCATTGGATGGGGTATGCCCTTGCAGGCGCATGGATTCGTGGAAGGTCTGCACCTGGATGCGCTCGATGTTCTCGCCACGGATCTGCGGATACTCGGCCATGAGGCGGGTCATGGCGGTCAGCGCCGGCTGGGCCCAGCGACAGACCGGCCAGGGTTTGAAGTACTGGGCGTCGATCTCCCAGCGCTGGCCGATGTCCCGCCAGTGAGCGGCCACCGCCTCGTCTTCCACCGTTTCGGCCGGCGCCCCGGTGACACCGGCCTGGGCCAGCAACAGGGCGTTGAGGCCGGCGTAGGCGCCGGCGCCATGGGCATCGCGCAGCATGGAGGGATGGTCGACCAGGCGCATCATCGGGCAGCGTGGGCCGAAGTACTCGGCGATCCCCAGGGCATGGCGGAAGCGCTGCTCGTCCAGGCCCAACAAGCGTGCGCCGCCACAGACGACGCCGACGCCCGAGAAGGCGCCGGAAGCATGGTATTCGGGGGCGGTCGCCATCAGCGCCGCGCCGGCACGCAGGGCGGTCTCATAGCCGATGCAGAGGGCGCTGAGGAGTTCCTCGCCACTGATGCTCCTGCCCTGCTCGCGGCATGCGTCGACGATCGCGAGCAAGGCCGGCACCACGGTGGCGCCGGCATGGCCCTTGGAGGTGAAGTGGCCCTCATGGGCATCGAGGCTGTCGACGCTGAAACCACCCGCCCAGGCCGCGCCCAGCGGATGCACCGGACGACCGTCGAAGAGCAGGCGGCTGGCCAGCTTTCCAGCCGGATAATGGCTCAGCGCGTACTGCTTGAGCGCCTGGCTGGTGGTGTTGTCACGGGCACCGGCCGCCACCCCGAGGATATCCAGCAAGCAGGTCTGCAACAGCTCGCGGGTATGGGACGGGGCATCGCGGAAGCGGAAATCGCGGACGAACGCATAAAGCGACATGTGGACACTCCACAGACGAGATCGAGTCGGAGGGGAAGAGGTGCCCGCAGAACGGGCACCTAAGAGCGTTACTGCTTGGCCTGGCTGGCCGCGGCGGCGCGGGATTCCTGGAGCCAGGCATCGAACTGCTGGCGATGGGCGGCGATCCACTCCTTGGCGTGACGCTCGATGTCGGCGGGCTTCTTCTCGCCCTGCTGCATCTTCAGGTTCTGCGCGCTCTCGTCACCGGTGCTGATCTGCACCAGCGAGAGGAACTTCACGGCCGCCGGGTTCTCGTCGGCGAAGTCCTTGTTCAGGACCGCCACGACCTTGTCCACGGCGAACCCGAGGTTCTTGCCCTTGTACAGGGTGTCGACATCGTTGTTGCCGTCCGGCAGGTCGGTCTTCGGCACTTCCAGCCATACCACGTCCGTGTTCTCCACCAGCACGCTGGCAATCCACTGGGGCACCCAGGTGAAGTAGAGGATCGGCTTGCCTTCCTTGTAGCGGGTGATGGTGTCGGCCATGAGGGCGAAATACGAGCCCTGGTTGACGTGCACGCTGTCGTCCAGGTCATAGGCCTTCATGTGGTGGGAAATGACCAGCTCGCAGCCCCAACCCGGGTTGCAGCCGGTCAGGTCGGCCTTGCCGTCGCCATCGGTGTCGAACAGCTTGGCGATCTCGGGCTTCTTCAGGTCGGTGATGTACTTGATGCCGTATTGGTCGGCGGTCTTCTTGTCGATCAGGTAACCCTGGCTGACGCCCGGCAGGATGTTGCCGGTCTTGACCATCACCTCATCGCCGCCCGCCTGCTGGTAGAACTTGTCATGCAGCTTTTCCCAGAGGTGCACGGTGAAATCGGCGTCGCCACTGGCCAGGGCCACCATCATCACGCCGTACTCGGTCTCCTTCGGCTCCTGGACGTCGTAGCCCAGTTCGCGCAGGCCTTCCATCGCCACTTCGCCACGGAAGCGCTCCTCGGCGATGGAGGGGAAGATCGGCGTGACCTCGACGCCCTCGCCGGGCTTGTCGGTCGAAGCGCCGGCACCGAGGGCGGCGACGGCCAGGGACAGCGCGGTGGCGCATTGCAGGAGGCTGCGGGAGAACTTGGATCGATGCATCGTCTCGTACCTTTCTTGTGGGTTCTTGTCGGGTTCGGCAGATCGAATCGCGAGGCTCAGGCGGTCTTGCGCCGCCCGGCGGGTTGTCCGGCACCGCACAGGCGCAGCAGAGCGCCGACGGGGCCGGTGTGGTACCAGCGCAGGCTCGGGTCGGCGCTGGTGCGCGCACCCATGGCCTGGGTCAGGCGGTCGAGGAAGATGGCCAGCAGCACCAGCCCTACCCCGCCGACGGTGGCCAGGCCCATGTCCAGGCGGCCAATGCCGCGCAGGACCATCTGCCCGAGGCCGCCGACGGAGATCATCGAGGCGATCACCACCATCGACAGCGAGAGCATCAGGGTCTGGTTCATGCCGGCCATGATGGTGGAGGTGGCCAGCGGCAACTGCACGCGGGTCAGCATCTGCCGCGGCGTGCAGCCGAAAGCGCGGGCCGCCTCGATCTTGTCTTCGGGCACCTGGCGAATCCCCAGGTTGGTCAGGCGCACCAGCGGCGGCAGGGCGAACACGATGGTCACCAGCACACCGGGCACGTTGCCGATGCCGAACAGCATCACCACGGGCACCAGGTAGACGAACGCCGGCAGGGTCTGCATGGCGTCGAGCACCGGACGCACCACCCGCTCCAGGTGGTCGCTGCGGGCGCAGAGAATGCCCAGCGGGATGCCGATCAGCGCGCAGAAGAACACCGAGGTCAGTACCAGCGCCAGGGTGGTCATGGACTCCGACCAGACGCCGATCAGGCCGAGCAGGGTCAGGGTGACGAAGCACAGCAGCGCCATGCGCCTGCCGGCCAGCTGCCAGCCCAGCAAGGAGGACAGGATGATGCCGATGGTCGGCGGGATGCTCTGCAGGCTGTATTCGATGCCATTGAGCACCTGGTCGATGGGCCAGCGGATGGCACGGAAGACATCGCGGAAGTTGTGCACCAACCATCTCAGGGTGGTTTCAACCCAGTCACCCAGCGGGATGACGGCGCTCTGGAACGGATCGAGAAAACTGAATTCAGACATGACGGCTACCTGCTCTCCGAAGTGGCGGCTGTTGCGTGGTCGAGGGATTCGCTCAATGGCGGCTCAAGGTGTGCAACAGCTGGTTCTTGGAAATGGTGCCCTTGAGAACACCACTGTGGTCCAGGACGGGCACGGGGTAAGGCAGTGCCGCGACGATATCCAGCACGTCATGCAGGGGCGTGTCGGTGTAGACGGGGTGCTGCCTGTGCAGGCTGAGCGCCTCGTCCGGCAACCCGGACAGCGCGCCGCCGGTTTCGTCGGCGCCCACCACGGCCAGCAGTTGGTCGCGCTCGTCGATCAGGTATCCGAACGGAACGCCCGCCTTGAAGCGCGGGGCCTTGCCGTTGACCCGGCAGACCATCGCCGGATCGAGCTGCGCGACATCGCCGGCCTTCAGTACCCGGGAGCTGTCGAAGCCCTTGAAGAAGGTCTCAACGTACTCGTTGGCGGGTTGGTTCAGGAGCTCCTGGGGCGTGCCGATCTGCACCACCCGGCCGCCCTCCATGATCGCGATGCGATGGCCGATCCGAATGGCCTCCTCGATGTCGTGGGAGATGAAGATGATGGTGCGCTGCTGCTCGGCCTGCAGGCGCATCAGCTCGCCCTGCATCTCGCTGCGAATCAGTGGGTCCAGCGCGGAGAAGGCTTCGTCCATCAGCAGGATGGTGGGGTCGTTGGCCAGCGCGCGGGCCAGCCCCACGCGCTGCTGCATGCCACCGGACAGCTGGTGCGGGTAGCTGTGCTCCTGGCCGGCCAGGCCGACCTGGCTCAGCGCCTCGGCGGCGCGGGCATGGCGCTCGCGCTCGCTCACACCGGATATCTCCAGGCCGAAAGCGGTGTTTTCCAGCACGCTCATGTGCGGCATCAGCGCGAACGACTGGAAGACCATGCCCATCTCCTTGCGACGGACGTCCAGCAGGTCCTTGTCCGACAGGCCGGTAATCTCGCGGCCATTCAGGTGGATACTGCCGGAGGTGGGCTCGATCAGGCGGTTGAACAAACGCACCATGGTCGACTTCCCGGAACCGGACAGCCCCATGATCACGAAGATTTCGCCACGCCTGACTGAAAAGCTGGCGTCGAACACACCGACGACATGCGCGGTCTTGCGGAATATTTCATCCTTGTCGGCGCCGTTGCGTAACATCTCCATGGCAACTTCCGGACGCGGCCCGAATACCTTGAAGATGTTCTTTACCGAAAGAATATCGTCGGCCTGATTCATACAACCCTCGTTCTTATGCTTATCAACCAGTCAGTCGGCTTCACGCTTTTCATGCATCAGTTGGCATCTGATCAGCGTCCAGCAATACCGGAGTTCCACTCGTTCTTTGACGTGGGCAAACCGGCGCGCAGAAATTCCTGCTCCATTAAAAGCGACAGCGTTTGATGACTGTCGCGTTGCAGCTTCAAATTAGGGTCTGGGCCTTACAGCGTCCAACGACATTTGTTCGCCCGTAACCATAACCCCATGTTATCGATCGCCTGCCGAAGAACCTTCCAGGGCGGCGAACTCCCGCTCGGAGGGTGCCGGACGTGCCAGCAGAACGGCCGCGAGCATCACCATCGCGCCGCCGGCCAGCATGGAGAAGGTGACCCGCTCGCCCATGAGCAATACCGCGATGGTCACGGCCACCACCGGCTCCAGGGTCGACAGGGTGGCGGCCGCCGACGGGCCGATGCGCGGCGAGCCGGCCAGGAATGCCGCCACCGGTACCAGCGTGGCGAACAGCGCCAGGCCCAGGGTCGACCACCAGGCAAAGGCGGTCGCGGGCAATGCGGCGCCCTGCAGGGCGGCCGCCACGGCGAAACTCAGCGCACAGCCCAGCAGCAGCATGGCCGCGGAAGCCACTGGGCTCTCATGGCTGATCCGATGGGTGCCGTAGATGATCGAGGCGCCGTAGCAGACGGCGGCCAGCAGCGCCCATAGTGCACCGATCGACGCGCCGGACAGGCTGAGCCCGGTGGCCATCGACACCCCACCCAGGGCCAGTGCCAGGCTGGCCAGCTTGAGCGCACTGGCGCGCTCCCCCAGGCAGGTGATGGAAACGACCGTGACGAACGCCGGGAAGCTGTACACCAGGATGATCGCCAGGCTGACCGAGGTGCTGCGGGCGGCACTGTAATAGCCCAGCGCGGCGAGCCCGTAACCGAGCCCGAGCAACAGGTTCTGTCGCGCCAGCCGGCCCCTGGGCAGGGCGATGCCACGGCAGCGCAGGAACACAAGGAGGACGCCCGTGGCGATGGCGAAACGCGCCAACAGAAGCCCTATCGGGTCGGCGCCGCCTTCGTAGGCGTATTGAGCGAACAACGGCTGCAGGCCGTAACAGAACGCCGCCAGCAGCACCAGGGCGAAGCCCCTGGCGTAACCCATTCGACGAGAATGCGAGTTCATGTGATGCAGCACCGGGTTCCTGGCCACTGGGGCCTTGCACAAAAAAGCCCCGCATCACCCGATGGGTGAGACGGGGCCACGCTGAAGGCGAGCGGGACTCAGTCGGCCAGCCGATCGGTCATGGTCGCGCAGTACCAGTCCACGAACTGGCAGACGCCGTTTTCCGCGATCGAGGAGTAAGGCCCGGGCTCGTAGGCGGGTGAACTCACCCCGGCCTGCGAGTTCTCGACCAGGCGCCGGTCCTGGTCGTTGGTGGCGATCCAGACCTTGGTCAGGCGCTCGATGTCGTAGTCGATGCCTTCCTTTGCATCCTTGGGCACCAGCCATTTGGTGGTCACCAGGGTTTCGTTGGGGCCCTGGGGCAACACGCGGAAACTCAGGGCATGGTCCCCCAGGAAATGGTTCCAGGTGGAGGGATAGTTGAAGTACAGCAGCGCGCCGATATCGGCCTCGCCGCTGCGGTCCAGGCGCCCGGCCACGGCGGGCTTGCCATCCATGGTGTAGCTCACGGCACCGGCCGACAGCGGAATGCGGGTCATGCGGAACTGCCCGGCCTCGTCCATCACCAGTCGACTGGGCAGGCCGGCGGCCTCGCAACGATTCCAGTGCGCGACCAGTTCCGGATCTTCTTCGCCACCGACGCCCGCGACCGAGAGGTTCTCGACGAAGGAGTTGAGGAGTTCCGGGTGGGTACCGTCGCAGTGGTAGCACTCGCGGTTGTTCTCGAAGACGAGTTTCCAGTTGCCCCGCTCCACCAGGTTGGACTCGAACGCCACCTTGCAGTCATCCAGGTTGTGCGGCGTGATGAAGGGCGAAACGGCGTCGCGGAAACGGGTGAAGTCCGGCGCCTGGTCGGCGACGCACACGTAGATGTAGCTGTTCACCACCTGGCAATGGGCCGGTTTCAGGCCATAGTCGGCCGCGTTGAATTCGGGCCCCATGTTGCCGGCGAAGAGCAGCTTGCCGTCCAGGTCGAAGGTCCACTTGTGATAGGGGCAGACCAGCTTGGCGACCTTGCCGCTGCTTTCGGTGCAGACCTTGGAGCCACGGTGCCGGCAGGCATTGTGGAAAGCCCGCACCTGGCCGTCGCCGCCGCGCACCACGGCGATGGGGTAGTCGCCGATCTGCAGGGTCAGATACTGGCCGGGCTTTTCCAATTCGAAAGTATGGCCGGCGAAGATCCACTCCTTGTGCCAGATCTGTTCGAGATCCTGGCGATAGACATCGGGGTCGCTGTAGAGCGCACGAGGCAGGGCATGACGCTCTTTGCGTTGGCGGATCAGGGCTAATACAGCGGTGTTTTTATCCATTGTTATGGGCACTCCAGAACAGGCGCATGAAGTTGTCGGTGCGTGCGTGATTCGGCGAAGAACGGAGTCATGGACTCATCAGCCCCTACTCTCCAGGGTGAGGGCTATCTGCATGGGCGCCCTTTCGGATAACCTCGAACCCGCAGCTGAGCCGCCCCGCCGCGATTGCAGCAGGTCGCAGTCTAGGGCGATGCCACCAATGGACAGAACCGACTTTTTATTCAGGATCTTGATTACTTCCCGTTATGGTTAAACACACCGAACCCGATCAGACCCTGGTCAAGATGCCGTCGCTTCGCGCCGTGAAATCCTTTGTCGCGGCAGCCAAGTACCAGAACTTCACCCGCGCGGCCGAAGCCCTCTGCGTGACCCAGGCGGCCATCAGCCGACAGATTCGCGAGCTGGAGGGTTACCTGGGGGCCGAGCTGTTCAAGCGCGAGGGCCGCGCAGTGGAACTCACGGCGGCCGGCTCGATTTTCTTCGATGCCGTGCAGCTGTCGTTCGTCAACATCTCCCAGGCGGCCGAGCGCATCCGCAACAAGACCACGACCCGGCGCGTGCTGACCCTGTGCTGCTCACCGGCGTTCTCGGCGCACTGGCTGGCCCCGAGATTGCCGGGCTTCTTCAGCGCGAACCCGGACGTCGACCTCAACCTGATCACCACGCAGAATTTCCTGTCCATGGAGCCCGGCGTGCGCCCCGATATCTTCGTCACCAAGATGGCCAGGATTCGCGAGGGCTACCGCAGCTACCCCCTGATGCACGACGTGATCTATCCGGTCTGTACGCCGAAATACCTCGAGGAGCACCCGGAGATCCGCACGCTGGAAGGCCTGCGCGACACCGTGCTGCTGAATCTCAGCCCCTACGGTCGTTCGCAGGTCGCCGAACATGTCGACTGGAAGGTCTGGCTGGCATTCAACGATATCGATCTGGAGGCACGCCCCTCCAACGGACCGCATTTCTTCAACGCCAACGACTACACCCTGCTCATCCAGATGGTCCGCAATGACCAGGGTGTCGCGCTCGGCTGGGACCACCTGGTGGGCCAACTCGTCGATCAGGGCGTGCTGGTTCGGCCGGTCGAGCAGGAACTGGTACTCAAGGACGCCCTGCACTACCTGACCTTCAACGAAGAGAAAGAAGATGACGAGGCCTGCTGCCGACTGCGTGACTGGCTGATTGCACAACTCTGATGACCTGCCGTTATCGTTTCCCCGCATTATTTGTCAATCAACTCGATTTGAATTCACTGATATATTCGACTGCCGATATTTATATTCTTCCCAACAAAAAACCCGCCCAGTGCGGGTTTTTTAGTTTCCGCCAGCGACTCGACAATCCATAACCTCCGATCATCGATTGCCTTCCCTAAATGTTGCTTGTTGGCGACCTCGGCCTGTCATTAATCTTCTTTCCGACCCTATCAAAAGGGTGCCGCCCATAGTCGATGACACTTATATCCCTGTCATCCAGGAAGTTTGCCCATGGCAACTCAACCGTACCAATGAAGTAACTGTACGGATGAGTCATCTCGCCAGCGAGATGCTGAATAAGCTGAAATAAGAAAGTTAGGTCGATGAAATGACAAAGATCACGTCTTTACCTGCCGACGACAAGACCTGTGGCTGGTATCACCTCAGCAAGCCCCGGCAACCAAGACCTGGCCATCAGGGCAAGAGCGCCGCACGCTGGGTCGTAGTCGGTGCGGGCTTCACCGGCCTGGCCGCCGCCCGGCAACTGGCGCTGAATTTTCCCAATGACGAAATCATTCTCGTCGAGGCCCAGGAAGTCGGCTTCGGCACCTCCGGCCGCAACGCCGGCTTCGCCATCGACCTGCCTCACGATATCGGCGCCGAGGATTACATCGGCGATATCGACACCGCGAAGATCAGCCTGAAACTCAATCTCACCGGACAGTCGTTGCTCAAGGATCTGGTGGAGCGCCACGACATCGATTGCCAGATGAAAGCCTGCGGCAAGTACCAGGCGGCCATCGAAGACCGGGGCATCGCCGTGCTGGAGGCCTATCGGCGCGGCCTGGACAAGCTGGGCCAGGCCTATGAAATGATCGAGGCCGACGAGTTGCCCGCGCACATCGGCACGCATTTCTACCGCAAGGCCCTGTTCACCCCCGGGACGGTGCTGATCCAACCCTCGGCGCTGGTCAAGGGGCTGGCCGACAGCCTCCCGAGCAATGTCAGCCTCTACGAGAACACGCCGATCACCGACGTCGAGTACGGCGAGAAGATCGTCCTCAGCCACGCCTTCGGGAGCATCACCGCCGACAAGCTGGTGCTCACCACCAACGCCTTCGGCATGAGCTTCGGCTTTCTCAAGGGCCGCATGCTCCCCATCTTCACCTACGCCAGCATCACCCGCCCGCTCGATGCCGAGGAGCAGGCCCGCCTGGGCGGCAAGCCGTTCTGGGGCGTGATCCCCGCCGACCCGTTCGGCACCACGGTGCGCCGCACGCCGGACAACCGCCTGCTGATCCGCAACAGCTTCAGCTTCAACCCCGATGGGCGCAGCAACCGGAAGTACCTCGAGCGTTTCGTCAATCGCCACCGCGCTTCGTTCGACAGCCGCTTCCCGATGCTGCCCGGCGTCGACTTCGAATACACCTGGGGAGGCGCCCTGGCGCTGTCGCGAAACCACATGGGCTACTTCGGCAAGCTGGCCGAGCATGTCTATGGCGCGCTCTGCTGCAACGGCCTCGGCGTGACCCGCGGAACCGTCACCGGAAAACTGCTGGCCGACTGGTTGGCCGGCGAAAGGAACGAGCTCATCGACTTCCTGCTGAACGCGCCCGGGCCGAACCTCAACCCGCCGGAACCCCTGCTTTCAGTTGGCGTGAACCTGAATCTCAAGTGGGGACAGTATCGGGCCGGAAAGGAAAGCTGATCACTCATAGACCGGTTAATACCGCCACATTCGATTCAGGCGTTTTTTCGAAACCTGGTGCTGAAGGATGTTCAGCGTACGGATCGGTTCGGCCTGAATTCATGCAGTTACCCAGTAAGCCAGGAGAAAATAATGACAATTCCTAGTACGTCGGTCGAAGACGTTCCCATCAACGGCTTTCACAAGCTGTTGACCCTTCGATCGGGCGGCGGGTCGTTCGTTGACGGTTATGTGCTGAGCATCATCGGCGTGGTCATGGTTCAGGTGACCGAGGCGATGAGCCTCAGCAGCTTCTGGCAGGGCCTGATCGCAGCCTCGGCATTGATCGGGATCTTCTTCGGCGGCTTCCTCGGTGGCTGGCTGAGCGACCGATTCGGGCGCAAGCGCGTGTTCTTCGTCGGACCGATCCTGTTCATGCTCGCCTCCCTCGCCCAGTACTGGGTCGAGTCCGCCCAGGGCCTGTTCGCGCTGCGGTTCATCATCGGTGTGGCCGTGGGCATCGAGTATCCGGTGGCCACGGCCCTGCTGGTGGAATTCCTCCCGAGGAAGTACCGCGGCCCCCGCCTGGCGACCCTGACCATCCTCTGGTTCGCCGGCGCGGCGGCCGCCTACGTGGTGGGCGAGATCATCCTGCGCAGCGGTGGCCAGGACGCCTGGCGCCTGGTGCTGGCCAGCGCCGTAGTGGTCGGCGCCGTGCTCTTCGCGCTGCGCCTGGGCACCCCCGAGTCGCCACGCTGGCTGCTGAGCAAGGGCCGCGAGGCGGAAGCCGAACGGGTCATCCGGCAGGTGTACGGCCCTGAATTCTCCCTCCGCAACCTGCCCGAGCAGCGGGAACGGAAAACGCTCTCCTTCTGGAGCCTGCTCCACTCCGGATACGGCAAGCGCATGCTGTTCGTCACCGCCTTCTGGACCTGCTCGGTGATCCCGGTGTTCGCGGTCTACGCCTTCGCCACCACGGTGCTGCAGGCCCTGAACCTCAAGGGGGACTGGGCGTCCTTCGGCTCGGTGGCGATCACCCTGCTGTTCGTGCTGGGCTGCGTCATCGCGACCCGCCTGATCAACACCGTCGGCCGTCGCAGCATGCTGATCCACAGCTTCCTCTGGTCGGGCCTGGCCCTGCTCGGACTGGGTGCGTACCACACCGCCTCGGAGTCGCTGATCCTGGTCCTGTTCGGCACCTACGCCCTCTTCATCGGCGGTGCGCAGGTGCTCACCCTGGTCTACCCGAACGAGCTCTTCCCCACCGAGATCCGCACTTTCGCGGTCGGTGTCGGCACTTCGCTGTCGCGGATCGGAGCGGCGGTGGGCACCTACCTCGTGCCCGTCTCCCTGCAGAGCTTCGGCATCGCCCCGACCATGTATGCCGCCGCGATCGTGACGTTGGTCGGCCTGCTGTTCGCGCTGGCCCTGGCCCCGGAAACCCGCTCGCTCAACCTGCAGCAGGCCGCTTCCCTGACCTGAAAACGATCCGCCGCCCCGGCACGAACCGGGGCCCGGCCTACATCCAACCTTCAACACCCTGGAGAATGCATCGTGAACTTTGACGGTATCTTCACCCCGGCCATCACCCCCCTGACCGCAGAGGGCGCCATCGACAAACCGGCGTTTGCGCAAGTCCTGGAACACCTGATCGAATCGAAGGTTCACGGCATCGTCATCGGCGGCTCCACGGGCGAGTACTACGCCCACACCGCCCAGGAGCGCTTCGACCTCGCCGCCCAGGCCAAGGACGTGATCAATGGCCGCCTGCCCCTGGTGGTCGGCACCGGCGCCGTCCGCACCGAGGAATCGGTGGCCTACGCCGAACATGCCAAGGCCATCAAGGCCGACGCCATCCTGGTCGGCTCGCCGCCCTACGCCCTGCCTACCCAGAAGGAAATCGCCACCCACGTCCTGGCCGTGGACCGCGCAGCCGGCCTGCCGATCATGCTCTACAACTACCCCGCCCGCATGGGCGTCGGCATGGGCGACGAGTTCTTCGCCGAGGTGGCTGGCTGCAAGAACATTGTGGCCATCAAGGAAAGCTCGGGCGACACCGCCCGCCTTCACCGCCTGGCCGTGCAGCACCCTGACATCGCCCTGTCCTGCGGCTGGGATGATCTGGCCCTGGAATTCTTCGCCTGGGGCGCCCGCAGCTGGGTGTGCGCCGGCTCCAACTTCATTCCCCGTGAGCATGTGGCCCTGTACGAGGCCTGCGTGCTCGAGAAGGACTTCGACAAAGGCCGCCGCATCATGGCCGAACTGATGCCGCTGATGGACTTCCTCGAAAGCGGCAAGTTCGTGCAGTCCATCAAGCAGGGCTGCGAGCTGGTCGGCCTGCGCGCCGGCGGCGTGCGCGCACCGATGCAGCCGCTGGAAAGCGAAGAGAAACAGGCGCTGCAGGAGGTCCTGTCCGTCCTCAAGCGCAACATCGCGAAGATCACCGAGGGTTCCCACCATGGCTGAGTTGCTGAGCAAGGCGCAGTACGCGGAAATCGCCGCGAAACTGGAATTCCGTACCCAGGCCTTCATCGACGGTGAATTCCGCGATGCGCTGTCGGGCCGTACCTTCGTCACCACCAACCCGGCCACCGGCGAGCGCCTGGCCGAGGTCGCCGCGTGCGACGCGGAGGATGTCGATGTGGCCGTGGCCGCCGCCAAGCGGGCGTTCGACGACGGCCGCTGGTCGAAGCTGCAGCCCGGCGAGCGCAAGCACATCCTGCTCCGCTTCGCCCAGCTGCTGGAAGACAACGCCCATGAACTGGCGGTGCTCGAATCCCTGGACAGCGGCAAGCCGGTCAGCGAATGCCAGAACGTCGACGTGCCGGAAACCATCCATACCCTGCGCTGGCACGCCGAGCTGATCGACAAGATCTACGACAGCACCGCCCCCACGGGCAATGCGGCCGTGACCATGGTGGTGCGCGAAGCCATCGGCGTGGTCGGCCTGGTGCTGCCGTGGAACTTCCCGCTGCTGATGCTGGCCTGGAAGATCGGCCCCTCGCTGGCGGCCGGTTGCTCCATCGTGGTCAAGCCGGCCAAGGAAACCACCCTCAGCGCCCTGCGCGTGGTGGAGCTGGCCCATGAAGCGGGCATTCCCGCCGGTGTGTTCAACCTCGTCCCGGGTGGCGGACGTGAGGTGGGCGAGGCCATCGGCCGCCACATGGACATCCCCATGGTCAGCTTCACCGGCTCCACCGATACCGGCCGGCTGTTCCTGAAGTACGCCGCCGAGTCCAACCTCAAGCGCATCGTGCTGGAACTGGGCGGCAAGAACCCCGCGGTGGTCATGAACGACTGCGAGAACCTGGACGAAGTCGCCCAGTTCGTCACCGCCGGCGCCTTCTGGAACATGGGCGAGAACTGCTCGGCGTCCTCGCGCCTGATCGTCCATGAGGACGTCAAGGACGAGTTGCTTGCGCTGATCGCCAAGCACCTCAAGGACTGGAAACTCGGCGACCCGCTGGACCCGGACAACCGTCTGGGGGCAATGGTCAGCAAATCGCACTTCGAGAAGGTCCGCTCCTACCTGACCTACGCCACCGAGCAGAAGCTCGACGTCGTGCTGGGCGGCGAGACCGATTCGGGCGTGTTCGTGCAGCCGACCATCGTCGACGGCGTGGCCCGTGACAGCCGCCTGTTCATCGAGGAGATCTTCGGCCCGGTGCTCAGCGTCACCAGCTTCTCGACTATCGACGAGGCGATCGAACTGGCCAACGACACCGTCTACGGCCTGGCCGCGTCGGCCTACACCGGCAGCCTGCGCAATGCCCTGCGCCTGTCGCGGGAGATCCGTGCCGGCGTGGTGACCGTCAACTGCTTCGGCGAAGGCGACGCCTCCACGCCCTTCGGTGGCTACAAGGAGTCCGGCTTCGGTGGGCGCGACAAGTCGATCTGGGCCCATGACCAGTACACCGAGCTGAAGACCATCTGGATCAACGCCTCCGCCTGACCGATGGATTGAGCGACCCGCCCCGGCCACCGCCCCACGTGCGGTGGTTGAGCCGGGTCGCTTTTCGTTTTACCGCCCCCGCGCCGCCCATCCCCGCCTGAGGGCCCCGGCGGACCCGACCCGGTCGCTGCCGCTGGCGAGCGTTACGGGCGCCGGACTGGCCGGATCCCCTCCACGTCCGTAGAATTCTCCCCCCGCTTTTCCGTCTCACCCGCCAGCGCCGCTGGCCCAGCCCTGGATCACCGATGAAACCAGCCCGCCTCCGTGCCGATGTCCTGGCCGGACTGACCACGTCCTTCGCCCTCGTGCCCGAGTGCATCGCCTTCGCCCTG
Source organism: Pseudomonas furukawaii (assembly GCF_002355475.1). Classification (NCBI taxonomy): domain Bacteria; kingdom Pseudomonadati; phylum Pseudomonadota; class Gammaproteobacteria; order Pseudomonadales; family Pseudomonadaceae; genus Metapseudomonas; species Metapseudomonas furukawaii. The sequence goes on along the minus strand of NZ_AP014862.1, from coordinate 2,597,804 downwards.
GTCGCCCACCTCAACCCGCTGATGGGCCTCTACGGAGCCTTCATCATCTGCACCCTCACCGCGCTGTTCGGCGGACGTCCGGGGATGGTCTCCGGCGCCGCCGGTTCCATGGCGGTGGTGATAGTCGCCCTGGTGGTGCAGCACGGCGTGCAGTACCTCTTGGCCACGGTGCTGCTGGGTGGCCTGATCATGGTGGCCTTCGGGCTGTTGCGCCTCGGCAAGCTGGTGCGGATGGTGCCTTACCCGGTGATGCTCGGCTTCGTCAACGGCCTGGCGATCATCATCGCCCTGGCGCAGCTGGAGCACTTCAAGGAAGGGGAAACCTGGCTGAGCGGCACCCCGCTCTACCTGATGCTCGGCCTGGTGGCCCTGACCATGGGGGTGGTCTACCTGCTGCCGCGCCTGACCCGCGCCGTGCCGCCGGCGCTGGTGGCGATCCTCGGCGTGGGCCTGCTGGTCTACCTGCTGCAGCTGCCGACGCGGACCCTGGGTGACATGGCCCACATCGCCGGCGGCCTGCCGACGTTCGCCCTGCCGGACATTCCCTGGAACCTGGAGACCCTGGCCATCATCGCCCCCTACGCCATCCTCATGGCGCTGGTGGGCCTTTTGGAAACCCTGCTGACCCTGAACCTCACCGACGAAATCACCGAAAGCCGCGGCTACCCCGACCGCGAATGCGTGGCCCTGGGCGCGGCCAACATGGTCTCCGGCGCCTTCGGTGGCATGGGCGGCTGCGCCATGATCGGCCAGACCGTGATCAACCTCGGCTCCGGCGGCCGGGGACGCCTTTCCGGCATCGTCGCCGGGGTGATGGTCCTGCTCTTCGTGCTCTTTCTCTCGCCGCTGATCGAGCGCATTCCGCTGGCGGCGCTGGTGGGGGTGATGTTCGTGGTGGCCCAGCAGACCTTCGCCTGGGGTTCGCTGCGGGTGGCCGGCAAGGTGCCGATGAGCGATGTGCTGGTGATCGTCGCGGTGACGGTGATCACGGTGTTCACCGACCTGGCCACCGCCGTGCTCTGCGGCATCGTCATCGCCGCGCTGAACTTCGCCTGGCACCATGCCCGCGAACTCTACGCCGACACCCATGCCGAGCCCGATGGCAGCAAGCTGTACCGGGTCCACGGCACCCTGTTCTTCGCCTCCACCACGCCCTTCCTCAACCAGTTCGACCCGGCGGGCGACCCGGCCCAGGTGACGCTGGACTGCCAGCACCTGAGCTTCGTCGACTACTCCGCCATCGCCGCGCTGAAGACCCTGCGGGAGCGCTACACCAGGGCCGGCAAGCACCTGCGGGTGGTGCACCTGTCGGAGCGCTGCCGGACCCTGCTCAGGCGCGCCGGCGAACAGCAGGGCTGAGTCCTGGCCTGGGAACGGCCCCTCAACGGCGGGTGATCAGCCCCTGGCGGGCGACCCGCACCAGTTCCGCGATGGTCGCCGGCGCCGCCTCGGCGCTGGGGGCCTGGATCACCGCCATGTCGAAGCTGCCGGTGCCGAAACGGGACAGGGACTCGCCTTCGCGAACGAACTGGATCAGGAAATTGCGTGGCTGGTGCCAGCGCTTGGGCCAGCCTTCGAGGTAACGCAGCAGCGTCGGCTGGTGGGAACCGCCAAGGAGGATGCGGGGATTGCGCAGGACGAGCCCGGAGGTGATGGGCGCGAGTCTCAGCAGGGGTTGGGGACAGGTCATGGTGTCGTGTCTCCGCCTCATTGGATCCCGCTGGGCAGCGGTGAGAGGCGACACCGAACCAGCGCTTTAGCGGTAATTCGAAGCCTGTGAAGACTTCCGCGCCCCGCAAGTAGCTGACTAAATCGGCGCATGGGGCGGCATCCTAGAGAAGCCCGCGCAATACTGTCAAGGCGACCGTCGACACTCCGGGGCTCCCCATGACCACACCGCCGCTGCGCCTGTTCTTCGCCCTTCCCTGCCCCGCACAACTGACTGGCGACATCACCGCCTGGCGCGCCGGCGTGGCCCTGGAGGGCAAGCCCGTTGCGCCCGAGAACCTCCACCTCACCCTCGCTTTTCTCGGGGCCCAGCCCCGGGGCCAGATCGAACCCCTCGCCGCCCTGGCGGCCAGCCTCACCCCCGCGTCCTTCATCCTGCGCCTGGACCGCCTGGCCCGCTGGAAGAACGGCCTGCTGCACCTGGCACCCGGCACGCTGCCGCCCGAGCTGGTCGACCTGGAACGACAACTGCGGCAACGCCTGCTCGCCGCTGGATTCAGCCTGGAAAGCCGCGCCTTCAAACCTCACCTGACCCTCGCCCGGCACTGCACGAAACTGCCCGGGACGCCCAGCCCGACCTTTGATTGGCCGGTCAGCGAATTTGCCCTGTTCGTCTCGGAAAACACCGCGAAAGGCACTCGATATCGGGTTCTCGGACAGTGGCCATTGCGGCCCCAGGCCCCAACCTGACGTTTCGCCCCGTAACAGAAAACTGGCGACCATCTTCCGGTGAACGGTTGTAAACATCCGCGAAAACCCCATCCCAGAGCGATCATTTCCAACACATCGGCGCTGGCATGGTTCCTGCCTTCCGCCCTGCTTGAAGTGCACGCCCAGGACGGGCGTGGCCACGCCAGGGAATGCAGTCAGGCCCTCCCCATGCACACCATTCGAGAGCGCACATGAAGAACAACAAGACCCTGCTCGCCCTCTGTCTTGCCGCCGGCATCGCCACCTCGGAACAGGCCCACGCCCTGTGGTTCGGTTCCAGTGGCTACACCCAGACCCGCTACCCCATCGTCCTCACCCACGGCATGCTGGGCTTCGACAGCCTGCTCGGCGTCGACTACTGGTACGGCATCCCCTCCGCCCTGCGCCGCGATGGTGCCCGGGTCTATGTCACCGAAGTCAGCCAGCTCAACACCTCCGAGGCCCGTGGCGAGGAGTTGCTGGAGCAGGTGGAGGAGATAGTCGCCATCAGCGGCAGCCCCAAGGTCAACCTGGTGGGCCACAGCCACGGCGGCCCCACCATCCGCTACGTGGCTGCGGTGCGGCCGGACCTGGTGGCCTCGGTGACCAGTGTCGGCGCGCCCCACAAGGGCTCGGCGACCGCCGATTTCATCCGCCAGGTACCCCCGGGATCGGCGGGAGAAACCCTGCTGGCGGGGATAGTCAATGGCCTCGGCGCCCTGATCAATTTCCTCTCGGGCAGCAGCAGCACCGAGCCGCAGAATGCCCTGGGCACACTGGAATCCCTCAACAGCGAGGGCGCGGCGGCCTTCAACGCGCGCTTCCCCCAGGGCGTGCCGACCACCGCCTGCGGTGAAGGGGCCTATCAGGTGAACGGCGTTCGCTACTACTCCTGGAGCGGCACCAGCCCGCTGACCAACGCGCTGGACGTCAGCGACCTGCTACTCGGCGCCAGCTCCCTCACCTTCAACGGCGAAGCCAACGACGGCCTGGTGGGCCGCTGCAGCTCGCACCTGGGCAAGGTGATCCGCGACGACTACCGGATGAACCACCTGGACGAGGTGAACCAGACCCTGGGCCTGACCAGCCTGTTCGAGACCGACCCGGTGACGGTCTATCGTCAACAGGCCAACCGCCTGAAGAACGACGGCCTCTGAGTCCGCGCGGGGCCCGCCGGCCCCGCCCTCCGTCCCCCGCACCGGAACCCGTCCCGTGAAACGACTCCTGCTGCTCCTGCCCATCGCCTTCGCCGGCGCCCTGGCCATCCTCCTGCGCGGGGGCGGCGAGCCGGCGCCCGCCGCCGCCGCATTGTCGCAACCGGCGGACGCCTCGGTGGCGCAGGCTCCTCCGCCACAGACGCGGGCCCCGGCGGCGCCCGTCGCTGCCGCAGCGGCTCCCGCCCCCACTCGCACCCCGCTACCGGCCTCCCTCGCCGGCACCGAGGTGGATGGCCGATTCCACCTCGACGCGGCCGGCAACCTGCTGGTGACCGAGGACATCCGTCGCCTGTTCGACTACTTCCTCAGCACCCTGGGCGAGGAATCCCTGGCGGGCAGCGTGCAGCGCCTGCGGGACCATATCGCCGGGCGACTGGATGCCCCCGCCGAAGGACAGGCCCTGGCGCTGCTGGGGCAGTACCTGGACTACAAGCGTCAACTGGCGCAATTGGAACGTGACCTGCCGCTGCTGGCCGACCTGGACGCGCTTCGCCAGCGCGAAGTCGCGGTACAGGCGTTGCGGGCGCGCATCTTCAGCGCCGACGCCCATCAAGCCTTCTTCGCCAGCGAGGAGGCCTATAACGCCTTCACCCTGCAGCGCCTGGCGATCCAGCGGGACGCCCGCCTCGATCCGGCCGCCAAGGCCGCCGCCATCGACCAGCTGCGCGCCGCCCTGCCGGAGCCTCTTCAGGCCGCCGTGGCCAGCCAGTTGCAAGCCGAACTCCGCGCCCAGGTCGGCGCACTCCAGGCCGCCGGCGGCAGCCCGGAGCAGGTCAGGCAACTTCGCCGGCAACTGGTCGGGGCGGAAGCTGCGGCGCGGCTGGAAACCCTGGACCGGCAACGCCTGCAGTGGCAGCAAAGGCTTCAGGCCTACCTGAAGGAAAAAGGGCGCATCGAGGCCAGCGAGGGCCTCAGCGACAGCGACAAGGCCGCCGCCATCGCGCGATTGCAGGAGGACGGTTTCAGCCCCCAGGAGCGCTTGCGCCTGCGGGCCGCCGCCGAGCTGGTGCAGGCCAGGAAGGCCAACCCCTAGAACGCGAAAAGGCCTGCAGAGCAGGCCTTTTTCCTGGATGCGGAGCGCGTCACTTCGCCAGGTTGCTGTCCAGGGACAGCTTGCCGGCACCCTCGATCAGCAGGGTGGCGCTGATCAGGCCGAGAATCAGGGCGTACTCGTAGCCACCGTTGGTGATGAAGAAACCGCTGGCCCAGTGCACGCTGAAGATCGCCACCACCATGGCCACGACCAGCGACAGCGCGGCGGGACGCACCAGCAGGCCGATCACCAGGGCCAGGCCGCCGAAGAACTCGGCGCTGCCGGCCATCAGGGCCATCAGGTAGCCGGGGGCGAGGCCGATGCTTTCCATCCACTGCCCAGTGCCCGTCAGGCCATAACCGCCGAACATGCCGAACAACTTCTGCGCACCGTGGGCCATGAAGGTCAGGCCGGTGACGACCCGCAGCAGGGTGATGCCATAGCCGGCGTTGGTGGCGAGAACGGATTTGATCGGGGAGCTCATCGAGGTGTTCCTTGTGTTGTGGGAGTCGATGGACAGAAGCTTAGTAGAATTTTTAGATATTAAAATCGCAAAAATCTCAGCGAATATATCTATTTAATCGATTATTTACGGGCCTTACCGGCCTTTTTCGAAGGCTCCAGTAGATAACGCTCGCGGTCGAAGGCCAGGTAGTACTTGTTCACCGCATTGACATAGCTCACCACGCCCATACCCACCTGCTCGGCGGCGATGCGCTCCACCTGGAAGAACCACTGGTTGGGATCGAGGCCCCGCCGGCGCGCCTCGGCCCGCATGCCCTGGACCCGCTGCGGCCCGAGGTTGTACGCGGCCAGCACGAAGGCCATGCGCTCGCGCTCATCCAGTTGGCGGCTGGAGAAGAAACTGCGGCGCAGCATGGCCAGGTACCTGGCCGAAGCCTGCACGTTGTTGTCGAGCTTCTGGATATTGCCGACCCCCACGCTACGGGCCGCGCCCGGGGTGATCTGCATCAGTCCGGTGGCACCGCCCGAGCCCCGGGCATTGGGGTTGAAGCTGGATTCCTTGTAGGCCAGCGCGGCGAGGCTGAGCCAGTCGAAACGGTGCTCCTCGGCGTAGCGCTGCAGCACGGGACGGACACGCTCCAGGCGCTGCCGCTCGGCCCGGGCCAGGGGATTGTGGACCTTGTAGAGGCGGCGATAGACCCGCTGGAAGACCGCGTCCTGGTCGGCGGGAACCCGGTAGCCGGCGATGAAGCGATCGACACTGGCGCGCAAGGTGGGGGCGTCCCGGCGCACGAACCAGGTCATGTCGCCCTGCTTGTCCAGCACCAGGTGACGGTCCACCCGCAGCCGGGGCATGACCTTGGCCCAGCGGTCGGCGATGGGCTGCTCCACCACGGTCAGCGGGAAGATGCCGGCATGGACCATCTCCAGAACGTCCTCCACGGCCAGCGAGGGGTCGACCCACTCCACCAGGATGGGCGCCTTCTTCTTCGCCACCAGTCCCTGGTTGACCTTGCGCACCGCCTCGCCGGCGGCGCTGCCGGCCGGAAGGGCCACGCTGCGTCCCGACAGCTGTTCGAGGCCCTGGTAACGGCGCTGGCCCTGGCGACTCACCAGCACCAGGGGCACGTCCTTGCGCAAGGGGGCGCTGGCGCTCACCCGGGTGCCGCCCTGGCCCATCAGTTCACCGGGCGCCACCAGATCGCCCTCGCCCCGCTGCAGCGCGGCGAGCAACTGGTCCTTGGCCCGGGGAATGATCTTCAACTGGATTTCACGCCCGTCGCGGGCGTTGCGATTGAGGTACTGCTGGAAGGCGCGGATGCGGTGATACTCCACCCCAACCGACTCGCCCTTGACCTGCCCGGAACTGTTGCGGCTCTGGTTCACCAGCACCTTGAGCACGCCGCTGCGGCGGATCTGCGCCAGGTCGCGCGCCTCCACCGGCTGCTGCCAGACCTCCGGCGCCCCTCCCAGGCGCGCGCTGGCCGGCAAGGGCAGCAGCGCCAGGAGGCAGAGGAGGATCAGCAGCGGTCGCGTCATCGGTTATCCAGGAACATGGCCGGGTGGTAGCGCATCGTCAAAGGGCCGCCCCTGGTTGGCCGGGGGGCGCGGAGCGTGTCATAGCTTCGCCTGCGATGCCAGCCAAAGCGTGGTATCGACTTCAACATATGCCGCCAAGTTCCTGTAAATGTTGGATTTTTTTTAATCATTTCGGGCTTTGTTATGCTGCCCGTCCCCAACCCGAGGTAGCACGATGCAACTCATCGACATCGGCGTCAATCTGACCCACCCCAGTCTTGCCCGCGACGCACGCGCCCTGCTGGAACGCGCGGAAGCCGCCGGCGTCCGCCAGATGGTGCTGACCGGCACCAACCTCGAAGACAGCGAAAAAGCCCTGCTGGCGGCCGAAGAACTGGACGAAAGCGGCCTGCGATTGTTCAGCACCGCCGGCGTCCACCCCCATGAGGCCAGCAGTTGGAATGCCGACAGCCAGCAGCAGCTGCGCGCCCTGCTGACCGCATCCCGGGTCAGGGCCGTCGGTGAATGCGGCCTGGACTTCAATCGCGATTTCTCGCCGCGTCCCCTGCAGGAAAAGGCGCTGGAGGACCAACTGGCCCTGGCCGTGGAAACCGGCAAGCCGGTGTTCCTGCATGAGCGCGACGCCGACGAGCGGTTGCTGGCCATCGTCCGCGATTACCGCGACCAGTTGAGCGCGGCCGTGGTCCACTGCTTCACCGGCGAGAAACGCGCCCTCTACGCCTACCTGGACCTCGACCTGCACATCGGCATCACCGGCTGGATCTGCGACGAGCGCCGTGGCACCCACCTGCATCCGCTGGTGCGGGACATTCCCCGGGGCCGACTGATGCTGGAAAGCGACGCGCCCTATCTGCTGCCGCGCAGCCTGCGCCCCAAGCCCAGGCACGGCCACAACGAACCGGCCTTCCTCACCGAAGTGCTGCGGGAAGTGGCGCTGCACCGGGGCGAAAGCCCGGAGGTGCTGGCGGCTCATACCACCGCCTGCGCCCGGGCCTTCTTCGACCTTCCACCCCTCGACTGACGCTTCGGTCAAAGTTGCCTCTTGATTCGGATCAAAATCGGCAGGACATTTCTGTCAGAAAATAATGGCACCTTGCCAATACCGTATCGGACACAAGAAGAACGCCATGGGTAACTGGATCCGCGATATCTCCCTGAAATACAAGTTCTGGGCCGTCAACGCCGTGGCCTTTCTCACCACCTTGCTGCTGGTGCTCCATGCGCTCTCCCTGGAGCAGCAGGGCCGCGCCGACGACGCACGCAACGCCGCGCAGGCCCAGGCCCGGTTGCTCGAGGCCTGGCCCGCCGGCCAGGCCCTGCCGGCCTCGTCCCAGGTGCAGGTATTCGCCAGTGGCGGCGCCCCGCAGCTCGAGGCGGGCCAGACCCTGGCCCGCGCCAGCGGCTGGGTCGCGCTGGACCATGACAGGCTGTTCGGCCGCGACCCGGTGATTGGCGCCCAGGTGTTCGATCGCGCCGGGGGCCAGCGCGTCGCGGTGCTGGCCAGGGCGCCAAGCCTCAGCCAGGTGTTCAGCGAACGCTTCTTCGATTACGCGGCGTCCGTCTTCCTGCTGATGGTGGCCCTGCTGGCGGCCTCGCAACTGCTGATCCGCTTCCTGCTCAGCCACCTGAACACCCTCAAGGATGTGATGCTCCATGTGGAGCGCAGCGGCGACCTGGCGGCCCGCGTCCCCCTGGACAGCCGTGACGAGGTGGGCCAGATGGCCGGCGCCTTCAACGCCATGCAGGCAGGCTACGAGCGCGTGGTGAGCACCGTGGCCCAGGCCGTCGCCCGCCTTGACGAGGGCGCCGCGCGCCTCGCCAGCAGCATGGGCGAGGTGCGCCAGGGCATGCTCGGCCAGCAGAGCGAGACCGACCAGGCCGCCACCGCCATCAACGAAATGTCCGCCACCGTCCACCACATCGCCCAGCATGCGGCCGACACCCGCGACCAGTCGCAGAACGCCGACAAGCTGGCCGGCGAGGGCCAGGTGGTGGTGGAGCGGGTCGAGAGCTCCATCGCCGGCCTGTCGTCCGGCGTCCAGCAGACCGCCGAAATGATCCAGCGCCTGGCCGAGGACAGCCAGAAGATCAGCGGCGTGGTGAACGTCATCCACGGCATCGCCGAGCAGACCAACCTGCTGGCCCTCAACGCCGCCATCGAGGCCGCCCGCGCTGGCGAGATGGGCCGTGGCTTCGCCGTGGTGGCGGACGAAGTGCGCAACCTGGCCCGCCGGGTGCAGGATTCCACCGACGAGATCACCTCCATGATCAACACCCTGCAGGCCGGCACCCGCGACGCCGTGGAGTTCATGCGGGAAAGCTCCCTCAAGGCCGACGACTGCGTCCAGGCCGCCCATGACGCCGGCACCGCCCTGGCTGCCATCACCGGGGCCGTGGCGCAGATGCGCGAGAGCAATACCCAGATCGCCGTGGCCGCCGAGCAGCAGAGCCAGGTGGCCGAGGAAATGACCCGCGCCGTGGTGGGCATCCGCGACGTCACCGAGCTCACCGTCAGCCAGACCGTGGAATCCGCCAGCACCAGCACCCAGCTGGCGGAGCTGGCCAGCGAGTTGTCCCACGCCATCCGCCAGCTGAAACTGCGCGCCTGAGGGGGCCGGAGAACCCTCGCCAACGGCTATCCGCGCCATAGACAGATGCCATTCGCCGGCCCGCAAGGGCCGGACTAGACTTCGGGCATTTCTTCAAGGAGCGGTGTCATGGGCAAACGACTTCCCAACCTTCACGCCTGGCAGTGGCGGACCTACTCCGACAACCACCAGCATCCGACCAACCTCATCCTGCACATCATCGCGGTGCCGATCTTCATCGTCGCCGCGCTGACCCTGGTCAACGGACTCTTCACCTTCAGCTTCCGCCCCCTGGTACTGGGCGTCATCGGCCTCCTCGCCTCCCTGGCGCTGCAGGCCCAGGGCCACAAACTCGAAGCCGTGCAGCCGGAACCCTTCAGCGGCCGCAAGGACGCCATCGGCCGGCTGCTGGTGGAGCAGTTCGTGACCTTCCCGCGCTTCGTGCTCAGCGGACGCTGGTGGCGCAACTGGCGCCAGCGGAAGTAAGGCTTCCGGTGGCGCCGGTGCCCTAGCCGAACACCACCACCGTCTGCCGGCTGATGGCCACCAGCGCCCCGTCCGGGGTCCAGAGGGCGGCGGCGGCATGGCCATAGCCATCGCGGGCGTGCTCGATGCGGGCGCGGTAGCGGCACCAGTCGAAGCTGTCCAGGCGGGGCACCGGCTGGACGAACTCGATGGTCCAGGTCAGGGTGCTGCCCGGCGCCGGGGATGCCAGATGAGGCACGGTGGCCGGTGGCCAGGCATCCACCAGGGCCAGCAGGTGCGCCTCGGACAGGGGCTCGCGCTCGCTATCGCCGCGAAAACGCACCCAGCCGCCCAGCTCGCGCTCACGACTGTTGGAGTACGGCAGCCCGCCGACGGCCCAGCGCATGGCCAGGTGGCGGGTGAACTCCGGCATCACGCCGGGGACGAAGGGCAGTTCGACGCAATCCTCCACCGGCTTGAAGTCTGGGGCCGGCTCGGCATCCACCTGGATCGCGGACGCTCGCCCGCTACCGAAGCTGCCCTGAAGAATGGCCACCACCTGCCCCTTCTGCACCACGCGGCAGGCCATCTGGCACACCGCCTTGCCCTCTCGCAGCCGCTCCGCCTCGAAGCTCGCCGGCACCTCAGGCTCCAGGGGGCCGACGAAGGTGATGGCCAGGGAACGCACCGGCCGGCCGGGCTCCACCCTGGCCGCCATGGCCTCGTAGGCCAACGCCGCCACCAGGCCACCGAAGACGGCGCGCCCCTGCCCCCAACTGGCGGGGATCACTATGGCCTCGGCATTGCCACGCGCCGCCTGGATCAGTTCGGAAAAATTCATCGCATATCCCTGTCATCAAAGGCCCGAGGCGCGATCTTAGGGCATCGCGTCACCGCCTCGAAAGCGCCGTCGCAGGGCTGCCGCGCCAAGCAGAAGGGGATTTGCGCCAGGGGCCGAATCAGCCCAATCGCCGTTGCAGTTTCTCCAGCACCCGGTCCGCCCGGACCTCGCTGGCGTGCAGGGCCACCTGCCAGGCGCGCACGCGGGGTTGCAGGTCGGGCTCCTGTGCGGCGCGGGCCAGCCATTGGTAACGGTCGTGCCATTTGCCCAGGGCGGCCTGCGCCCCCAGGAGCAGGCGCCGGGTCTTGGGCGGCAGGTCGATGAAGTCCGGGTAGACCTCCTGGCCATAACGCAGGCGCTTGATCAGCAGGCGCAGGCGGTGGCGGTCATGGGCGGGGTCGCGCAGCGCCTCCATCAGGCGCTTGCGGGTCTTCGCCAGGGCCTTGCCGATCGCCTTCTCCATGCCCTTGAGCAGCCCTTCCCGCTGGGAGATCCGCATCAGCTGCGGCCAGGCGTCCAGGACCTGGAACAGCCGGGGCAGCTCGGGCCCTTCCAGCAACTGGCGATAACCCTGCTGCAAGGCGCGTTCGCGGCCGGCCGCCAGGCGCTCCAGGCCGTGGCGGCTCAGCTCCAGGTTCAGCACTTCCAGGTCACGCAAGGGGCCGCTGCGACGCGCCACCTCCGCCGCCGCCTCCCCCAGCACATCCGCCACGGGCAGCCCTCGGAAGGGTCGCAGCAGGCTGCGCAGGCGCCGGGTGGCGACCCGCAGGTCATGCAGGGCCTCTGCATCGGTGCGCGCATCCAGACGCAGGGTGCAAGCCCGCAGGCGTACTTCGAGGGCGATGACCTCGGCGATCAGGTCATCCAGCAATGCGGCCATCTTCAGGCTCTCCCGGCAACGGGCCCGCAGGGCGGGCCGAACTTACAAAGCATGGATTATCCGCGACTGGCGCGCAGACGCCAGGGCAAGGCACGGCGTAATTCACGCAACAGGGTCGCCGGGTCCGCCCCGCCATGGGCGGAATAGCGGCTGGCCTCGAAGGCGGCGAGGAAAGCACGGATCTGCGCCGCCTGGCGCGGCAGCTCGCGACTGGCGCGCTCGGCGAAGTCCCGTGGCCCCTCGCCCCGGCCCCGAGCCACGCCATGGCGTGCCAACAGGCGCTCGAAGTGCTGGAACTGGCGCAACTGGGGGTCGCGTTCCCGCCGCCAGGGCGCGAACAGGAACAGCGCCAGCACCGCCATGGACAACGCGCCCGCCGCCACCAGGCCGAGCCCCAGCATGCGGCCGTCCAGCTCGCCGAACCAGCGCCGGGCGAGTTGCGACTGCAGCTCACCCTGGTAGCCCAGGACCCAACGCTGCCAGCCGTAATTGACGTTGTCCCAGGCCAGGCGAACCTGGTTCAGCCAGGCCAGTTGCCGGTAGCGCAGCGGCGAGAGGGGTGAGCCTTCGAGGAAGCTGGCCTCGTTGGCCACCGCCTCCTCCAGGCCACGCTCGATGCGGTTGGGCGCGACCTGGAAGGTGGGGTCGACGCTGATCCAGCCCTTGCCCGGCAGCCAGTACTCCACCCAGGCATGGGCGTCGAACTGGTGGACCAGCACATAGTTGCCCGCCGGGTTGAGCTCGCCGCCCTGGTAGCCGGCCACCACCCGCGCGGGGATACCGGCCGCCCGTAGCAGGAAGGTCATTGCCCCGGCGTAGTGGGCGCAGAAACCACGCCGGCTGTCGAAGAGAAAGGCGTCGATGCTGTCGGCGCCCAGGGGCGGTGGCCGCAGGGTGTAGACATAGGGCTCGCGGTTGAAATGGCTCAGCAGGCTGTCCACCAGTCGCTGGGGATCGGCATGGCGCTGCCTGAGCTCGGCGGCCCAGGCGCGGCTGCGGGGATCGCCGCCCTCGGGCAACTGCAGGGCGCGGCGCAGGGCGGCGGGATCGCCCTGGGGCTCGCGGATCGCCTGGGGCCAGGAGGTCACCTCATAGAGCAGCGAGCGGTCCACCGGCCGGCGTCGCTCCAGGCGGAAATCGGCCCTGGGCCGCACGTCGCGCTCCGGGGTCTGCCCCACGTCGAGGGCGAAGAGCCAGGGTCGACCGCTGGGCTGCATGACGATGCTGTAGCGCAAGGGCTCGCCCTGCCTGACCCACTGGGCCGGAGCGCCGTGCTGGGCACCCAGGGACTGGGACCAGCGTCGTCCATCGAAGCGTTCCAGGGTCAGGGCGCGCCAGTAGAGCTGGGCCTGGGGCGGGATCGGGCCCTCGAAACTGGCGCGGAAGGCCAGTTCGCCGGACTGGCTGAGTTCGGCGATATCCGCCGGACTCATGGTGTCCGACAGTCCGGTGACGCCCTTGTCGTTGGGCAGCGGCAACGACCAGAGCGGACCCAGGCGCGGGAAGAACAGGAACAGCAGGATCATCAGCGGCACGGCCTGCAGCAGGAGTGCGGAGGCGGCCTTCAGCGGCACCAGCGGACGCGCGGCGAACCGGCTCTGTTGCAGGCCGACCAGGGCCGCCAGCAGCGCGCAGAGGGGCAACAGGCTGTAGAGGGCGGCCAGCATGCCGTCGTTGAACAGGTAGGCGGTGACCTGGGTGAAGAAGCCCAGGAGGATCAGCACCAGGGCGTCGCGCTGGCTGCGCAGTTCCACCAGCTTGAGGATGAACACCGCCACCAGCAGCACCACGGCGGCCTCCAGCCCCACCAGGGTGCCCCGGGAGAAGAACACGCCGAGGGCCACCGCCAGGATCAGGCCGGCCTTGACCAGGGCGCCGGGGAAACGCGCGCGCATGCGGTAGATCTGCACCCGCCAGGCGGCGCATCCCAGCCACATGGCGACTATCCAGTACGGCAGGTGCGGGATGTGCGGCAGGATCACCAGCACCTGGGCCACCAGCAGCCAGCCGAGGCCGATCCGGGTGATGGGCTGGGCAGTCATTGCCCGCCTCCGAACAGCGCCAGGGCGCGCAGGCAGGCCTCGCGGTGGACGTCACCGCTGTCCGGCGGCACCTCCTGCGCCCCCAGGCGCAGGCCGAAGGGCTGGCCACGGGCGGAGAACTGCAGCACCCAGTGGCAGAGCAGGCCCAGGCGGCGTTCCAGGTCGCCGTCCAGTTGCGCCAGGTCCAGCCAGACGTCGCGGCCAGCCAGCGCGGCGAACTCCTTGACGAACAATCCCTGCCCCCGGGAATAGGCCTTCCAGTGCAGGCGGCGCCGGGAATCGCCGGGCTGGTAGCTGCGCAGGCCCTGGTAATCGTCGGCGCCGGCGCCCAGGGCCAGCGCGCCCTCCTCGCCCTGATCGTCGCCGGAGCCGGGCTGCAGCGGCAGGTCGCCTTCCAGCGGTCGCGGATAGACCAGCAGCGCCTGGTCCAGGTCCACCCAGCTCCAGGCCACCAGCAGCCCCACGGGGAACCGGCTCTCCACCCGCAGGCGCCGGGGCCGCAGCCAGCCGCGCCGCTGGGTGGGCAGGTGCAGTTCCAGGTCGGCGGCGCCATTGGCGGGCACGTCGGCCAACTGCAACGGCTGCGGCGGCCAGCCGACGGCGATGGCCTGGTGCTCGCGTCCGCCGCTTTCCAGGGTGACCCGGAAATGCGCCTGCTCGCCGAGGAACACCGGCGCGCAGCCCCCGGCCTTGAGCCTGAGCCCGCCGAGGTTGCGGTAGGTATGGAGAATGGCCACCAGGAAGACCGAGAGCAGGAGGAAGGTCAGGGCGTAGGCCAGGCTGTTTTGGTAGTTGATGGCCACCAGCAGCATGGGAACCAGGGCGACGCCGAACGCCAGGCCGGCGCGGGTGGGCAGGATGAAGATGCGTCGCTGGTCCAGGCGCACCTGGCTGGCGGGCGGGATGCGACGGGCCAGCCAGCGGTCCCAACGGGCCTGGAGCATCAGACCGCCGGCACTTCGCGCAGCAGCCACTGCACCAGGGCGCCGCCGCCGTGGCCGGAGGGGTCGGCGCGCTCCCGCAGTCGGTGTCCCACCACCGCCGGCAGCACCGCCTGCACGTCCTCGGGAATGACGTAGTCACGCCCGGCCAGCAACGCCCAGGCCCGGGCGGCCGACAGCAGCGCCAGGCTGGCCCGGGGCGACAGCCCCCAGGCGAACTGCGGCTGGCTGCGCGTGGCGTCCACCAGCCGCAGCACGTAGTCCACCAGGGCATCGCGAGCGACCACCTTGGGCACCTCGGCCTGGATCAGGCCCAGCTCGGCATGGGTGAAGATGGGTTCCAGGCGCGGCAGCAATTCCCGCCGCGCCTCGCCCTGGAGCAGCGCCTTCTCCGCCGCTCGCGCCGGGTAGCCGAGGGACAGGCGCATGAGGAAGCGGTCCAGCTGGGATTCCGGCAGGGCGAAGGTGCCGCCCTGGCTCACGGGGTTCTGGGTGGCGATGACGAAGAAGGGCTCCGGCAGCGGCCGGGTGGCACCCTCGATGGTCACCTGCCCCTCCTCCATGGCCTCCAGCAGCGCACTCTGGCTCTTGGGGGTGGCGCGGTTGATCTCGTCCGCCAGCACCAGCTCGGCGAACACCGGACCCGGGTGGAAGACGAACTGGCCGCTGTCCTTGTCGAACACCGAGGTGCCGAGGATGTCCCCGGGCAGCAGGTCGGAGGTGAACTGGATGCGCTGAAAGCTCAGCCCCAGCACCTTGGCCAGGGCGTGCCCCAGGGTGGTCTTGCCCATGCCGGGCAGGTCTTCGATCAGCAGGTGTCCACGGGCCAGCAGGCAGGCCAGGGCCAGGCGGACCTGGGTTTCCTTGCCCAAAAGGACCTGGTTGACGGCGTTCAGGCAGGCATCCAGTTTGGTTCGCATTCGTCGCTCCCTGTGCAATGCGACGATGCTACCGGCGGGCCGGGCGTGGGCAAAGCGCCCGGCAAACTTTCCTCATGAAACTGTGCGTCAGCTCGCTGCCAGGGCCTCGGCATGCAGGTCACCACGCAGGTCTCCACGCATGAACGGCGAGCCTTCGGCGAACAGGTGCGGATAGACCCGTTGCAGATGACCGAAGAACAGCCCTTCGGGCAGGTCGGCGAATCGACCCTGGTCCGCCAGATGCTCCCTGTAGCGCACACCCTGGCGAACGAACGGACTGACCGCCTGCCGGACGGGGTCGGCGCTGGCGCCCCGGGGCGACTAAGCTCTGGGCGGTTTCACCTTCAAGGAGGATCGAGCATGACGTTCATCTGGTTGATCGCCCTGGTCCTGGCCGTCGCCTGCCTCGCCCACCGTCGTACCGCGCCCTGGCCCGCCCTGGGCCTCTGCGCCGGCTTCCTGGTGCTGATGGGCGCGTTCAGTCCGGCCCCTGGCGGGTTGCAATTGGCGCTCTGGGCGCTCTGGCTGCTGGTGGCGCTGCCCCTGGCCCTTCCCGACCTGCGCCGCAAGTACCTCACGGCGCCCCTGTTCGCCTGGTTCCGCAAGGTCCTGCCGCCCCTGTCGGACACCGAGCGGGACGCCATCGAGGCCGGCACCGTCTGGTGGGACGGCGAGCTGTTCAGCGGCCGGCCGGACTGGCGCCGGCTGCTGGACTCGCCGCGCCCGCAGCTGACCGAGGAGGAGCAGGCCTTTCTCGACGGCCCCACCGAGGAACTCTGCGCGCTGGTCCGCGACTGGGACATCGGCCAGCGCCTCGACCTGCCGCCGGAGGCCTGGGAGCACATCCGCCGCCACGGCTTCTTCGCCCTGATCATTCCCAAGGAGTTCGGCGGCAAGGGCTTTTCCGCCTACGCCCACTCCCAGGTGGCGATGAAGCTGGCGACCCGCAGCGGCGACCTGGCCTCCACCGTGATGGTGCCCAACTCCCTCGGTCCGGCCGAACTGCTGCTGCACTACGGCACCGACGAGCAGCGCCGGCACTACCTGCCGCGCCTGGCCAGCGGCGAGGAGATCCCCTGCTTCGCCCTCACCTCCCCCCTGGCGGGCTCCGACGCCGGCGCGATGCCCGATGTGGGCATCGTCTGCAAGGGCCAGTGGCAGGGCGAAGAGGTGCTTGGCCTGCGCCTCACCTGGGAGAAGCGCTACATCACCCTCAGCCCCATCGCCACGCTGCTGGGCCTGGCCTTCAAGGCCCATGACCCGGAGCACCTGCTGGGCGACGTGGACGACCTCGGCATCAGCCTGGCGCTGATTCCCACCGACACCCCCGGCGTGGAGATCGGCCGCCGGCACCTGCCCCTGGGCGCCGCCTTCATGAACGGCCCCAACGCCGGCCAGGACGTGTTCATCCCCCTGGACCAGGTGATCGGTGGCCGCGACATGCTCGGCAAGGGCTGGATGATGCTGATGAACTGCCTGTCCGTGGGCCGCTCCATCTCCCTGCCGGCGGCCGCCACCGGCGCGGCCAAGGCCAGCAGCCTGGTGAGCGGCCAGTACTGCCAGCTGCGCGAGCAGTTCAACGTCCCGCTGGCCGCCTTCGAGGGCATCCAGGAAGCCCTGGCGCGCATCGCAGGCAACGCCTGGCTCATGGACAGCGCGCGCATCCTCACCGCCAGTGCGGTGGACCAGGGCGAACGACCCTCGGTGCTCTCGGCCATCCTCAAGTACCACCTCACCGAGCGCGGCCGCGAATGCATCGGCCACGCCATGGATGTCCACGGCGGCAAGGGCATCATCCTCGGCCCGAACAACTACCTGGGCCGCGCCTGGCAATGCGCGCCCATCTCCATCACCGTGGAGGGGGCCAATATCCTCACGCGCAACCTGATGATCTTCGGCCAGGGCGCCATCCGCAGCCATCCCTTCGTCCTCCGGGAAATGACCCTGGCCAGCCGCGAGGACCAGGACCGCGCCCTGGCGGAGTTCGACGACCTGCTGCTCCAGCACCTCGGTTTCGCCGTCAGCAACGCCGCCAGCAGCCTGCTGCTGGGGCTCAGCCTCGGGCGGGTCGGCAACGCCCCCGGGGATAACCTCACCCGCCCCTGGTTCCGTGCCCTGGACCGCCTGAGCGCCGCCTTCGCACTGCTGGCGGACAGCAGCATGTTGCTGCTGGGCGGCGAACTGAAGCGCCGCGAGCGCCTGTCGGCGCGCCTTGGCGATGTCCTCAGCCATCTCTACCTGGCCTCGGCGGCCTTGAAGCGCTACCACGACCGCGACTACGCCGGGCACCTGCAACCCCTGGTGCGCTGGGCCCTGGAGGAGTCCCTCGGCAAGGCCGAGGAAGCACTGGACGACCTGCTGCGCAACTTCCCCAACCGCTGGCTGGGCGCCTTGCTGAACGCCCTGGTGTTCCCCCTGGGGCGCCGCCATTCCGGGCCCTCCGACGCGCTGGGCGCCGAGGTCGCCGCCATCATCGGCCGGGATTCCGGCGACCCGGCCCTGGAGGAACTGCTGAGCGGCTGCTACCGCCCGCAGGAGGCGAGCGACCCGGTGGGCGCGCTGCAGGTGGCGCGGCGCCTCGTCGATGCCAGCCAGCCGCTGCGCCAGCGCGTTCACCAGGCACTGAAATCCGGCCAGCTGACCGTGGCGGCGGGCGAACCCCTGGTGGACGCCGCCCTGGCCGCCGGCCTGCTGAGCGCCCAGGAAGCCGACCAGTGGCGGGACGCCGAAGCGGCGCGGCGGCGGGTCATCGATGTCGATGATTTCAGCCCCGAGGAGCTGGCCTATCGTCCGGGCCAGATCCGCTGAGCCCCCGGGCGGGACAGCGGGCGCGGGGGGCCTTATACTCCCGCGCCCCATCACGCTTCAGGACACCCGCCATGGCCAATGCCTACCTCGACCACCACCTCGCCCTGCTTGCCCACCTGCGTGGCATCCTGGTCGCCCTGGGCGAGGCCGAACAGGTGCCGGAGGAAAACCACGCGCTGTTCGTCGAACGCTTCGACGACCTGATGAACGAACTGCCCCGCGATCCGGAAAGCAGCCTGTACCTGGGCCAGGACCTGATCAGCCAGGTCTTCCACCGCTACCCGCAGATCGCCCACCTGGTGCCCCGCGACCTGCTCTGGTTCTTCGGTGGCGACTGCCTGCACTTCATGCCCGACGAAGAAATCGAACTCTTCCAGCGCCTCGACGAGCGCCGCTATGAAGCCGAGCAGAACGACGAACCCTTCGACTGGAACCAGGAAAAGCGACTGCTGGCCCTGCCGCAAGACGGCAGCAAGCACTGAGTCCTCGGGGCGGCCCCTCGCCGCCCCTCCCGCCGCGACCGCCGCCCATCGCCCTTCCCCCCGACGCTGATTGCGGCATCGGCATCGCCTCTGCCATCATTGCGAATCGTTCTTAATCACTCCTCACACATCATCTCGACGAGGTCAACGTGTCGGCCGGCGATCCCGCGAATCCGCATCGGGTAGGGCTGCTTTACCGCGATCACCGCGACTGGCTGTTCGGCTGGCTGCGCAAGACGGTGCAATGCCCCCAGCGCGCCGAGGATGTCAGCCAGGACACCTTTGTGCGCCTGCTGGCGCGTCCCGATCTACAGGCTCCCCGGGAGCCCCGCGCATTGCTGGCGACCATCGCCCGAGGCCTGCTGGTGGACCAGTTCCGCCGCAACGACCTGGAGCGGGCCTACCTGGAAGAACTGGCGCTGGCGCCGCGGGACCTGCACCCCAGCCCCGAGGACCAGGCCCTGATCCTGGAAAACCTGCGGGAGATCGACCGGCTGCTGGGCCAGTTGTCCAGCAAGGCTCGCGCCGCCTTCCTCTACAACCGCCTGGACGGCCTGGGCCACGCCGAGATCGCCGAGCGCCTGGGCGTCTCCCCCTCCCGGGTGCGCCAGTACCTGGCCCAGGGCATGCGCCAGTGCTACATCGCCCTCTATGGGGAGCCGACATGAACCCGGTGTCCGCACGCGCCCTGGACGAAGCCATCGCCTGGCAGCTGCGCCTCGATTCGGGAGACGCCACCGAGCAGGATCACCAGGACATCCAGCGCTGGCTGGCCGCCCACCCCGAGCACGCCCGCGTCTGGCAGCAACTGGGCGGTATCGACCGGCACCTCAGCGCCGCCGCCCATCCTTCCGCGCGCCGCGCCCTGCTGCGCAGCGGTGGCGTCCGTCGACGCAGCCTGCACCGCATCACCGGCAGCGCCCTGGCCCTGCTGCTGGCCTCCGGCCTGGGCCTCGGCCTGCTGGCCCAGCAACGCCCCCTGGGTGACTACCTGGCGGACGAGCGTACCGGCAGCGGCGAACATCGCGAACTGCGCCTCGCGGACCAGACCCGGGTGCAACTCAACAGCCGCACCGCGCTGGATGTCGACTTCGAAGGCCCGGAGCGTCGCCTGTACCTGCGAGGAGGCGAAATCCTGGTGGAAACCGGCCACGACGATCCACGCCCCTTCGTGGTGGAGACCGACCAGGGCCGTCTGCAGCCCCTGGGTACCCGATTCCTGGTGAGCCGCGAGGGCGATGCCACTCGCCTGGTGGTTCTGGAGTCAGCCGTGGCCGCGCGCTCCCATTACGAGTCGGCCGATCGGGTCATCCGCGCCGGGGAGCAGGTGTGGATCGCTGACCAGCGGCTGGGGCCGACCCGCAGCGCCCCGGTGGGCAGCGATGCCTGGAGCCGTGGGCTGCTGGTGGCGGATGAGATGCCCCTGGGCCAGCTGGTGGATCGCCTCGGCGAGTACCGACAGGGCTATCTCGGCCTCGACCCGGACCTGGCCACGCTGCGCATCAGCGGCGTTTTCCCGCTCCACGACAGCGACAAGGCCCTGGCCGCGCTGCCGCCGAGCCTGCCGGTGCGCATCGAGCGATTCAGCGACTGGTGGGTGCGGGTGGTGCCGGCGAAGGACTGAGCCGGGATATGTCATGGACATGCCACTTCTGTAGGAGCGAGCTTGCTCGCGAACCGGCCCGTGCCGTTCGCCGGCGAGCCGGCTCCTACGAGGCCACGCTCGGAAAATTTTCTCTACCACCCCTGTCACTTTTCCAATCTGCTTCGGCACTAGGGCATTGAGACGATTTCTCACTTAGGAGATGTTCGTAATGCACCTTGCCTCCACCCCGTTCCGGCGCACGCTTCTGGCCCTGGCCGTCACCTTCGGCGGCCTGTCCAACCCGGCCCTGGCCGAAAGCTACCGACTGCCTGCAGCCCCACTGGCCAGCACCTTGAATCGCATCGCCGCCGACGCGGGCATCGTGCTCAGCGTCGATCCGACCCTGACCAGTGGCAGGACCGCTCCGGCGATCCAGGGCGAAATGAGCCCGCTGCAGGCCCTCTCCCGCGCGCTGCAGGGCAGCGACCTGCGTCTGGTACAGATCGGCGCGGACAGCTACAGCCTGGCACCGGTGGCTGACGAGGCACTGAACCTGCCGGACGTGAACATCGAAGGCAGCCGCAGCTACGAGACGGCCTGGGGACCGACCACCGGCTACCTGGCCAAGCGCACCGCCGCCGGGAGCAAGACCGATACGGCGCTGGTCGAAGCCCCGCGTTCGATTTCCGTCGCCACCCGCGAGCAGATGCAGGACCGTGGCGTGCACAGCCTCGACGATGCGGTGAAGTACATGCCGGGGATCGTCTCCAGCAGCTACGGCAGCGACACCCGCTTCGACTGGATGCGCGTGCGCGGCTTCGAGCCGACCCAGTTCCTCGACGGCCTGCCGCTGCCCAAGGGCGTGTACGCCAACCCGAAACCGGAGACCTGGAACCTGGACCGCCTGGCCCTGCTGCGCGGCCCGGCGTCGTCGGTGTACGGCCAGACCCCGCCCGGCGGCCTGCTGGACATGGTCAGCCGCCGTCCGAGCGCCGAGTCGAGCCATGAGGTCGAACTCCAGTACGGCAGCGACAACCATCGCCAGATCAACTTCGCCAGCACCGGCAGGATCGACGAGCAAGGCCGGTTCCTCTACGGCGTCAGCGGCGTGGTACGCGACAGCGACACGCAGATCGACCATATCGAAGACAAGCGCTACAACGTCGCACCGAGCCTGACCTGGAACATCGACGCCGATACCACCCTGACCCTGTTGTCGCAGTTCACCCGCGACGATACCGGCGTCACCAGCCAGTTCCGCCCGATCCAGGGCACCAAGATCGACATGCCGTTCGGCACGATCTCCCACCACAAGAACCTGGGCGATCCGAACTACGAGTTCTACGACCGCACCTACTACGCGCTGGGCTATGCGTTCGAGCATCGCTTCAACGACGTCTGGCAGTTCCGCCAGAACCTGCGTTACACCAAGTCCGACCTGTCGTTCCAGGCCATCACCGTCAACTCCTACATTCCGGCCTTCGCCGCCTTCGGCTTCGTCGTCGACGACAACGGCAACACCGGCCGCAGCTCGACCAATGTGGACGAGGACATCAGCCAGTTCGCGGTGGACAACAACTTCCAGGCCGATTTCACCACCGGCGACATCAGCCACACCCTGCTGCTCGGCCTCGACCACCAGCGCAACAACACCAACTACCTGTCGATCTTCGGCCAGGTCCCGGACGTCAACGTGACCAACCCGATCTACGGCGTGCCGATTACCCGCCCGCCGCGTTCCGCCGCGTTCTACGACTACAACCAGAAGACCCGCCAGACCGGCTTGTACGTCCAGGACCAGATGGCCCTCGATCGCTGGCGCCTGACCCTTGGCGGGCGCGAGGACTGGGTACACACCGGCACCGAGTTCTTCAACCAGGGCGATGCGACCAACACCGAGCGCGACCAGGCGTTCAGCGGTAACGCGGCCCTCAGCTACGTCTTCGATTCAGGCGTCGTGCCCTACCTGTCCTACGCCGAGTCCTTCCAGCCGACCAGCAACGCCACGGCTTCGCCGACCGAGTCGTTCAAGCCGACCGAGGGCAAGCAGTGGGAGCTGGGCATCAAGTACCAGCCACCCGGCACCGACATCCTGCTCACCGCCGCGGTCTACGACCTGACCCAGCAGAACGTGTCGGCGACCAACCGCATCGGTGGCATCCCGGTCACCAGCCAGACCGGCGAAGTGAAGGTCAAGGGCCTGGAGCTGGAAGCCGTGGCCGACGTCAACGAGAACCTGAAGCTGACCGCCGCCTACACCCAGGCGAAATCCGAGGTGCAGGACGGTGAGTTCAAGGGCAAGCGCCTGCAGCTGATGCCCAATCGCCAGGCCTCGGTCTGGGCCGACTACACCTGGCACGAGGGGCTGCTCGATGGTTTCGGCATCGCCGCCGGTGCGCGCTACACCGGCAACACCTATGGCGACCAGGCCAACACCGAGCTCGGCCACGCGAACGCCTACACGGTGTTCGATGCGGCCGTGCACTACGACCTCGGTCGCCTGGACAGCAGCCTCAGCGGCGCCTCGCTGGCGCTCAACGCGACCAACCTGTTCGACAAGGACTACATCTCCACCTGCGACGGCTTCTACTGCTACTACGGCGACGAGCGCAGCGTCGTAGCCAGCGCCAGCTACAAGTGGTAAGGCGGCCGATCGCAACCCACGTAATACCGGGGCCGTCCGAGTGACGGCCTTCGCCACTGGAAAGCCAATGAAACCCTCCACCATCCGCCGCTGGTCCTTCGTCCACACCTGGACCAGCCTGGTCTGCACCCTGTTCCTGCTGATGCTGGCCATTACCGGCCTGCCCCTGATCTTCCATCACGAACTCGAGCACCTGCTGGGCGAGGCTCCCGAGCTGCGCGAGATGGCGCCGGACACGCCCCACCTGGGGCTGCAACAGCTGGTGGAAGCCGCCGAACGCCATCGCCCCGGCGAAGTGGTGCAGTACATCGGTTTCGAGAAGGACGAACCCAACGGCGTGGTGACCATCACCGCTGCCAGCGCCGGCACCGAGCCCAATTCATCCCACACCTTCATGCTCGACGCCCGCACTGGCGAGCCGGTCGCCATGCCGGCGGCCAATGGCGGTGTCCTGATGTTCATCCTGCGCCTGCACGTGGACCTGTTCGCCGGCTTGCCCGGCAAGCTGCTGCTGGCCTTCATGGGCCTGCTGTTCGTGGCCGCCATCCTGTCTGGCGTGGTGCTGTACTCACCCTTCATGCGTCGGCTGAAATTCGCCGAGGTGCGCCATGCGCGCTCCACCCGCACCCGCTGGCTGGACCTGCACAACCTGATCGGCATCGTCACCCTGACCTGGGCCATGGCAGTGGGCGTCACCGGCGTCATCAGCGCCTGCGCAGACCTCCTGATCAGCGCCTGGCGCCAGGACGCCCTGGCCGCACTGGTGGAGCCTTACCGGAACGCCCCACCGCTGACCGAACGCGCCCCCGCCGACAGGGTGCTGGCGATCGCCGCCGATGCCTTGCCGGGGATGCAGGCGGACTTCATCGCCTTCCCCGGCACGCGCTTCTCCAGCGAACACCATTACACGGTGTTCATGGTGGGCGGCTCTCACCTCACCGCCCACCTCTGGACGCCTGTACTGATCGACGCGCGTACCCTGGCGGTGACCGCCGTGGCCCAGCGCCCCTGGTACATGGACGCCCTGGCCATGTCACAACCGCTGCACTTCGGCGACTACGGCGGGAGGCCGATGCAGATCCTCTGGGCGGTACTCGACCTGCTCACCATCGTCCTGCTCGGCAGTGGGCTCTATCTCTGGTGGGCACGCCAGCGGCGCGGTGCCGACAAAGGGATCGAACGGGAGGCAACCGCATGAACTGGCGGCAATCCACCTTCGCCCTGCCCACCCTCATCGGTCTGCTGTCGGCCGCCGGCCTGTTCAGCGCCCTGCTCGGGGACGGCGGCTGGGATGCCGTCGCCTGGCTGGGGCTGGGCATTCCCGCCGTGCTGGGCACCTGGCCGATGTTGCGTCGCCCCCGCAACCGCTAATCCGGCTCCCGGCCCTGTCGCAGCGCCCGCTCCAGCTCCGCCTCGCTGACCTCCAGGCGGAGCAGTTCCACCAGGCTCACGTAGAGCCCCGCAAACAAGCTGGGGGCCAGCTCCGCCAGGCGCCGACGCACCCGCCCCACGGGAACCCCGCTCTTGCGGCTCACCAGCCGCGCCACCGCCGCAAAGGCCGGCGGGTTCCGCAGCAACTGGGCCAGGGAGGAGTCGGCGCTGAGGACCGGATAGCAGGGCGGCGCGCTGATCCGTACCTGCCCCACCAGTCGGACATCGCGGGACGAGCTGCCGATACGCAACTGATGGACGCCTCCGGCCAACACCCAGCGCCCGCGTTGCGGGTCGTAGTGGGCCAGGGCATCCGCCTCCAACGCCAGTTCGACCCGTCGGCGCTCTCCCACGGCCAGGGCCACCTTGGCGAAGGCCTTCAGCGCCTGGGGCTCCCGCAGCAGTTCCCCAGCCGGTGGCGCCACGTAGAGTTGCACCACCTCCTGCCCGGGACGGGGGCCGAGATTGGTCAGTTCCAGGCTGATCCACAGGGTCTGGCCCGGACCGATGCTGGGCTGAGACACGCGCAGGTCGCGATAATCGAAGCGGCTGTAGCCGAGGCCGAAACCGAAGGGAAAGCGGGGTTCGATGCGGCGCTTGTCGTAATACCGATACCCGACGAACAGCCCCTCGCCGTACAGGTGGCGCGACTGCTCTCCCGGGTAGCCCAGATGGGCGGGCGTTTCTTCGAGGCTGTTGGGGAAGGTGACGCTGAGGCGTCCACTGGGATTGGTCCGGCCGAACAGCACCTCGGCCACGGCATGGCCCATGCCCTGGCCGCCGAAGAAGGTGAGCAGCAGCGCCCGCACCTGCTCCAGCCAGGGCATCAGCACCGCATCGCCGCTGGACAGCACCACGACCAGCCGCGACTGGACACCGGCGACGGCGTCCAGGAGCCGCGCGTGGGCGGGCAGGATATCCAGGTCCCGGCGGTCGCCGTTCTCCCCATCCATGCCCACCGGGGTGCTGACGAAGAGCACCACCAGGTCGGCCCGGCGCGCCAGGGTCATCGCCTCGGCCTCCGCCAACGGGTCCATCGCCCCATCCGCCCCGGTGCCCATCGCGTATTCCACCTGCCGGGCGTCTCCGGCCAGGGCGCGGATTTCCTCCAGCGGGACGTCCAGGTGGCGGGCGCGAGTGGTGGCGCAACCCGATCCCTGGATCACCGGTTGAAGGGCCGGCGAGCCGATGACCGCGATGCGGCGGACCTCGTCACCGATGGGCAGTACATCGTCCTCGTTCTTGAGCAGCACCAGGGATTCCGCAGCGAGGCGGCGCGCCAGCCGATGGTGGGCCAGATGATCGGCGCGGGCATCCGGGCGCCGGCCGGCCTCGACCCGCGCCACCAGGCGCAACACCCGTTCGCAGGAACGGTCCAGGGTCTCCCGGGGAACGCTGCCGTCCAGCACCGCTTCCAGCAGCGCCTCATGCTGGCGGCGACTTTCCGGCATGGCGAGATCGTTGCCGGCCAGCAAGGCCGCCGGGCGGTCCTTGATCCCGTGCCAGTCGGATATCACAGGTCCCTGGTAACCCCATTCCTCCCGCAGCACCCGCGTCAGCAACCAGGGATGCTCGGCTGCCTGGGTGCCGTTGAGCCGGTTGTAGGCCGACATCAGCGCCCAGGGTTCGACCCGCTCCAGCACATGCTGGAAGCTGCGCAGGTAGAGTTCCCGCAGGGGGCGCTCGGCGACCACCGAATCCATCTCGGTGCGACGGTATTCCGAGTTGTTGCAGGCCAGGTGCTTGAGGCAGGCGCCGACGCCGCGCGCCTGCAGCCCCTCTATCAACGCCGCGGCCAGCTCGCCGGTGAGCAGCGGATCCTCCGCGTAGTACTCATAGCCCCGTCCCGCCAGGGGCGTGCGGCGCAGGTTGACACCGGGGCCCAGGAGCAGGCCAACGCCCATTTCCTGGCATTCCTCGGCCAGGGCATGGCCCATTTCCCGCAGCAGGGCCGGGTCCCAGCAACAACCCAGGCAGGAACCGCTGGGGAAACAGGTGGCCTGCCGGGCGAGGCCGAACAATGCCTCCACGCCCGCATCGGCCCTGCCCTCCAGGTCGTCGGCCCGCAGTGCCGCGTCCAGCCCCCAGCCCTCGCCCCCATCGATCTGGCCGATGCTGTAGCGCACACCCTGGGTGCCGTCGGTCATCAGCACCGCCGCGATCCCAAGACGCGGCAGCGCCTGGGTTCGCCAGAGCCCGTCACCTCCCAGCAGCCGCACCTTCTCCTCGAGATTCATGGCGCCGAGCCGCGCCCGGATGTCCTCGTCCATCGACCGCTACCTCCCCGGATCGCACTGGAGGAGCTGCCCCAGCAGTTGCCGGTAGCGCGACTCATCCAGGGCATAGAACGAAATGGCCAGCAGGCCCAGGGCGAAGCAGGACGCGGGGATCAGCGTCATGCCCCGCTCGATGCCCATCAGCGCCCTGGCGCTCACCTCTCCCGGCCGGTAGTCGTGCAGCTCCAGCAGCAGCCCCGCCAGGCCGCCGGCCGCGGCCATGGCCAGCTTGGTCACCAGGTTGTAGAAGCCGTAGACCGCCCCTTCCGCACGCTGAGCGCCGCGCCATTGGGCGTACTCGACGGTATCGGCCACCATCGCCCACATGCAGACGAAGAGCATGGCCAGAGCCGCGCTGTAGACCGAAACGCAGAGCATCACCCAGGCCCCGCCGCCCTCCACCGCCAGTTGGGCCGTGAGGGCGCTCCCTCCGGCCAGCAGCGCGGCCTGGCTCAGGCGTTTCTTGCCGATACGCCGGATCAGGGGGTCGGAGAGCAGGGTGCCGCCGATGTAGGCGCAGGACTGGATAAGGAAGAAGGCCCCGACGAACTCCGGGTCCCCCAGGACATGGTTGACGTAGTACACCGCCATCGCGCCCCACAGGCTGTAGGCGACATAGACCGCGGCGGTGTGGAGCGACAAGAGCAACAGCGGGGCATTGCCCAGGGTGGCCCGGAGCACGTCCCGTAGCGGCGGGCGGCCGACCGCGACGCTGCCGACGCGTTCCCGGGTCATGGCGAAGCAGGCGAGGAACAGCAGGGTCGCCAGTCCGGCGAAGCTGGCGGCCACCACGGCGTAGCCCAGCTGGGGGTCCCGGAAACGGGCGATCAGCCCCATTGCGCAGCCGGACACCAGCAGGTAACCGAGCATCGCCCCCAGCATGCGGTACATGGAGAGGGAGGCCCGCGCCCCTTCGTGCAGGGTCATGCGGTTGGTCAGGGCCGAATAGGGCGTGTTCACCAGTGAATAGGCGAGGCAGTAGCCGCTGTAGCCCAGCAGGGCGAAGAGGAACTTCAGTTCGACGGCCGGCGCCAGGAAGCACGACAGGGTCAGCACGCCCAGGGGCGCTGCACCGTACAGCAGGTAGGGACGCAGCTTGCCGTGGCGGGAACGGGTGCCATCGATGAAGTAGCCCACCAGGAGCGTGAAGACCGCATCCAAACAGCGTGCAATGACGAAGATCAGGCTCGCCTCCCCCGCCGAGAGGCCATAGATATCGGTATAGAAGTAGAGGAGGAACAACGAGACCATCCCGAAGGACAGGTTCGACGCGAGGTCGCCGAGACCGTAGCCCACGCGCTCTCGCATCCCCAGCCAGACATACCCCGCGACCCGTCGGTTTCCGTGCATGGTTCCCCCCGTGATGGCGAATGGAGGCGGTACCCGCCTAATCGGCCTTGTAGCGTCCCACCAGCCGATACAGGCTGCCGGCGATGGTCGCCAGTCGACTGGAAATGCTGCTGGCGCTCCGAGAACCCTGGGCTGTCCGCTCGGATATCGAGACGATCTGGTGGACGTTCGCATTGATCGACTCGCAGACACGGCTCTGTTCCTCGGCGGCACTGGCGATCTGGGCGTTCAGCTCGTTGATGGCCGACACCCGCTCGGTGACGGCCTCCAGCGCCTGGCGTACCCGAGCCACCTCGCTCACCGTTCGCCCACTGCCCTCGCGAATCCGATCGATGGACTGCACCGCCTCGCGGGCGCCGAGCTGCAGGCGATCGATCATTTCGCGGATCTCCGCCGTACTGCTCTGGGTACGCCCCGCCAGGGTACGCACCTCGTCAGCCACCACGGCGAAGCCACGCCCCTGGTCTCCTGCACGGGCCGCCTCGATGGCGGCGTTGAGCGCCAGCAGGTTGGTCTGTTCCGCCACATCGTGGATCACCGTGAGCACGCCGCCGATGCGCTCGGCCTCGCTGCCCAGGCGCTGGATGATGCCGACGCCCTCGTTCACCTGCCCCTCCAGGCCCTCGATCACGGCCTGCGTCCCATCCAGCAGTGCCCAGGCCGCCTCGACGCGTCGCTCGGCGGACGACGCCTCCTCGGCCGCGCGCTCGGCACCACAGGCCACCTGCTGGGCGGACGCCGACATCTGGTTCATGGCCGTGGCGACCTGGTCGCTCTCCTGGTGCTGAAGGCTGATCCCCTCCTCCGTCTGGCGCATGAAGTCCTGAAGCTGCTCGCTGGCCTGGTTGAGCGCCGAGGCGGACTCCCGGGTTTCCCGCACCAACCGCCGGACCTGCTCGGAAAAACGGTTGAAGGACCCGGCCAGGGAACCCAGTTCGTGCCCGACTCCCGGATCCAGCTGGCGGGTGAGGTCGCCCTCGCCACCGGCGATGTCCTCCATGGTGCCGACCGCATCCTGCAACGGGCGGAGGATGCTCCTCGCCAGCCACAATCCCAGGGCGCCGATCACCATCACCAGCAGCAGCGTCGACAGCCCACTGGTCAGCAGCGCCTGACGCAACGCGTTGTCGGATTCGGCGTCCTGGTATGCGAGCTGCCGGTCCAGGTCGTCCACGTAGAAACCGGTGCCCAGCACCCAGTCGGTCCCCGGCACCGGGGCGACGTAGGCCAGCTTGGGCGACAGCGCCTCCTCGCCCGGCCTGGCCCAGCTGTATTCCACGAAACCACCGCCCGAACGCCCCGCGTCTAGGTACTCGCGCACCAGGAAGCGACCTTCTGGACTCCGTGCGTCGAGGTACGCCTTGCCCTCGCGGTCCGGGTTGTCGGCACTCATGACCTGGATGCCCTGGTGGTCGTAGGCGAAGAAGTATCCGGTTCCCTGATCGAAACGCAGACGCCGCAGGAGCGCCCTTGCCCGTTCCAGGTTCGCGTCGTCTCCCGCCTCCAGCAGCGGCTGCACGGACGACAGCGCCACCTCCATGTATCCGGCCAGTTGCTGCTGCCGGCTGGCGAAAAGGGCCTGCTGCAGCACATCGCGGCCAAGGGAACGCAGTTCGAGATTCTGGTGGATCCCAACGCCGGTGCTGACTGCAGCCATCAACAGGATGGGCAGCAGCGCCAGCAGCAGGATCTTCTTCCTGATGGAAAGGGTGATCATCCGCGAGGCTCCGCGACAGTGGCGACGGCTGGAGGTTCTAGCACAGCCACCGGAAGCGGGATTGCGGCTGTCAGCCCGAGGCCGGTCGCGCCCCGCGTGCCCCCATCGACCCCGCAATCGGCACCGGAGCGGCGGTCGGCGCACGGAAAGGCCGTGGCCTACTCCGATTCCACCGTAAACCTCCGAAGGCTCCTTGAAGCCAAAGGATCAATGCCCAGGCTCTAACCAGCTGTTTCCCAGGGAGTTGCCAGCCAATTCTTGGGAGATCCCCTCGCTACGAGAGGTAAGCAAACCGAAAGAGCGACGTTGAACTTCAGAAAACGGCACTAGACTGCGAGGCAATCCAACAAGACTGCCGGAGCAGCCATGACCCAGGACACCGAGGCCTTTCGCAGCCGCTATCGAGCCGGCATCCACCCGCTCTACAACGCCTGGCTCCATGGCGGCTTCGTGTTGCTCTACGGCATCGCCTGCCTGGCCTTCCTCATCAGCACGCTGGAGTCGGTGACCGCCTGGGAATGGCTGGTGGTGCCGGTCACGCTGGTGTTCTTCAACTGGGGCGAGTACGCCATCCACAAGAACCTCGGGCACCACAAGAGCCGCATTGGAGCGCTGTTCTACAAGCGCCACACCGGGGATCACCACAGCTTCTTCGTCACCGGGCAGATGCACTGGGAATCAGCGAAGGACTGGCGGGTGATCCTGTTTCCGGCCTGGCTGATCCTGCTCTTCAGCGCGGCGCTGTTCCCGGCCTGGTGGCTGCTGTCCTTCCTCAACGCCAACCTGGCGGCATTGGTCGCCATCACCCTGCTCGCGGGCTATCTCGGCTACGAGCTGTTCCATGCCTGCGAACACCTGCCGGCCAGCCATCCCGTGTCGCGCCTGCCGTGGATCCGCCACATGCGTCGGCTTCACGAGCTGCACCACCGCCGCGACCTGATGCAAAGCAAGAATTTCAACCTGGTCTTCCCGTTGATGGACTGGCTGAAAGGCAGCCTTCACTGGGAACCACTGGAGGAGGAGCGTCCCGTGACCCGCATGCAACACCATGTCGACATCGCCCGCAGCCCCGAGCAGGTGCTCACCTACGCCGCCAGCGCCACCCGCTGGCCGGAGTGGCATCCCTCCTCCCTCAGGGTGGAGGGTGAACCCGGTCCGATGACCGCCGGCGGCCACTTCGAGGAAGACATCCATGCCGGTGGACGGGCGGGCCACCTGAGCTGGGACGTCCTGGAGTACAGCCCGGGCCGCCGCTGGCGCGCCAAGGCCAGCGGCACCCACGGCCTGTCGCTGGTGCTGACCTATGACTGCGAGGCGACGGCGGGCGGCACGCGCTTCGTCCGCACCCTGGACTACGGTTTCTCCGGGCTGGCGATGCAGGTGGCGAACTGGCTGGTGATGCGTCGCAGGATCGACCGGGAATCGGTGGAGTCCATGGGACGCCTGAAGGAGATGGCGGAACGCCTCCCGGACTTTACGCCGGCCACCGCGTCGAGCCCGGCGTAACAGGAAACGCAGAAACGAAAACGCCGCTCGATTGAGCGGCGTTTTCGTTTATCTGGAGCGGGAAACGAGACTCGAACTCGCGACCCCGACCTTGGCAAGGTCGTGCTCTACCAACTGAGCTATTCCCGCGTACAACATTGAAAGTGGCGTCCCCTAGGGGACTCGAACCCCTGTTACCGCCGTGAAAGGGCGGTGTCCTAGGCCACTAGACGAAGGGGACTGAAACTGGAGCGGGAAACGAGACTCGAACTCGCGACCCCGACCTTGGCAAGGTCGTGCTCTACCAACTGAGCTATTCCCGCATGCAACTTTTTCAGCCGGACTCTTTCGAGTCCCCTCCCGGACCTCTCGGTCCGGATCGAACAAGGCCGCCAAGCCTTGTTCTTGAATTTGGAGCGGGAAACGAGACTCGAACTCGCGACCCCGACCTTGGCAAGGTCGTGCTCTACCAACTGAGCTATTCCCGCATACAACTTAATGGCGTCCCCTAGGGGACTCGAACCCCTGTTACCGCCGTGAAAGGGCGGTGTCCTAGGCCACTAGACGAAGGGGACGCGGCCCGGAACTTACAACAGCTTTCATGCTTTCTTCCGGCTTCTCAGCTTTGCTTCAGGCATCGCGTCGAAGTGGCGCGCATTCTATGGAGGCTTTGAGCACCCGTCAACCCTCTATCAAAAACTTTTTAAAATCAAAGACTTCTGCTCAAAATTTGATCCACCTCTATGACCATTCCGACCAAGCCACTACACTCGCCCGCACACTACAAGAGCATCGGAGCCCGCAGATGTCGCCACTCGTGATCACCCTGCTGATCGTCGTAGGTATCGTCATCCTCGTCATCATTGGCTACATCAACCATATGCTGGAGACCAGCAAGCTGCAGAAGGCTCGCGAGGTGGCCGATCTCAGCGACCGCATGCGCCGTTGCGCCGACCTCTCCGAGACCCTGCCCGGCCAGATGGTGTCCCCCGGCCTCAAGCTCCTGCTCACTCGCCTGCAACTGCAGTTCGGCGAGCGCCTGCTGCAGCTGGACAAGCGCAACGCCGCCCTGAAGAGCAGCCTGGAGCCGCTCCGCGCCCTGGTCGGCCAGGGCGAGTCCATCCCGGTGAACAACCCGCCACAGAAAATCCTCACCGAGGCCAAGGCCAAGGAGATCCGCTTCCAGTTGGAAGGCCTCCACGGCCAGATCGCCCGCGCCGCGCAGGACGGCCATCTGCCGGCCGCCGAAGCCAAGAGCCGCATCAAGGACATTCGCGACATGCTGGTGCAGCTCCATGTGGAGTTCTTCACCAACCTGGGCCTCCAGGCCCTGCAGGAGAACCAGGCACGCCAGGCACGACTGGCCTTCGAGCGAGGCGTGCAGTACGTGCAGAAGCAGAACGACCCGGCGCGCTACCAGGAGTACCTGAAACAGCTCAAGGCGCAGCTCGAACGGGCCAACGCCCTGGTCCTGGAAAGCGCCCAGCCCCAGGCGGCCGAACCCAGCGAGCTCACCGAGGGAATGAAATCCCTGGAAGACGAAGACACCTGGAAGAAGAAGAACATCTACGACTGACCCGGCCAGACGAGGACCACCCGATGAGCCTGACCCTCTACGGAGCCCCGCTCTCCCCCTTCGTGCGCAAAGTGCGCCTCTACCTGCTGGAAAAGGGCCTGGAGTATCAACTTGAAGTCGTCTCGCCGTTCAGCCAGCCCGCCTGGTTCCGTGAGATCAGCCCCCTGGGCCGGATTCCCGCCCTGCGCGACGGCGACCTGACCCTGGCCGACTCCAGCGTGATCTGCCAGTACCTCGAGGAAAAGCACACCGAACTCACGCCGCTCTACGGCCGCACCGCCGAGGAGCGCGCCCGGGTGCGCTGGCTAGAGAAGTACGCGGACTATGAAGTCGCGCCCCTGACGACCTTCGGCGTGTTCCGCAACCGCACCCTGAAGCCCTCCATGGGCCAAGCCTGCGACGAAGCCACTGTCCAGGCCGCCCTCGTGGACCGGCTACCACCGCACTTCGATTACCTGGAGCGGACGCTGGGGGATGCGGAGTACTTCGTCGGTGGACAACCGAGCCTGGCCGACTTCGCCCTGGTCACCCAGCTGATCAACATGGAGCACGGTCGCGAGCGACTGGACCCGCAGCGCTGGCCAAACCTCGCCGCCCACTATGAGCGCATCTGTGCACGGGAGTCGGTGCAAACGGTGCTCCCCGGCGAACAGAAGATCCTCGCCAAGCTGGCCGGTCGCGCCTGATCGAGCGTCGCATCAGGTACAAGCGAAAAGGCCCCGGAATCGTCCGGGGCCTTTTTCGTCAGGGGGGGGGTGCGAATCAGCAATCGGTGAGGCGCAGGAAGATCGCCGCCAACTGCTCGATGCCGGCCTGGTCCTCCTCACTGAAACGCGCCAGTTTCGGACTGTCCAAGTCCAGCACGCCGATCAGGCGACCTTCTTTCACCAGTGGCACCACGAGCTCGCTGTTGGACGCGCTGTCACAGGCGATGTGCCCCGGGAAGGCATGCACGTCCTCGACGCGCTGGGTTTCCCGGGTGCGGGCGGCGGCACCGCACACGCCCCTGCCGAAGGGAATGCGCACACAGGCCACCTTGCCCTGAAAGGGACCGAGCACCAGTTCCTCGTTGCGGTTCAGGTAAAAGCCGGCCCAGTTCAGGTCCGGCAGCTCGCTGAACAGGAAGGCGGAAAACTGAGCGCTGTTGGCGATGAAATCCCGTTCATCGGCGAGCAGCGACTCCAACTGGGCGGCCAGCAGCGCGTAGCCCGAGTGGCCGGCGCCGGCCTGTTGCAGATCGATCATTTGGCGGACTCCAGCAGCGCGAGCCCGACCCAGTGGCGGGCGAACTGATAGGCGCAACGGCCATTGCGATTGCCACGTCCCAGGGCCCAGCGGATCGCCAGTTTTTCCAGCTCCTCGCTCCACTCCCAGTCCAGCCCGGCCGGCTCGGCGAGCACAGCGATCCAGTGGCGGACCACCGCGAGGAAGTGGTCCTGGGTAAAGGGATAGAAGGACAGCCACAGGCCAAAACGGTCCGACAGGGCGATCTTGTCCTCCACCGCCTCGTTGGGATGCAGCTCGCCATCCACCATCTGCCAGTGCTCGTTGTCGCTCTGCTTTTCCGGCACCAGGTGCCGGCGGTTCGAGGTGGCATAGAGCAGCACATTGTCCGGTGCGCGCTCGAGGGAACCGTCGAGCACGCTTTTCAGCACCCGGTAGTCACCCTCGCCGGCCTCGAAGGACAGGTCGTCGCAGAACAGCACGAAACGCTGGGGCAGTCCGGCGAGCTGCTCCACCACGCGCGGCAGGTCGGCCAGGTGGTCGCGCTCGATCTCGATCAGGCGCAGGCCCGCGCCCGCATGCTCGGACAACAGCGCGCGGACCAGGGAGGACTTGCCGGTGCCCCGGGCGCCCCAGAGGAGCGCATGGTTGGCCGGCAGGCCGTTGACGAACTGGCGGGTATTCGCGGCCAGCTGCTCACGCTGCTTGTCCACGCCGATGAGGTCGGCCAGGGACAGGTCCAGGCTCAGGTCCAGCGGTTGCAGGTAGCCACTTCGACCGTCACGGAGCCAGCGGGCGGCAAGGCTCCGCTGCCAGTCGATCGCCGGGCGAATGGCCGGCAGCAGGGGATCGAGGCGGGCCAATACGGCGTCGGCACGCTCAAGCATTTCAATCAGGCGGGAATCCACGTTCAACTCCTTGACTCAGCCGCAGTCGAGGCACTGCCGGCGGACCGGATAGGCTATGCTTGCGAAGCCCTCGGAACAAGGCCAAATCCTACGCCCCATGGATATTCCGCTGACACAACGGCTGTCGTTCAAGCAGGCCAGCCTGACGGTTCTGGTGGCCTTCATACTCGGCACCGTGCTCAGCGTCATTCAGGTCGCCACCGACTACTTCAGCGAAAACGAATCCATCGACCGCGAGATCAAGGCGCTGCTGGAAATCTCCCACAGCCCCGCCGCCCGCATCGCCTACAACATCGACGCCGAGCTGGCCCAGGAACTGGTGGTCGGACTGGTGCGCTCGCCCGCGGTGATCCGCGCCGAGATCGTCGACAACAATGGCGCGGTGCTCGCCGGCGTTGGCCGTCCGCGGACCGAAAGCGACTTTCGCATCTTCAGCGACTACCTGTTCGGCGAACGCCGGGAATTCACCGACCCCCTCTACATCGCCCACGCGCCGCGCGAGGCCCTGGGCGTCCTGCGCCTGGAAGTGGACACCTTCGCCTTCGGCAGCCACTTCCTCCGTCGCGCCATGTTCACCCTGGTCAGCGGCTTCGTGCGCAGCCTGGCGCTGTCACTGATTCTCCTGGTGCTCTTCTACAGCATGCTGACCAAACCCCTGGTGGGGTTGATACGCGCCCTCAGCGAACGGGATACCCGCACCGCGCCCGATGACCGGGTGCCCTGCCCGCCCGGCCACGAGCAGGATGAAATCGGCGTACTCGTCGGGGTGATCAACCGCCAACTGGCCAGCCTCGCCACCGAGATGCAACAGCGCCGCGAAGCGGACCAGCGCCTCAACCAGTACCTGGCCGAACTGGAAAACATCGTCTCGGCCCGTACCGCCGAGCTCAAGGCCGCCAATAGCCGCTTGAGCCGTTACAACCAGGAACTGGAGGTGGCCCGCAGTACCGCCCTGGAGATGGCCAAGGCCCGCGCAGCCTTTCTCGCCAACATGAGCCATGAGATCCGCACGCCGCTGAATGGCCTGCTGGGCATGCTCGACCTCGCGCTGGACGGCCCACTCGGCGCGGAACAGCGACGTCAGCTGCAGATCGCCCACGACTCCGGCAGCGTGCTGGTGGAACTGCTCAACGACATTCTCGACCTGTCCAAGTTCGAGGCCGGCCAACTGGAGCTGGAGCAGATCCCCTTCGACCTGGGCACCCTGCTGGAGGACACCGCCAACCTGCTCTCGCAGAACGCCGCACCGGGCGTCGAGCTGAGCTGCCTGATCGACCCCAGGCTGCCATCGCGGGTCATCGGCGACCCGACACGGGTGCGTCAGGTGGTGAGCAACCTGCTGTCCAACGCCCTCAAGTTCACCCGCTTCGGCCGCGTCGACCTGCGGGCCGCCCCCAGTCCAGGTGGCGTGCTGATCACCGTGCGCGACACCGGCATCGGCATCTCCGCCGATGCCCTGCCCAAGCTCTTCCAGCCGTTCTCCCAGGCCAGCGCCGGCATTACCCGGCAGTTCGGTGGCACCGGGCTGGGCCTGGCCCTCACCCGGCACCTCTGCGAGGCCATGCAGGGGCAACTAGACGTCAAGTCCCAGGAGGGTGTGGGCAGCCTGTTCAGTGCCGAGCTGCCGCTGGTGGAGCAGGCACCGCCGGAACCCCGTCCGCCACTGGCGGGCAAGGTGATCGCCCTGTGCAGCGCCAAGAGCGGACTGGCGGAGCTGCTGGGCACCTGGCTTCCGCTCTGGGGACTCGCCTTCGAGCGGCTCGACAAGGCTGGCGAGCTAGCCGGGCTCGAGGCAGACCTGCTGATCAGCGACAGCGCCGACTGCCTCGAAAACCTGCGCCGCCATGTCGACGCGCCCATCGTGCTGGTGACTGGCTACGGCAGCTTCCTGCCCGCGCCCCGCGCCGCCACCCTGACGCCACTGCACCAACTCGCCCGCCCGGTGTCGCGAGGCGCCCTGTACCAGGCCCTGCGCCGGGTCCTGCTGAAACTGCCCGAGGAAGCGCCGGCCTCGCCGGCGGCGACCACCGAGCCGGGGCAACGCCAGGGCCGCGTGCTGCTGGTGGAAGACAACGCCGTCAACCAGTTGGTGGCCCGGGGCATGCTGAGCAAACTCGGGTGCGAGGTGCTGCTGGCCAACCACGGCGCCGAGGCGTTGGCGCGCCTGGAGCAGACCGCCGTGGACCTGGTGCTGATGGACTGCAACATGCCGGTGATGGACGGCTACGAGGCGACCCGGCGTATCCGCCAGAGCGGACGCTGGCCTGACCTGCCGGTGATCGCACTGACCGCCAATGCCCTGCCGGACGAGCGCGAGCGCTGCCGCGCCGCCGGCATGAACGACTACCTGGCCAAGCCTTTCCGCCGCGAAGAGCTGGTAGCCCTGCTGGATACCTGGCTGCCCGCTACCCAGGCAACCCCGTGATCTGACCCAGCAACTCAGCCAGACGTGCCCGCAACTCGCCCATCTCATTGAGGTCCAGACCGCTGCGGCAGATCAGCTCGTTACGCAGCGGAATCACCTCTTCGCGCAGGGCGGCTCCCGCCTCCGTCAGCGCCAGGTGGACCTCGCGCTCGTCGTGGGCCGCGCGCTGACGCCGAACCAGCCCCAGGTGCTCCAGGCGCTTGAGCAAGGGCGTGAGGGTGCCCGAGTCCAGCTGCAGGCGCTCACCCAGGGCTTTCACCGAAGGCAGCTCCGGCGGCCGGGCGTGCCACTCCCAGAGCACCAGCATGACCAGATACTGCGGGTAGGTCAGTCCCAGGGACTCGAGAAGCGGCCGATAGCCACGGATCACCGCCCGGGAAGCGGCGTAGAGCTTGAAGCAGAGCTGGTTGTCCAGCAGCAGCTCGGGTTCGATCCTGGGCGTGCTCATTTCAGCAGGGCTTCGATCTCGGCGTTCAGGTCTTCCGGTTTGGTGGTGGGGGCGAATCGCTTGATGGACTTGCCGTCCTGGCTGATGAGGAACTTGGTGAAGTTCCACTTGATGCCCTGGCTGCCCAGCAGGCCCGGAGCGCGCTTCTTCAGCTGCACGTAGAGCGGGTGGGCGTCGGAACCGTTCACATCGATCTTCTTGAACAGCGGGAAGCTCACGCCGAAGTTCAGCTCGCAGAACTGGCTGATCTCGCCCTCATTACCCGGTTCCTGCTTGCCGAACTGGTTGCAGGGAAAGCCCAGCACCACCAGGCCGCGATCCCTGTAGCGCTGCCAGAGTCCCTCCAGCCCCTTGTACTGGGGCGTGAAGCCGCACTTGCTGGCGGTGTTCACCACCAGCAGCGCCTTGCCGCCGAAGTCCGCGAGGGTCTTCTGCTCGCCTGTGATGGTGGTGACGGGGATATCGAGAATCTTGTCGGTCATGGGAAAGGTCCGGTCAGGAGTGGGATGACCGGATAAAAATAGCTAGCAATTAAATTGCACGCAATTCATTTCCTCCGAAAAAGGGCCCGCCCTCGTGGCGAGCCCCTGCCTTCAGCGCGGCTGCAGCTTCAGCGACACCGAGTTGATGCAATAACGCAGCCCCGTGGGACGCGGCCCGTCGGGAAACACATGCCCCAGATGGGCGTCGCACCGGGCGCACCGCACCTCGATGCGGTGCATGCCGTGGCTGAAATCCTCCAGCTCGCGGATCACCTCGCCGTTCACCGGCTGGAAGTAGCTGGGCCAGCCACTGCCGGAGTCGTACTTGGCATCGGAATCGAACAGCGCCTCGCCGCAACAGGCGCAGTGGTAGATTCCGGGGGTCTTGGTGGCGTAGTACTCGCCGGTGAAGGCGCGCTCCGTCCCGCCCAGGCGGCAGACATGGAACTGGTCCTCGGAGAGTTCCTCGCGCCAGCTTTCCAGGGGTTTCTCAAGCTTGTCCATGACAGTCCTCGCAAGGGGTAAAAAAGCCCGGTCCCGACCTTTTCGGGTCATCAGGCCGCACGTATCATGCGCGCTTCATCAGACGCCAGTCTGGCAGCGGCGTTACAGGCTGCCAAGGCGCATCGATCCCCGTCGCCCCGCGCGACCTTTCCATCTCGGGACATCCACGCATCATGCAGGTCAGCAAATCGAACAAGCTCGCCAACGTCTGCTATGACATCCGCGGACCGGTGCTCAAGCACGCCAAACGCCTGGAAGAGGAAGGCCATCGCATCCTCAAGCTGAACATCGGCAACCCGGCGCCGTTCGGTTTCGAAGCCCCGGAGGAAATCCTCCAGGACGTGATCCGCAACCTGCCCACCGCCCAGGGCTACAGCGACTCCAAGGGCCTGTTCAGCGCCCGCAAGGCGGTGATGCAGTATTACCAGCAGAAGCAGGTGGAAGGCGTCGGCATCGAGGACATCTACCTCGGCAACGGCGTGTCCGAGCTGATCGTGATGGCCATGCAGGCCCTGCTCAACAATGGCGATGAAGTGCTGATCCCGGCCCCCGACTACCCGCTGTGGACCGCCTCGGTGGCCCTGGGCGGCGGCAAGCCGGTGCACTACCTGTGCGACGAGCAGGCCGGCTGGTTCCCGGACATCGCCGACATGAAGGCCAAGATCACCCCGAACACCAAGGCCCTGGTGCTGATCAACCCGAACAACCCCACCGGCGCGGTGTACTCCCGCGAGGTGCTGCTGGACATCGTCGAACTGGCGCGCCAGCACAACCTGGTGCTCTTCTCCGACGAGATCTACGACAAGATCCTCTACGACGAGGCCCAGCACATCTCCACCGCGTCCCTGGCGCCGGATGTCCTCTGCCTGACCTTCAACGGCCTCTCCAAGTCCTACCGCGTGGCCGGCTTCCGCTCCGGCTGGGTGGCCATCTCCGGTCCCAAGCACAAGGCCCAGAGCTACATCGAAGGCCTGGACATCCTCGCCAACATGCGCCTGTGCGCCAACGTGCCGAGCCAGCACGCCATCCAGACCGCCCTGGGCGGCTACCAGAGCATCAACGACCTGGTCCTGCCCAACGGTCGCCTGCTGGAACAGCGCAACCGCGCCTGGGAACTGCTCAACGACATTCCCGGCGTCAGCTGCGTGAAGCCCATGGGCGCGCTCTACGCCTTCCCGAAGATCGATCCCAAGGTCTGCCCGATCCACAACGACGAGAAGTTCGTCCTCGACCTGCTGCTCTCCGAGAAATTGCTGATCGTCCAGGGCACCGCCTTCAACTGGCCCTGGCCGGACCACTTCCGCGTGGTCACCCTGCCCCGCGTCGACGACCTGGAGCAGGCCATCGGCCGCATCGGCAACTTCCTCAAGTCGTACCGCCAGTAACGGCGCCATGGACCTCCAGATCGACGACTTCTATCGGGACTGCGCCACCGGCCTGCTGTTTCTCTACCAGGTCTTCCCCCGGCGCAGCGCCCTCTATGTGGAAGACCTGACAGGTCCATCCGAGCCGGATGAGTTCGGGCTGCCCAGCAAGCGCCATGAGAGCTGCCTGGCGGCCCTCCTCTGGCTCGCCGACGAAGGTTACCTGCGCTTCGACAGCACCTTCCACTTCGAGGGGCTGGACCAGGCCGTACTCACCGAGAAGGGCTTTCTGCGGCTGTCCCGGGCCTTCCCCGGCCTGCTCGCCGATGCCGAGACCCTGCCCCCCAGCATCCTGCGCGTACGTGCCAGCCTCGCGCAGCAACTGCGGGAGGCACTGGAGCAATCCGACAGCGAACGCCTGGTCCGACTGACTCGGCTAGTCTTCGAAAGCGAGTCGGACCGATCAGGCGACATAGATTGAAATAGTCCCAGGTTGAATACCTCTGGGCCGCCCCTTATATACCCCCGCATAGCAAACCGCATTCCCCGTGAGGAGACCGTTCCAATCATGATGCGCATCCTGTTGTTCCTGGCCACAAACCTCGCAGTCCTGGTGATTGCCAGCATCACCCTGAAACTGCTGGGGGTCGATCGCTTCACCGGCCAGAACTACGGCAGCCTGCTGGTGTTCTGCGCCGTCTTCGGCTTCGCCGGCTCCCTGGTCTCGCTGTTCATCTCCAAGTGGATGGCGAAGATGAGCACCGGCACCGAGATCATCACCCAGCCGCGCACCCGCCACGAACAGTGGCTGCTGCAGACCGTCGAGCAACTGTCCCGCGAAGCCGGCATCAAGATGCCGGAAGTGGGCATCTTCCCGGCCTACGAGGCCAACGCCTTCGCCACCGGCTGGAACAAGAACGATGCCCTCGTGGCCGTGAGCCAGGGCCTGCTGGAACGCTTCTCCCCGGATGAAGTGAAGGCCGTGCTGGCCCACGAAATCGGCCACGTGGCCAACGGCGACATGGTGACCCTGGCCCTGATACAGGGCGTGGTGAACACCTTCGTGATGTTCTTCGCCCGCATCTTCGGCAACTTCGTCGACAAGGTGATCCTCAAGAACGAAGAAGGCCCGGGTATCGGCTATTTCATCGCCACCATCTTCGCCGAACTGGTCCTGGGCATCCTGGCCAGCATCATCGTGATGTGGTTCTCCCGCCGCCGCGAGTATCGCGCTGACGAAGCCGGCGCCCAACTGGCCGGCACCGGCGCGATGATCGGTGCCCTGCAGCGCCTGCGCGCCGAGCAAGGCGTACCGGTGCAGATGCCCGACAGCCTGACCGCCTTCGGCATCAACGGCGGCCTGAAGCACGGCCTCGCCGGCCTGCTGATGAGCCACCCGCCGCTGGAAGACCGCATCGAAGCCCTGCGCCGTCGCGGCTGATACGACTCACACTGCTCGGGCGGCCCATTGGCCGCCCTTTTTTTGGGTTTTTCGCAGATTATCGGGGAAGGGACTTGCTCAAGCCGGATTGTCGAACCGGTGTCAGGTTTTGTGGGGGCTCGGCTCATTTCCGCGCAGGCTGCGAGTTGCTGTTTCGCCCTCCCGGGCGAGTCCCTTTCTCAATCGCCGAAAGGAACCAAATGGCTTGCCCCTGCATCCGGCCCGGCTTCGCCGGGTCCCCTCGCTGCATCGTCGCTCCGGGGGAACGGCGCGAGGGGCCATCCATGGCCCCACACGCCTCTCGCGGCATCCATGCCGCTCGTCCCCCTGCACGACGAATCCGCTCGGCCTCCTGACGGGGCACTTCGCGCGGCGTCATCTTCTTCGCCTGGTTTCAGATCGGTTTGGGCAGCAGGATGACTTGTCCCCTGCCGGCGCGAGTCACCCCTCTCCTCTTCTGGGAGAGGGGCGGGGGAGAGGGTGGTATCCGCAGACTGGGAGTTGGTCAGGGCGCCACGCACAATCGCCGATCCAGTGTGAACAGGAATTCCCCGATAATCCGCGATGAACCTTTTTTGTCCCGCAGGGGCCCTTATGCGCACGGCGCACCCTGCATCCCTACACCGATCCCCCTACTTCCGATGCAGGCGGAACGCCGGCTCATGCAGGCTGTCCAGCCCGCGGGAAGCGAACTTCCAGTTCTTCTCCAGCACATCGCAACGCTCCAGCAACTCCACCTCCCAGCTCCCCTCGAGGCGCTCGCGCACCTCCGCCTCGGGCACCGAGAACGGCGGGCCGTCCAGACGCGCCTGCTCGTAGTCCAGGGTCACCATCAGGCCATCGCAGGGGCGGGGCAGGATGCGCGCCAGGTGCGCCACGTAGTCCCGGCGCATGGCCGGCGGCAGCGCGATGATCGCGGCGCGGTCGTAGAGCGCACGGCAGTCCGCCACATCGGCGGGCTCCAGGGCGAAGAAGTCACCCTGGAGGATCTCGATCTCGCCGGCGCTGAAGCGACGCAGCGCCCCCTGTCCGGTCACGACGGGCTCCAGGCCCTGCTCGGCGAAGAAGTCCAGCACCGCCCGCTCCGCCAGCTCGACGCCCAGCACCCGATATCCCTGCCCCGCCAGCCAGAGCAGGTCCAGGCTCTTGCCGCACAAGGGGACCAGCACCTGGCACCCTGCCGGCAGGCCCAGCCGCGACCAGTAGCGCTCCAGATACGGATTGGTTTCCCGCTGATGGAAACCGATCTGGTTCTCCGCCCAGCGCGCCTGCCAGAAACTTTCCTCCATGATGCCTCCATCGATTCGATCAAATTGCCCAACTATTTATGCTGGAAACCGATAGTTCCAGCTCGGATGATGCCGGCATCCTACCGGAGGAATTCCAGAATGCTACCCAGCCTCTTCATCTCCCATGGCTCGCCGATGCTCGCCCTGGAACCCGGCGAAAGCGGCCCGGCGCTCAGGGCCCTGGCCGACGCCCTGCCGCGTCCCGACGCGATCCTGGTGGTCTCCGCCCACTGGGAAAGCGACCGACTGCTGCTCACGGGCAGCGCCCACCCTGAAACCTGGCATGACTTCCATGGCTTCCCGGCGCCGCTCTATGCGGTGCAGTACCCCGCGCCCGGCGCACCTGAACGGGCACGAAACATCGCCAGGCTGCTGACGGACGCCGGATTGCCCGCGGACGTCGACCCACATCGCCCCTTCGATCACGGCGCCTGGGTACCGCTGTCACTGATGTACCCGGCAGCGGACATCCCGGTCCTGCAACTGTCCCTGCCCAGCCGGCTCGGCCCGACCTACCAGACCCGCGTCGGCCGGGCGCTGGCCGACCTGCGCCGCCAAGGCATCCTGCTGATCGGCTCCGGCAGCATCACCCACAACCTGGGCGAGCTGGACTGGCGCGCCGGCCCTGAAGTCGTGGCGCCCTGGGCGAAGGCCTTCCGCGACTGGATGGTGGATCGCCTGGAAGCGGACGACGAAGCGGCGCTGCATGACTATCGCCGCCAGGCACCCGACGCCATCCGCAACCACCCCCGTGACGAGCACCTGCTGCCGCTTTATTTCGCCCGTGGCGCCGGCGAGCGCTTCCAGAGCGTGCACCAGGGCTTCACCCTCGGCGCGCTGGGCATGGACATCTATCGCTTCGACTGACCCCAGGCAGCTGGAACGCCGCCCACAAAAAAGCCCCGCGAGCGGGGCTTTCCTGTAGTGCTGCGGACCGATCAGTCCTCGCGGTAACGGCGCAGCTTGAGCTGCTTGCCGGCCACGCGGGTGTCCTTCAGCTTGCCGAGCAGGCGGTCGAGGCCCTCTTCCGGCAGCTCGATCAGACTGAAGGTCTCGCGGATCTGGATGCGGCCGATGGCCTCACGGGCGATACCGCCCTCATTGAGGATGGCGCCCAGCAGGTTCTTCGCGGCGATGCCGTCGCGGGTTCCCAGGGCGGTACGGCAGCGCACGCGACCTTCAGCCAGGGGCATGGGCGCGCGGCGCTCGCGGTATTCACCGCGCTCGGAACGCTCGCCACCCTCACGCTCGCGACGCTCGCGGGGCTGCGAGTTCGGCACCAGCGGTGTCTCGCGCTCCACGTCGGCCAGGTTCAGGGACTGGCCATTGGTGGCCTTCTGCAGCAGGGCGGCGGCCAGGGCACGGGGCTCGCAGCCGATATCGGCCACCAGGCGATCCAGCAGGTCGCCAT
The DNA here is from genome assembly GCF_002355475.1 of Pseudomonas furukawaii. Lineage (NCBI taxonomy): Bacteria > Pseudomonadati > Pseudomonadota > Gammaproteobacteria > Pseudomonadales > Pseudomonadaceae > Metapseudomonas > Metapseudomonas furukawaii. The sequence continues at coordinate 2,553,605 of NZ_AP014862.1, read as the reverse complement.
AGACGGCCTCTGCACCCGCCACCAGCGGGGCGATGCTGGCGGTGAGCTTCTTGATGCGCGCATCCAGCACCTGCTGGGCGTTGGGCAGGCGCACCTCGGCCACCTTCTGGCCGGTCACACGCTCGATCACCTGCAGCATGCGGCGCTCGCGCGGGGTCACCAGCAGCAGCGCGCGACCATCGCGACCGGCACGGCCGGTACGGCCGATACGGTGGACATAGGATTCCGGATCGTAGGGCATGTCCACGTTGAACACGTGGGTGATGCGCGGTACGTCGATACCCCGGGCGGCCACGTCGGTGGCGACCACGATGTCCAGGCGACCGTCCTTCAGGGACTCGATCACGCGCTCGCGCTGGTTCTGGGCGATGTCGCCGTTCAGCGCAGCGGCCTTGTAGCCCTTGGCTTCCAGGGCACTCGCCAGGTCCAGCGTGGCCTGCTTGGTCCGCACGAAGGCGATCAGGGCGTCGAATTCCTCGACTTCCAGCAGGCGCAGGACGGCGGCGGTCTTCTGGTCGGCGTGGACCATCAGGTGAGCCTGTTCGATGCGCGCCACGGTCTGGGTCTTGGCGGCGATCTTGACGTGCTGCGGGCTCTTCAGGTGACGCTCGGCGATCGAACGGATCGACGGCGGCAGGGTGGCGGAGAACAGCACGCTCTGGCGGCTTTCCGGCAGGGCCTCGAAAATCACTTCGAGGTCTTCCATGAAGCCGAGCTTGAGCATCTCGTCCGCTTCGTCCAGGACAAGCTGCTGCACGGTGGTCAGCAGCCTCTCGTCACGGCGCAGGTGGTCGCACAGGCGGCCGGGAGTGGCCACGATCACCTGGGCGCCCTGGCGCAGGGCCTTGAGCTGCGGGCCCATGGGCGCGCCGCCGTAGACGGCGATCACGTTCAGGCCGGGCATCTGCTTGGCGTAGGTTTCGAAAGCGGTAGCGACTTGCAGTGCGAGCTCGCGGGTCGGTGCCAGGATCAGCGCCTGCGGCTCACGTTTGGCCGGATCGATGCGCGACAGGATCGGCAGCGCGAAGGCTGCAGTCTTGCCGGTACCGGTCTGGGCCTGGCCAATCATGTCGTGGCCGGCGAGGATCACCGGAATCGACTGGGATTGGATGGGGGACGGCTCTTCATAGCCGACCGCCGAGATGGCGGCCAGAACATTGGGATGAATGCCGAGCGCGGCGAATCCGCCGATTTCCTGGGTCATGGGTCTGCCTCGTGTGCATCCGCAAAGACCCTTGTTCCATGGCTGCACATGCCGTGAAGGACCTTTTGGGTCAACCCTGGCAGCCTGGTAGAGAATTTGCGTGAACGCTTTTTTGGGAATGGATGAAACGTCAAGGGTAGTCCGCAGCGCGGACTTGCAGCCGAAGGCGAAATGCCTCGGGAAAAACGCAGTACTTGAACGAGGCCGTCATTAGGCCGGCGCGCATAATACAGGAAAAATCTCTGGCGCGTGCAGGTTTTTCGGTGTGAGAACAGGCTCTCCGCCGGACGGAAGCGCGCCGATGCAGGCCCTGTGAAAACGCGGCGAGCGAGGGGCAGGCAAGGCAGGAACCGGTGAGAAAGCGCGGTTTACGGGCTGTAGATGAGCATTCTGAGCCGATTCCTGGCGCAGCATGGCCGCGCGCAGTGGTTTTCACACAGCCTGAATGGACAAGCCTCCATGAGGGGTCTATATCCCTCCTGCCATTCCGCTATTCCTACGCAGGAACGCCTCCATGTCCGCCACTTCCGTAGGTCGCGTCAGCCGCGAAAAGCATGGCCACATCATGCTCATCGGCCTGGACCGCACCGCCAAGCGCAATGCCTTCGACCTGGACATGCTGGAGGACCTGGTGCGGGCCCTGGGCGAGTATGAGCGGGATGACAACATGCGCTGCGCGCTGGTCTTCGCCCATGGCGAGCACTTCACCGCCGGGCTCGACCTCGGCAATGTAGGCGACACCTTCCGCCAGGGCTGGCGCGTGCCCAGCGGCGCCATCGACCCCTGGGGCACCTTCGGCGGTCCCCGTCTGACCAAGCCGCTGATGGTGGCGGCCCAGGGCTACTGCTTCACCATCGGCATCGAGCTGATGCTGGCGGCGGATATCAACCTCTGCGCCAGCAACACCCGTTTTGCCCAGATGGAAGTGCAACGCGGTGTATTTCCCTTCGCCGGTGCCACCTTGCGGCTGCACCAGATCGCCGGCTGGGGCAACGCCATGCGCTGGCTGCTCACGGGGGACGAGTTCGATGCACACGAAGCCTATCGCCTGGGCCTGGTGCAGGAAGTGATGGCCAGCGAGGACCTCCTGCCCCGCGCCATCTGGATGGCCGAACGGGTGGCGGCCCAGGCGCCACTGGGCGTCAGGGCGGTGCTCGCCTCGGCCCGCCAGACACTGGACGAAGGCGAAATGGCCGCCGCCGACAGCCTGCCGGCCACCGCCCAGCGCCTGCTGGGCACCGAAGATGCCGCCGAGGGACTGCGGGCGATGCTGGAAAGGCGCGACGGGCACTTCAAGGGCCGATGAGCCGTCCGGGCGAACCGGCGAGGCGAGTCGTGGTGCGAGCGGCTAGCTGGCCGGCCGCATCACATCCAGCAGGGACTGCAACGAGTAGCCCAGCGAGGGCGCCAGTCGCTCGGCGCGGGCCTTCAGGGCGTCGACATCCAGTTCCTGATCCAGGTCGGCCGGGACGAAAAGCACCACATTGCCCTCCTTCACCGGGCACTCCCAGTAATGGCGGTGGAAGAGCCCGCGCAACAGCGCCGCGCCCAGGGGCTTGCCATCGTTCGCCGCCCACTGGTTGATCACCAGCCAGCCGCCGGGGTTGAGGTGACTCTGGCAGGCCTCCAGGAAACGCCAGGCCAGGTGCCCAACGCCCGGCCCCTGGTCGGTGTAGAGGTCGACGAAGATCAGGTCCGCACGCTCGGCGCTTTCCAGCAGCTCCAGCGCATCGCCGATCCGCACGTACAGGCGCGGATCGTCCGTCAGCCCCATGTACTCCATGGCCAGGCGCGGCACATCGGGCCGCAGCTCGATCACCTCCACGTCATCCAGGGGCAGGAACTTCAGGCAGGCCTGGGTCAGGGTGCCGGCGCCCAACCCAAGGAAGAGCGCGCTTTCCGGCGCCTCGTGACAGAGGGCGCCCAGCAGCATCGCGCGGGTGTAGTCGTACTCCAGCCAGGCCGGGTCGGCGATGAAGACACAGCTCTGCTCCACCGCTTCGCCGAACTCCAGGATGCGGTAAGGCCCCACCTCGTAGACCCGGATCACCCCGAAATCATCATGCACTTCCGCGAGCAGGCGCTCCTCGGCCATCGCCACAACACTCCTTCCAGGCCGGCGCTGACATGTCGCACCGGCCCGGCGCCTGGTCGGCGCCTATTGCCATTGAAGCCGGAGCCGGGGCACCCGGCATATTCCGAACCACGCGCCGCGAGGCGCAAAAACCGCACAAGGATAACAGCGCCGAGGCCGAACCCGGCATACACGCGTCGGCGCGCCCCCCAGGTTCCCGCGCGGCCCTGATGCCACGCCCGGGCTTTCGGTTAACATGGCGATCTCCCCACCGATCCCACCGAGACACCAATGAGCAGCCAAGCATGGAGTCCTGACAGCTGGCGGGCGCGCCCCATCCAGCAACAGCCCGAGTACCCGGACGCCGCCCGACTGGAGCACGTCGAGCAGACCCTGGCGAGCTATCCGCCCCTGGTCTTTGCCGGCGAGGCCCGTGAACTGCGCCGCCAGTTCGCCGAAGTGACCGAAGGCCGCGCCTTCCTGCTCCAGGGCGGCGACTGCGCGGAAAGCTTTGCCGAATTCTCCGCCGCGAAGATCCGCGACACCTTCAAGGTGCTCCTGCAGATGGCCATCGTCATGACCTTCGCCGCCGGCTGTCCCGTGGTGAAGGTGGGTCGCATGGCCGGCCAGTTCGCCAAGCCGCGCTCCTCCGGCAACGAGACCCAGGGCGACATCACCCTGCCGGCGTACCGTGGCGACATCGTCAATGGCATCGGTTTCGACGCCGCCAGCCGCATCCCCGATCCGGAGCGCCTGCTGCAGGCCTACCACCAGGCCACGGCCACCCTCAACCTGCTACGTGCCTTCGCCCAGGGCGGCTTCGCCGACGTGCACCAGGTGCATCAGTGGAACCTGGACTTCATCGCCAACTCCGCCCTGGCCGAACGCTACAGCCAGTTGGCCGACCGCATCGACGAGACCCTCGCCTTCATGCGCGCCTGCGGCCTGGACAGCGCGCCGCAACTGCGTGAAGCCAGCTTCTTCACCGCCCACGAAGCCCTGCTGCTGAATTACGAAGAAGCCTTCGTCCGCCGCGACAGCCTCTCCGGCGGCTGGTACGACTGCTCCGCCCACATGCTCTGGATCGGCGACCGCACTCGCCAACTGGACGGCGCCCACGTGGAGTTCCTGCGCGGCGTCGGCAACCCCATCGGCGTCAAGGTGGGCCCGAGCATGGACAGCGACGAGCTGATCCGCCTGATCGACATCCTCAACCCGGACAACGACCCGGGGCGCCTCAACCTGATCGTGCGCATGGGCGCCGAGAAGGTGGGCGAGCACCTGCCCCGCCTCATCCGCACCGTCCAGAGTGAAGGCCGCAAGGTGCTGTGGAGTTCCGACCCCATGCACGGCAACACCATCAAGGCCTCCAGCGGCTACAAGACCCGCGATTTTGCCGCCATCCTCGGCGAGGTCCGGCAATTCTTCGACGTGCACCAGGCCGAAGGCAGCTATGCCGGCGGCATCCATATCGAGATGACCGGACAGAACGTCACCGAATGCATCGGCGGCGCCCGCCCCATCACCGAGGACGGCCTCTCGGACCGCTATCACACACACTGCGACCCGCGCCTGAACGCCGACCAGTCCCTGGAGCTGGCCTTCCTGATCGCCGAAACCCTGAAGCAGATCCGCCGCTGATCCCGCCTCGCCCCGCACCCTAGGGTGGCACCGAAGGATGCGGTTGAGCGCAGCGATACCCATCATTGAGCAGCCGCGACGTCGCAGCGGCCGTCAGCTCCCCGCCAGGCAGCCACGCAACCGCGCCGTGCCAGCGTTGCCGCAGGTCACCACCACCTCGCCCAGGCCAAGCCAGGCCGCCATGCTTTGCAGGTTGCCGGCCAGGGCCTGGATGCCGGCCTCGCTCAAGCCCTGCTGTTCCTCGTGCAGGGCATGCACCGCCAGGCGGTCCTGGGCGCGCTCGGCGCGCAGGTCGACCCGCGCCGCCAGGCGTTCGTCATGGAGGAACGGCAGCACGTAGTAGCCGTACTGGCGCTTGTGCCGGGGCGTGTAGATCTCCAGGCGATAACGGAAATCGAACAGCCGCTCGGTGCGCGCCCGCTCCCAGACCAGCGAATCGAAGGGCGACAGCAACGCGCTCGCCCGCACCTTGCGCGGCACCCGGACCTCGCCCGGGCAATAGGTCGCCTGCCGCCAGCCGTCCACCCGCACCGGCTGCAGGGCGCCCTCTTCCACCAGCTCCGCCAGGCGCGCACGGCAGTCGTCACTGTCCAGCCGGTAGTAGTCCCGCAGGTCGCGTTCGGTGGCAACGCCCAGCGCCTCGGCGGCACGCAGCAGCAGGCGGCGCTGGGCCTCGTCCTCGGGAAGGTCGGGCTGATCGAGAATCGCCGGGGGAATCACCCGCTCGGGCAGGTCGTAGAGCCGCTCGAAGCCGCGCCGCCCGGCCACGGTCACCTCGCCGGCGGCGAACAGCCATTCCAGCGCATGCTTCTCCGCGCTCCAGTCCCACCAGGGACCCGCGCGCTCCTCCCGGGTACTCAGGGCTCCAGCGCCCAGGGCGCCCTGTTCCCGAACCGCCCCCAGCACCCGCTGGATCACGTCCCGCCGTTCCTCGCCGAAGCGCGCCAACTGCTGGTAGATGCCCTGCCCCCTGGCGGCGCGGCGCATACGCCAGCGCATCAGTGGGTAGAGCTCCAGGGGCAGCAGCGAAGCCTCGTGCCCCCAGTACTCGAACAACGCCCGCCGCGCAGGACGCCCCCAGGCGAGATCGTCCAGCAGCTCACGGTCGTAATGCCCGAGCCGGGAGAACGCCGGCAGGTAGTGGGAACGCACCAGTGCATTCACGGAGTCGATCTGCACCACGCCAAGGGCCTGGACCTGGGCCAGCAACTGGCGATGGCGGATGGCCCCACGGGGCGCGCGGGCGAAGCCCTGGGCCGCCAGGGCCACGCGGCGGGCTTCGTTCAGCGAGAAGGTCAGCGTCATGGGCTCCGTGCCGTCGGTTGGGAAAGACGCTTCAAGGTAGCATCACTCGGCCCCGGTCTCCGCGAAGGTTGCAATGGGCCGCGCCTGGTCCGGGGCCAGGAAGCTCTGGCGAAAGGTAAAGGCCTCGGGGGTCGGCCCCCGCTCCCGCAGGTGCGCCAGTCGCCGCGCACCCTCCTCCATGCTCGGCCGGTGTCCCTCGGGCACCCACCAAAGCACCTGGTGCATGGCGGACAGGCGCTCGAACCACTCCCTGCGCCGGCGCAGCATCTGTGCATGATCGGAGCGGTAGGCGAAGTCGGTGAGACTGGCCACGTCGCGCCAGACCGAGAGGTTCACCAGCACTTCGGCGCCGAAGGGACGGATCGCGGTGGCATCGCCGGCCTCGTCCTGCAGGCGCCAGATGAAGCCCGGCGAGCGCTCGGCCAGGGCATTGATGGGTTCGAGGTTGGCCACGAAGTCGGCCATGACCGGCGACTCCAGGGGGGCCTTCATCGAAGCGATGTTCAGTTGGGCCAGTTCAAATCGGCTGGACATGGTTTCCTTCCTGTCAGTCCTGGATTGCAACGGCCCGCCCTGCGCTTCACCGGCGGCGGGCCGTGGTTCGGGGTCACTTCTTCAGCGGATCATCCCAGAAGGGGCGCTCGCTTTCCGTCACGGCATCGGCACGATTCAGGCCGATGTCCTTGAGCATGTCATCGCTCATGCTCGCCAGTTGATTGCGCTCACGCGCCAATTGCTCCCAACGGCGGATCTGCATCCAGATCCCGGTGAGCCAGCGTTCACGGCTCGAGGGGTTCTCGAAGCGGGGTTGTTGCAGAGTGCCGATAAAGCCACGTTGTCGTTTCATCATGTCGCCCTCCCAGTGGGGATGGCGCCAGTGTCCAACCAGGGCTAACATCAATCCAACGAATGTTTCTTATGCCATGCATCTCGGGATTTGATGAATGAACTACCCCGCCATCGACACCGAACTCCTGCGCACCTTCGTCGCCATCGCCGACTACGGCGGCTTCACCCGCGCGGCTGAAGTGGTCAACCGCACCCAGTCGGCGGTCAGCATGCAGATGAAGCGGCTGGAAGAGGACGTGCTGCAGCGCGCGGTGTTCGAGCGGGACGGCCGCCAGGTGCGACTGACGGCCGAAGGGCAGATCCTGCTGGGCTATGCGCGGCGCATCCTCAAGCTCCACGGCGAGGTGATGAACACCCTGCGCCAGCCGCACATGGTCGGCTCGGTGCGGATCGGCACCCCGGACGACTACGTGATGCGCTTCCTGCCGGGGATCCTCTCGCGCTTCGCCCAGGCCTATCCGCTGGTGCAGGTGGAGGTGCACTGCGAGTCCAGCGCGCAGTTGCTGCAGCGCCAGGACCTCGACCTGTCCATCGTCACCCGCAAGCCCGGGCACGACATCGGCGAACTGCTGCGACAGGAGCGCTTCGTCTGGGCCGAAGCCATCGGCTTCAGCCCCCACGAACAGACACCCCTGCCCCTGGCCATGTTCAACAGCGACTGTTTCTGCCGTGCCTGGGCCTGCAACGCCCTGGACGCCATGGGGCGCCAGTACCGCGTCGCCTACACCAGCCCCAGCCTCTCGGCCATCATGGCCGTGGTCAGCGCCGGGCTGGCGGTGACCGCGCAATTGCAGAGCCTGATCACCCCCGACATGCGGGTGCTGGGCGAAGAGGACGGACTGCCGCAACTGCCGCTGGCCAACATCATGCTGCTGCGCAACGAGCGGAGTAAGTCGCCGGTGACCGAGACCCTCGCCGAACACATCATCGAGGGTTTCCGCATCTGAGATCCTCGTGAGAATGGCCCCGAATCGTCACCCGCAGGGCCACACTCCGGCGGGCCAGTGGCTCACCTGAACGCCAGCATCACCGCGCACAGCAGCAGGAAGGCGCAGAACAGCCCGCGCAGCACCCGCTCCGGCAGGGCATGGGCCAGGCGCACACCCCAACTGATACTCAGCAGGCCGCCGATGGCGAGCGGCAGGCCCATGGCCCAGTCCACGTGCTGGTGCAGGCCGTAGGTGGCCAGGGTCACGGCGGTACTGGGCGCCGCCAACGCCAGGGACAGGCCCTGGGCCACCACCTGGGTGGTCCCGAAGACGCTGGTCAGCACCGGCGTCGCGATCACCGCACCGCCCACGCCGAACAGGCCGCCCGCCGCCCCCGCCACGCCGCCCAGTACGCCCAGCCAGGGCCAGGGATGGCGAAGTTCGCCGCTGGCCCGGGCAGCGGCCATGAACATCCGCGCCAGGTTGTAGGCCGCCAGCGCCAGCAGGAAGCCGACGAAGGCCAGGCGCATGCGCTCGGCATCCACCTGGACCGCGAACAACGAGGCCAGCCAGGCGCAGCCGAGGCTGGTGGTCGCCAGCAACAAGGCATGGCGGTGATCGATCCGGTTGCGCTGGTGGTAGCGCCACAGCGCCAGCAGCACGTTGGGCACCACCATCACCAGGGCGGTGCCCTGGGCCAACTGCTGGTCCAGGCCGAACAGCAGGCCCAATGCGGGAATCGCGATCAGGCCGCCACCGATGCCGAAGAGGCCGCCCAGGGTACCCAGAGCCGCCCCCAGCACGACGTTCAACGCAAAAGACAACGGATCCATAAGGCCTCCAGTGGGGATGAGCGCATGCTACGCGCCCGCGCTTGTCGCGGAAACGCACAGCGACGCACAATGGCTATGCGAAACTCGCATAGGCAGCGTCATGAATCCTGATGTCCTCACCCAGCAACTCGACCTCTTCCTCGACGTCCTCGACTCCGGCAGCTTCTCTGCCGCAGCGCGTCGCCATCCCCTCACCCCCTCCGCCGTGGCCCGACGCATCGACGCGCTGGAGAAGGCACTGGGCACCAACCTATTCGTGCGCAGCACCCATGCGGTAAAAGCCACGCCCGCCGGCCTGGCCTTTGCCGAACGGGCCAAACGGGTGCTCGCCGAGCTTCGCCTCGCCCGCGCCGAAGCGGTGTCCCTCAGCAGCGCACCGGAAGGCCTGATCCGCATCGATGCGCCCGCCCCCTTCGGTCGCCGCCATCTGGCCCCGGCCATAGCCGAATTCCTCAGCGCCTACCCGGGTGTGGACGTGCAACTGCGGCTCATCGACAGCTTCATCGACCTGGAAGGCGGCAACCTCGGCCAAGTGGACCTGGTGCTGCGCATCGGTCCGCTGGCCGACACACGCCTGGTGGCCACGCCCCTGGCGCCGATGGTACGGGTGCTCTGCGCCAGCCCGGACTACCTGCGACGCCGAGGCGTTCCGCGCCACCCCCGGGAACTGACCGACCACGAAGGCCTGGACTGGGACGCCCTGGCACCGCCCTATGCCTGGCGCTTCGAAGTGGACGGCAAGCTCCAGCACATCCGTCCCGGTCGTCTGCGCATGACCGCCAACAACGCGGAGGCGCTGCTCTTCAGCGCCCTGGGCGGGCTGGGCATCGCCCATCTGCCCACCTGGCTCATCAGCGAGTACCTGGTTCGGGGCGAACTGGTGCCATTGTTCTGCGAGGGGGGCCTGCCCGCACCCGAGCCCAGTGGCATCTATGCGTTGCGTCTGGAAGGCGAAGCCAGCTCACGCAGCCGGCTGCTGCTGGAGTTCCTCAGGAACCGCTTCGGTCCGGTACCACCCTGGGACCTGGCCCTGTCCGACCTGGGGCGTGCCTGATGGACGCGGGCTCTCAGCGCCCTTCGCGGGATTAATTTTGCCCGCGAAAGGCTTGCGCGCTAAATTAGACCCATCCAACGCCTCCGGAGATCCGCCATGTCCATCCAACCCTGCAAGGAGCTGATGCTGGACAACCAGCTCTGCTTCGCCCTCTATTCCACCTCCCTGCTGATGACCAAGGTCTACAAGCCGCTGCTCCAGGAGCTCGGCCTGACCTACCCGCAGTACCTGGCGATGATGGTGCTCTGGGAGGGCGACGGTATCACCGTGGGCGAGATCAGCAGCCGCCTGCTGACCGACCCCGGCTCGCTCACCCCGCTGCTCAAGCGCCTGGAAGCGGAAGGCCTGATCACCCGCACCCGCAGCGCCAAGGACGAACGCGTGGTGGAACTGCGCCTCACCGAGCAAGGGCGCGCCCTTCATGAGCGGGCCAAGACCGTCCCCGCCTGCATCCTCGCCGCCACCGAACTCGCCCCGGAGCAACTGGGCAGACTTCGCGACGAACTCGTCGCCCTGCGCGGGAACCTGGACAAGGCCGTCTGACGGCCTTATTCCAACGTCAGCGGGCCTTTATTCCAAAAACATCCAATAATTATCTTGCGCACAAAATAAAACACCGCTAATTTTCATCTCACGCACTTACTTAGCGCGCAAGTTTTTAGCCAGCAAACCAAGCCGAGGAATACGCCATGAAATCGATCAGCACCCTTGTCACCAGCAGCCTGCTCGCACTCTCCGTCGGCCACGCCTTCGCCGCCGGCAGCCCGGGCGTGGAACACAACACCCAGGCCTTCCTGGAAGCCCTCGCCGCTGGTGGTGGCAAGCCCCTGGAAACCCTGTCGCCGAAGGACGCCCGTGCGGTACTGAGCGGTGCCCAGGCCAGCGTGAAACTGGAACTGCCCAAGGCCGAGGTGAGCCAGAAACGCATCCAGGCCGACGGCCAGCCGATCGACCTGACCATCGTTCGCCCCGCCGGCGTCAAGGGCACCCTGCCGGTGTTCATGTTCTTCCACGGCGGCGGCTGGGTGCTGGGCGACTTCCCCACCCACGAGCGCCTGATCCGCGACCTGGTGGCCAACTCCGGAGCCGTGGCGGTCTACGTCGACTACACACCCTCCCCCGAAGCCCGGTACCCGACGGCCATCAACCAGGCCTACGCCGCCACCAAGTGGGTGGCCGAGCATGGCAAGGAGATCGGCGTCGACGGAACGCGCCTGGCGGTCGCGGGCAACAGCGTCGGCGGCAACATGGCCGCAGTGGTCAGCCTGATGGCCAAGGACAAGGGCACGCCGAAGATCCGCTTCCAGGCGCTGCTCTGGCCGGTGACCGACGCGAACTTCAACAACGCGTCCTACAACCAGTTCGAGGACGGCCACTTCCTGACCCGCAACATGATGAAGTGGTTCTGGGACAGCTACACCACCGACCCGCGCCAGCGCGCCGAGATCTACGCCGCGCCGCTGCAGGCCACCACCGAGCAGCTGAAGGGCCTGCCGCCGGCGCTGGTGCAGACCGCCGAGTTCGACGTGCTGCGTGACGAGGGCGAGTCCTACGCTCGCAAACTGGACGCCGCTGGCGTCGAGGTGACCGCCGTTCGTTACAACGGCATGATCCACGACTTCGGCCTGCTCAACGTCCTGGCCAAGGTCCCGGGCACCCGCGCCGCCATGCAACAGGCTGGCGAGGCGCTGAAAGATCACCTGAAGTAAGACGGCGGAAACAAAAAAGCCCCGGCATCTGCCGGGGCTTTTTCAGGTCTCGCGAAAGAAGGATCAGGCCTTCACGCGGGACTTGTACTCGCCGGTGCGGGTATCGATCTCGATGGAGTCGCCGATTTCGCAGAAGGCGGAAACCTGCAGCTCGGAGCCGTTGTGCAGACGAGCGGTCTTCATCACCTTGCCGGAAGTGTCGCCACGAACGGACGGCTCGGTGTAGGCGATTTCGCGAACGATGGTGGTCGGCAGTTCGACGGAGATCACGCGATCGTTGTAGAACACGGCTTCGCAGACGTCGGTCATGCCGTCTTCGATGAAGGCCATGACGCCTTCCAGGTCGGCCTTCTCGATCTCGTACTGGTTGAACTCGGTGTCCATGAACACGTACAGCGGATCGGCGAAGTAGGAGTAGGTCACTTCCTTGCGTTCAAGGATGATCGGCTCCAGCTTGTCGTCGGCCTTGAACACGGTCTCGGTGCCGGCGCCGGTCAGCAGGTTCTTCAGCTTCATCTTGACGACGGCGCTGTTACGGCCGGACTTGTTGAATTCGGCCTTTTGGATGACCCAGGGAGCGCCATTGATGTTGGCGACTTGGCCGGCGCGGAACTCTTGAGCGGTTTTCATACGAATATCCGATGTGGATGGGTGACAAAAAACAGGCCGCGTATCATAGCGGTTTTGTACAAAACTGCACCAGACCTGTCGCGAGATCGGTCAATCGGGCCTGCTCGCGGCACCAGGCTGACGCATGGGCCTGCAACTCGAGCCAACAGCCTAACAGGCCATTCCAGGCCTCGCCCATCCCGTCGCCCCGGTTCCAGGCCCGCCAGCCGAGCGCCAGCGCCTCCGCCGCCTCGGGGGACAACCCCCGGCAATAGAGCGCGAGGAAGGCTTCCAGCTTGTCCCAATGGGCGCCCTCCTCCTGCTGGTAGATGTGCCAGAGAAACGGCCGGCCGGCCCACTGGGCGCGAACGAAGGAGTCCTCGCCACGAATGGCGTTGAAGTCGCAGCACCAGAGCAGGCGGTCATAGTCCTCCTGGCTGACGAACGGCAGCACCTGGATCGCCAGGTTGCCCCGGCGGAATCCCTCACCCGCCGCCAGGTCTTCCCGCCCCAGCCAGCGCCCCACATCCCCCAGCACCCGCCCCACCGGCACCAGCAGGTGCACCGGCCTCGATCCGGCCTCCAGTGCATCGAGCCAGCCGGCCAGGGCGGCGTTCTCATAGGCGAACAGGGACACCAGCAGTGCATCCGGCTCCGGCATCACCCCGAGGCCCGCGAGGAAGGCGCGACGCGCCCCGGCATCGCCCTGAAAGGCGTCGCGACGCTCCATCAGGCCGCTCTCCCGCAACACACCGCCGGCCCCCGCGACGAAACCGGGGAAGTAGAACGCCTTCTGCAGGCCATTGGGCTGGAAGGATGGCAAGCCGTGGCAACCGGTGATCCAGTCCTCCGCGCTCAGGTACTCCAGGTTCAACCAGCGCGGCGCCGGCGAGCGGGTCGCCATCGCCTGCAGATAGAGGGCCGGCAACTGGCAGGCGAAGGCCTCCACCACCACGTCGGCGACCTCCACCGGCGGCCAGTCCCGACGCCAGTGGCGAACTTCCACGCCACGCTGCCACTGGCACTCGGCAAGTGGATCCGCCCCTGGGCAGAGCGGCGCGAACACCGCCGGCTCGTCCACCCAGAGACGCACGTCCTGGCCATGCTCGGCCACCAGTTGCCGAGCCAGGCGCCAGGTCACGCCGATATCGCCGTAGTTGTCGACGACGTTGCAGAAAATGTCCCACTTCACGAGGCGGCTTCCGGGAAAAAAACGAATTGTATCTGGCCCATCGCTGCACCAGATACGTTGGGCCGCGTTTCCCGCTGGCGGGCACCGGCGGGTCGCCGCCCCACTGCCACCCTACGCCATCTGCGCGATGGTCTTGCGGAACCGGGACAGCGCCGCCGCGAAAAAGGCCGCACCGATGGCGATGATGGCCAGCAGCTGCGGCCAGACGATCTCCAGCCCTGCGCCGCGATAGAGGATGGCCTGGGCCAGGGCGACGAAATGGGTGGTGGGAGCCACCAGCATGATCTGCTGCACCAGCTCCGGCATGCTCTCCCGGGGCGTGGTGCCGCCGGAGAGGATCTGCAGCGGTATCAGCACCAGGATGGTCAACAGCCCCAGCTGTGGCATGGAGCGCGCCAGGGTGCCAAGGAATATCCCCATGGACGTGGTGGCGAACAGGTGCAGCGCCGCCGCCAGCATGAACAGGCCGACGGACCCGCTGATGGGTACCGCCAGCCAGCCCTGCACCACCAGCCTCAGCGACAAGGCCGTCGCCACCAGCACCACCAGCCCCATGGACCAGACCTTGGCCAGCATGATCTCGAAGGCGGTGAGCGGCATCACCAGCAGGTGCTCCACGGTTCCGTGCTCGCGCTCGCGGATCAGCGCCGCGCCGGTGAGGATGATGGACAGCATGGTGATCTGGTTGATCACCTCCATCACCCCGCCGAACCAGGCCTGGGTCAGGTTCGGGTTGAACAGCATGCGCGGCGCCAGCTCCGCCGGCAGCGGCGTATCGCCCCGGTAGCGCTGGACGAACTGCTGCACCTCGGTGCCGACGATGCTCTGGATATAGCCCGCGCCGCTGAAGGCCTGGCCCACCTGGGTCGCGTCCACGTTCAGCTGCAGCGCCGGGCTGCGGCCGGCCAGCAGGTCGCGCTGGAACTCCGGCGGGATATTCAGGGTGAAGGTGTAGAGACCGGTGTCCATGCCACGGTCCATCGCGGCCTGGTCGATCAGCGCGGGCGTCCGGAAGTAAGGCGGCTGGAAGGCGTCGATCAACTGGCTGGACAGCTGCGAACGGTCCTCGTCCACCACCGCGATGGGGGCGTTGTGGAGGGTTTCCGGCAGGCCGGTGGCGGAGCTGTAGACCCCCAGGCTGAAGGCCCAGGCGATCAGCAGCAGCATGGCGTAATCCCGCTGCAGGCTGCGGAACTCCTTGAGCCCCAGGTGAAAGATATTGACCAGTGAGCGCATGGCTCAGTCCTCCTGCTTCTTCAGCGCCAGCACGCTCAGCACCGTGAGCACCGGAATGGCCGCCAGCAGCGCGAGGAAGTACGGCGCGAGATCGGCAAAGCCCAGGGCCTTGGAGAACACCCCACGGCTGATGACCAGAAAATGCGAGGTGGGATAGAGCTTGCCCATCAGCGCGGCGGCGCCCTCCAGGGACGACACCGGGTGCACCAGCCCGGAGAACTGGATGGCCGGCACCATGGTGGCGATGGCCACGCCGAACACCGCGGCGATCTGGCTGCGCATGAAGGTGGACATCAGCAGGCCGATGCCGGTGGCCACGCAGACATAGAGCAGCGCCCCCACCAGCAGGGCCGCCAGGCTGCCCTTGAGCGGCACGCCGAACACCAGCACCGCCAGGGCCGCCATCAGCACGAAGTTGAACATCCCCATGCCCACATAGGGCAACTGCTTGCCCAGCAGGAACTCCAGCCGCGTCACCGGTGTGACGTAGAGGTTGGTGATGGACCCCAGTTCCTTCTCCCGCACCACGCCCAGGGCGGTGAGCATGGCCGGGATCATGATCAACAGCAGCGGGATCACCGCCGGCACCATGGCCTGGATGCTCTCCACGTCCGGGTTGTAGCGGTAGCGCAACTCGATGGTGGCGGCCGTTGGCAGCGCGACGCCGGTGGAGGTACGCGCCAGCTCCTTCAGGTAGTCGCTGTGCAACCCCTGCACATAGCCCTGCACGGTGCTGGCCCGGGTGGGCATTGCGGCGTCGATCCAGACGCCGATCTGCGGACTGGCGCCGCGCTTGAGGTCGCGGCCGAAACCCGCCGGGATTTCGATGGCGAGGCTGAGTTCGCCGCGGCGCATGCGCCTGTCCAGCTCCTCGTAGTCCCGGAGCGGCGGCCGCTCGATGAAATAGCGGGAGCCGGCGATGTTCAGCGCGTAGGTCTCGCTGCTGGTGGTCTGGTCGCGGTCTAGCACCGCGTAGGACAGGTCCTCCACGTCCAGGCTGATGCCGTAGCCGATGATGAACATCAGCAGCACCGTGCCGAGCAGCGCCAGGGTCAGGCGGATGGGGTCGCGGCGCAGCTCCATGGCTTCGCGGCGGGCATAGCTGAACATCCGCTGCGGGCTGAACTCCCGGCGCGGTGCCTCCGCCCGCTCACCGAACGCGGGTGGCGGCTTGGCGGGCGGCGGTGCCTGCGGAGGTTGGCCACCCTGCCCCGCCGCCTCCTCCAGGTAGAGGATGAAGGTGGCTTCCAGGCTGTCCTGGCCACGCTTGGCCATCAGGCCGGCCGGCGTGTCGCTGTCCAGCACCTTGCCGGCGTGCATCAGCGAGATGCGGTCGCAGCGTTCCGCCTCGTTCATGAAGTGGGTGGAAATGAAGATGGTCACCCCATCCCGGCGCGACAGTTCCACCATCAGCGCCCAGAAGCCGTCCCGCGCCACCGGGTCCACCCCCGAGGTGGGTTCGTCGAGGATGAGGATTTCCGGCCGATGGATCACCGCCACCGCCAGGGACAGGCGCTGGCGGATGCCCAGGGGCAGGCCGCCCGGCAGCTCATGCTGGACCTTCTGCAACTGGAAACGCTCCAGCATCTCGGCCACGCGCGGGCCGATCTCCGCCTCCGGCAGGTGGAAGAGTCGGGCGTGCAGGTCGAGGTTCTGCCGCACCGTCAGTTCCGAATAGAGGGAAAAGGCCTGGGACATGTAGCCCACCCGGCGGCGGGTCTCCAGATCGTTGGCGTCCACCGGTTGGCCGAACAGCGCGCAACGGCCCTCGCTGGCCGGCAACAGGCCGGTGAGCATCTTCATGGTGGTGGACTTGCCGCAACCATTGGAGCCGAGGAAGCCGAAGATCTCCCCACGTTCGATGCGGAAGCTCACATGATCCACGGCGACGAAATCGCCGAAGCGGCAGGTGAGCCCTTCCGCCTCGATGGCCACCTCGCCCTGGCCCGACGTGCGCGGGGGGATTACCAGCGCCTGGTGCTCCCGTCGCCTCGCCTCCGGCAGCAGCGCGACGAACGCCTCCTCCAGGCTCTGGCAGCCGGTGCGCTGGCGGATCTCCGCCGGGCTGCCGGTGGCCAGTACACGGCCCTCGTCCATGGCCACCAGCCAATCGAAGCGCTCGGCCTCCTCCATGTAGGCGGTCGCCACCACCACGCTCATGCCCGGTCGGCCGTCGCGGATGCGCTGGATCAGTTGCCAGAACTGGTTGCGCGACAGCGGATCGACGCCGGTGGTGGGCTCGTCGAGGATCAGCAGGTCCGGGTCGTGGATCAGCGCACAGCACAGCCCCAGCTTCTGCTTCATGCCGCCGGAGAGCTTGCCCGCCGGACGCTCGCGGAAGGGCTCCAGGCCGGTGCTCTGCAAGAGGTCGGCGATGCGCCGCTCGCGCTCCTCCCGTTCATGGCCGAACAGGCGACCGAAGAAATCGACGTTCTCGAACACCGACAGCGTCCGGTAGAGGTTCTTGCCCAGTCCCTGGGGCATGTAGGCGATGCGCTGGCAGATGGCGCTGCGGTGCGACGCTTCGCGCATGTCGCCGCCCAGCACCTCCAGGCGCCCCGCCTGCACCTTGCGAGCGCCGGCCAGCAGCGCCAGCAGGCTGGACTTGCCAACGCCGTCGGGACCGATCAGGCCCACCATTCGGCCGGCGGGCAGGTCCAGGGTCACGTCGGCCAGGGCGTGGACCTCCCGGTAGCGGAGACCGATGCCGTCCAGCCGCGCGATACAGCCTTGAGGGGCGCTCATTGCGGGACCTTCACATCCAGGTGTTCAGGCCATTGCGCCTCCCGATCCAGCTTCAGGTAAGCCATCCCGGGCACGCCCGTCTTCACCGCGGTCACGTACTTCTTCAGCAGCTCGGGGTCGATGCGCGCCTTCACGCGGAACATCAGCTTTTCCCGCTCGCTGGCGGTCTCCACCGTCTTCGGCGTGAACTGGGCGACGCTGGCGACGTAAGTGACCCTGGCCGGAATCACATACTGGGGCGCGGCATCCAGCACCAGGCGCACGTCCTGGCCAAGCACCACCCGCCCCGCCTGGTTCGCCGGCAGGAAGAAGGTCATGTAGACGTCCACCAGGTCCACCATGTTCAGCACCCGGCCACCGGCACCCAGCACTTCGCCGGGCTGGGCGATGCGGTACTGCACCCGCCCGGCGCGCGGCGCACGAAGCACGCTGTCGTCGATATCCGCCTCCAGGCGCACGGTGCTGGCGGTGGCCGCCTCGATGGCGGACTGGGCCTCGATCACCTGGGACCTGGCGGCCTCCACCCCGGCCTGGGCCGACAGCACCTGGGCGCGGGCCGCCGCCAGTGCCGCCTCAGCGCTCTGCTGCACCGCGCGGTCATCATCCAGCTGCTGCTGGGGCATGGCATTGCGAGCCACCAGGGTTCGGGTACGGGCGAAGCGCTTCTCGGCGGCGGTCAGCTCCGCCTGACGCTGCCTGACCACCGCCGCGGCGGTGACCTTCTCGCTCTCCCGCTGGGCCACCAGGGCCTGGGCCGTGAGCTTGGCGTTCTCCGCCCGCCGCACCTCGGCGCGGGCCTGGGCCAATTCGGCTTCCAGCACCTGGGTATCCATGCGCGCCAGCACCTGGCCCTGGGTGACGAAATCCCCCTCGTCGACGACGATTTCCGCCACGCGGCCGGCCATCCTGGTGGCCACGTCCACCTCGGTGGCCTCGATGCGCCCGTTGCCACTGGCGAAGCCCTCCCCCAGCCCTGAGGGCCTCAGCCCGTACCAGGCAGCGGCGGCGGCCGCCAGCAGAACGGCAAGGGCCCAGGTCAAGGTGCGTCCGTTTGGAAATTTCATCCGTCCTCCCGCTCAGTCCGTTGGCTCGTATGAATCTTCCGTATTCAAGCAGGAAGTCGCCTTGATACAGGTCACTCCCTGCCAGGTCTATGCTTTCTGCGGCGCTTCCAGCGGTTTGGCAGCCAGCCACAACCCGTGGCACGGGCACACAAGGGATTGGCACGGACAGCAAGTTCCCCTGCACTCCACAGGGGCAGACTAGGACTGCAGATTTCTGCCCGCACCCGCGATCCATTCCAATAATTCAGGGAGCCGCCCCTATGCGAATAACCAGGATCCTCGCCCACACCACGCTGGCACTGGGCGTCGCGCTCGCCGGCCTGGGCAACGCCAGCGCCGAGCTGCCGGCCGACCCTGGCATCGGCCAGACCACCTTGCCCTTCCCCCCGGAACCCCATCGCGCCTACGTCATCGACGTGGAGTTCGACAACTTCGTGACCGGCCGCGTGGTCGTGGTCGACCCGGAGAAGAAGAAGGTGCTCGGCATGGTCAGCACCGGCTTCGCCGCGCCCTCCACCCTGAGCCGCGACGGCAAGTACCTCTACTCCGCCGACCTGTTCTATTCCCGTGGCACCCGTGGCACCCGCACCGACGTGCTCACCGCCTGGAACACCAGCACCCTGTCCCCGGACTGGGAAGTGGTGATCCCCAGCAAGCGCGCCGAAGCCCTGACCCAGCGCTACTCCCTGGGTACCAGCAGCGACGACCGCTTCGTCTACGTCTTCAACTTCACCCCGTCCACCTCGGTGACCGTGGTGGACATCAAGGCCAAGGCCGTCGCCACCGAGATCGCCATCCCCGGCTGCGTGCTGAGCTACCCGGTGGGCAAGCGCGCCTTCGCCTCGCTCTGCGGCGACGGCAACCTGCAACTGGTGACCCTGAACGACGAAGGCAAGGAAATCGCCCGCAGCCACACCGCCTTCTTCGACCCCAACGCCGAGAAGCTGGTGGAGCGCGCCTACGCCGTGGGCGACACCTACTACTTCGTCACCACCACCGGCACCGTGCGCGGCGTGGACTTCTCCGGCAAGCAGCCGAAGCTCCTCCCGGCCTGGGAACTGGTGACCGACGCGGCCGACAAGAAGGCCGGCTGGGCCCCGGGCGGCTGGCAGCTGATCACCGTGGCGCCGAAGCTGAATCGCCTCTACGTGCTGATGCACGACGCCCACGAGCCGATGAAGTGGGAAGACCCGAGCCCCATCGTCTGGGTCTTCGACCTCAAGACCCGGAAGCGCATCGCCACCCTGGAAGCGCCGAATCCGATCTGGAGCCTGAACGCCACCCGCGACGACAACCCGCTGCTGCTGGGCACCAACATCGCCGGCGGCCTGGAAGTCTTCGACCTGAAGAGCGGCAAGCACACCGGCACCATGGAAGGCGTCCACAAGACCGCGACCCAGGTCCTCAGCCACTGACGAGGTGCCGCCATGCAACCCGATCCCATCTTCGTCATAGCCGCCGCCCTCGCGGTGGCGGTGATCCTGGCCAGCGCCGCGACCCACAAGCTGCGCGCCCCGGCCCGGTTCGCCAATCAGTTGGAGGATTATCAGTTGCTGCCCCCTGGCCTGGTACGCCCGGTGTCCCGGGTCCTGCCCTGGATCGAGGCGGCCCTGGCCTTCGCCCTGCTGGTGCCCGCGAGCCGCCACCTGGCCGCCCTCGGCGCCGCCGCCCTGCTGGCCGGCTATGCCCTGGCCATCGGCATCAACCTGTGGCGCGGACGCCGCGACATCGACTGCGGTTGCGCGGGGCCGGAACAGGCCCAGCCGATCCGCCCGGTGCTGCTGGCCCGCAACGCCGCGCTGGTGGGCCTGGCGCTGGTCGCCAGCCTCGCCCCCCTGGGCCGCGACCTGGGCGTGTTCGACAGTTTCGTCGTCATCGCCGCCAGCACCGTCGCCCTGCTCCTCTACGTCGCCGCCGATGGCCTGCTGGCCAACGGTCCCCGTCTGCTCAAACTCATTGGAAGGTGAACCATGGAAGCCCTGATCGTTTCCAACATCCTGCTCTGGTGCCTGCTCATCGCCCTGGCCTTCGCCGTCATGGGCCTCGTCCGCCAGATCGGCGTACTCCACGGCCGCCTGGCCCCCGCCGGCGCCCTCATGGTCGACAAGGGCGTGGCCGTCAACGAGCCCGCCCCGCAAGTCACCGCCGCCGACCGTAACGGCCGCCCGGTGAACTTCGGCTACGCCGGCGAGAAGGCCCAGCTGCTGTTCTTCCTCTCGCCCACCTGCCCCATCTGCAAATCCCTGCTGCCGGCCATCAAGTCCATCGCCAGGGACCAGGCCGACCGTCTCGACGTGATCTACGTCAGTGACGGCGACATGGACGCGCAGAAGGCGCTGATCGCCGAGCACAAGCTGGAAGACGCCACCTACGTGGTCGGCCCGGAAGTCGGCATGACCTACCAGATCGGCAAGCTCCCCTACGCCGCGCTGATCGACAAGGCCGGCGTGCTGCGCGCCAAGGGCCTGGTGAACTCCCGCGAACACCTCGACAGCCTGTTCGAGACCGAGCACCTGGGCAGCGCCACCCTGCAGCAGTACCTGCACAACCACTCGCACGCCCACGGCGCGCACAACCACTAAGGAAGGGAGCCCCCGATGAAACTGCTAGACCGTCTGTTCGAACGCTCCTCGCGCCACGTGGCGGACACCACCTCGCGGCGCAACTTCCTCGGCCGCATCGGCTCGCTGATGGTGGCCGGCGCCGCCCTGCCGGTGCTGCTGCCCATCGACCGCACCAGCAAGGCCCTGGCCGCCGAAGCGCCCCAGGCCGGCGACCCGGGTGACCCCACCAGCTGCGACTACTGGCGCTACTGCTCGGTGGACGGCTTCCTCTGCGCCTGCTGCGGCGGCTCCGTCACCTCCTGCCCGCCTGGCACCGAAGCCTCCCAGGTGACCTGGATCGGCACCTGCCGCAACCCGGCCGACGGCAAGGACTACATCATTTCCTACAACGACTGCTGCGGTAAGCACAGCTGCGCCCAGTGCGCCTGCACCCGCAACGACAGCGAGGAACCCCTGTACCGTCCGTTCAACAACAACGACGTGAACTGGTGCCTCGCGGCCAAGTCGCACATCTACCACTGCACCGTGTCCATCATCCGCGGCGTCGCGGTCTGAGCCGAGGGGGCTGTCATGCGTTTGCCGTTGATCATCGCGCTGGCCTGCGCCATGGCCGCCCCCCAGGCCATGGCCCGCGCCATCCCCGACCCCAACCAGAAGCACGCACCGGGCAACGAGGAGCCGCAGAAACCCATCTCCCAGGCGGGCTACAGCACCCCGGTGAACTACCAGCTGCAATGCGCCGGCTGCCACCTGGGCGACGGCACCGGCTCCCGGGCCAACGACACCCCGAAGATGAAGGGTTTCGTCGGCAACTTCCTCAAGGTGGAGGGCGGCCGCGAATTCCTCGTGCGCGTGCCGGGCATGTCCCAGTCGGCGCTGAACAACGCCCAGCTGGCCGACCTGCTCAACTGGCTGCTGCGCAAGGACGGCATGGCCGGCGCCAGCATGCCGGAGCGCTACCAGCCCTATACCGAGGAGGAAGTGGCGAGGGTCCGCAAGGTCTCCCTGCTCAACCTCCCCGACGTTCGCGCCGGCCTGATCGAGCAGATGCGCGCGCAAGGCATCGAGATCGACGACGGCATGGACGCCGCCTACTGAGTTTCTTGCTGGACGGCTTGTGGCCCGCCTCATGGCGGGTCTTTTTTTGCTCATCGTAGGCACCGCTCAGGTCATCGTTGCCGCCTGTCCACCGTGCAATGCACGACGTCGGTTGACGACGGTGCGGGTGCATCACTTTCCCAGCATTCCCACCCCTGGCTCCTACACTTGATGGGGTGCGGCAACCCGTGATCGGCGCGGACCAGAGCGTCGAGTCTCGGGGAGAGGCCAGCGAGGAGAAGAAATGATGAGTGCATTACGAACGGGCGTGCTGACATGGGCGGCGTGCGCGGCCCTGGCAATGGCATCGAACATGGCCCGGGCCGACGAGGTCCCCATCATCACCGGCGAGCAATGGATGCAATCGTCGGAACAGCTGAAGAAGGCCTATCTCATCGGCATCGCCAATGCGTACCAGGTGGAGGCGGCCTACTACGGGGCGAAACCGCCGTCCGACGAACAGAGCCTGGTTCCGCGTTTCGGCCGAGGCCTGAAGGGACACACCCTCGACTCCGTGCGCGAAGGGCTCAACACCTGGTACGGCGCCAATCCCGACCGAGTCAAACGGCCCGTCATCGAGACCATCTGGTTCGAGATGGTCGTGCCTGGCCTCGATAAGAACAGGTAGCGGAGATGAAGATGAAACGCTTCCTAGCCTATGCAGCAATCCTCACGGCAGTGAGCGCGGCCGGCTGCACCTCGATGACGCCCCAGCAACAGGGAACCATGAGTGGCGCGGCCATCGGTGCCGCAGCCGGCGCCGGCATCGCCGCAATCGCCGGCGGCAGCGGGTGGACCGGTGCGGCGATTGGCGCCGTCGCTGGCGGAGTCGTCGGCAACATAAAAGGCAGCAAGCAGAAGTAGGCTGGCCATCCCAGGCTGAGGCAAGGAATTCCCTGCCTGGGGAAGGGCCGAGCGTTTCCTGCCGTCAGGTGCCGCCTCGAAGCCGATCCCATGTCGTCACCTCGCCCACGGCGGCAATGCCCTTTCTTCTTCCGAGCAGGCGCTGGAGTGACGATAATGCGGCCGTCAATCGGGTGGCCCCATCGCTCAACACGCCCACCCGCCAGGATCAGGCCTCAATCACTCCAGGAAGGAGCTTCCACGTGTCCTATCGCCTTGCCATTTTCGACTTCGACGGCACCCTCGCGGATTCCTTTCCGTTCTTCGTTGCCGTGTTCAACCAGGTCGCTGACAAACACGCATTCAGTCGAATTCATCCTGAAGAGCTGGACGTCCTGCGCCAGCAGGGGGCTCGGGAAATCATGGCCCATATCGGAATGCCCCGCTGGAAGTTGCCTCTGGTGGCGCGGACCTTCATGAGCCTGATGAAGCGACATCGAAGCTCGATCCCGCTGTTCAAGGACATTGCCACCGTGCTGAGCCACCTTGACGAGAAGGGACTGATTCTGGCGATCGTGTCCTCCAACTCCCGAGAGAACGTCACGCAGATCCTGGGCTCCAGCTGCCGCCACTTCCGTGCCTTCGAGTGCGGGGCTTCCATCTTTGGCAAGGCGTCCCGCCTGCGTCGTGTCATGCGCCAGTTCGGCGTTCGGCGCGAGGAGGTCATCTACATTGGCGATCAACCCATGGATGGTGAAGCCGCGGCGTCTGCCGGTGTCGCCTTTGGCGCGGTCGCCTGGGGATATGGGGCCGTCGATGCCTTTCGCGATCTCCCCTCCCTTGAGTGGTTCGCCGACGTGAACGAGTTGCGGCGGCTGGCTTGAGGGCCCTGCACGGCACATCCTGTGGCCGGGTTCGACATCGAAATACCCACCGCAAAAGGGGCGGCATTCTTGATGGAGCCCCCCTCAAAGGCCCTGGCTAGTAATGCAGATCGTGCCCCAGCTGCCGCTGCATCCATTCGAGGAAACGCCGCACCCTGGGCAGATCCGCATGAGTACGCGGGAACACCAGATGGTGGGCGCTGACCGGGCTGCGCAGCGCTTCGCCGAACACCGGCAGCAGGCGCCCCTGACGGATGTAGTCCTGTGACAGCAGCGAACTTTCCAGCGCAAAGCCATAGCCGTGGCTGGCCGCCTCCAGGCTCATGTAGGAGCGATCGAAGCTGAGTGCGAACGGGGCCTCCGGCAGCGACAGCCCCTGTTGTGCGAACCATTGCGGCCACTGCACCAGCGCGGCCTCGGAGAGGATGAGCTTCTGCGTCAACAACTCCTGTGGCTCGCGGATCGGGTTCCGCTCCAGCAAAGCGGGCGATGCCAGCACGGTCAGCTCTTCATGGCGAATGGTGCGAACTTCAAGGGCGGGCCAGTTGGGATACCCATGGCGAATGTCCAGGTCGATCTGGTTGCGCCCGAAGTGCAGCGACTCATAGGAGCAGGACAGGTTGATCTGGATGTCGGGGTGACTGGCGCGGAACTGTTCGAGTCGCGGCAGCAACCAGAGCAGCCCGAAGCTCGGCGCCGAATGCAGGCGCAGGTAATCGGAACTGACCTCGTTCCCGGCACGCTCGGTCGCGGTTGCCAGGGCCTGCAGCACGCCGGAAACATCTCGCAGGTACTGCTCGCCCGCCGGGGTGAGTGTTACGCCCTTGGCGGTACGCAGGAACAGCGGACGGCCGATCAGGGCCTCCAGGTTGGCGATCTGATGGCTGACGGCGGACGGGGTCAGGTTGAGCTGCTCGGCCGCCCGGGCGACGTTGCCGAACCGTGCCGCCTGCTCGAAGGCCTGAATCGCTTTGAACGGTGGCAGCTGAATGGGCTTTCTATCCGACTCGCGATGCATCTCGTCTCCTGCATTTTCCGTGGCCTCACGGCGCGACGCGAAATTTGCCTGCATCGCACTGCGCTGCCTAGTGCTGAATTTTTTTCAGCATAGGCTGAGGGGAGCTGCGTTGCCCGAAGCCTGTTGCGGACCGAATCTGTCGCCATCGGTTCTTCATGAACCGGCGTCCATAACAACAAGTGTCCGGAGCAGAAAAATGTTACTCGAAGGCAAGATCGCAATCGTCACTGGGGCTGCCTCTGCACGCGGTATCGGCCGCGCCACTGCCAAGGCGTTCGCCGAACAGGGTGCGCATGTCGCCATCCTCGACCTGGACCTGGAAGCCGCCCGCCAGGCCGCCACCGAGCTGGGCGAAGGTCATCTGGGCCTCGCCGCCAACGTCGCCGACGAGGCCCAGGTGCGCGATGCCGTCGCCCAGGTCCTGGCCCGCTACGGCCGTATCGACGTGCTGGTGAACAACGCCGGCATCACCCAGCCGGTGAAAACCCTGGAGATCACCGGGAAGGACTACGACCGCATTCTCGATGTGAACCTGCGTGGCACCCTGCTGATGTCCCAGGCGGTGATCCCGACCATGCGCGAGCAGAAATCCGGCAGCATCATCTGCATGTCCTCGGTCTCCGCCCAGCGTGGCGGCGGCATCTTCGGCGGCCCGCACTACAGCGCGGCCAAGGCCGGCGTGCTCGGCCTCTGCAAGGCCATGGCCCGGGAGTTCGGTGCCGACAATATCCGGGTGAACGCCATCACCCCGGGATTGATCCAGACTGATATCACCGGTGGCCTGATGCATGACGAGCGTCGCCACGCGATCATCGAGGGCATTCCCCTTGGCCGCCTCGGCGAGGCGCGCGATGTGGCCCATGCCGCACTGTTCCTGGCCAGCGACCTGTCCAGCTACCTGACCGGCGTCACCCTGGATGTCAACGGTGGAATGCTGATCCACTGACGAGCCCTGCCTGACGGCTCACGCTGTTCGAAATCTGAGGCCCGGCGCGCCCTGCGCCGCCGGGACCATCAATAAAAACAAGAGATCAGATCAACATGACGACGATAGCCCTCGATGCGGCTTCGGCCGCACGCAGCAACGCCTACCGCAAGACGGCCTGGCGGCTGATGCCCTTCCTGATGCTGTGCTACCTCTGTGCCTACCTCGACCGGGTCAACGTCGGCTTCGCCAAGCTGCAGATGATGGATGACCTGGCCCTGAGCGAAGCCGTGTACGGACTGGGTGCCGGCATGTTCTTCATCGGTTACTTCCTGTGCGAAGTACCCAGCAACATCATCCTGCACAAGGTCGGCGCGCGGCGCTGGATCGCCCGCATCATGATCACCTGGGGCATCATCTCCGGCCTTTTCGCCTTCGTGGAGACGGCCTGGCAGTTCTATGTCCTGCGTTTCCTGCTCGGTGTCGCCGAAGCGGGACTGGCCCCCGGCCTGCTGCTCTACCTCACTTACTGGTTCCCGTCCTACCGCCGCGCCAAGATGACCGCCCTCTGGTTCATCGCCATTCCCCTCTCGGGCATGGTCGGCGGGCCGCTGTCCGGCTGGATCATGGAGCGCTTCGCCGGCGTGCATGGCTGGGCCGGCTGGCAGTGGATGTTCGTGCTGGAGGCCATTCCCACCGTGGTGGTGGGCCTGCTGGTGCTGAGCTACCTGAAGGACGGCGTGAACCAGGCCACCTGGCTGAACGATGAAGAGAAGGCGCTGATCCGCAAGGAACTGGCCGAGGACGAGAAACACAAGGTGACCCATGCCTCGCCCGCCGCCTTCATCCGCGACCGCCGCCTGTGGCTGCTGGCCGGCATCTACTTCTGCGTGGTGATGGGGCAGTACGCGATCACCTTCTGGCTGCCGACCCTGGTGCGCAATGCCGGCGTATCCGAGCCACTGCACATCGGCCTGCTGACCAGCGTGCCCTACCTCTGCGCCATCGTGGCGATGCTGCTGGCCGGTCGCAGCGGCGACAAGCACCGCGAGCGGCGCTGGCACCTGGCGATCCCGATGCTGGCCGGAGCCCTGGGTCTCTCCCTGGCGGCTGCGCTGGGCAGCAGCCTGACCCTGTCGATCCTCAGCCTGTGCCTGGCGGCGGCCGGCATCCTCTCCGCGTCCTCCTTGTTCTGGATGCTGCCGACCACTCTGCTGGGCGGCGTTTCGGCGGCGGCGGGAATCGCGGCAGTCAACAGCTTCGCCAACCTCGCCGGCTTCTGCTCGCCCTACCTGATCGGTTGGGTGACCACCACCCTCGGCAGCAATGCCATCGGCATGTACCTCATTACCACCGTGCTGATATTCGGCGCCTTCCTGGTGTTCCGAGTACCGGCCAACCTGGTCAACCGTTGAGATCGAAGGAGTCCCGACGATGAGTTCCCCCACCGTTTCCACCGGCGCCCCCTCCCTGGCGGAGCGCGCCTACAACATCCGGCGAAATGCCCTGCGCATGGGCCAGGTCCAGGGCCAGGGCTACATCGGCCAGGCGCTGGGCGCCGCCGACCTGCTGGCCGTCTCCTACTTCCATGCGCTGCGCTACGACGCCGCCGACCCGGAATGGGAAGGCCGCGACCGCTTCTACCTCTCCATCGGGCACTACGCCATCGCGCTCTACGCGGCGCTGATCGAAGCCGGGATCGTGCCGGAGGACGAACTGGAGACCTACGGTAGCGATGACAGCCGCCTGCCCATGTCCGGCATGGCCGCGTACACACCGGGCATGGAAATCACCGGTGGCTCCCTCGGGCATGGGCTGGGAATCGCCGTTGGTGCCTGCCTGGGCCTGAAGCGCAAGGGTTCGGACCGTTTCGTCTACAACCTGCTGTCCGATGGCGAGCTGAACGAGGGCTCCACCTGGGAAGCCGCCATGTCCGCCTCCCACTGGAAGCTGGACAACCTGATCGCCATCGTCGACGTGAACAACCAGCAGGCCGATGGCTACTCCAGCGAGGTGCTCGCCTTCGAGCCCATCGTCGATCGCTGGCAGGCCTTCGGCTGGTTCGTCCAGCGGGTGGACGGCAACGACCTGGATCAGCTGGTGCGCGCCTTCGATGCCGCTCGCCGGCACGATGGCACCCAGCCCCGGGTGATCATCTGCGACACCCGCATGGGCAAGGGGGTGCCCTTCCTTGAAAACCGCGAGAAGACTCACTTCATCCGCGTCGACGAAAACGAATGGGACCTCGCCCTGGAAGTCCTCGAAGCCGGGAGCCGTCAATGAACACCGTCATCACCCCGAAGAAGCGCCTGACCACCTCGGCGATGATCGCCTCCATCGCCGCGGAGGGGCAGCCGACCCGGCCGGCCCCCTTCGGCCACGCACTGGCCGAGCTGGCCCGAGAGCGCGCGGACATCGTCGGCCTCTCGGCGGACCTGTCCAAGTACACCGACCTGCACATCTTCGCCAAGGAGCACCCCGAGCGCTTCTATCAGATGGGCATGGCCGAGCAGTTGCTGATGAGCGCCGCAGCCGGCATGGCGCGCGAGGGCTTCACCCCCTTCGCCACCACCTATGCGGTGTTCGCCTCGCGCCGGGCCTACGACTTCATCTGCATGGCCATCGCCGAGGAAAACCTCAACGTGAAGATCGTCTGCGGCCTGCCGGGGCTCACCACCGGCTACGGGCCCAGCCACCAGGCCACGGATGACCTGGCGATCTTCCGCGCCATGCCCAACCTGATGATCATCGACCCCTGCGACGCCCTGGAGATCGAGCAGGCCGTACCGGCCATCGCCGCCCACCAGGGCCCGGTCTACATGCGCCTGCTGCGAGGCAACGTGCCGCTGGTGCTGGACCGCTATGACTACAGGTTCCAGATCGGCAAGGCGCAGACCCTGCGCGGCGGCCGCGATGTGCTCATCATCTCCACCGGCCTCTTGACCATGCGCGCGCTCGAGGCAGCCGAGCAGCTCCAGGCCGACGGCGTGGATGTATCGGTGCTGCACGTCCCCACCATCAAGCCGCTGGACGAGGCCACCCTCCTCGCCGAGGCCCGCAAGCCGGGCCGGCTGGTGGTGACGGCGGAGAACCACTCCATCGTCGGTGGGCTGGGCGAAGCCGTGGCCGGGGTACTGATGCGCAACGGCGTGACGCCCACCTTCCGCCAGATCGCGCTGCCGGATGCGTTCCTGGACGCGGGAGCACTGCCCACGCTGCACGATCGCTATGGCATCTCGACGGCGGCCGTCGTCGAACAGGTCAAGGGCTGGCTGTAGCCCTTAGCGGAATGGCAGGCCCTTTCGTGACGGGAGGGCTTGTCCTGCGAACCGGGCGCAGCCCCTGGAGACTGAAGCAGGGACACCGCAACTCGCGCGGCGCGCAGACCGCCGGACGCCTCGGGATGCTCAGCCAAAGGGCAAGGACGCTGCCTCCCCCCTGGACGACTGGTTCCAGTGTCCTCCCCTTGCCCTGCCCCACCGCGATCCCTATCCTGCCCCGGCCACGGTCAATCCCGTGGCCGGGTTTGACAGCCCGAGTACGTTGGCGCGATTGCGCCGCAAGGTGCATGCGAGAAACGGCGAATGTTTCTTGCAGGCACTTGCACGCATGCAGCTTTTGTAGCTGCTCTGCTCTATGGCAGATCGCGCGGGGAGATCCTCGTGATCTGCCGGAGCCAACGTACCGGTCTGTCAACCCCGCGCGATTTGCCACCCTTCGATTGACAGCGAATGGCGGCAGCTTCCTAACCTTACGTTGGAGCTTCACCATGCATGACGCATACACCCCCATCGTTTTCCAACGCCACTGTCATCAACTGCGCGCCGTGATGATCGACAACCAGCCCTGGTTCGTCGCCTTCGATTTCGCCCTGATGATCGCCGCCACCCGCCCCTACCGCCTCACCAAGCGCATCTATCCCCACCAACGCCGCTTCGCCGTCCTCCAGCACCGCAATGGCACCTGCGAAGAGCTGGAGCTGGTGAACGAAGCCGGCCTCTACCGCGCCCTCTACCGCTTCGGGCACCCCGAGCATTGCGCCCTCAGCCAATGGATCAGCGACGAAGTCGTCCCCACCCTCCACGACTACTACCGCACCCCAACCGCCAGCCCGCGCCGCGTGCTGATGACCTGGGCCGACCAGCGCATCGCCGCCCTGAAGTGGCAAGGCGAGATCTGGATCGCCCGCCCCGACCTGCCACGCTTCATGGCGGCGAACGACGACCGGGCACTGGGGGATGGGCCGAGCTGGAGACGGTTGCCCTAGGCGGTAGGAGCCGGCTTGCCGGCGAACGCGGCGAGGGTTTTCGCGAGCAAGCTCGCTTGTATGTCGTAAGGTGAGTCTGTCGGGGGTGGAGGGACTGAGCTCGCTTCTGCAAGACAGACGGTAGGAGAACTCCCCCACTCCTGGCTCACGACAAGCGCCGATAAGGAATCCATCGACTCGAGTAGCCGCTCGAGATCGACCATATCTGCAAGCCTGCGCACAGGTGAGCCCCCCGACAGACTCATTCATCTTGTCGGCCGGAATCGCACATGACAACCCAACCCCCCATCATCGGCATCGACGTGGCCAAGGACAGCCTGAGCCTGTATCGCGCCGACCTGGACCAGTACTGCACCCTGGACAATGACGCCCGCAGCATCCGCGCCTGGCTGAAGACGCTCCCCGGCGACTGTGCCTTGGCAGTGGAAGCCACCAGCACCTATCACGTGCAGCTCGTCGACCTGGCCCATGCGCGTGGTCATCGCCTCTATGTCATTGATGGCTATCGCCTGAGCAATTACCGCAAGGGCATCGGTGGCCGCATCAAGACCGACGCCAGCGATGCCCGTCTACTGGCCCGTTATCTGGCCCACGAACAGGCCCAACTGCGGGTCTGGCAACCCGCCGGCAAGGCTTACCGGCTGCTGCAAAGCCTGCTGCGACGCCGGGCGACGCTGATCCGCAGTGCCACGGCGCTGCGCCAGAGCTTTGGCCATGACACCCAGTTCAAGGTGTCGATGAAAGCGGCGCTCAGCTCCCTCAAGCGCCTGGAGCAGCGCCTCGATCAGGACATTGCCCAGGCCCTGAAGGACGCTGGCCTGGCCGAGCAGGCCAAGCGTTGCCGGGCCATTGAAGGCATCGGCCCGCTAACCGCAGCAGCCCTGAACATGGCCTTTCAGCGTGGCCCCTTCCGCAACAGCGACGCCTTCATCGCCTTCCTGGGCCTGGATGTGCGCGCGAAGGAATCGGGGCGCTACAGCGGACGCCGCAAGTTGAGCAAACAGGGCGATCCGGAGGTCCGGCGGCTGCTACACAATGCCGCCATGGCCGCCAGTCGCACCAAAGCTTGGCAGAAGCTCTATCTGGGCTACCTGGAGCGTGGTCTGAAAAAGACCGAAGCCCTGACCATCCTGGCACGGAAACTGGCTCGAATTGCCTTCGCCCTCATGAAGACCCAGCAGCCGTATCGGTCACCAACCTGTACGGCGGGGTAGACATAGAATCTCCTACGCGAAGCGTTGGTACAGCCGCCCCGCCGCAACTCCGAGGAGGTCCTGCCAGCGGACGCTGTTGCCACTACATGTTCGCGAGCGAGCAGGCGCCGGGTTGTCCGGGTGGGATGTCGAGGGCCTGCCTAAGCTTACTTCGCAGCAGGCCCGCAATCGGGAAGGGATCGACGAGAACATGGCGGGGAAGGTGCCGTATATCGAAGGGGTGGTCGGTATCCGTTCTGGCAAGGCAGACGATGCTTTTGATCGAAACTGAGCAAGTGCAGCGGTCTTTTCATCCCGGATGGCGGGTTGGGCACTACTGTTCATGCTAGCTCTGCCCGCGTGTTGAACGTCGCAGCACACGTCGTACCAAGATCAGGGGAAGACCATGCCCTCTCAACATCAAACCCTTAAAAGCCTGTTCGAGGCAGTTTTCTGGCCAGCCGCGGCAGGCAACGTCTTCTGGTCCTTCTGCACGCTAATTCTCGACAGCAATGCCGCCCCACTCTTCCCCGACGTGATCTCGCGGCTCCTTGTTCTGGCGCTGCTTGCCTGCTACATGTCCATCGAGTGGGTTCGAAACTACCAAGAGTTCCCTCCGGTAGTCCCGTGGACGTTCTGGCTTTTTGACTGGCTGCATGTGCTCACCGTCGTTTTTGTGGCACTGGCCGCCTCAATCAGGCCCGAACTGCTATTTCCAACCGCATTCTTCTACTTCGCGATAACGGCGCTCGGCCACATCACCGATGCTTGGGAGGCAGCAGAAACCCGGCGCTGCGATCGAATTGTTCTTTGTTGCATCAACCTCATCGGCCTGGTCGTTTTGATCGTCGGCATCAGTCAAGACGCCGAGCACTGGCACTTGCCACTGAGTTTCATGGCGACATTCGGTTTATGGCTGTGTTTTCGTCACAAGCAGATAGCTCAGCACTTCAAACGCACTCCCTCATAACAGTGGTGCGTGGCTAGACAATCATGGACGAAGATTTATTTTTCATACTTGAAACGGCCGCCTTACGTTGATTCCGGGATGTCACGACTTACAGAAACTGGTCATGAAGGGTCGTTAGAGCAGGCGGCGGGTGGAAATAGACCCTTTTCTCCACATTCGACTGTATACAAGGTAAACAACACGCCAATACGGAATGGTTACGACCTGATTCTGCTGAAAAGTAAGCCGTAATGTGGCGCCCTTATTGGCCAAGGGTCAGTCTCGCCCTGGCCATTCGCTTGCATAACGCCTGCAAGACCGGCATCTCAACTGAGCGGTCCGGTTCTTGGTCGCTTCGCGCACAAGCATTACACCAGTACCGCGTTTCTGAGGGCGAACCTCCACAACCAATGGTTTGGCCCTTATGCAACAAAGCGCAAGTTGTTGAATAAAGAAATCACGAAGATCGTTCCGCTAGGCTCAGTCATTGATAGCGAGCAGGAAGCCTGGAAACTGGCAGGAAAAATCGCCCGCACTATCGTGTGGGAGGGCTACGAGCGACTGCTTAATCGAAGCAACATGACTGGCGAATGGATTATCTACTACATTCATAACGGCCAGAACTATTACCTAGATTTGGCTTCGCACTTTGAGCAAGAGGACGAGATTAGGCTTTACGGGCGTCTGAAGTGGGCATGTGCCTGGGAGTTCCCGCACGCATTTGAATAAATGAAAAGTAATCCGCGCAACACTGTATGAATAATCGTGACCGTCAGCCTTGGGGCGAAATCATCTCGGTGCTGGTACCCGCTTCCGACCCACTTGCCTTATCACCCTCCCCTTGCCCTGCCCCACCGCTATCCCTATCCTGCCCCGGCCACGGCCAATCCCGTGGCCGGGTTTGACAGCCCGACAGCTAGGCGCGATTGCGCCATAAGGTGCATGCGAAAAACGGCGGACGTTTTTTGCAGGCCTCTACGCGTATGCAGTTTTCAGAACTGCACCGCTTCATGGCGGATCGCGCGGGGAGGCCTTCATGGTCTGCCGGGTCCTAGCTCCGGTCTGTCAACCCCGCGTGATCCGCCACCCTTCGACTGACAGCGGATGGTGGCGACTCAAAGGACCTGAGCTAGGAGCTTCACCATGCATGACGCATACACCCCCATCGTTTTCCAACGCCACTGCCATCAACTGCGCGCCGTGATGATCGACAACCAGCCCTGGTTCGTCGCCTTCGACTTCGCCCTGATGATCGCCGCCACCCGCCCCTACCGCCTCACCAAGCGCATCTACCCCCACCAATGCCGCTTCGCCGTCCTCCAGCACCGCAATGGCACCTGCGAAGAGCTGGAGCTGGTGAACGAAGCCGGCCTCTACCGCGCGCTCTACCGCTTCGGGCACCCTGAGCATTGCGCCCTCAGCCAATGGATCAGCGACGAGGTCGTCCCCACCCTCCACGACTACTACCGCTCCCCGACCGCCAGCCCGCGCCGCGTGCTGATGACCTGGGCCGACCAGCGCATCGCCGCCCTGAAGTGGCAAGGCGAGATCTGGATCGCCCGCCCCGACCTGCCACGATTCATGGCGGCGAACGACGACCGGGCACTGAGGGATGGGCCGAGCTGGAGATGGTTGCCCTAGGCGGTAGGAGCCGGCTTGCCGGCGAATTCGTCGAGGGTTTCGCGAGTTACCCCACGGCCCCCGAGGTTGACACTTGCACCCTGTGCCTCAAGCTGTTGGCTTCCGGTTTCCATCGAAAGAGGATGACCCCATGACTGCCAATCCGAACAACATCGTCATCGAACGCTTCGGCGAAACCCATCTCGACGGCATCACCGCGCTCTACAACGACCCCGCCATCGCCCGCCAGGTGCTGCAGATGCCCTTTCAATCCCGCGAGGTCTGGCGCAAGCGGCTGGGCGCGGACGACGACCGCCTGGTTTCCCTGGTGGCCCTGCACCAGGGCACCGTGATCGGTCACTGCAGCCTGGAACAGCATCCGCGGCCCCGGCGCGCCCATTGCGGCGTCATCGGCATGGCGGTGGCCGTGGAGTGGCAAGGACAGGGTGTCGGCAGCAGGCTGCTGGAAACGGTACTGGAGGTGGCGGACAACTGGATGAACCTGCACCGCGTGGAGCTGACGGTGTACACGGACAATGAGGCCGCCCTGACGCTGTATGGCAGGTTCGGTTTCGAAAGCGAAGGCGTACTGCGGGACTATGCGTTACGCGACGGGCGCTTCGTGGATGCCCTGAGCATGGCACGCCTGCGCCGGGCCAGGAGTGCCTGACCCGGGCCGGCGCCCCACCCGGCGCAGGCGTACGCTGTGATGGCTTTCGCGAGCCAGCTCGCTACAAACCCTGGTCCGCCCCGTAGGAGCGGGCAGGCCCGCGAACCATTCCGAGAATTCGCCGGCAAGCCGGCTCCTATGGCGCCTGACCCCGCACCGCGTCCGCGAACCGGCCATGCCATTCGCCGGCAAGCTCGCTCCTGAAGCGGTGGTGTCGGCGGTGCGTCGCCGAAGAGGAAGGGCCTGACGGGCGCCTTCACCCGTTATCCGCCCACCCGCAGCCAGATCACCGATGCATCGTCGCTGGCCTTGAAGCGCGGGTAACGCAGGCAGGCGGCGTCTTCCCGCTCGATGCGGCGCAGTTCCTCGGCCAGCGGCAGCAGGCCGCTCTCCAGCACGCGGGCCATCAGGGTCGGCGCGTCGTAGTGGCGGTAGGTGTCGATCAGCGTGGCGAAGCCATCGCTCATCAGCAGCAGGTCGTCCCCCCGGGCCAGCGGCGCCTGGGCGTAGTTCATGACCGCCCTCGCCTGTTCCGCGTCGACGCTCAGCACCGCCTTCGGTCGCACGCGGGCGGCACGGCGGTCGGCCAGGACGTGCGGACTGCGTACGCTGTCGGCGCCGATGCCGGGGCCCAGCGCCGCCGCTTCGGCCTGCTCCTGCTGGCGGTCCGGCTCGGGCGTCAGGAAGGCCACGCCCCGTGCGCTGCGGTGGATCACGGTGCAATCCCCGAGGAAGCCGCAGGCGAGGCGATCGCCTTCGAGGGCGACGGCGGCGAAGGATGCGCGAGGCAGTTCCCAGGGCGCGATGGGCTCGCGCTGGCGATCGCGCCGGTAGTCGGCGGCGACGACGGCGAACACCTGCTCGCACACCGCCGCCAGGGCGCCCGACGCATCCATGAAGGCGCGATGGGCCGCATCGGCCAACCAGGCGGCGCCACCCCGCTCGCCCATGAGCCCCGGCTCGCCAAGATCGGTGGCGCCGTCTATGACCCAGGCATGGCGCCCGGCGCAGCCGATGCGGTCGTCATTGGGCACGGCGGTTTTCCCGGCGAGGCTGAGGGTCTGGATCAGGTCGAGGTGCATGGCGGTTCCTTCGTGTGCGGGCCAGGACGGCGCCGCACATTCTAGTCACCTTGTTCCGCCGGACAATGCGGGCTCCCGCTCAGGGACGATAACCCTGCGCCAGTAGCCAGCCCTGGACCTTGCGCCGCGCCTCGGGCGCCAGGCCCGCCAGCGCCTCGCCCAGCCGCCCGGCCTGCAGGGCGCGGACGATGGGAGCGAGTTCGGTGCCGTCCAGGTGCCAGACGCCCAGGGGCTGGTCGGCGGTGATGACCACCTCCCGTTCCTCGATCAGGTCGCCCTGGATCACCGGGGCGCGCTCCACCCGCAGTCGCCCGATATCCGCCTCGGCATGCAGCGGCTCGGCGTCGGGCCAGGTGCTGCGTTCACGCCAGAACGGCTGGTCGGGCCAGCGCTGTTCCAGGGCGTAGAAGTCGCGGCCGGTGCGGGCGAAGCGGTGGAACAGGTGTTCCACCCGGCGCTGGTGGAAGCGACGGGCGAGCTCGGCGCGTTCGGGGTTGCGCAGGAGCGTGTTGATCACCGCCGGGGCCTGGAGGGCCGAGGACAGGGACTGGAAGATGCCGTTGCCGGAGAGCGGGTCGACGGCCATGGCGGCGTCCCCCACCCGCAGCCAGTTGGGGCCGCTGGCTTCGTGGAAGAGGATCGCGGTGCTGCTGCGGGCATGGAGGCTGGCCGCCTGCAGGGCCGCGTCCCCGAAGAGTTCGCTTACCAGGGACGACTGGCGGCGGCGCTGGGCGCAGTAGTCGGCCAGCAGGTCCCGGGGCGGCAGGTCGCGGGCGGCGGCGTCGAGGGTGATCTGCCAGTAGCAGCGACCATCGTCCAGGCGCGCCATCCAGGCCCAGCCATCGGGCAGGCTTTCCACCGCCGAGCCGGGACGGCCCGGGGCGTCCCGCCACTGGTTGAGCAGGCTGAGGGTTTCCGGGCCGCGCAGGCGGCCGCCGGCCAGCGGAGCCGAGCGGCCACGGGCTTCGACGAGGAAGTCGGCACTGAGCACCTCACCCCCGTCCAGCTGGACGCGGTGACCGCTGTCGCCGCTTTCCACCTTCAGCACCCGCGCTTCCAGCACCTCGATGCCGGCCTGGCGCAGGTCGTCCCGCAAGGCGGCGTCGAAGCGCGGGCGGTCCAGAAGGCACTCCTGGTTGATGGACTGCCCCTCGCCATTCCACTGCACACGCCGGGGCGATGGCGCGGCGGCGCTGGCCAGTGCCTGGCTCAGACCGGCCTGGCGCAACCCCTCCAGCACCCGCTGGGATACGCCTTCAACGGCGGCGAAGCGGCGCCACTCGCTGACCAGGCGCACGCCAAACCCCAGCCGCTGGAGGCCCAGGGCGACGGCGGCACCGGCCGGGCCGGCGCCAAGGATGAGGACGTCAGTCATGGCCACGGCGCTCCGGCCCGCTGAAGGCGGCCCCCTGTTGCAACCAGTCCAGCATCTGTTCGCGGGTGGCGCCCGGCTGGTCGCGCAGGCGGGCGGCCAGGATGCCGGCCAGGGCGGCACAGGCGACGCTGGCACCGGCCACGCCATTGTGGGCGGTGACGTGGGCGCCCAGGTCCGCCTGGCGGGTTCCCAGCCAGGACCACTGCCCCGGCGCGCAGCGTGCATCGCCGGTGATGCGGATGACGCCCGGGTAGCTGGCCGGGTAGACCGGCTCGCCCTGGGCCGGGCTGGACGCGCAGAGCAGCACACCTGCGGCCTGGGCGACGGCGCAGGCTTCCCGCAGTACCGGCCGGTCGCTGCGCAGGCCAAGGCTCATGCTGATGAGGGCGACGTCCTGTTCCAGCAGCCAATAGAGGGCAGCGGCGATCTGCAGGGGGCTGGTCTGCCAGCGTTCGCCGAACACCTGGGCCACGCAGAGGCTGGCAGGTCCCGCATGGCGGCTGAGGGTGTCGAGTACGACGCTGCCGTGGCCGAGGGCGTCGGGCCGGGTATCGCCTTCCCGCAGCTCGCCCGCTTCCAGCCAGAAGCGTCGGGACAAGGCGACGCCAGCGCCCTGCTCCGGGGCGAAGCCGCTGTCGATCAGGCCGATGCGAGGCTCAGCGGCCATGGGCGGTCCCCTCGGTGCGCAGCTGAAACAACTGGCCCTGCTCCAGGCGGAAGCTGAGGTCGGCCTCGGCCAGGGTGGAGGGCCGGTGGCTGATCAGGATGCGGGTGCGCCCGGCAAAGAGCTGGTCGATGGCGGCGATCACCTCGCGCTCGGTGGCTTCGTCCACCGCCGAGGTGGCTTCGTCCAGCACCAGGATCAGCGGGTCCTGCAACAAGGCACGGGCGATGGCGATGCGCTGCTTCTGCCCGCCGGAGAGCTGCTGGCCGCGCTCGCCGAGGGGGCTGTCCAGGCCCAGTGGCAGGGATTCGATCAGGCTGTCCAGACGCGCCAGGCGAGCGACACGCTCAAGGGCTTCGCGGCCGGCGTCGGGGGCGCTGTAGGCGAGGTTTTCCGCCAGGGTGCCGCGAAACAGGACGATCTCCTGGCTGACCACGGCGATGCGCCGGCGCAGGGCCAGCAGGTCCAGTTCGCGCAGGTCGACGCCGTCCAGCAGGATGCGGCCCTGGTCGGGGTCGTAGAAGCGTTGCAGCAGGTCGATGAGGGTGGACTTGCCGACGCCCGAGGCGCCGCTGATGGCCACCTTGAGACCGGCGGGGATCAGGGCGTCGACCCCGCAGAGCACGGCGCCGGCCCGCTGTTCGTGGGCGAAGTGGACGCCCTCCAGGCGCAGCGCGCCCCGGCCTTCCGGCATGGGCACCGGCGCCTCCGGCTGGCGCACCGGCACCGGCTCCTGCTGCAGCTCCATCACCCGACCGAGGCTGACGGTCATGCGTTGCAGGGCGACGTAGAGGCCCAGCAGGCTCTGCACCGGTCCTACGGCCATGCCGAGGTAGGTGGAGAAGGCGATCAGCGAGCCCAGTTGCCAGGAGCCCTGGATGACCCAGTAACCGCCGATGAGGAAGGCGCAGGCGCGGGACAGGGAGGTCAGCGTGCCGGGCACCGCGTGGGTGAAGAATTCGGTGACCTGCACACGCAACAGCTGCCGCATGTAGCCCTGGCCCAGGCCTTCGAGGCGACGGGATTCACGCTGCTGGGCGCCGGCCGCCTGGATGAACTTCATCGCCGGCAGGGTTTCCACGAGGAAGGACGACACGTCCGCCGAGCGCTCCCGCAGGCTGCGCACCTCGCGCTCCACCTTGCGCCGCATCCAGCGCAGCCAGAGCACTTCGATGGGGATGAGCAGCGCCAGCAGCAGGGACAGTTGCCAGGACAGCAGGAGCATCAGCGTCACCGCGCCGACCAGGCCGATGACGCTGGAGACGGCGGAGAACAGCGAGTCCACGGCGAAGCGCTGGATCTCCGCCACGTCGCCGTCCAGCCGCGAGAGGATGTCGCCGATGCGCTTGCGCCCGTAGAAGGCCGGCGAGAGCTGTTGCAGGTGGCGGTAGAGGTCGTCCCGCAGGGCGAAGAGGATGCGCCCGGAAAGCCGGGTATGCAGGTAGCGGTTGATGCCCGAGAGGGCGGTGCCGAGGATGCCGACGGCGATCATCGCCACGGCCACCTGCACCAGCAGGCCGAAGTCCTTGGCCAGCAGGCCGTCGTCGATCAGGGTCTTGGTCAGCCAGGGCTGGGCCAGCACCAGCAGCGAGGCGCCCAGGGACAGCCCCAGCAACACGGCGATGGACCGCAGTTGCGGGCGGACGAAGCCGTAGAGCCAGCCGAGGGCGCGGCGCAGCAGGTCGGGGTCGCTGGTTTCCACCAGCTTGAGGAAGAGACGGGTCATTGAATCGTCGCCGGGAACTGCAGGTTCATCGTGGGACGGCTCATCCCCTCAACTGCTTCAGCTTGCGATACAGGGTCGCGCGGCTGATGCCCAGGGCGTCCGCGGCGGCGGAGACGTTGCCCTGGTGGCGGTCCAGGGCGGCGCGGATCAGTTCCAGTTCGTTCTCGCGGATGCTGCCGGGCTGGCGCGTGGTGGCGGTGAGGTCGTCCAGCAGACTGTCGGTGAGGTGGTCGAGGCCCAGCACGGTCTCGCCCGCCTCGCGCATGGCCAGGGCCGAGCGCAGGACCATTTCCAGCTGGCGGATATTGCCCGGCCAGTCGTAGCCGGCGAAGAGCTCGGTGAGGTCCTTGTCGAGGCTGACGTCGGTGGCGCCGAACTTGGCCAGCACGGCGCCGATCATGCCCGCCAGGTCGTCCCGCTCGCGCAGGGCGGGCAGGCGCAGGCTGACGCCGTTGATGCGGTAGTAGAGGTCCTCGCGGAAGTGCTTGTCCTGCACCAGACGGCGCAGGTCGCGGTGGGTCGCGCAGATCACCGCCACGTCGATCTCCTGCTCCTCGCCAGCGCCCAGCGGCGCCACCCGGCGCTCCTGCAGCACCCGCAGCAGGCGTGCCTGGAGCGCCAGGGGCATGTCGCCGATCTCGTCGAGGAACAGGGTGCCGCCGTGGGCCTGCATCAGCCGGCCGACCATGCCGCCACGCCGGGAGCCGGTGAAGGCGCCCTCGCGATAGCCGAACAGCTCGGACTCGATGAGCCCCTCGGGAATGGCGGCGCAGTTCACCGCCACGAAGGGCTTGTCCGCGCGCGGACTGGCCTGGTGCAGGGCGCGGGCCACCACTTCCTTGCCGGTGCCGGTCTCGCCCAGCAGCAGCACGGGCAGGTCATTGGCCAGGCCCTGGCGCGCCATGCGCAGGGCGCGGGCGAAGCGGCCGTCGCGGCCGGCCAGCTCTTCCAGTACCTGGGGCTTGCCGGGCGCGGGCGTCCTGGCTGCGGGGGCCGGTGCACCGAGGCTGGCGTGGCGCGGCACCTGCAAGGCACGGAAGAAGAACTCGCCCTTGGCGGTCTGGACGCTGCTGATCCCGCCTTGCAGCAATCGGGCGATGAACTGGGGCGAGCGCTCGCCGATCAGGTCGCTGCTGCGACGGCCCACCAGGGCGTCGCGACGCATCTGCAGCAGCTCGCAGGCCCGTTCGTTGGCGGCCAGCACCTCGCCATCCAGGCTCAGGGCCAGGAGGCCGTGCCAGGCGCTGCCGAGGTACTGCGGCCGGCTGTGGAAGGCCAGCAGCAGCTGGTCCGGGTAGCAGAGGCCGAACATGCGGCTCTCGATATTGCCGGCGGCCAGCATCAGGGTGGCGAGGTTGTCCTGGGGCTGGGCCATGACGCCTTCGCGGGTCAGGTCGATCACGCCCATCACGCGGCCCTGGGGATCACGCAAGGGGACCGAGGTGCAGGAGAAGGGACTGAGGCGGTCGAGGTAGTGCTCGCCGCAGTTGATCAGGGTCGGACGGCCTTCCACCACGGCGGTGCCGATGGCGTTGGTGCCGCGAATGGCCTCGCTCCAGCAGCTGCCGGGGCGCAGGTCGCGCAGGCCGGCGTCCTTGAGGTATTCGGTGCGGCCTTCAATGGCGAGGACGTTGGCCTGGGCATCGCCCAGGATGATCAGCCCGCCCTTGCCCTGCTGGCTGACCAGGTACTCGAGTTCGGGGGTGGCGGCGTCGATCAGCAACCGGTTGCGGTCCAGCAGCAGTTGCAGGTCATGGGTGAGGTCGACCCGCTCGCCTTCCAGGCAACTGAGGCCATGGCCCAGGCTGCGCCGCCAGGAGGCGTCGATCTCGTCCCGCAGCACGCCCTGGGGCAACTCGCCCTCGCTGACCAGCTTGAGGCGGGCCTGCCGCGACTCGTGAAGGGGATCGGTAGCCTTTGTTATTCGAATGTTCTGCGCCATCTCTCGCTCCCGCGTGGGCCCCGGCGGCGGCCGGTGGCCAAGCACCACGCCCTGAATGTCTACACCCCCGGCCCGCGTCCGTAAAGGGCGGGCCGATTCTCCCTGCGGGCAGCAAGTATCAGGCCATCCCGGCCGCCTCCCCACCCCCGCTCGACGTGGTTGACACTGAGGTTCGCACAGGTTTACGTTAACGTAAAGGTAAACACAGCGACGGCCCAACCATGTCCACGACCTACAGCATTTCCGATCTGGCCCGCGAACTGGATGTCACCACCCGCGCCATCCGCTTCTATGAAGAGCAAGGCATGCTCAGCCCGGAGCGCCGGGGCCAGGAACGCATCTACCGGCCCAAGGACCTGGTGGCCCTGAAGCTCATCCTGCGGGGCAAGCGCATCGGCTTCTCCCTGGCCGAGTGCAAGGAACTGATCGACCTCTACGACCCCAGCAGCGGCAACCGCAAGCAGCTCGATACCTTCCTCTCGAAGATCGCCGAGCGCCGCGCGCAGCTGGAGCAGCAGTTGCTGGATATCCAGCAGATGCAGCTGGAACTGGATACGGCCGAGGAACGCTGCCTGGCGGCCCTGGCCGAAACCGAACGCAAACAGGGCGTCAACGCCTGATCCCCCTCCTCCGACAATCACAAGCACAGGTGGAACCATGACTTACTCGAGCCTGAACTTCGCCCTCGGCGAGACCATCGACATGCTGCGCGAGCAGGTGCAAGCCTTCGTCGCCGCCGAACTGGCCCCCCGCGCCGCCGAGATCGACAGCGAGAACGCCTTCC
The DNA here is from genome assembly GCF_002355475.1 of Pseudomonas furukawaii. Classification (NCBI taxonomy): domain Bacteria; kingdom Pseudomonadati; phylum Pseudomonadota; class Gammaproteobacteria; order Pseudomonadales; family Pseudomonadaceae; genus Metapseudomonas; species Metapseudomonas furukawaii. Next base: position 2,511,557 of record NZ_AP014862.1, on the reverse strand, counting down.
CCATGGACATGTGGAAGAAGTTCGGCGACATGGGCCTCCTGGGCGTGACCGTGGGCGAGGAATACGGCGGCGCGGGCCTGGGCTACCTGGCCCACGTCATCGCCATGGAAGAGATCAGCCGCGCCTCGGCCTCGGTGGCCCTGTCCTATGGCGCCCACTCCAACCTGTGCGTCAACCAGATCAAGCGCAACGGCACCCATGAGCAGAAGCTGAAGTACCTGCCCAAGCTGATCAGCGGCGAACACGTCGGCGCCCTGGCCATGAGCGAGCCCAACGCCGGCTCCGACGTGGTGTCCATGAAGCTGCGCGCCGAAAGGAAGGGCGACCGCTTCGTCCTCAACGGCAGCAAGACCTGGATCACCAACGGCCCCGACGCCAATACCTACGTGATCTACGCCAAGACCGACCTGGACAAGGGCCCCCACGGCATCACCGCCTTCATCGTCGAGCGCGACTGGAAGGGCTTCAGCCGGGGCAACAAGTTCGACAAGCTCGGCATGCGCGGCTCCAACACCTGCGAACTGTTCTTCGATGACGTGGAAGTGCCGGAGGAGAACGTCCTCGGCGCGGTGAACGGCGGCGTGAAGGTGCTGATGAGCGGCCTGGACTACGAGCGCGTGGTGCTGGCCGGCGGCCCGGTGGGCATCATGCAGGCCTGCCTGGACGTGGTGGTGCCCTACATCCACGACCGCAAGCAGTTCGGCCAGAGCATCGGCGAGTTCCAGTTCATCCAGGGCAAGGTGGCCGACATGTACACCCAGCTGGCCGCCAGCCGCGCCTACCTCTACGCCGTGGCCCAGGCCTGCGACCGTGGCGAGACCACCCGCAAGGACGCCGCCGGGGTGATCCTCTACACCGCCGAGCGCGCCACCCAGATGGCCCTGGAAGCCATCCAGATCCTCGGCGGCAACGGCTACATCAACGAGTTCCCCACCGGCCGCCTGCTGCGCGACGCCAAGCTCTACGAGATCGGCGCCGGCACCAGCGAGATCCGCCGCATGCTGATCGGCCGCGAGCTGTTCAACGAAACCCGCTGATCGCCCTGCCCCACTTGTAGGAGCCAGCTTGCTGGCGAAGCTCTTTTCGCGGGCAAGCCCGCTCCTACGAAGAAGGCGCACAGACATTCGACGGAGCGCGCCAGATGGCCATCCTGCACACCCAGATCAACACCCGTTCCCCGGAGTTCGCCCGCAACCGCGACGCCATGCTGGCCCAGGTCGGCGACCTGCATCGCCTGCTGGGCCGCATCCATGAAGGCGGCGGCGCCAAGGCCCAGGAACGTCATACCTCGCGCGGCAAGCTGCTGCCCCGCGAACGCATCAACCGCCTGCTGGACCCGGGCTCGCCCTTCCTCGAAATCGGCCAGCTGGCCGCCTTCGAGGTCTACGGCGAAGACGTCCCCGCCGCCGGCGTGGTGGCCGGCATCGGCCGCGTCGAAGGCGTGGAATGCATGATCGTGGCCAACGACGCCACGGTGAAAGGCGGCTCCTACTACCCGCTGACGGTGAAGAAGCACCTGCGCGCCCAGGCCATCGCCCAGGAGAACCGCCTGCCCTGCATCTACCTGGTGGACTCGGGCGGCGCCAACCTGCCGCGCCAGGAGGACGTCTTCCCCGATCGCGAGCACTTCGGCCGCATCTTCTTCAACCAGGCCAACATGAGCGCCCAGGGCATCCCGCAGATCGCCGTGGTGATGGGCTCCTGCACCGCCGGCGGCGCCTACGTGCCGGCCATGAGCGACGAGACCATCATGGTGCGCAACCAGGCCACCATCTTCCTCGCCGGCCCGCCGCTGGTGAAGGCCGCCACCGGCGAGGTGGTGACCGCCGAGGAACTGGGCGGCGCCGACGTGCACTGCAAGACCTCCGGCGTGGCCGACCACTATGCCGAGAACGACGAGCACGCCCTCGCCCTCGCCCGCCGCAGCATCGCCAACCTCAACTGGCGCAAGGCCGGCGAGCTGAACCTGCGCGCGCCCATCGCCCCGCGCTATGCCGCCGACGAGCTGTACGGCGTGATCCCGGCAGACGCCAAGCAGCCCTTCGACGTGCGCGAGGTGATCGCCCGCCTGGTGGACGACTCCGAATTCGACGAGTTCAAGGCCCTGTTCGGGACCACCCTGGTGTGCGGCTTCGCCTTTCTTCACGGCTACCCCATCGCCATCCTCGCCAACAACGGCATCCTCTTCGCCGAAGCCGCGCAGAAAGGCGCGCACTTCATCGAACTGGCCTGCCAGCGCGGCATCCCGCTGCTGTTCCTGCAGAACATCACCGGCTTCATGGTGGGCAAGAAGTACGAGGAAGGCGGCATCGCCAAGCACGGCGCCAAGCTGGTGACCGCCGTGGCCTGCGCCAGGGTGCCGAAGTTCACCGTGATCATCGGCGGCAGCTTCGGTGCCGGTAACTACGGCATGTGCGGTCGCGCCTACGACCCGCGCTTCCTGTGGATGTGGCCCAACGCACGGATCGGCGTGATGGGCGCCGAGCAGGCCGCCGGCGTACTCACCCAGGTCAAGCGCGAGCAGAGCGAACGCGCCGGCCACAGCCTGAGCGCCGAGGACGAGGCCCGCATCAAGCAGCCGATCCTCGAGCAGTACGAGCGCCAGGCCCACGCCTACTACTCCAGTGCCCGGCTCTGGGACGATGGCGTGATCGACCCGGCACAGACCCGCGACGTGCTGGGCCTGGCCCTCTCGGCCAGCCTCAACGCCCCGATCGAGCGGACCCGTTTCGGCGTGTTCCGCATGTAACTCTCCTCTCCCCCTGGGAGAGGGGCTGGGGGTGAGGGATGCCTGGCGCCTCCCTCACTCCGACCCTGTCCCGAAGGAAGAGAGAGTCAAAACGTTTGCCCCGGAGCCGATATGACCGACTTCACAACGCTGCAACTGGACATCGCCACCAACGGCGTCGCCACCCTCTGGCTGAACCGTCCGGACAAGAACAACGCCTTCAACGCCGGCATGATCCGCGAGCTGATCCTCGCCCTGGACGCCGTCAAGGATCACGGCCAGGTGCGCTTCCTCATCCTCCGTGGCCGTGGCCGCCACTTCTCCGCCGGGGCCGACCTGGCCTGGATGCAGGAGTCCGCGCGCCTGGACTACAACGCCAACCTCGACGACGCCCGTGAGCTGGCCGAGCTGATGTACAACCTCTACCACCTCAAGGTGCCCACGCTGGCCGTGGTGCAGGGCGCGGCCTTCGGCGGCGCCCTGGGCCTGATCAGCTGCTGCGACATGGCCATCGGCGCCATCGACGCGCAGTTCTCCCTGTCGGAAGTGCGCATCGGCCTCGCGCCAGCGGTGATCAGCCCCTTCGTGGTCCAGGCCATCGGCGAGCGCGCCGCGCGCCGCTACGCACTCACCGCCGAGCGTTTCAACGGCGAGCGCGCCCGCGAACTGGGCCTCCTGGCCGAGTGCTACCCGGCCGAGGAACTGGACCAGGCGGTGGAAAGCTGGACCGCCAACCTGCTGCTGAACAGCCCCCAGGCCATGCGCACCAGCAAGGACCTGCTGCGGGAAGTGGGCAGCGGCGTGCTCAGCCCCAACCTGCGCCGCTACACGGAAAACGCCATCGCCCGCATCCGCGTGAGCCCCGAAGGCCAGGAAGGACTGAACGCCTTCCTGGAGAAACGCAAACCGTCCTGGCAGGAGCAATGACCATGATCACCACCTTGCTGATCGCCAACCGTGGCGAGATCGCCTGCCGGGTAATGCGCACCGCCAAGGCGCTGGGCATCCGCACCGTCGCCGTCCACAGCGAAATCGACCGTAACGCCCGCCACGTGCGCGAGGCGGACATGGCCATCAACCTCGGCGGCGCCAAGCCGGCGGAAAGCTACCTGCTGGTGGACAAGCTGATCGCCGCCGCCAAGGCCAGCGGCGCCCAGGCCATCCACCCCGGTTACGGCTTCCTCTCGGAGAATGCCGGCTTCGCCCGCGCCATCGCCGAGGCCGGGCTGGTCTTCCTCGGCCCGCCGGCCAGCGCCATCGACGCCATGGGCAGCAAGTCCGCCGCCAAGGCGCTGATGGAGGAAGCCGGCGTGCCGCTGGTGCCCGGCTACCACGGCGAGGACCAGGCCCTGGAGACCTTCCGTGCCGCCGCCGAGCGCATCGGCTACCCGGTGCTGCTGAAGGCCGCCGCCGGTGGCGGCGGCAAGGGCATGAAGGTGGTGGAACGCGAGGCCGACCTGGCCGAGGCGCTCTCCTCCGCCCAGCGCGAAGCCCAGGCCGCCTTCGGCGACGCGCGGATGCTGGTGGAAAAATACGTCCTCAAGCCGCGCCATGTGGAAATCCAGGTCTTCGCCGACCGCCACGGCAATTGCCTGTACCTGAACGAGCGCGACTGCTCCATCCAGCGCCGCCACCAGAAGGTGGTGGAGGAAGCCCCCGCCCCCGGCCTTTCGCCGGACCTGCGCCGGGCCATGGGCGAAGCCGCCGTGCGCGCGGCCCAGGCCATCGGCTACGTGGGCGCCGGCACCGTGGAGTTCCTGCTGGACGAGCGCGGCGACTTCTACTTCATGGAGATGAACACCCGCCTGCAGGTGGAACACCCGGTCACCGAGGCCATCACCGGCCTCGACCTGGTGGCCTGGCAAATCCGCGTCGCCCGTGGCGAGGCGCTGCCCATCACCCAGGAACAGGTGCCGCTCAATGGACACGCCATCGAAGTGCGCCTCTACGCCGAAGACCCCGAAGGCGGCTTCCTGCCCGCCAGCGGCCACCTGGACCTGTACCGCGAGGCCGCGCCGGGCGAAGGCCGCCGGGTGGACAGCGGCGTGGCCGAAGGGGACGACGTGTCGCCCTTCTACGACCCCATGCTGGCCAAGCTGATCGCCTGGGGCGAGAACCGCGAGGAAGCCCGCCAGCGCCTGCTGGCCATGCTGGCGGAGACCGCAGTGGGCGGTTTCCGCACCAACCTCGCCTTCCTCCGCCGCGTGCTGGCCCATCCGGCCTTCGCCGACGCCGAGCTGGACACCGGCTTCATCGAACGTCACCAGGCGCAGTTGCTCCCCGCCTCCGCCGCCCTGCCCGACGCTTTCTGGCAGGTGGCCGCCGAAGCCTTCCGCCAGGGCGATGCCGCCCGGGTGCGCAGCGACGACCCGCATTCCCCCTGGAGCGGCAACAGTGGCTGGCGCGCGGGCCTGCCCCGCGAGACCGACCTGCACCTGGCCTGCGGCGAGGAGCGCCAGGTCGTGCGCCTGCGCGGCCCGGCCAAGAGCCCGATCCACCTCGCCGGCGAACGCCTGACCCTGGAACTGGACGGCGTGCGTCGCCAGTTGCTGGCCACCCGCCGGGGCGAGACGCTCTACCTGGAATGGGACGGCTCGCTGCACACCGTCACCCGCGTCGACCCCATCGAGGACGTGGAAGCCAGCCACGCCCACCACGGCGGGCTGACGGCGCCCATGAACGGCAGTATCGTGCGCGTGCTGGTGGAAGCCGGCCAGAGCGTGGACGCCGGCACCGCCCTGGTGGTACTGGAGGCCATGAAGATGGAGCACAGCATCCGCGCGCCCCATGCCGGCGTGGTCAAGGCGCTGTATTGCAGCGAAGGCGAACTGGTCAACGAAGGCACCGCGCTGGTGGAGCTGGACGAGGCCTGAGTACAGCCGCAAGGGGACCGCTTTCGTAGGGTGGATGTCGCTCTGTACAGCCACCCACCTGGCCCGGCTCGGCACCGCTGGTGGACATGAAAAGCGATGCCCACCCTACGCCGGGACGAGGTCCGAAACCCGCAGGATGGGTCGGGCGGCGTTCCGCGAGCGAAGCGAATACCATCACGCCCTGACCCCCATGAATCCGAGAGATGACGCAATGACGATTCCCAAGAAGGTCCGCCTGGTCGAAGTCGGCCCCCGCGACGGCCTGCAGAACGAGAAGCAGCCCATCAGCGTCGCCGACAAGGTGCGCCTGGTGGACGACCTGACCGCCGCCGGCCTCGGCTACGTCGAGGTGGGCAGCTTCGTGTCGCCCAAATGGGTGCCGCAGATGGCCGGCTCCGCCGAGGTCTTCGCGCAGATCCAGCGCAAGCCGGGCGTCACCTACGCCGCCCTGGCACCGAACATGAAGGGTTTCGAAGCGGCCCTGGAAGCCGGCGTCAAGGAGGTCGCGGTGTTCGCCGCCGCCTCCGAGGCCTTCTCGCAGAAGAACATCAACTGCTCCATCGCCGAGAGCCTGGCGCGCTTCGTGCCCGTGGTGGAGGCCGCCAGGGCCCAGGGCATCAGCGTGCGGGGCTACGTTTCCTGCGTGCTGGGCTGCCCCTACGAGGGCGAGGTGCCGGCCGAACAGGTCGCCGCTGTCGCCGCCGAACTCTTCGCCATGGGCTGCTACGAGGTGTCCCTGGGCGACACCATCGGCACCGGCAACGCCGGCGCCACCCGCCACCTGTTCGAGGTGGTGGGCGCCCAGGTCCCCCGTGACAAGCTGGCCGGCCACTTCCACGACACCTACGGCCAGGCCGTGGCGAACATCTACGCCAGCCTGCTGGAAGGCATCAGCGTGTTCGACAGCTCGGTCGCCGGCCTCGGCGGTTGCCCCTACGCCAAGGGCGCCACCGGCAACGTCGCCACCGAGGATGTGCTCTACCTGATGAACGGCCTCGGCATCGAGACGGGCATCGACCTCGACAAACTCGCCGCCGCCGGCCAGCGCATCTGCGCTGTGCTCGGCAAGGACAACGGCTCCCGCGTGGCCCGTGCGATCCTGGCACGCGCTGGCTGACCTCCTGTAGGCGAACTCGCTCGCGAACGGAAACCGGTTCGCGAGCACGCTCGCTCCTACGATGAAGGTGGCACCTGGCGATTCGTTCCAGCTCGTCCCGCGAAGCGGAACGGCTCGGCGGAGCAGGCTCGCGGACCTGCCCTGTAGGAATCCCCCACCCCGATACTCCGAAGACTCGAAGTCTTAACCCTGACTGATCCGAATCGACGGCACACGCCTTTAACTGGTCCCAGCCCAAACCGACACTCTCCAGCCGCTGACCTGCCTTGCAGGTATCGCCGCTACCAAAGGCCCGCTCTGCGCGGCCGGTTTTCATCCTTTGAGTTCGGGACGGCCAATCCGATGAAAGCGCTCCGCGATGACTTCGCGATTCCCTATGCCAGGGCCCTGAGAATGGTACGAGAGGGATACTCGACCTTCGGGAGAGACTTCTGTCTGGTGTTCCTGGCCACGCTGCTGCTTTCCTTCCTCAGTGCGCTGGTTCCACTCCTCTTGCGGGAGGCCGCCGACCTGCTGAGCCGAACCGATGCCGAAGCGGTTACCGTCTTCCTGTTCGTGGCGGCTTATGCGTGCTCATGGACGGTCTGCAACGCTATGGAGTGGCTCAAGAGCATCGCGACATCCCATGTGATGGTTCGCTGCGACACTGCCTTCTATCGCACGCTGTTCAAGTGCCTGCTCAGCATTCCCTTTCACCAGCGCCAGGCCCTTTCCAAAGGTGAAGTCCTTTCGGACTTCGACCGGTCGATGAGCAGCTTCGGCCAGATCAACCAGACGGTTTTCTGGACATTGACGCCAATGCTGTTCGAGTTTGTCTTTGTGTTCCTGATTCTCTGGAATGCGACCAGCGCACTGTTCTCCGTGCTCTTTCTCCTCGCAATGGTCGGTCTGTTCTGTGTTGCACTCTGGGTATCTCAGCAAACACGGGATGTTTATCAGAGAACCTTCGAAGCGACGAACGAGCTATCGGCATTCCTGGTGGAGAAACTGGACGCCAACCTCGAGATCAGCATCAACCTGTCTGCGGAGAAGGAGTCGCGGAAGCTCAGGCCCATCATCAATCGATACGCCACCGCCCTGTTCGGCGCGAATACCAGGACGGCAGTCCTGCTGGGTACCCAGGTCGTCGCCATTGGCCTGGTACTGCTCAGTTTTACGCTGGCGTCTTCGCATATGACGATCCTAGGGATATTCGGAGTGGGCGACTTTGTCATGGTCGCCTCCTATGTGGTCCAGCTGACGACGCCGTTTGCGGTTGTCGCCAGCTCCCTGGTTGGCCTGAAACGCGACTATCTGGCCCTTGAGTCAGGCCTGAAGTATGTCGACCTCGCGAACACGGATACCGGGTCGGCACGTATCGAGGATGAAAGCATCCTGTTCGACGTCCGCTCCTACAGGACGAGCAAAGGCGCGTCGCTGAGCTTCAGGATTGAGATCGGAAAGACCTATGCGGTCTGCGGCCCCACCGGCAGCGGCAAGACGACCCTTATCAACGCCCTGCTCGGATTGAGTCGCGGCTACGACGGAATGATCAGCTTCACGGGGGGCGGAAGTGGCCCGGCTCTCGCCGACAACCATCCTGAATCGCGTCAGCGTCGTATCGCAGGATCCGTTCGTTTTCCTGGGGACCCTGCGAGATAACCTGCTCTACGGCACCGAGGAGCCGGCGGCTGATGGAGAGCTGCTGTCCATTCTCGATGCCCTGAGCCTCGATTTCACCTGCGAAGACGGCTCCAGTCCCCTGGACAGGGTCCTGGGGAGCGAGGCTCGGCAGCTCTCAGGTGGCGAGCGTCAGCGTATCGCCATCGCCAGGGCCCTGATCCGCAGGAAAGAGGTGATGATTCTGGATGAGCCGACTTCGGCACTGGATGGCGAAACCGAGTCCCGGGTACTGGCGCTCCTGAGATCCAGGGTGGGCACCCTGATCATGATCACGCACCGGGAGGCTCCCAGGGCCATAGCGGACGAGGTGATCGCGCTGTAGGAGCGAGCTCGCTCGCGAACGGAAGGCGGTTCGCGAGCAAGCTCGCTCCTACAATGAAGGTGGCCCCTGTCCGGCCCAGGGCCGGCGTTGTCGTTCAGAGCGGGATCAGCGTTCGATGGCCAGGGCCACGCCCTGTCCGCCGCCGATGCAGAGGGTGGCGAGGCCCTTCTTCGCGTCGCGCTTGATCATCTCGTGCAGCAGGGTCACCAGCACGCGGCAGCCGGAGGCGCCGATGGGGTGGCCGAGGGCGATGGCGCCGCCGTTGACGTTGACCTTGCCAGCGTCCCAGCCCAGCTCCTGGCCCACGGACAGGGCCTGGGCGGCGAAGGCTTCGTTGGCTTCGATCAGGTCCAGGTCCTGGAGGCTCCAGCCGGCCTTCTCCAGGCAGCGGCGGGTGGCGGAGACCGGAGCGATGCCCATGATCGCCGGGTCGACGCCGGCGTTTGCGTAGCCGGCGATGCGCGCCAGCACCGGCAGGCCCAGGGACTTGGCCTTCGCGGCACTCATCAGCAGCACGGCGGCGGCGCCGTCGTTGAGGCTGGAGGCGTTGCCGGCGGTGACGCTGCCGTCCTTCTTGAACGCCGGTTTGAGCTTGGCCAGGGCTTCTGCGGTGGTGCCGGCGCGGGGCTGCTCGTCGGTGGCGAAGGCGAGCGGCTCGCCCTTCTTCTGCGGGATCAGGATCGGGGTGATCTCGTCATTGAAGCGGCCGGCCTCGATGGCGGCGCAGGCCTTCTGCTGGGAGGCGGCGGCGAAGGCGTCCTGCTGCTCGCGGCCGATGCCGTACTTCTCCACCAGGTTCTCGGCGGTGATGCCCATGTGGTAGTCGTTGAAGGCGTCCCAGAGGCCGTCCTGGATCATGGTGTCCACCAGCTTGGCGTGGCCCATGCGCAGGCCGGTGCGGGCGCCGGGCATGACGTAGGGGGCGAGGCTCATGTTCTCCTGGCCACCGGCGATGATCACCTCGGCGTCGCCGCAGCGGATGGCCTGGGCGCCCAGGTGCAGGGCCTTGAGGCCGGAGCCGCAGACCTTGTTCAGGGTGAGGGCCGGCACGGCGTGGGGCAGGCCGGCGAGGATGGCGGCCTGGCGCGCCGGGTTCTGGCCGCTGCCCGCGGTGAGCACCTGGCCGAGGATGACTTCATCGACCTGCTCGCCGGCAAGGCCGGTCTGGGCCAGCAGCTGGCGGATCACCGCCGCGCCCAGCTCCGGTGCCGGGATGTTGGCCAGGCTGCCCTGGAAGCTGCCGATGGCTGTGCGGGTGGCGGCGACTATGACGACGTCTTGCATGTTGGAACTCCTGCGAGTTGCGTCGGCATCGCTACGGGATCGCCGACGGATGACGGGTATCGCTCCGCTCAACCCATCCTGCGGATCGGGCACACGCGAATATCCAGGCGGGCCCGACAACAAAAAACCGCGCAGGAGGAGCGCCATGCGTGGTGGCCTCCTCCGGCGCGGCAGAGCAATCAGAAGCGCATTTCGACCACGTCGTCCGGAACGATCAGCGGGCCGGCGGTCTTCTCGGCGATCTCGGCGATGCTCACGCCCGGAGCGGTTTCGCGAAGGATGAAGGTGCCGTTCTCGATCTCCAGGTACGCCAGGTCGGTGAGCACCTTGCGGATGCAGCCGGCGCCAGTCAGCGGCAGCGAGCAGCGCTCCAGCAGCTTGGACTCACCGTCCTTGGAGGCGTGGGTCATGGTGACGATGATGTTGTCGGCGCCAGCCACCAGGTCCATGGCGCCGCCCATGCCCTTGACCAGCTTGCCGGGGACCATCCAGGAGGCGATGTTGCCCTGCACGTCCACCTCGAAGGCACCCAGTACGGTGAGGTCGACGTGGCCGCCACGGATCATGGCGAAGGAGTCGGCGGAGGAGAAGATCGACGCGCCCTTGACGGCGGTGACGGTCTGCTTGCCGGCGTTGATCATGTCGGCGTCCACTTCCTCCTCGGTGGGGAAGGCGCCCATGCCCAGCAGGCCGTTCTCGGATTGCAGCATCACCTGCATGCCTTCGGGGACGTAGTTGGCCACCAGGGTGGGGATGCCGATCCCCAGGTTCACGTAGTAGCCATCCTTGAGTTCGCGGGCCACGCGTTGGGCCATCTGTTCGCGGGTCAGTGCCATGTCGGTTTCCTCGAATTCTTCTTGTGCGGGTCAGGAACGAACGGTGCGTTTCTCGATGCGTTTCTCGAAGGTCCCGCAGATGATGCGATCCACGTAGATGCCGGGGGTGTGGATCTGCGCCGGGTCCAGTTCGCCGGGCTCGACGATCTCTTCCACTTCCACCACGGTGATGCGGCCGGCGGTGGCCACCACGGGATTGAAGTTCTGCGCCGTGTGGCGGTAGATCACGTTGCCGAAATGGTCGGCCTTCCAGCCCTTGACGATGGCGAAATCGCCGGTGATGCCACGCTCCATGATGTAGTGGCGGCCGTCGAACTCACGGGCTTCCTTGCCTTCGGCCACCGGAGTGCCGTAGCCGGTGGCGGTGAAGAAGGCCGGGATGCCGGCGCCGCCCGCGCGCAGGCGCTCGGCGAGGGTGCCCTGGGGGGTGAGTTCCACTTCCAGTTCGCCGGACAGCAGCTGTTGCTCGAACAGGGCGTTTTCGCCGACGTAGGAGGCGATCATCTTGCGGATCTGGCGCTCTTCCAGCAGCACGCCGAGGCCGAAGCCGTCGACGCCGCAGTTGTTGGAGACCACGGTCAGGCCCTTGACGCCACGGCGGCGGATCTCGGCGATCAGGTTTTCCGGGATGCCGCAGAGGCCGAAGCCCCCGGCCAGGATGGTCATGTCGTCGGTCAGCCCGGCCAGGGCCTCTTCGTAGGAGCCTACGCGCTTGTCGAGTCCGCTCATGCTTTGCGCCTCTTGTCGTTATGGGGAGCGGCGGGGTACGCCGTTGGGGTGAGGCAGAGCTTCTCGCCCGGAGACTGATTTGTTAAGTTTGTTTTTCCTTTGCATTAATCCGGTTTACAAATAAATGACCATCAAGCAACTGCGCGCCTTCCTCGCCGTGGCCCAGAGCCTGAGCTTCGCCCAGGCCTGCGAGCGCCTGCACCTCTCGCAGCCCGCCCTCTCCCTGGCGATCAAGAACCTGGAGGAATCCCTCGGCGGCCAGTTGCTGGTGCGCACCACCCGCAGCGTGGCCCTGACGCCGGAAGGCGAGACGCTGCTGCCCATCGCCCGCCGCCTGCTGGCCGATTGGGACAACACCGAGGAGCTGCTGCGCCAGCACTTCACCCTGCAGCTGGGCAAGGTGTCCATCGCCGCCATGCCCTCCTTCGCCGGCAACCTGCTGCCGGTGGCGCTGAAGGCCTTCCGCGACCGGCACCCGAAGGTGAACGTGGCGGTGCATGACGTGATCAACGAGCAGGTGCTGGAGATGGTGCGCAACCGGCGCGTGGAGCTGGGCATCGCCTTCGAGCCGGAGAACCTCGAGGGGCTGGCCTTCACGCCTTTCTATACCGATCGTTTCGTCGCCGTGGTGCCGGCGGACTGCGCGCTCGCGCAACGTTCCGAACTGACCTGGGCGGAGCTGCTGGAGCAGCCCTTCATCACCCTGCAACGGCCGTCCACGGTGCGGCTGATGCTGGAGGAACTCGTCGCGGCGGACCACGGCAAGCTGCCGGTGGCCTTCGAGAGCCACCAGCTGTCCACCATCGGCCGCATGGTGGCCCAGGGACTGGGGGTCAGCGCGGTGCCCAGCCTGTGCATCCAGCAGATGCAGGAGCTCGGCGCGCACTGCGTCGCGCTGGGCAGCCCTCAGCTGGAACGCCGCGTGGGGCTGTTCCGGCTGGCCGACCACGAGCTTTCCAGCGCCGCCCAGGCCATGTGCGACGTGCTGCTGCACATCCGGGACTGGAAACGCGTCGGCCTGCCCACCGCCTATGCTGAATAACGACCGGACGCCCGAACAGTAATCAGGAGGACGCCCCGATGGACCAGCCCCTGTGGACCCCCAGCCCGGAGCGGGTCGCCGCCACCCGCCTGGATGCCTTCCGCCGCCGGGTGGCCCAGCGCCACGGCCTGGCGCTGCCGGACTACCCGGCCCTGCACGCCTGGAGCCTGGATCATCGCGAGGCCTTCTGGGAGGCCATGGTCGACACCTTCGATATCCGCTTCGACACCCCACCGCGCGCCGTGCTGGAGGAAGGCGCCGCCATGCCCAGCGCCCACTGGTTCCCCGGCGCCACCCTGAACTTCGCCGAACACCTGCTGCGCCGCCGCGACGACCAGATCGCCCTGGTGGCGGTCGCCGAGGATGGCAGCCGTATGCAGTTGACCTATCGCGACCTGGCGGCCCATGTCGCCGGGCTGCAGCACAGCTTGAAGGCCGCCGGCGTGGGCCTCGGCGACCGGGTTGCGGCCTTCATGCCCAATACCTGGGAGACGGTGGTGGGCATGCTGGCCGCCACCAGCCTGGGCGCCACCTGGTCGTCCTGTTCGCCGGACTTCGGCACCCAGGGGGTGATCGACCGCTTCGGGCAGATCGAGCCCAAGGTGCTGATCGCCGCCGCCGGCTACCGCTACGCCGGCAAGAACCTGGACCTGACCGCCAAGCTGAATGAAATCCTCGGCCGGATGCCCTCGCTGCAACACCTGCTGGTGGTGCCCTACTCCCGTCCCGAGGCGGAGCCGAAGGACTTCAGCACCCCGGCGCGAGTCACCCTGTGGAGCGCCTTCTACCAGCCCGGAGGCGACCCCGCCTTCACCCCGGTGCCCTTCGAGCACCCGCTCTACATCCTCTACTCCAGCGGCACCACCGGTGTGCCCAAGTGCATCGTCCACGGCACCGGCGGCACCCTGCTGCAACATGTGAAGGAACATGGCCTGCACTGTGACCTGACGGCCGGCGACACGCTGTTCTACTTCACCACCTGCGGCTGGATGATGTGGAACTGGCTGGTGTCGGGCCTGGCCCTGGGCGCCACCCTGGTGCTCTACGACGGCTCGCCCTTCCATCCCGGCCCGGAACGCCTGATGGACCTGGTGGACACCGAGGGCATCAGCCTCTTCGGCACCAGCGCCAAGTACCTGGCCGCCCTGGAGAAGGCCGGTATCAGACCCCGCCTGAGCCACCGCCTGGAGCGGCTCAAGGCGGTGCTGTCCACCGGCTCGCCGCTGTCCCACGAGAGCTTCGAGTACGTCTATCGCGACATCAAGGCAGAGCTCTGCCTGTCCTCCATCTCCGGCGGCACCGACATCATTTCCTGCTTCGCCCTGGGCAACCCGGTGCTGCCGGTCTGGCGCGGGGAGCTGCAGTGCAAGGGCCTGGGCATGGATGTGCAGGTCTGGGACGAGGACGGCCGGCGGCTGTTCGGCGAGAAAGGCGAACTGGTGTGCACGCGGCACTTCCCATCCATGCCGGTGGGTTTCTGGAACGACCCAGACGGCGAGAAATTCCGCGCCGCCTATTTCGAGACCTTTCCCGGCATCTGGGCCCACGGCGACTACGCCGAGGAAACGCCCCACGGCGGGCTGGTGATCCATGGCCGCTCCGATGCCGTGCTCAACCCCGGTGGCGTGCGCATCGGCACGGCGGAGATCTACCGGCAGGTGGAGAAGGTGGAGGATGTGCTGGAGTCCATCGCCATCGGCCAGGACTGGGAGGGCGACGTGCGGGTGGTGCTCTTCGTGCGGCTGCGCGAGGGCGTGACGCTGGACGACGGGCTGCGGGAACGCATCCGCCAGGTGATACGCGCCAACACCACGCCGCGCCATGTGCCGGCGAAGATCATTGCCGTGGCGGACATTCCCCGCACCCTCAGCGGAAAGATCGTCGAGCTGGCGGTGCGCAATGTGGTGCACGGTCGCCCGGTGAGGAACACCGATGCCCTGGCCAATCCGCAGGCGCTGGAGCTGTTCCGGGACCTTGCCGAGCTGAGAAGCTGACCTGCGCTGCCGGCTGCGGGAAGCCTGGCCTACAGATACGGTCTGATCACCCCCAGCGCCCGCTCCACGAAGAACGCCTTCTCCCCCACGGGCGCCACGTAATGCAGCGCCTCGGCGCAGGCCGCCTCCCCGGCCAGACGGGCGATGACCCAGGCCGCCAGGTACGGCGCCGACAGGCAACCACCGGCGGTGGCGAGGTTTCCGCGGGCGAAGAAGGGTTGGTCCAGCACCTCGACGCCCGCCTCGATCACCCAGGGTTTGGTGGTCAGGTCGGTGCAGGCCGGAATGCCGCCCAGCAAACCGAGCCGGGCCATCAGGAGTGCCCCCGAGCATTGCGAGCCCACCAGCTGGCGCGCCGGGTCCAGCCGCAGGCGGGCCAGCAGGGCGCTGTCGCGGGCGATATCGCGGGTCAGGATGCCGCTGCCGAACAGCACCACATCGGCTTCGTTGGCGAATTCCAGGGGCTGCTGGGCCTGGACGCGAACACCGTTCATCGAGGTAACGGAGGCCGTCGGCGCGGTGATTTCCGCGAGCCAGCCCTGCCCGCGCAACCGGTTCAGGACACCGGCGGCGACAAAGGAATCCAGTTCATTGAAACCCTCGAAGGTGAGTACCGCGATGCGCATGCAGGGTCTCCGGATCGGCTGCCAGGTGGACGTAACGTCAATCTAGGGTCAGCCTTGGGTACGGAGATAGGCACAGAAATGTACGAATCCACCCATACAGCGCAGTGAAAGTTCTGATCACGGAGTCATCGCCCATAAGTTGTATACAGTTTTGCGGCCGAACCGTGGCAAACCTGCCACGACCGGTACACAACAACAACGAGAGAGACTTCCGCCATGACTTCATCCTCCCAGCCCCAGGTCACCGGCCAGCGCCCCGAAGACGAGCGTCTCGGCGTCGGCGCCAACCTGGCCTACGGCCTGCAGCACGTGCTCACCATGTACGGGGGCATCGTCGCGGTGCCGCTGATCATCGGGCAGGCCGCTGGCCTGTCGCCCGAGGACATCGGCCTGCTGATCACGGCCTCCCTGTTCGTCGGCGGCCTGGCCACCCTGCTTCAGACCCTGGGCCTGCCTTTCTTCGGCTGCCAGCTGCCCCTGGTGCAAGGCGTGTCCTTCGCCGGCGTGTCCACCATGGTGGCGATCCTCGCGACCCATGGCGGTGGCGGCGGCCTGCCCACCATCCTCGGCGCGGTAATCGCCGCCTCCATGATCGGCCTGCTGATCACCCCGGTGTTCTCGCGGATCACCAAATTCTTCCCGCCGCTGGTCACCGGCATCGTCATCACCACCATCGGCCTGACCCTGATGCCTGTCGCGGCCCGTTGGGCCATGGGCGGCAACAGCCGCGCCGAGGACTTCGGCAGCATGGCCAACGTGGGCCTGGCCGCGCTGACCCTGGCGGTGGTGCTGCTGCTGAGCAAACTGGGCAGCGCCAGCATCTCGCGCCTGTCGATCCTGCTGGCCATGGTGATCGGCACCCTGATCGCCGCCTCCCTCGGCATGGCGGATTTCTCGCGGGTGTTCGACGGGCCCGTCTTCGCCTATCCGCAGCCGCTGCGCTTCGGCGTGCCGGTGTTCGAGGTGGCGGCCATCCTGTCCATGATCATCGTGATCCTGGTGACCATGGTGGAAACCTCGGCGGACATCCTGGCCGTGGGCGAGATCATCGGCACCAAGGTGGATTCGCAGCGCCTGTCCAATGGACTGCGCGCCGACATGATCTCCAGTTCCATCGCGCCGCTGCTCGGCTCCTTCACCCAGAGCGCCTTCGCCCAGAACGTCGGCCTGGTGGCGGTCACGGGGGTGAAGAGCCGCTACGTGGTGGCCACCGGCGGGCTGATCCTGGTCACCCTGGGCCTGCTGCCGCTGATGGGCCGGATCATCGCCGCCGTGCCTTCCTCGGTGCTGGGCGGCGCCGGCGTGGTGCTGTTCGGCACCGTGGCCGCCAGCGGCATCCGCACGCTGTCACGGGTGGACTACCGCAACAACATGAACCTGATCATCGTCGCCAGCTCCATCGGCTTCGGCATGATCCCGATCGCGGCACCGGCCTTCTACGAGCACTTCCCCAGCTGGTTCGCCACCATCTTCCACTCCGGCATCAGCTCGGCCGCCATCATGGCCATCGCGCTGAACCTGCTGTTCAACCACCTCAAGGTGGGCAACTCGGACCGGCAGTCGGTGTTCGTCGCGGGCACCGAGCGACGCTTCCTGCGGCAGAAGGACATCGCCAAACTGCGTGAAGGCGACTACTTCCTCGACGGCAAGCTCTACGACGCCAATGGCGAGGAAGTCTCGGTGCTCGAGGCGCCCGCCACGCCGCCTCGCCCGGAACGGGAAAGCGCCAGCAGCCCCGGCGGGGACTGAGCGAAAGACGAAGGCCGGCTCCAGTGAGCCGGCCTTCTCGTTTGCGGCACGGGTCAGAAGCGGCGCCCCGGGTCTTCCGGCGGCTCGTCTTCAGGGAGGTCTTCCAGGGTCAGCTCCATCCCCCAGTTGGCGGCCTCCTCGGAGCCGGCCGGAGCCGGTGCCGGGGTGGCGGTCGGTGTCGGGCTGGCCGGTGACGTGGCTGGGCCGTCGCGATAGAGCTTGAGCTTCAGGCGCAGGTTGTTGGCCGAATCGGCGTTCTTGATCGCCTCGTCCTCGGGGATGGCCCCTTCCACCACCAGGTCGAACAGCGCCTGGTCGAAGGTCTGCATGCCCAGGCCCCGGGACTTCTCCATGATCTCCTTGATGGAGTGGAATTCGCCGCGCTTGATCAGGTCGCTGATGGTGGAGGTGCCCAGCAGCACTTCCACCGCCGCGCGGCGCTTGCCGTCCTGGGTCCGCACCAGGCGCTGGGAGACGAAGGCCTTGAGGTTGTTCCCCAGGTCATTGAGCAACTGCGGCCGGCGCTCCTCGGGGAAGAAGTTGATGATGCGGTCGAGGGCCTGGTTGGCGTTGTTGGCGTGCAGCGTGGAAATGGCCAGGTGGCCGGTATCGGCGAAGGCCAGGGCATGCTCCATGGTCTCGCGGTCGCGGATCTCGCCGATGAGGATCACGTCCGGCGCCTGGCGCAGGGTGTTCTTCAGGGCCGCATGGAAACTGCGGGTGTCCACCCCCACCTCGCGCTGGTTGATGATGGACTTCTTGTGCCGGTGCACGTACTCCACCGGGTCCTCGATGGTGATGATGTGGCCGCCGCTGTTGCGGTTGCGGTAATCGATCAGCGCCGCCAGCGAGGTGGACTTGCCCGAGCCGGTACCGCCGACGAAGAGCACCAGGCCGCGCTTCTCCATGACCATCTTGAGCAGCACCTCCGGCAGCTTGAGGTCCTCGAAGCGCGGGATATCCAGCTTGATGTTGCGCGCGACGATGGAGACCTCGTTGCGCTGGCGGAAGATGTTGACGCGGAAGCGGCCGATATTGGGCAGGGAGATGGCGAGGTTCATCTCCAGCTCTTTGTCGAACTCGGCCCGCTGCTCCGCATCCATGATCGACTCGGCGATCCGGGCCACGTCACCGGCCTTCAAGGGCTCGGTGCTCAAGGGTCGCAACAGGCCGTTGAACTTGGCGCAGGGCGGGGCGCCGGTGGACAGGTAGAGGTCGGAACCATCCTGGCTGGCCAGGATTTTCAACATCGAGGAAAGGTCCATGGGACGAGTACATCCAATCTGGGGTGGGGGCCGCCGCGACGCGGATCGGCAGTGGCCAACTGTATGGCGGCGGCCGGTACTGGCACAATGAACCGCTCCACAGTCCAAGAGGAAATCCCATGGCCAAGGCCCTTGCCCGCCATATCCTGGTCAAGACCGAGGCGGAAGCCGAACAGCTGAAAAAGCGCCTGGAAAAAGGTGAGGACTTCGCCGTCCTGGCCCGGAAACACTCGATCTGCCCTTCCGCCAAACGCGGCGGCGACCTGGGCGAGGTTCGCCCCGGCCAGATGGTCCGGGTGATCGACCAGGTGATCTTCAAGAAGCCCGTGCGCGTCGTCCATGGCCCGGTGAAAAGCCAGTTCGGCTATCACCTGGTGCAGGTGTTCTTCCGCGACTGAAGGATGGGCGCCGTCCGTGGCGCTTCGCCCATCCTAAGGTCCGTTCATGAACATTCGATGGCGGGACTATTTCAGGGTTTCCCGGGCACAGGAACGAGAAATATCGGTGAGCACCGCCAGTTCCTCCTGGGTCGGTTTGCGCCCGTCGGTAACCCCCGCCAACTGCTCGGTGGTAAAGGCCTCCTGCATCATGCCGTTGGAGCAGTTGCAATAGGCCACCGCCTTCTCCTGGGGCACCTGCCCCGCCGCGCTGGCGATGCATTCCCGGGTGAACTTCTCCCCTCCGGCCGCCGGCCACTCGCCCGCCACGGCGGCGAGCGCGAAGGCCTGCAGGGCCAGGATGCCGAATACTCGTGCTGTCTTCACAATCCATCTCCGCTGGTTGCCAATCCTGAAAAGCATGCATGTGCCTTCCCGAACCTTAGCCGGTGATTGCAAACCGCGACGGCCCGATCGCCTCATTCCCGCGTAACGCCCCATCCCACCGGCCGGGATGCCGGCAACCGATGGGGCGCGTCCACCCGCTCCTGCAACCGAAGGGCAAAGGCCAGCGCCGACGCGCGATCGCGAAAAGGCACTCGCAGCCCCAGGGCCTCCACCAGCCACTCGTCCCGTCCGTCGCGACGGACCTGCTGGATGGCGATCTCCATGAATGGCTCCTGCTGCCTGGAAGCGCACCACGGCGAGGGGTCCGAAAAAAGAGGCCAACTGATCAGGCTGGCCTGCACCTTGAAGGTGGGTCGACGCGCGAAGGCGTCGAAAAGTGCCGTGGAAGCCGCCTCAGGCTAAGGCCGCAAGTTGACGGTTTTACGACAGGCCGCAAGTCGGCGCGCAACCTGGGCCGGCGTGGTGCACTGCGGCTGGAGGTCCTGCGGTTTCCGCCGAAAGGCCGCATCCAGTGGGTAACTTTTCCCCGGAGCCCAGGCGAAAACGCTACAATCCCGCCTTTTTTGCGCACATGCGCCCCACGCTCAGGATTCCACCGTGATCTCCACCGCAAATATCACCATGCAGTTCGGCGCCAAGCCGCTGTTCGAGAACGTTTCCGTCAAGTTCGGCAACGGCAACCGCTACGGCCTGATCGGCGCCAATGGCTGCGGAAAGTCGACCTTCATGAAGATCCTCGGCGGTGAGCTGGAGCCCTCCGCCGGCCAGGTGATGCTTGAGCCCAACACCCGCCTGGGCAAGCTGCGCCAGGACCAGTTCGCCTACGAAGACTTCAGCGTGATCGATACCGTGATCATGGGCCACGAGGAACTCTGGAAGGTGAAGGCCGAGCGTGACCGCATCTACTCGCTGCCGGAAATGAGCGAGGACGACGGCATGGCCGTGGCCGAACTGGAAGTGCAGTTCGCCGAGATGGACGGCTACACCGCCGAGTCCCGCGCCGGCGAGCTGCTGCTGGGCGTGGGCATTCCCCTGGACCAGCACTTCGGCCCCATGAGCGCCGTGGCCCCTGGCTGGAAACTGCGGGTGCTGCTGGCCCAGGCGCTGTTCTCCGACCCGGATGTACTGCTGCTGGACGAGCCGACCAACCACCTGGACATCAACACCATCCGCTGGCTGGAAGGCGTGCTCACGGCGCGCAACAGCACCATGATCATCATTTCCCACGACCGTCACTTCCTGAACAGCGTCTGCACCCACATGGCGGACCTGGACTACGGCGAGCTGCGCCTGTTCCCGGGGAACTACGACGAGTACATGACCGCCGCCGAACAGGCCCGCGAACGCCTGCTCTCCGACAACGCCAAGAAGAAGGCGCAGATCGCCGAGCTGCAGCAGTTCGTCAGCCGCTTCTCGGCCAACGCCTCCAAGGCCAAGCAGGCCACCAGCCGCGCCCGCCAGATCGACAAGATCCAGCTGGAGGAGGTCAAGCCGTCCAGCCGCGTGAGCCCCTTCATCCGCTTCGAGCAGTACAAGAAGCTGCACCGCCAGGCGGTGACCCTGGACAAGGTCAGCCAGGGCTTCGACGGCACGCCGCTGTTCAAGAACCTGTCCATGCAGATCGAGGCCGGCGAGCGCGTGGCCATCATCGGTCCCAACGGCATCGGCAAGACCACCCTGCTGCGTACCCTGGTGGGCGAGATGCCGCCGATGTCCGGTGAAGTGAAATGGACCGAGAGCGCCGACGTGGGCTATTTCGCCCAGGACCACGCCGAGGACTTCGAGGACGATGTGACCCTGTTCGACTGGATGGGCCAGTGGACCCAGGGTGGCGAACAGCTGGTGCGCGGCACCCTCGGCCGCATGCTGTTCTCCAACGACGAGATCAAGAAGTCGGTGAAGGTGATCTCCGGTGGCGAACAGGGCCGCATGCTGTTCGGCAAGCTGATCCTGAAGAAGCCCAACGTACTGGTGATGGACGAACCCACCAACCACCTGGACATGGAGTCCATCGAGGCGCTCAACCTGGCACTGGAGAACTACCCCGGCACCCTGATCTTCGTCAGCCACGACCGCGAATTCGTCGGTTCCCTGGCCACCCGCATCATCGAGCTCTCGGAGAACGGCGTGACGGACTTCAGCGGCACCTACGACGACTACCTGCGCAGCCAGGGCGTGATCGTCTGAAGGCGGCCTGCCAGCGCTGTTGGGTTTCGTTCCTCTACCCAACGCCCATGAAAAAGCCCCGCAATGCGGGGCTTTCTCATTCTGGCCGGCGAATCAGGCGGTGGCGAACAGCTCGCCGATCTGCGCCCTGGCCGAGCTGAAGGCATTGGCGCGGGGCTCATCGCCGTAGGCCAGTCCTTCTGCGCGGACGATCTCGATATCGGTCACGCCGAGGAAGTTCAGCACCCGCTTCAGGTAGTCCTCGTGGGCCTGGCCGCTTTCCTGGCCGGCATGGATACCGCCGGCAGTGGAGACGATCACCACCTTCTTGCCGCCCGCCAGGCCTTCCGGGCCGCTCTCGGTGTAGCGGAAGGTCTTGCCGGCGACGGCGATGCGGTCGATCCAGGCCTTCAGCTGGCTGGGGATGGTGAAGTTGTACATGGGCGCGCCGATGACGATGGCGTCGGCGGCAAGGAACTCGTTCAGGGTGGCTTCGCCCAGCTCGGCCTCATGCTTCTGGGCGGCGTCGCGCAACTCCGAAGGCGTACCGCCGGCGACCAGGCTCAGGGCCGAGAGATGGCTGATGGAATCGTTGGCCAGGTCGCGGTAGCTGACCTGGGCGCTGGGCTCGGCGGCCACCCAGGCGTCGACCACGGCGCGGCTCAGTTGGCGGGAGGCGGATGCGTCGCCGAGGATGCTGGAGTCGAGGTGCAGGAGTTTCATGTGGATTAGCCTCAGTTGGGCGACCGGCGACGGCCGATCGGAATGGGGCAATCCTATACATGACGATAAAACCTGATTAGATGGGTATTTTGTGATGCAGCGTCTCACTGATAGAACGAAAATTATGCGCGGCCTCAGTGCCGGATGCCCATGGGACAGTTCCCGGCCACGACGGCGACGCGTGGCGCCCTGATACGCCCACCTGCAGGACGACATCATGCAAGACCTCAACGATCTCCTCTATTTCGCCCGGGTGGTGGAGCACGGTGGCTTCTCCGCCGCCGGCCGAGCACTGGGCGTTCCCAAGTCGCGACTGTCCCGGCGCATCGCGGAACTGGAAACGCGCCTGGGCGTCCGCCTGCTGCAGCGCACCACCCGCAAGCTCGCCCTCACCGATGTCGGGGAGCGATACCTGCGCCATTGCCAGGCGATGCTGGCCGAAGCCGAGCAGGCGGACGAGGCGGTGGCCAGCCTGACCGCCGAGCCCCGTGGGCGGCTGCGGGTGTCCTGCCCGACGGAGCTGGCCCATTCCCTGTTGAAGGAAATGATCGCCGACTTCCTCGCCCGTCATCCCATGGTGCAACTCGACCTGATCCTCACCAACCGCCGGGTGGACCTGCGAGAGGAAGGTGTGGACGTGGCCCTGCGCGTGCGCGAACCCGCCGACGAGGACCCCAGCCTGATCGCCCGCTACCTGAGCCCGGCCCAGGCCTACCTGGTGGCCTCGCCCGTCCTGCTGGAAGGCCAGGACATCCGCACCCCGGACGATCTGCAGCGGCTACCGGCACTCGGCGCCCTGGAGCGTGACCGGCGTATCCATCACACAATCTACGACGCCGATGGCCAGCGCCGGGAGATCGCCCTGGAAGCCCGCCTCGGCATCGAGGACTTCGATGTCCGCAAGCACGCGGCACTGGCCGGCCTCGGCTTCACCATGCTGCCGCAGATGAACTGCGAGGCCGAGCTGCGCAGCGGCGCCCTGGTGCGCCTGCTACCGGACTGGAGCCTGCCCGGCGGGCATCTGCAGGCCGTCTACACCCACAGGCGCGGCCTGCTGCCGGCGGTGCGCGCCTGGATCGAGCACCTGGCCGAGGCCTTCCCCGAAGGGCGCCATACCGTCGTCTGAGCCCAGGCCGCCGCAACGGTGATCGACACGCTTTCCTTGGCTGGCCGAGTCGGGGATGATGGCCCGCGTTCCGCCCCGCCTCCGAATCCAGGTTCTGTCATGAGCACGCCACAACCGGCCGCGTCCTCCCCTACCCTGCAGATCGTCTCCATCGTCTTCTTCACCTTCATCAGCTTCCTCTGCGTCGGCCTGCCCATCGCCGTGCTGCCCGGATACGTCCACGACGACATGGGCTACGGCTCGGTGATGGCGGGCATCGTCATCAGCACCCAGTACCTGTCCACGCTGCTCTCGCGCCCCATGTCCGGAAGCCTGGCGGACCGCCTCGGACCCAAGCGCGCGGTGATCTACGGCCTGGCCAGTTGCGGCCTTTCGGGGGTGCTGACACTGCTGTCCACCTCCCTCGCGCAGTTTCCCCTGGCGAGCCTGGCGCTGCTGCTGGGCGGCCGCGTGCTGCTGGGCATCGGCCAGGGCCTGGTGGGCACCGGCTCCATCAGCTGGGGCGTGGGGCTGGTGGGGGCGGAGAACATGGCCCGGGTGATCTCCTTCAACGGCATCGCCTCCTACGGCGCGGTGGCCATCGGTGCGCCGCTGGGCGTGGTGATGGTGGATGGCCTGGGACTTTGGAGCATCGGCGCCCTGATCGCCCTGCTCTGCGCCGCCGCCCTGCTGCTGGCCTGGCCCAAACGGCCCGCGCCCATCGTCCAGGGCGAGCGGCTGCCGTTCACCAACGTCTTCCTGCGCATCGCCCCCAATGGCACCGCGCTGGCCCTGGGCTCCATCGGCTTCGGCACCCTGGCCACCTTCGTCACCCTCTACTACGCCGATCTCGGCTGGAGCGGCGCCGCCTGGTGCCTCACCGCCTTCGGCTGCGCCTTCATCGGCGCGCGCCTGCTGTTCGTCAGCAGCATCAAGCGCCTGGGGGGCTACCGGGTGGCCATCATCTGCCTGGCGGTGGAGAGCCTCGGCCTGTTCCTGCTCTGGGCCGCGCCGACGCCCTGGCTGGCCCTGGTCGGTGCGGCACTCACCGGCTTCGGCCTGTCGCTGGTCTACCCGGCCCTGGGCGTGGAAGCGGTCAGCCGCATCCCCGCCGCCAGCCGCAGTTCGGCCCTGGGCGCCTACGCGGTATTCTTCGACCTGGCCCTGGGCATCGCCGGCCCGCTGATGGGCGCCATCGCCGGTGGCGCGGGGTTCGCGGCGACCTTCCTGGTGGCCGCACTGATGGCCGTGGCCGGCGTGCTGCTTTCCCTCTGGCTGCTGCGCGGCGAATCCCGAACCTGATGGAGCAGGCAATCCCATGACATCCGACCAGATCGCCACCTTCTGCCTGCAGCTGCCGGGCGCCCGCGAAGACCTCAAGTGGGGCAGCAACCGGGTGTTCTCGGTGGCCGGCAACAAGATGTTCGCCATCCTCGACTTCCTCGGCGACGGACTGGCCTTCAAGGTCCACCCGGAGCTCTTCCTCGGTTACCTGGACCGCCCCGGCATCCGCCCGGCGCCCTACCTGGCCCGTGCCCACTGGATTTCCATGCAGGCGCCCTGGCCCATGGGCGACACCGAGCTGCGGGACCTGCTGACCCGCTCTCACCAGCTGGTGGTGGCGCGCCTGCCGAAGATCCGTCAGGTGGGTCTGGTGCTGGACGGGAACCCGCTCGCCGACTGCTAACCTTGTCACTGCTCAGCCAATGCCGGCTGGAGGCCCCCTCATGAGAACCACTGCCCTCTGGACCCACCTCTGGAACCCCCGGGCGCCCGCCCAGGGGCTGGAGGACTTCCGACTGGAAGGCCGACGGGCGGACGCCGGGATGGTGGCCTTCGACGACGATGGCCAGCCCTATCGCCTGACCTATCACCTGGAGTACGAAAAGGGCTGGGAGCCCCGGGTCTTCCAGGCCGCGGTTCGTGATGGCGACGGCAGTCGGAGCCTGGTGCTGCGGCGCGACGGCCTGCACTGGTCCGACGGCGAGGGCAAGCGCCTGGCGGAACTGTCCGGCTGCCTCGACCTGGACCTCTGGCCCACCCCCTTCACCAACAGCCCGAGCATCTGGCGCCTCTTCCTCAACCCGGGCGAGCGCCGGGAGATCGATGTGGTCTTCATCGAGGCGCCGCGCTTGAGCGTGCGGCGCATGCGCCAGGCCTACACCCGCCTGGACGAGTACCGCTACCTCTACCAGAACCTCGACGGCGGCGGCTTCGAGGCGGTGCTGACCCTGGACGAGGATGGGCTGGTGAACCGTTACCCGATGTTCTTCCAGCGGGTGTGATCGCAGGACGACGGCGTTTGCCTGGGCGACGGATACTTTCGCGAATGATGGCCCAGGATGAGTGGGCTGCCGCGACATGCGCAGATCAGGCCGGCGCCGGCACCTCGACCTGGATCGGTTTCCAGCGGCGCAATTGCTGGTAGAGCGTCGGCACCACGAACAGGGTGAAGAAGGTGCCCACCAGCAGGCCGCCGACTATGACCATGCCGATCTGCTGGCGGCTTTCGGCGCCGGCGCCGGTGGCGATGGCCAGTGGCACCGAGCCGAGCACCATGGCGCCGGTGGTCATCAGGATCGGCCGCAGGCGCTTCACCGAGGCTTCCATCACCGCCTCGTGCAGGTCGACGCCCTGGCGCAGCAGCTGGTTGGCGAACTCGACGATGAGGATGCCGTGCTTGGTGATCAGCCCGATGAGGGTGACCATCCCCACCTGGGAGTAGATGTTCAGGGTGCCGCCGAAGAGGGTCAGCGCCAGCAGCGCGCCGGCCATGGAAAGCGGCACGCTGAAGAGAATGATCAGGGGATCGATGAAGCTCTCGAACTGCGCCGCCAGGACCAGGTAGATGAACACCAGGGCCAGGGCGAAGATCAGCGCCACGCCGCTGCTGGACGCCTTGAAGTCCCGAGAGGTGCCGGTGTAGTCGAACTGGGTGTCCGGCGGGAACACCTCGCGGGCGACGGTTTCCAGGTGGTCCAGGGCCTCGCCCAGGGTATGGCCGGAACCGACGTTGGCGGTGACGGTGACCGCCCGCAACTGGTTGAAGTGGTTCAGCTCCCGGGGCGCGACGGTTTCCTGCACCTCGATCAGGTTGGCCAGTTGCACCATGCTGTCGTTGCGCCCGCGCACGTAGACCCGGTACAGGTCCTCCGGATTGCTGCGGTCGACGTTGGCCAGTTGCACGAGCACGTCGTACTGCTCGCCGTTCTGCTTGAAACGGGTCACCTGGCGGCTGCCGAACAGGCTTTCCAGGCTGCGACCGATGGCGGCGACATCCGTTCCGACCGCCACCGCCTGCTCGCGGTTGACCGTGACCTTGAGCTGCGGCGAATTGAGCTTGAGATCGCTGTCCAGGCTTTCCAGTCCGGGGTAGTCGCGCACCCGCTCCAGCAACTGGTCGACGTACCGCTGCAGCTCGCTGTACTCCAGGGAGGAACGGATGACGAAGTTCACCGGCTGGTTGCGCGCACTCTGCCCGAGCGGCGGCCGGTTGATGGGGAAGGCGCGGACGCCGGGAATGTCCCGCAGCTTGGGCAGGAGTTCGTCACGGATCTCGAACTGGCTGCGCTCACGGTCGTCCCAGTCCTCCAGCTTGAGGAAGGACAGCCCCTGGGCCACCGTCGGGAAGCCCACCACCACCATGAAACGGTTGGCTTCGGGGATGCTCGAATAGGCCTCCTCCAGTTGCTTGGCGTAGCGGCTGGTGTACTCGATGGTGGCGCCGTCCGGTCCGTTGATGGAGCCGACGATGGTGCCGGTGTCCTCGGTGGGCGCCAGCTCGCTGCGCAGGCCGCTGAACAGCAGCAGGCAGAGGGCGAGGATGCCCACCAGCAGCAGGACCACCAGCCTCCAGGCACGCAGCACCCGCTCCAGCACATGGCGGTAGCTGTAGGTCAGCCCGTTGAGGAAGCCCTCGATCAGGTTGTAGAGCCGGCCATGCTGGGCCGTGTGGGGCCTGAGCAGGTGGCCGCACATCATCGGGGACAGGGTCAGGGCGACGAAGCCGGACACCAGCACCGCCCCCGCCAGGGTCCAGGAGAACTCGGTGAAGAGCTTGCCCGAGGTGCCCTGCATGAAGCCGATGGGCGCATAGACGGCGGCCAGGGTCAGGGTCATGGCGACCACCGCGAAGGCGATCTCGCGGCTGCCCTTGAAGGCCGCCTGCATCGGTGACATGCCCTCCTCGATGTGCCGGTGGATGTTCTCCAGCACCACGATGGCGTCGTCCACCACCAGGCCGATGGCCAGCACCATGGCCAGCAGGGTCAGGGTATTGATGGAGAAGCCCAGCAGCACCATGAGGCTCAGGGCGCCGATCAGCGACACCGGGATGGTCACCAGGGGAATCAGCGTGGCGCGCAGGGAGCGGAGGAACAGGAAGATGATCAGGATCACCAGCACCACCGCTTCCCAGATGGTGGTGTAGACGTTGTCGATGGATTCGCGGATGAACAGCGAGCTGTCGTTGGCGACCGTCATCTCCATGCCATCCGGCAGCAACGCCCGCAGCTCGGGCATGGCGGCGTCCAGGCCGTCGGAGATTTCCAGGGGGTTGGCCGTGGCCTGCTTGACCAGGCCCAGGGACACCGCCGAGCGCCCCTTGAAGCGCACGATGCTACGCACGTCCGCCGCGCCGATCTCGGCATGGCCGACGTCGGACAGGCGCAGCAGGTAGCCGCGCCGGTCATTGAGGATCAGCTCGTTGAACTGCTCGGGTGTGCGCAGGTCGGTCTCCGAGAGCACGCTGAACTCGCGCTGCACCGACTCGATGCGGCCGGCCGGGATCTCCACGTTCTGCCGGCGCAGGGCGTCTTCCACGTCCTGCACCGTGAGGTCGTGGGCGGCGAGCTTTTCCGGGTCCAGCCAGATGCGCATGGCGAAGCGCCGGGCGCCGCGGATCTGCACTTCGGACACGCCGGGGATGGTCTGCACCCGATCGCGGATCACCCGTTCCAGCACATCGGTGATCTCCATCGCCGAGTGCCGCTCGCTGTAGAAGGCGATCCAGATCACCGGCTGGGCGTCGGCCTCCACCTTCTGCACGATGGGCTCGTTGATCTCGTCCGGCAGCAGGCCGCGCACGCGGCCCAGGCGATCCCGCACATCGTTGGCGGCCTCGTCGGCGTTGGTGCCGAGTCGGAACTGGGCGGTGATCTGGGTGTTCTCCGAGCGGCTGATGGAGGCCACGAAATCGAGTCCCTCGATGCCGGACAGCACATCCTCCACCGGCTGGGCCACCTGGGACTCCATGATCTCCGGGCTGGCGCCGGGGTAGATGACGTTGACGGTGACGATGGGCACATCGATGTTGGGATACTCCCGCACCGCCAGCCGCTGGTAGGCCAGAAGGCCCAGCAGGACCAGGATCAGCGAGAGGACGGTGGCGAAGACCGGCCGGCGGATGCAGACGTCGGAAAGGGTCATGCGCCCCCCCGCGCCACGGTGCGGACCTCCAGGCCCGGGCTGACCTTCTGCCAGCCGGCGGTGATGACCTGCTCACCCCCCTGCAGGCCTTCGCGGACCTCGGCCTTGCCCCGCAGGCGCTGACCGATCCTGATGGGACGCCGCTCCACCTTGCCATCCACCACCAGGTTGACGAACAGCTGCTGCCCCAGGGGCATCACCGCCTCCTCGGGGATCAGCAGGGCCTGGGGACGCTCGGCGAGGATCACCGACACCTTGACGAACTGGCCGGGCTTGAGCCGGTGGTCGGCGTTGCCGATCTGCGCGCGAATGGCCTGGCTGCGCCCCACTTCGTCCAGGCGCGGGTTGAGGGCGATGATCTCGCCGCGAAAACGCTCGCCGGGATAGGCGTCCAGGCTGACCTCGATGGGTTGGCCCACGCTCACCTGGCTCACCGCCTTCTGCGGCACCCGGAAATCCACCTTCAAGGGGTCGAGCACTTCCAGGTTGACCAGGTCCTGCCCGGCACTGAGGTAGTCGCCGACGCTCACCTGGCGCAGGCCGAGGGTGCCATCGTAGGGCGCGCGGATCTGGGTCTTGTCCAGGCGCGCCTGGGCCAGGGCCAGGCTGGCGCGGGCGGCCTGCTGCTGGGACTGGGCCTCGTCCTGGGCCTGGGCGTTGCTCGCGCCCCGGGAGAACAGCATGCGCGCCCGCTCGTAGCTCTTCTCCGCCAGGTCCAGGTTGGCCCGGGCCTGGGCCAGTTCCGCGCGGGCGATGGCGTCGTCCAGGCTGACCAGCAGGTCGCCGCCCTTGATCGTCTGCCCTTCACGGAAATGCAGGCGGGCGACCCGGCCCTCCACCTCGGGCCGGATCATCACCGACTCGTCGGAACGCAGCGAACCGAAGGTCACCAGTTCGTCCCGCACCAGGGCCCGTTGCGGCTCGGCCACTTCCACCAGGGGAGCCTCCTGGGCGAACGCGGACCACGAGGCGAACGCCCCGAACAACAGGCAGGCGATGCGAGGGAACTTCATCCGGGGCCTCTGCGACTGGAGGGAGGGGAAAATGAAGTCTGCCGACTGTCTCGGCAGACTTCCACGGGCGTCATGAAAGAGGATAACGCCAGTCTGTGTCGCTATGTTTCCCGGTTTACTGGCGCATGCCGCGCCCGCTCACCAGCAGGCGGATGCACACCAGGTAGAGGATGGCCGTGGTCAGCAGCATCAGGGCGATGGCGACGCCGATGTTGATGTCGGAGACGCCGAGGATGCCGTAACGGAAGGCGTTGACCATGTGCAGGATGGGGTTGGCCAGGGACACCGTCTGCCAGAACGGCGGCAGCATGCTGATGGAGTAGAACACCCCGCCCAGGTAGGTCAGCGGCGTCAGCACGAAGGTGGGGATGATGGAGATGTCGTCGAAGTTCCGCGCATACACGGCGTTGATGAAGCCGCCCAGGGAGAACACCGTCGCGGTCAGCAGCACCACCAGCGCGGTCACCCCGATGTGATGGACCGAAAGCTGGGTGAAGAACAGCGACAGGAAGGTGACGATCAGGCCCACCGCCAGGCCCCGCAGCACACCGCCGATGGTGTAGCCCAGCAGGATGGTGTGGGGCGAGACGGGCGACACCAGCAGCTCCTCCACCGAGCGCTGGAACTTGCTGCCGAAGAAGCTGGACACCACGTTGCTGTAGGAGTTGGTGATGACCGACATCATGATCAGGCCGGGGACGATGTAGTCCATGTAGCTGAAGCCGCCCATGTCGCCGATCTGCCGGCCGATCAGGTTGCCGAAGATCACGAAGTACAGGGCCATGGTGATGGCCGGGGGCAGCAGCGTCTGCGGCCAGATGCGCATGAAGCGGCGCACCTCGCGGGTGACGATGGTTTCCAGGGCGACCAGGTTGGCGCGCAGTTCCGAACTCATACGGCCACCTTCGCCAGGTTTTTCTCCACCAGGGACACGAACAGCTCCTCCAGGCGATTGGACTTGTTGCGCATGCTCAGCACGTCGATGTTCAGCGCCGCCAGTTGCCGGAACAGTTCGGTCAGGCCCTGGCTCTTCTCCACCTGCACTTCCAGGGTGTGGTCATCCACCAGCTCGACCGGGTAGCCGTTGAGCTGGGGCAGCACCTCCAGGGGCTCCTTGAGGTCCAGCAGGAAGGTTTCCTTGTGCAGCTTCTTCAGCAACTCCTTCATGCTGGTGTTCTCGACGATGCGGCCGTGGTCGATGATGCCGATGTTGCGGCAGAGCTGCTCGGCCTCTTCCAGGTAGTGGGTGGTGAGGATGATGGTGATCCCCTGCTCGTTCAGTTCGGTGAGGAAGCTCCACATGGAGCGCCGCAGCTCGATGTCCACGCCGGCGGTGGGTTCGTCGAGGATCAACAGGCGTGGCTCGTGGATCAGCGCGCGGGCGATCATCAGGCGCCGCTTCATGCCCCCGGACAGCTCGCGGGACGCCGAATTGCGCTTGTCCCACAGGCCCAGCTGGGTCAGGTAGCGCTCGGCGCGCTCCTTGGCGATCTTCGCCGGGATGCCGTAGTAACCGGCCTGGGTGACGACGATGTCGAAGACCTTCTCGAACTGGTTGAAGTTGAATTCCTGGGGCACCACGCCCAGGCAGCGCTTCAGCGCGTAGGGCTCCTTGTCCAGGTCGTGGCCGAACACGCTCACGCTGCCGCTGGTCTTGTTCACCAGGGTGGACAGGATGCCGATGGTGGTGGATTTGCCGGCGCCGTTGGGGCCGAGCAAGGCGAAGAAGTCGCCTTCGGCCACTTCCAGGTCGATGCCCTTGAGGGCCTGGAAGCCGTTGCCGTAGGTCTTGGTCAACTGCCGGATGGACAGGGCGGAACTCATGATGGATTCGTCTGCTTCATGGGGAAGGAGCTAAATAAGGTCGGATGGGCGCGAAATCAACCGCGCATCGCTGCCCATCAGCCTAGGTTCAGTGGGGCGGCTCGGCGAACCCGGACAGGCGCGTCGATGCCGACCCGTCTCAGGTCAGCGCCGTCATCACCGCCTTGCGGTAGGCCGGGCGGTCCTGCAGGCGCTGGTACCAGGCCTCGAGGTGCGGCAGGTCGGGCCGCTGGATGGGCATCTCGAACCAGGCGTAGGCGAAGCAGCCCAGGGGAATGTCCCCCATGGCGAAGGCTTCGCCGGAGAGATAAGGCCGCTGGGCCAGGGCTCGGTCGGGGATCGCCAGCAGTTCGCCGCAGCGATCGAGGGCGGCCTCGATCCGTGCCGGATCACGCTCGGCCGGCGGCGTGCGCAGGGTGCCCCAGAACAGATCCCGGAAAGGCCCGGCGAAACTGGAGGTGGCCCAGTCCATCCACTTGTCGCCCTCGGCACGCTGCACCGGCGACTCCGGGTAGAGGCTGCCGGCGGCGTAGCGCGCGGCCAGGTAGCGGACGATGGCGTTGGACTCCCAGAGCACCAGGCCGTGGTCCTCGATCAGGGGCACCAGTCCGTTGGGGTTGAGGGCCCGGTAGGCGGCGTCGTTGACCCGGCCGAAGGCACCGCCGGCGTCCTGCCGCTCGTAGGCGACGCCGGCCTCCTCGGCGGCCCAGAGCGCCTTGCGCACGTTGGTGGAATTGATTCGCCCCCAGATCTTCAGCATCGCGACACTCCAGGCCGGTTGGACAGGGGCACCATTCTAGGGCGCCGGACCGGGTGACGGAATGCCGGATCCTGCAGATATTCCCGCCCTCCCCCGGCGCGAGCGCTTCAGAGGCGGAAGCTGGAGGCCATCCCCTGCAGTTCGTTGCCCAGGCGCGCCAGCTGCACGCTGGAGGACGCGGTTTCCTCCATGGCCAGGGCGGACTGGTCGGCCACGTCGCGGATGCTGGTGACGCTGCGGTTGATCTCCTCGGCCACGGCGCTCTGCTGTTCCGCCGCCGCGGCGATCTGCTGGTTCATCTGGTGGATCAGGTTCACCGCCTCGGCGATGCCCGCCAGGGCTTCCTCGGTGAGACCGGCATCCTGCACCGTGAGCCCCACCAGCGCGCCGCTCTGCTGCATGTGTTCAACCGAGCTGCGCACGCCCTCGCGCAGGGTGGCGATAAGCCGCTCGATCTCCTCGGTGGATTGCCGGGTGCGCCGGGCCAGGGCCCGTACCTCGTCGGCCACCACGGCGAATCCCCGCCCCTGGTCGCCGGCCCGGGCCGCCTCGATGGCGGCGTTCAGCGCCAGCAGGTTGGTCTGCTCGGCGACGCTCTTGATCACGTCCAGCACGGTGCCGATGCTCTGGGTGTCCTGGCTGAGCCGCTGGATGCTGGCGGTGCTCTCCTCCATCGCCCGGGCCAGCTGGTCGATCCGCTCCAGGGTCTGGCGCACCACCCGGCTGCCGCTGCTGACGCGCTGGTCGGCGGCCTCGGTGGAACTGGCGGCGGCTTCGGCGTTGCGCGCCACCTCCTGCACGGTGGCGGCCATCTGGCTCATGGCGGTGGCCACCTGGTCGGTTTCTTCCTTCTGGCCATTCACCCCGACACGGGTCTGCTCGGTGACGCTGGACAGCGCCTGGGCCGAGGCGGAGATCTGCGCCACCCCGCCCTGCAGGCGTCCCACCATGTCCCGCAGATTGGCCGACATGCCCGCCATGGCCTCCAGCAACTGGCCGATCTCGTCGCGGCGCTGCACCTCGATGCGGGCACTGAGGTCGCCGTCGGCGATCTGCCGGGCGAGACCGATCACCCGGCGCAGCGGCCGGACGATGGCCAGGCTGATCACCAGGGTGGCCGCGAGGCCGATCGCCAGGGCCAGGGCGGCGGCCAGGAGGATCAGCGCCGAGCTGCTGTCCTGCTGTCGCTGCATGGCGGCCTTCTGCTGCTCGTAAGCCCGCTCCACGGCCTGCACGACGCGCTCGGCCTGGCTGGCCAGGTGGGCGTACTCGCGTCGCTGCTGTTCGAGGATGCCGGTGTATTCCTTGAGCCGTTCGTTGAACGAATCGACATTGCCGATGACCTCGGTGAGCACGGCGGCGTACCCCGGGTCCTGCATGGCATCGCGCAGCTCGGCGGCCTGCTTCTGCGCATCCAGGGCCTCCTGGATTTCCGGGGCGACCGCCTCACCGGACGTGCGGCTCTGCTCCAGGCGCTGGCGGGCCTGGTTGAGGGCCTGCAACAGCAACTGGTAGACCCGGCTGATCTGTCCACCCTGGGTCACCAGGTCCGCGCCCTCCGCGCCCTGGGAACGCTTGAGCAGGTCGACGCCATCCTCATTGAGGCCGCTCTGCAGCACGTCGAGGCTGTTGGATGCGCTGACCACCAGCCAGTTGGCCGCTTCCAGGGACAGCCGCTGGTTATCCGCCAGCTCCACGTAGCGATCGAAGGCGGCCCGGTACTCGGCCATCGCCTGGGACACCTCGGCCAGGGCTTCGCGCCCCGGCCCCTGGAGCCGCCCCGCCAGGGCCTCGCTGCGGGCCACCACGGCATCGGCCTGCTGGCGCAGCGCGTCGGCCCGCTTTCCGTCGCCGCTGATGGCGTAGTCCTTCTCCGTCCCGCGCATGGCCGCCACATCGCCACTGATGGCGCGCATCTCCTCCAGCAGGCGGGCCCGTTCATCCACCGCACGCAGCGCGGTGAAGCCGGTGGCGGCCACCACCAGCGTCAGCAGCAGCACGGTGCCGAATCCCAGCATCAGCTTGTTGGCGGTACTCAGGCTGGCCAGCCCACGTTGTACGACAGTCCACATGCTCCAACCTCCCCGCAAGGCGACGACTGCATGGACGCGAAACGCTATCCGCTTCCTTTATCGGCCGACCTTAGGAGCTGCGGGATAGTGGCGACAAGCCACATTCCTGCCAACCTCGGGCGCCATGCTGTTTTTGACTAAATGAAGGTCGCTTCTGGATCGTTTTCCAAGCGGGCTAAGCAAGTTCTTCAGAAATGACCTACGCCAATACGCCATGGAACTGACAGATCTAGGCTAAGCAACAGATTCGCCAAGGAGGCCGCCATGACCCATCCCACCCCGCCGCACTGGCACGCCCGGAGCGCCGAAGCCAGCCTGCACGCGCTGGACAGCACACCCCTCGGGCTGGAGTCCGCGGAGGCCGAGCGCCGCCTCGCCAGCCACGGCCCCAATCGCCTGCCGGAACGAGCCGGCGTGGGCCCCTTCAAGCGTTTCCTGCTGCAGTTCCACAACCTGCTGATCTATGTCCTGCTGGCGTCCACCCTGGTCACACTGGCTCTGGGAGAATGGCTGGACAGCGCGGTGATCTTCGGCGTGGTGCTGATCAATGCCGTGGTGGGCTTCATCCAGGAAGGCAAGGCCGAATCGGCCATGCGCGCCATCCAGAAGCTGCTGACCCTGGACAGCCGGGTGAAACGAGGTGGCGAGGTGCGCCAGGTGCCGGCGGAGGACCTGGTCCCCGGCGACCTGGTCCTGCTGGAGGCCGGCGACCGGGTACCCGCCGACCTGCGCCTGCTGGAAACCCGCGACCTGCGCATCGAGGAAGCCGCCCTCACCGGCGAGTCCGTCCCCACCGACAAGACCAGCCAGCCCGTGGCGGAGCACGCCAGCCTGGGCGACCGCCACAGCATGGCCTACTCCGGCACCCTGGTAAGCGCCGGAAGCGGCCTCGGCCTGGTGGTGGCCACCGCCGGGGACACTGAACTGGGCCGCATCAGCCACCTGCTGGGTTCGGTGGAACAGTTGCAGACCCCGCTGCTGGCCGACATGGCGCGCTTCGCCCGGCAACTGACGCTGATCATCCTCGCCCTGGCGGCGGCCACCTTCGCCTTCGGCGTCCTGCTGCGGGGCTATGGCGCGGACGAGATGCTGATGGCCGCCGTGGGCCTCGCCGTGGCGGCCATTCCCGAGGGACTGCCGGCCGTGCTGACCATCATCCTCGCCCTGGGCGTGCAACGCATGGCCCGGCGCCAGGCGATCATCCGCCGGCTTCCGGCCGTGGAAAGCCTGGGCGCGGTGACCGTGGTCTGTTCCGACAAGACCGGCACCCTCACCCGCAATGAAATGACGGTGCAGCGTGTCTACACGGCCGCACGGCGTTTCGACGTCAGCGGCGTCGGCTATGCGCCCGAGGGCGACGTGAGCCCCGACGCCGACCTCGCCCACGACCTCCACGAACTGGCCCGCGCGGGCCTCCTGGCCAACAGCGCCAGCCTCTGCGCGGTGAACGACCAGTGGTGCATCACCGGCGACCCCACGGAAGCCGCCCTGCTGACCCTGGCGGGCAAGCTGCAACTGGATTCGGACGACGAGTCCGAACGCCGCCCGAGGATGGATGCCATCCCCTTCAGCTCCGAGCGCCGCTACCTGGCCAGCCTGCACCGGGACGAGCGTGGCGAGGGGGTGATCTACCTCGTCGGGGCACCGGAGCGCCTGCTGGAAGTGTGCGACCGGCAATGGCGGGATGACGCCGCCGAGCCGCTGGACCCGCGCATCTGGGATGAAGTCCTGGAGGAAGGGGCCGCCGCCGGCCTGCGCATGATCGGCCTCGCCCGCCGCAACGTCGGCGGCGGCCAGCGGGAACTGGACCACGGCGACCTGGAAAGCGGCTTCGCGCTGCTGGGCCTGGTGGGCATGATCGATCCGCCCCGGGAGGAAGCCATCCGCGCCATCGCCGAATGCCACAGCGCCGGCATCGAGGTGAAGATGATCACCGGCGACCACGCCGCCACCGCCGCCGCCATCGCCGAACGCCTCGGCCTGCCGGCCGGCACGCCCCTGACCGGCGCCGACCTGGATGACCTCAGCGACGCCGAGCTGGATGCCCTGCTCCGGGAAACCAGCGTCTTCGCCCGCACCAGCCCCAGCCACAAGCTGCGCCTGGTGGAACGCCTCCAGGCCATCGGCGAGCGCGTGGCCATGACCGGCGACGGGGTCAACGACTCACCCGCCCTGAAACGCGCCGACATCGGCGTGGCCATGGGCATCAAGGGCACCGAGGCGGCCAAGGAGGCGGCGCAGATGGTCCTGGCCGATGACAACTTCGCCACCATCGCCCACGCGGTGGAGGAAGGCCGGACCGTCTACGACAACCTGAAGAAATCCATCCTCTTCATCCTGCCCACCAACGGCGCCCAGGCCATCGTCCTGCTCACCGCCATCCTGATGGGCCTGACCCTGCCCATCACGCCCCTGCAGATCCTCTGGGTGAACATGATCACCGCCGTCACCCTGGCCCTGGCGCTCGCCTTCGAGCCCGCCGAGGACGACCTGATGGACCGTCCGCCCCGCGACCCCAGGGCCCCGCTGCTATCCGGCGAGCTGCTGTGGAAGATCCTGCTGGTGTCGGTGCTGCTGACCGTCGCCAGCCTCGGCCTGTTCATCCATACCCAGCAACTGGGCTGGACCCTGGAGGCCGGCCGGACCCTGGCGGTGAACGCCCTGGTGTTCGGCGAGATCGGCTACCTGTTCAGCAGCCGGCGCCTGAGCGGCCCGGCGCGCTTCGGCCTCTGGGACAACCCCATGGTGTGGGGCATGGTGGGCCTGATGGTGCTGCTGCAACTCGCCTTCACCTACGTACCGGCGTTCCAGGCCCTGTTCGGCACCCAGGGCCTCGACGGCCTGGGCTGGGCCTGGTGCCTGGGCACGGCGGTGGCCACCTGCGCCATCGTCGAGATGGACAAATGGCTGCGCCAGCAGCTCGCGCGCAGCGCGAGCCGCTGATCGCCGGAGGCTCAGGCCGGACGCGTCATGTTGAAGGTGTCGAGGGTACGAGTGTAGGCACTGCCACCCAGGCGCCCCACCAGGTCCAGGCGATGGGGGTCCACCCGGCCCGCCTCGTTGACCACCGCATCATCCACATGGGCCAGCAGCACCTCGGCGAAGACCAGGTGGCTGTTGGGGTTGGCGCGCGGATAGGGCTGCACTTCCGCCACCCGGCACTCGAAGGCCACCGGCGCTCCGGCCACCCTCGGCGGCCGGACCCGCAGCGACGACTGGGTGGCGATACCGCAGTGCTCGAACTCGCTGACGCCATGGGGCAGGCCGGCCGCGCTGGCGTTCATCGCTTCGGCCTGGGCGAAGGACACCAGCTGGATCACCAGCTCGCCGGTGTCGCGGAGGTTGCGCAGCGTGTCCTTGAGCTGGCCATCGGCGCGGGTGTTGATATTCACCAGCAAGGTGGCCGGGTTGTCGCTGATCACCTGGAAGAAACTGAAGGGCGCGAGGTTGCTGACGCCATCCTTCGACAGGGTGGAGACCCAGGCGATGGGACGGGGCGTCACGGTATTGGCCAGCCAACGGTAGGCGTCCAGCGGTGCCAGCTGGGAGAAATCGAGCAGCATGGGGGGCTCCTGGAGGGCAAAGACGGGATTATGCCTTGGGCCGGCGGCGCTCGCGCGCTCCCGGGCATCGCCTAGGCTGAAACCAGACCTCACCGTCTGGAAGTATCCGCCATGGCCGCCCAGCGCATCCTGACCCTTACCCTGAATCCCGCCCTGGACATGGCCACGGCGGTTCCTCGCCTGAGCCCCCATGACAAGCTGCGCTGCAGCCCGCCGGTGTACGCGCCTGGAGGGGGTGGGATCAATGTGGCGCGGGCGATCCGACGGCTCGGCGGCGAGGCGTTGGCGCTCTTTCCCGTCGGGGGCTCCACCGGCGCGCACCTGCTCGACCTGCTCGATGCCGAGGGCGTTCCCCGCCAGGCGGTCCCCACGGCCAGTTGGACCCGCGAGTGCATCAACCTGACCAACCAGGCCGACGGCCAGCAGTACCGGTTCGTGCTTCCCGGCAGTCCCCTTTCCGCCCAGGAGCAGGCCGCGGTGCTGTCGGCCCTGGACAGGGCGCCCCTGGCGGACTACCTGGTCATCAGCGGCAGCCTGCCGGAAGGGCTGGCGGCGGACTTCCTGCCGCAGCTACTGGAGCAGGCCCGACGACGCGGCAGCCGCTGCGTGGTGGACAGCACGGGCGACGCGCTGCGCCAG